>JAZOCJ010000042.1:0-28745 GCA_045596405.1 Faecousia sp. | reverse complement strand
ACGGTACAATTCGAAGCGTCAATGGTGTGCTGCCTATGGCAATGGCTGCCAAACGGGCGGGCTTTGATACAGTCTATGTCCCTGCGGAAAATGCCGCAGAAGCCACCCTTGCCAGAGGACCGGCTATCATTCCGGTTCGCTCTGTCGCAGAACTGGCTGCCTCTCTTAACGAGGGCAATCCCTTAGCCGAGGAGCCTATGTGGGTTCCGGAGCGTAAGGAAATGCAGCTGCTGGACTTTAAGGATGTTGTCGGTCAGGAGAATGTGAAGCGAGCAATGGAAATTGCCGCTGCTGGCAGTCATAATATCCTGCTGATCGGACCTCCCGGCTCCGGTAAAAGTATGCTTAGCAAGCGTCTTCCGTCCATTCTGCCGGATATGACTTGGGAGGAATCCCTTGAAGTTACCCAGATATACTCAGTGATGGGTTTGCTGTCAAGTAAGTCACCGCTTTTGACCCGAAGACCGTTCCGTTCGCCTCACCATACCGTGTCCAATGCGGGTCTTATCGGTGGCGGTACAAATCCCAAGCCCGGCGAGATCTCCCTTGCCCATAAAGGTGTCCTGTTTTTGGATGAGCTGCCGGAATTCCGCAAAGACACTTTGGATATGATGCGGCAGCCGCTGGAGGACGGAAAAGTAACGATCTCTCGCGTTGCTGCATCCGTATCCTATCCTGCGGAGTTTATGCTCGTGTGCGCAATGAACCCGTGCAAATGTGGCTGGTACGGCGACCCGTCCGGGAAATGTACCTGCTCGGAGCATACCATTGAGGCGTATCGCAGTCGGATCTCCGGACCGCTGCTGGACAGAATTGATATTATTATTGAAGTTCCTGCTGTCCACTTTGAGGAGCTGCGCAGAAGGGAAGAGGCTGAGCCTTCTGAAAAGGTAAAAGAACGGGTCGATCTGGCTCGTAAGCGTCAGCACGCCCGTTTTGGTGAGGAGACAGGAATGTGCAATTCCAGAATGGGTCCGGATGAACTCCGGCGTTACTGCAATCTGGACGAAGAGAGTGCACAACTGCTGAAAATGGCGTTTGATACATTCGGACTGACAGCGCGAAGCTACGACCGAATCTTAAAGGTTGCCCGTACGATTGCTGATCTTGAGGGCAGCGAACATATCAATAGCGAACACATTGCCGAGGCGATTCAGTATCGGACTGTAAACTTTTAATAGAGCGAGGAAATAACTTTGAACGAGATCTTTTTGCTGAAACTTGGAGAAATTGTCTTGAAGGGCAGTAATAAGCGCCAGTTTGAGAACAAGCTGCGCCAGAATATCCGCCGCCGTATGAAATCTTACGGCGATTTTGATGTATATATTATGCAGTCCACGGTTTATGTTGAGCCGATGGACGCGGATGCAGATGTAGACGGTGCATGGGAAGCCTGCCATAGCATTTTTGGGCTGGTAAGCCTGTGCCGCTGCCGTCCCTGCGAAAAGACGATGGACAGCATTTTCAATGCTGTTGAGGAGTACCTTGGGGATGATCTGGACTGCGCTGCATCCTTTAAGGTGGAGTCCAAGCGCTCGGATAAGGCATTTCCCATGACAAGTATCGCTATTTCCCAGGAAATCGGCGGACGATTGGCGGAAGCCCACCCGAATTGTCAGGTGGATGTCCACCATCCGGCATATACAGTTTATGTTGAGATCCGGGATCTGGCGGCCTATGTACACGGACCTGCAGAGCCCGGTGCGGGTGGACTTCCCACCGGCGTAGGCGGCAGGGCAATGTGCCTGCTGTCCGGTGGCATCGATTCTCCTGTAGCGGCGTATATGATCGCAAAGCGCGGTGTAGAGGTGGAGGCTGTTCATTTCTTCTCCTATCCTTACACATCGCAGCTGGCAAAGGACAAGGTTATGGAGCTTGCCCGGCTGGTGACAAAATATTGCGGCAGAATGACTGTGAATGTGGTTGGGTTTACCCAGATCCAGGAGGCGATCCGGGATAATTGCCCTGAGGAGTTTTTTACCCTGATTATGCGTAGATTTATGATGGAGATCTCTCAGCGGATCGCCAAGCGTGACGGCTGTGGCGCGCTGATTACCGGCGAAAACCTCGGTCAGGTGGCAAGCCAGACAATGGAGGCAATGACCGTCACAGGTGCAGTGGTTGACATCCCCGTGTTTATGCCCTTGGTGGGTATGGACAAGGAAGAGATCGTTACCATTGCCCGGAAGATCGGCACACTGGAAACCTCTGTTCTGCCTTATGAGGACTGCTGTACCGTGTTCACTCCGAAACACCCGAAAACGAAACCCACTCTCGGACAAGTCATTGCAGCCGAGCGGAATCTGGACAGAGAGGCTCTGATCCTGCAAGCCCTGGAGAATGTGGAAAAGGTGACGGTCAAATATGACGACGATGCTTTGCTGTGATGTCCTTGCTGCACTAAAAGGACGAGCATTGGTCACAGCGGAGAGCTGCACCGGTGGGGGAATCGGGGCTGCGCTGACGGCGATCCCCGGCAGCTCTGCGATATACAAAGGCGGTGTTATCAGCTATACCGATTGGGTAAAGCACACTGTTCTTGGGGTCAGCCTGGAATTGCTGAACAGGGAAGGGGCAGTGTCCGCACCTGTTGCTGAGGCTATGGCAGAGGGTGCCAGAAGCTGCTTGCAGGCTGATGTAGCTGTCTCTGTTACCGGTCTGGCAGGACCGGACAGTGATAGCTCCGGAAAACCTGTCGGTACCGTATTTGTCGGGTATTCCGACAGCAAAAAAACGGTCTCCCGGGAGTTTTACTTCTCCGGCGACCGTGACCAGATACGGCGGAAAGCAACGGAAGCCGCACTGGAAATCATCCTTGAAAATAATCATCCCGAATGCTAAATGCATTCGGGATGACTGGAGCTACTGACCGGACTTGAACCGGTGACCTGCTGATTACGAATCAGCTGCTCTACCGACTGAGCCACAGTAGCATATCAGCCACAGTATTATAACGATTTTCTGCGGGAATGTCAACTGCTTTTTCGAAAATGCCTGTCGCTGAAAAATAGCAAAAAAGGGCTTGACAAACGCGTATAAATGGAGTATTATACACAGGCTGACCGCAAATGCGGTTGCTATGGAGAAGTCGCGTAGCTGGCCGAGCGCGCACGATTGGAAATCGTGTATACCCCAAAAGGGTATCGAGGGTTCAAATCCCTCCTTCTCCGCCAAAAGAAAACACCACCCATTCGGGTGGTGTTTTCTTTTGGAGGAAAAGAGAAGGAGGGATTTGAAATATTAAATGCGACAGTCCAGTGGACTGTCGCTGGCGACGGCTTGACGGAGCCAAACATTTATCTGCGCTGAGCGCAGATGCAAACAAATCCCTCCTTCGCCAAGGCGCAAAAGGAACCACCAACCGGTGGTTCTTTTTATTGCCGCTGGTGAAAATGTAAACAAATCCCTCCTTCTAATGTGACGCGCCACCCAACAGGGCGGTGTTTTCTCTTGGCGAAAATGCAAATAAATCGCACTTTTATGATAATTACTAGAATTTACTTGGATAGGATTATAGCATATAATACCGAGGAAAGGATGTATTCGGAAATCATTTTGCCTGTTTATACTATTCTACGAATTATTTTAACAGAACTACAATTGTTTTCTGAATATCTTGCACAATTTAACGGCGTATGACATAATAAAGTACAGCGAATATAAACGTATGGCAATTTTGTTAAAAGGAGAGAAGAAAGTATGATCAAAACTACAAAAAGGGCTCTTGCATACATTCTTTTGGTATGTATGCTTCTGACTGTTTTGCCTCTGAATGTGTTTGCTGCCACATCATACAGCTTTAACTTCGGCGGTTGGGCTGCAGACGGCACAAATATGTCTGTTGGTGACGGTCCTGCAGATGGCTCTAAGTCCTGGGAGCTGGTTGCCAAGAGCGACGGAACAGGCGGGACAGCAAGTATCAACGTTAAAAATGGCGTCAGCTCTTCCGGAAATATGACCTATATCCGCTGGAAGAATCAAGGCACCGATAGCTTTGTAGCCTATAAGCTGAACGGTATCGCTGCCGGTACTTATAATATGGATTTCAGCGTGGACTCCGGTAATACCGGTGGCGCAGCTGCAAATATCTATGTTATGCCTGCGTCCGAGCTGCCTGCCGCAGCCGGCGATATTGTGACAAAGCTGGCAGGTATGACTCCTGCCGGTAAAGTTGGCTGTTACGATCAGCCTGCCGGTAAGGATCCCACTTCCATCAGTAATGTTGCCTTTACCGGCAGCAGCGACGGTAGCTATGCAGTTGTCTTTTTGGCGGCTGAGAACGCAGGCAAGGTGGAGATCAAAAAGACTACCTTTAAGCTTTGCGGGATCACCCTGACCGCTTCCTCCGGCTCTGCTGATACCCCGGCTACTACTCCCAGCACTCCCGCGGCGACCAAGCCGGCGGCTACTGAGCCGGATACCGATCCCACCACTGGGACCGCAGCGCCTGAAAAGGATGTTTCTGTGCGTGTAAACTGGGAAGTCGCAATAGAGGATCCTGTGTCTCAAAGCTATTTTACACACGCAGCTACCGGCGTGGTCAACGGACACGATTACCTGTATCTGGGACTGCGCGGTGGTAAACTCGTCATTTATGATATTGACGAAAAGAAGCAGGTCAATGCGATCAACACCGGCAATGATGCGCCCCGGTATATCCTGGTGGATGAAAACGGATTCGCATGGATCACTTCCGCCAAGGGAATGCTCTGCTACAACCCGTTCACCAATACCTATGAGGAAGCTCTCGTTGACAGCAAGTTGTTTGATAAAGGTATGGTAGGCGTGCTGGGTATGGTCTCTGACGGAAACGGCAAGATCTACTTCGGCTCTCTGAACCACGGCTATATCGGCTACTATGACACGGCGACCAAAAAGTCTTACTGCATCAGTGAATGGCTGGGCGTTCCCGGTCATGAGAAGGATACCAAGGAAGGCGGCTACGGCGGACTTGCCTATAAGGACGGTTACCTGTATCTGGGCATCGATGGCGATATGAATGAGGATGGCAAAAAGCAGCACGCCCTCATTAAATACGACATTGCTAACCAGAAGATCGTAGATTTCCTTGATATTTCCTTTGCTTTTGATACTGACAACAAGTATTTGCAATATGTAAAGCTCATCGATAACACTCTGTTCTGCTCCTTCTCCGGTGGCAACCCTATGAAGGTATCCTTCTTCGTTGACATCTCCGGCAATAAGATGAAGTTCACCGACATCCCCAATCTGAATGCCGGTCACTCCGGCGGTGTCACAGAAAAGGTAGACGGAAAGATCTACTTCTCCAGCTATTTTGGTGAGGAACAGTTAAAGGGCATCGTTGAATACGATCTCACCAATAACACCACTAAGATGCTTTGGGAAGGCAATCAGGTGCTGCGTTCTGAGGGCAACCACTTTGTGACTATTGAGGGCGATGACCGTTTGCCCGGTCAGTCCATTGTGATCCCCGTCAATGACGAAGCCGCTGGCGTGATCAATCTTCGCTTCTTCAATCCGCAGACCAAGCAGATGGTAGACTTTGAAGCCAATATCGGTCTGACAGGCGGTGTTGGCGCCAACATCCGCGGACTGGTTACGGATGAAACCGGCAGATATATCTATATCGGTGCATGGGCCAACAATGCCATTGCCAAGTACGATACAGTTGAAGGCAAGGTTGTGGATACCTTTAAGAGCTACAGCCATCAGACAGACGATCTGGAGTATCTGGACGGCTATCTGTATGCAGGCAACTACAGTGCCGGCACCATCACTCGTATCAACACAGAGACTAAAGAGGTCCAGCCTCTGTTCAGCCTGCGTTACTCCGTCTTTGAACAGTGCCGTATGCACTCTCTGGCGGTGGGCGGCAACAAGGCGTTCTGCGGTACTGTCCCGTACACCGGTATGGGTGGTGTGCTGGTGTGGTATGACTTTGACAAGAACCTGACCTATGTGGCAGCCGGCCCGAATCCGGAGGATGTGTTCTACGCAGATACTACCAAATCTATAGATCCTACAACATATACCTGGTACAACGTCGTCACTGGCGAGGCTATGGACTTTGACGATGACGACGACGGCAAGGACGATGTATATCTGGCTGACGGTACTCGCCGTTTCAGCGGTCTGATCAAAGATCAGGTTGTGAATAACCTCATCTATAAGGATGGTTATCTTTACGGAACATCCTCCGTATCGGGTGCCAGCGGAACGTTCCCTGAGGAATACACACAGGCACTGCTGTTTGTCTACGATGTAGCTGCGATGAAGGTCATCGCAACCTGTGATCTGGCTGACCATCTGGAGGGCTTTACCAATCAGATCCCTTACCTTGACCAGCTTGCAGAAGATCCCGAGGAGCCCGGTAAGTTCTGGGGTGTGATCGATGACACCCTGTACACTATGACCTTCGACCTTGAAAGCAAGACCTTCCATATTAAAGAAGAGTTCTCTATCAAGAAGGAGCAGTATTATTCCTTGCCTGGCTCTGGTTATAATCACCGCGATATGTGCTTCGCCGGCGATTACATCTATGTCGGTTTCGGCAGAAATACCGGCACCTATATGGTTCGCAAGATCGACACCAGCGAGCGTTACTTAGTCAATGAGTTCTCTCCCAACTGTATGGTGGTTGCTGCGGACGGCAACCTGTACTGGACCAGTAATGCGTCTGCTATGGTGCCTCATAACCTTAATATGTTCCCCGTTGGTGAGAAGGCTGCACCTTTGCTGGCAAAGGCACCTCTGGATACTGCCCAGAGACTGATCAATGCTTTGCCCGACAAGATCACCAAGGATGACAAGGCTGCCATCGATGCAGCACGGAAGGCTTATGATAAGCTGACTGACGAGGAGAAGGCAAAGATCACCAATCTTGACAAGCTGATCGCTGCCGAGGAGGCATTTGCTAAGCTGCCCACCTTTAATATGACCATCGTTTATGTGGCTATCGCCGCTGTGGTGGTTTTGGCAGGCGCTGCCGTGGTTGTGGTTCTGGTTCTGAAAAAGAAAAAGAAGAACGCTCCCGACGCTGAATAATCCTCAATAAACTTAAGCCCGGTTTGGCAATCGCCAAACCGGGTAAATTCTATCTGGGTATAAGTAATATTATAATGCAATTTCGGAAACATTGGGCTGTGCAGTTTCGTTGGATGGGCTGTAACCGAAAAATTGCTTATAATCCCGGTAAAATCCGGGATAGCTGCTAAATCCGCACTCCTGATATATTTCTGTAGGCTTTCTGCCTGCACGGATCGCTTTCTGGGCAAGAGTAAGGCGTTTGGAAATAATATATTTTTTGGGTGTGATCTGCATATGTTCTGTAAATAGGTAGTGCAGATGACTTTTGCTGATAAATAGTGTGTTGCAAATGTCGTTAATTGATTTCAGTGTAGTGAGATTGTTCTCAATATAATCAATGATACGCAGGATTGTTGGATTACCGGTGCCGGAATTCGTATTTAGGGATTGCTGAGGTACCAGATTGATGTTACAGAAGATCTCCTCAGTAAGCATGAAAAGCAGGTGTTCCAGCACCGTATCCTTAAATTTGTGGCAGTAAGTCGACATTTTACATATGCAATTGAAAATAGTGTTGTTATTGTCCAGATACAGGACATCCAGCCTCTTTGGAATGGCGTTATAAATTTCCGGCAATAAAAGTTGTGGATTATACTGAATAACATGTCGCTCATGGGGCTCATCGGATGTATAGTCCATACGGTGAACAGTGCCGGGGTGCGTGATGATCAATGTATTTTTCTTCAAAGGATATTGTCTTCCGTCCGCAGTATAGAAACCGCTTCCGTTAATGATCAGGATCAGCTCATAAAATTCGTGACTGTGCGTTGAGAATGGATAGGAGCTGTTGGTAGTCAAGTGGCCATAGCGAAACCCATCTGTTTGATAAATGCTATGACGTGTAATTTCCATAACAATCACCTCTTATGTTATTGTAATGGAGCATAACACAAAATCGGACTTTTTGCAATACTAATAATACTTTTCTATATTTATTTATTTATAAATCCGCATTATAATAACCGTGCAGTACATATTTAAACAAAATCTGTATTTAATTGTTGCTTGCGGATTTGGCAGATGTTGCTGCAGCGCTAGAAATCAAGCGGTAATATGTTTTTGGACAGCGTATTCAAGGAGGAGAAGAGTATGAAAATAATCACAAAGAAGGTCACGGTATGCATACTGCTGGCATGTATGCTACTGGGCATGCTGCCCCTGAGCGTGGCTGCTGCCACCTCTTACAGCTTTAACTTCGGCGGTTGGGCTGCAGACGGCACAAATATGTCTGTTGGTGACGGTCCTGCAGATGGCTCCAAGTCCTGGGAACTGGTCGCCAGGAGCGACGGTACAGATGGTACCGCAAGTATCAACATCAAGAATGGCTTAAGCGGCAGCTCTACGTTTGTCCGCTGGAAGAATCAGGCAGATGATAGCTTCGCAGTTTATAAGCTGAACGGTATTGCTGCCGGCAGCTATGATATGAGTTTTACCATCAACCGCGGCACTACCGGCGCGGCGGCAAACATTTATGTTATGCCTGCATCCGAACTGCCGGGCACTGCCGGTGATATTGTAAGCAAGCTTGCCGGTATGACCCCTGCAGGCAAGGTCGACTGCTACAATGCTGGCAATGATCAGCATTCTGTTTCTATCAGCAATGTTGCGTTCACCGGCAGCAGCGATGGCAGCTATGCTGTTGCTTTTCAGGCTACTAGCAACGCCGCTGGTCTGGAAATCAAAAAAACCACCTTTAAGCTTGGCGGTATCTCCCTGACCGGCTCCACCGGAGCAGGTGACACACCCGCTACTACCCCCAGCGCTCCTGCAGCGACAAAGCCGGCTGCTACCGATCCTACCACAGGGGTGGAAGCACCCGAAATAAATGTTTCTCTGTATGCAAATACTGAGATCGCCGCAGAGGACTGCGTCTCTTCCAGCTACTTCACCCACGCGGCTGCCGGTGTGGTTAACGGACACGACTATCTGTATCTTGCCACCCGTGGCGGCAAGTTTATTGTCTACGATATTGACGAAAAGAAGCAGATCCACGCATCCTATACCGGCAACGACCTGCCCCGTTATGTTATGGTAGACGAAAACGGACAAGTCTGGGTCACTGCATCAAACAGCTTCCTGAAATACGATCCCTATAACAACACTTCCGAGATCGTTCCCATCGACGCCAGCGTGTTTAATGATAAGGGAGTGGTAGGCGTACTTGGTCAGGTCTCCGATGGAAACGGAAAGATCTATTTTGCCACCCTTAACCACGGTTATATCGGCTGCTATGATACAGCTACCAAGAAGACTACGAAGATCAGTGATTGGCTTGGTGTTCCGGGGCATGAGAAGGATACCAAGGAAGCCGGATACGGTGGCTTGGTCTATAAGGACGGGTACCTGTACTTAGGTATCGACGGCGATATGAATGAAGACGGTAATTACGTCCACGCCCTTATTAAGTACGACATTGCTAACCAGAAGATTGTGCACTATCTTGATCTGTCCCAATATTTTACGGAGCGAAAATATTTTGACTATACAAGATTGGTCGGCGATATGCTGATCTGCTCCTATATTGCATCTGGCGGCATCCCTCCCGTTGACATTTCCGGAAGTGAGATGAAATTTATTCAGCTGAAAGATCTTTCCAGCTTCGGCGGCGCGGTTACCGAGGAGCTGAATGGCAAGCACTACGCCACCGGTTATTACGGTCCTGAGAAAACCAAATGTGTGGTGGAATATGATGTTGCCACCGGAAAATCCACGGTTCTGGCGGGAGACATCGGCGTGTTCCGCGTGAGGGGCAACAGCTTTGTCACTGTGGAAGGCGACGACCGGCTGCCCGGGTATTCCGTGGTGTGTCCTGTCAATGATGAAGCTGCTGGTATCATCAATCTGGCGTTCTTCAATCCCCAGACCAAGGAACGGGTGATTTATGAAGCCAATATCGGACTCACCGGCGGTGCTGGCGCAAATCTGCGCGCAATGGCAACAGATCCTACCGGCAGATATGTCTATGTTGGCGCATTCGCAAATACGGGCATTGCAAAATACGACACAGTGGAAGGTAAGGTCGTTGATACCATTAGAGCATTTAGCTACCAGACCGATGATATGATGTTCTGCGACGGCTATCTGTATGCCGGCAACTACAGCGCCGGCACCATCACCCGTATCAACACAGAGACGAAGGAAATCCAGCCTCTGTTCAGCCTGCGGTATTCTGTGTTTGAGCAGTGCCGTATGTACGGCATGACCGCCGGCGACAACAAGGTCTTCTGCGGACCTACTCCTTACTCTGGCTTTGGCGGTGTGCTGGTATGGTACGATTTTGACAAGAATCTGACCTATGTAGCCGGAGGTCCGAATCCTGAGGATGTGTACTACGCAGATACTACCGGCCTGACCTCGAGCACAGATGTACAGGCACTGAAGTACACATGGTACAATGCTGTTACCGGAGAAGTTGCTGACTTTGATGATGATGACGACGGCAAGGACGATGTCTATCTGGCAGACGGCACCCGCCGTTTCCGCGGTCCGATCCCGGATCAGGATATCAATAACCTGATCTATAAGGATGGCTATATCTATGGCACATCCTCTACTGCGGGCGCCAGCGGTACGTTCCCGGAGGCGACTGCCCGGGCAACTATGTTTGTCTATGATGTGAATGCAATGAAGGTCATTGCCACCTGCGATCTGGGTGACTACCTTGAAGGTTTCGATAATGAACTTCCTTACATTGACCAGCTGTTTGAGGATCCTGAGGAGCCCGGTAAGTTCTGGGGCGTTGTTGCCAACACCCTGTTCACAATGACCTTTGATCTGGAGAGCAAGACCTTTAACATCAAGGAAGAGTTTACCCTTGTGGATGAACAGCCTTACTTCTCCTTGCCCGGCAACGCTTACGGTCACCGGGATATGATCTTTGACGGTGAGTATATGTATGTTGGCTTTGGCAGAAATTACGGCACATATATGATCCGTAAGATCGATACCAGCGAGCGGTATTTGATCAACGAGTTCTCTCCCAACGATATGGTGCTGGCTGCGGATGGCAACCTGTACTGGACCAGTAATGCGACAGCCATGAACCCCAAGGCTATGAGTGTGTTCCGCATCGGCGAAAAGGCTGCACCTCTGCTGGCAAAGGCACCTCTGGACACTGCCCAGAGACTGATCAATGCTTTGCCCGACAAGATCACCAAGGATGACAAGGCTGCTATTGATGCCGCCCGGAAGGCTTATGACAAGCTGACTGACGAGGAGAAGGCAAAGATCACCAATCTTGACAAGCTGATCGCTGCCGAGGAGGCATTCGCTAAGCTGCCCACCTTTAATATGACCATCGTTTATGTGGCCATCGCCGCAGTGGTGGTTTTGGCAGGCACCGCCGTGGTTGTGATTCTGGTTCTGAAAAAGAAAAACAGCACTGAAAAATAAACTATAGCTTTGCCTGGTTCGGTTACCGCCGAACTGGCTGCTGGGATAGGGAAGTGGTTTGTATTGCTCCACCGTTGAAGATTTTTGCAATCCCGGCGTAAAGATATTTACATATTGCAAATATTTTGAAATTATAGTATTATCTGTTTGTAAGTAAAATCACATTTCAATTAATGGAGGAATGAATGATGATCAAAAATACAAAGAAGGTTATTGCGTATGTCCTTCTGGCATGTATGCTGGTAGCAGTGTTGCCCTTCTCTGCCTTCGCAGACGAGGCTCCCGAAACCATCACCTTTGACTTCACCGGTCTGGTCACCGAAGGATCCAAGGATTTGGCGAATCCTACGAGCCTGCTCTACAACAAGGTCGATTACGGCCGCAACTGGAAGATCTCTATGTGCCAGAACCTGGAATGGATTGCATATCCTGAGTATAGCGATGTTACCCTGAAGGTCAGAGAGAACCAGATCCAGGCACAGCAGCCCTATCGTTGGTTCATTATGTACACCCTGTACGGCATTGACCCCGGTACGTACACCGTGGAGCTGAACCTTGTTGGCAATGACGATGCTACCAAGACCTTCCCCGCAGAGATGTACTTTATGCCCCAGTCCGAGATGGCCCACATCAACACCTCCGGTCCTATGGGCAAGATGAATCAGATGGAGCCTGTTTCTACCTTCAACAGCGGCGAAGAGAAGGTTACCGTGAAGAACATCGCTTTCTCTGACGATCCCAACGGAACCTACTACATTATGATCAATGCGGATCATATGCAGAACGATCTGCATATGACCAATATGAAGCTGAAGTCCCTTGTGCTGACCAAGTCTGCGCAGAAGCCCGCTTCCAAGCCCACCGAGCCCACCATCCCCGATTTCAACACTCCCGAGGAGCCCGCTGACAATGGCGGCAGCTTCCCCGTTGTGCCCGTTGTTATCGCAGCCGTTGCTGTTGTGGCTGTGGCAGTGGTCGTAGTTGTTGTTCTGAAGAAGAAAAAGAACAGCGCTGAATAATAAGATAATAATGACAGACCCGGTTCGGATATCTCCGAACCGGGTTTTTCTTTGCAATTGAAGATTACTGTTTTTCTTCAGGACGGTCAATTATTTGAAATTTGGAATCATTTTTGTAGTAAGCCATTGCATATTCCGCGAAGGAGATAAGCATAAACACAATATCAACAATCGTTATTATGTTTACAATTCCGGGATCGAGCTGGGGGAGGAGCACCATAATGATCAAGCTGACAAACAAAACTGTTGTGCAGATCTTACCGGTTAACAGCGCGCCCTTCAGCATTCTGCCTTTGCGCATTCGCAGACCACCCGCGATCAGCTGAAAGCTCTCCTTGATCACAAATAAGCCGACCATGTACCACAGTACCGGATACTTCAGTGCAAGGCAGAGGATCAGGGTGAACTGTGTAGCCTTATCTGCAAGAGGATCGAGGATTTTACCCAATGTGGAGATCATGTTAAAATGCCGGGCGATCTTTCCGTCGATGAGATCGGTCAGGCAGGACACCGCCAGAATGGCTGCCGCAACAAAATAATCCGTATTATCCCGTGCATGGAGATAGATAAGGATGTACACCGGGATCAAAATCAACCGAAATAGACTTAAGATATTCGGTATCGTACAGATCTCTTTCTTCCAATCTTTTATAAACATGGTCTCTTTCCTCCGGGCAGAATCCCTGCCACATATTTACTGATTCTATTATAGGCATATTTTATGAACGAATCAAGTCTAAAGTGACCCAAATAATAAAAAATTGGATATAATCGGCAAAACAGAAACTAGACAGTTCTATTGTGCACTGCAGCGTGATGATGTGCATTCAGCGTGAACTGGTGAACGAGATGCTTCCAGGTTATTTTATCAAACTCACCGGTCTGTTCAAGTCCTGCCAGCTTCTGAAATGCTGACAGGGATTCTGTGGTAGGTCCGTCCATAACACCGCTGTGTCCCGGCGGCTCGATCACAGGGTGATCATTGGACAGCTGCGTCAGCATACTTTGCAGCAGGTACACATAAGGACTGCTGTCACCATACCGGAACACCTGCCCGGGATCCAGAATGATCTCGATGGGCTCTGCTTTTCCGATGCGGATCAATGCAGGCTCGTAACTAGCCACGATCAATTCCCAAGTGGGTTGGTCTACAATACCGGTCACAGGAACGCCTTGCTGCCTCTGAAATGCCGTCACAGCATTCATTGTTCCCGGTCCATAAATGCCATCCGGGACGACGGTTGGAATCCTGCCACTGTCTTCTGCAATTACACGGAGCATTGTTTGGAGACCGCGAACCGGTTGCCCTACAAATGACTCTCCTGGTCTCATCGCACTACCTCCTGACGCACCGGATCCTGTGTACCCATGCTTAAATTGCGACCCGGGAATTGTGTTAATGTGGTGGAACGGGCATAATTGTTCCTGCCGTTATTTCCGTTTGTTCGCTGGGTTGTGCCATTACCGGATGTATTGGGGAACGTCTCGCCACTGCGCAGCGTGGTATTCTCAATACCAGAATACTGGTCATAGATCTCATCCCATGTCTGCTGACCGACCGTTCCTGTCTCCGGCAGCTGGAATCTGCGCTGTGCTGCCAATACGGCAGCTCTGGTTGCCTGACCATAGATTCCGTCAACAGCGACAGGGGGGATGCTTGGGATATAGGTGGACAGAACGGATAGCATATACTGTAACAGACGCACCTTATCTCCTGTATCACCGACCTCCAAGCCGTTAGGCGGTGACCAGTTGATGGCGTAAAATCTTTGTCCCTGGCTTCTTAATTCTGACAGGGAAGTCACAGCGGTATATATTCTGACTGCTTCGTACCAAGTCGCCGGACCGACGACACCGTCAGCAGTCAGTCCGAATATCTGCTGAAATGCCCGGACGGCAGCTTCAGTCCTGCTGCCGAAGATACCGTCAGCGGCCGGGATTTTCGGGATTGCCGGGTAATTTTGGGAGATGCGGTTTAACGCAACCTGCAGGACAACAACAGATGGTCCTGTGCTGCCAACGCGCAGCGGTGTGCCCGGGTAGGAAGAAGAAATGCCGCGGATCGGCGCGTTTTGCACTGTCACTACATTCCCATAGTAGCTCCGCAGTATTTGGTCAGAGGTATATCCTTGCTGTGCAAGGTTTTGACTGCCCCATTGGCTCAGACCTTCACAGGTGACGGTGGTGCCGTTACAGAATTTTGCTGCCAGGGGCTCTACAAAACCGGGACGGCGCAGATAGTCATTAAATAACTCATCCACTAACCGCTCGATATTTTCAAAATAGCTGCGCCCATTAACATATGCCTGATCAAAGGCTGTGGAACTGGTTATATCGAAGTCGTACCCACGGCTTCGGTAAAATTCCGTATATATGCGGTTAAGGGCAAAAGAAACAATGGCTAAGATATTAGCCCGAAGTGCACTTTCATCCCAAGTGGGGTAGATTTCGCTGGATGCTACATTTTTAACGTAATTGACAAACGGTACGGTGACATTGGCGGCATTAGAGGATGGGGATCCCAAATGAACGGTAATCTGCTGGGGTACATATGGTGTAACAGTTGGCACGTCTCAGCCTCCTTGCTATAGATTTTGCGCCGGCGTGTCAAATGTTTCCGCCTTGTTCCAAGCGGCCGGGAATTCTGACAGCGGTATCATCTCTAAATTCTGCTCTGTGAGTATGTCTGCAAATACCTGCAGGCGTTCAATATGGATCTCCTCAAAATTCTCTAACCTTGCATAGAGGTCTACTACCGCAAAAGGAATTACGCCGGTGTTTGGTGACTGGCTTGCAGATCGATCCGGTACTGTAATGGGTAGCGGTTCATCGAGCATGCCGTTGCGATTTGTCAGACGCATAGCGATTGCCGCACCGTCTGTGTCTGTGATTGCCACTGCAACATCCTTCATTGGGATCTGTGCGCGGCTTGTATATGCACGAACCTGAATGTAGCCGGTTGCTGACAGACAGATCTCCTCCTTTCCTGTTCTCAGAGTATGATATGCAGGAAGGGCATTGTTTGTGCGGAGCATATGATGCAAAAATAAGCATAGAATGTGAAAATGGAAGGAGTTGCTGAATATGTGCGCAATCGCAGGAATGATAGGCGTTGATTTTAATGACAAAATCATTACGGATATGCTCTCAACAATGCGGCACCGTGGACCGGACGCCGTCGGAGACCATCAGTCAAGGAATACCTGTTTGCTGCATACAAGGCTTTCTGTCATTGACCCGGATGGGGGACAGCAGCCTATGCATCTTCAGTGGGCAGGGGAGAGCTACACTATCGTATATAACGGAGAACTATATAACACAGACGAAATCCGTGATGCACTTGTGAAAAACGGACATACATTTATTGGTCATTCCGACACTGAGGTAGTGCTGCACGCCTATGCACAGTGGGATAAAGACTGCTTAGAACGGCTAAACGGCATTTTTGCGTTCTGCGTCTGGAAGGAAAGAGAGCAAAAGGCATTCCTTGCCAGAGACCGAATCGGTGTAAAACCACTATTCTACAAACTCCACGAAAACGGTCTGCTGTTTTCTTCGGAGATCAAAACCGTTTTGGCATATCCCACGGTAAGGGCTGAATTGGATAGCAATGGTGTTGCTGAGATCCTGCTTCTGGGACCGGGAAGAACACCGGGGTGTGGTGTGTTTCGTGGCATTTACGAATTAGAACCTGGGTGCTACGGAGAATTCATAAACGGAAAATGGAATTGGATACGATATTGGAAGCTGACAGACAGGGAGCATACCGAGTCGTTTTCCCAAACAGTGGAGCATACAAGATACCTTGTCCTGGATGCGATCCGGCGGCAGATGGTATCGGATGTCCCCATTGGGACTTTTCTCTCCGGAGGTCTGGATTCTTCGCTGATTTCTGCGGTATGCGCAGCGGAGATGGCAAAAAGGGGAGAGCGGCTGCAAACATTTTCTGTGGACTATGAAAACAATGACCGGTTTTTTGTACCCGGCAAATTTCAACCAAACGCAGACAGTGAGTATATCCGTATTATGCAGAAGCACTTAAATTCAGAGCATAACTGGACGGTCCTTAAGCCGGAAGATCTGGTATCCGCGCTGGAAAGCGCCACCGTTGCCAGAGATCTGCCTGGAATGGCGGATGTGGATTTCTCTTTACTTGTGTTTTGTGGGGAGATCCGCAAGGCTGTAAAGGTTGCTCTTTCCGGAGAATGCGCAGACGAATTATTTGGCGGCTATCCTTGGTATCGCGATCCCGAAGTTCGCTCTGTTGACGGTTTCCCCTGGTCGCAGAACCTTAAGCACAGGAAATCCTTGTTGTCACCGTCCTTTAGAGAAAAAATTTTAGCAGAGGAATATGTTCAGGATCGGTATCAACAAACGCTGCGGGAATCCGATATTTTACCGGGCACCTCTGCGCAGGAACGCAGAATGAAAGAAATGATGAATTTGAATTGCCGTTGGTTTATGCAGACTCTGTTGGACAGAAAGGACAGAATGAGTATGCACCACGGATTGGAAGTCAGAGTGCCGTTTTGTGACTATCGGATCGCAGAATATATGTATGGTGTTCCCTGGGAATATAAGGATTATAACGGACAGGAAAAAGGACTGCTGCGCTATGCAGTCCGGGATTATCTTCCCGATGAAGTACTTTACCGTAAAAAAAGCCCTTATCCCAAAACACACGATCCACACTACTGGGAGATCGTCAGCGGTATGCTCCGAAAGATTTTGCAGCGTAAGGATGCAATGCTGTTTCATATTGTTGATAAGCAGGCCCTGGAGGCACTTTTGACAGCAGAATCCGCTTGGCCTTGGTATGGACAGCTAATGCGTGTGCCACAAACCGTCGCGTATATGCTGCAGATCCATTACTGGTTGGAGAAATATCATATAGAATTGGTCGGTTAACACATAAATCCTCCCACGAAGGCGCTTTGTCCTTTTGGGAGGGATTTTTTGTTGACAAATCAGTGGATATGTGTATAATTGTATACAATGATACATTAAGGATCATGCGAAAGGAGCATACATATGCTGGTATTGTCAAATCGTCCCAATCTTCTGGAACAGAAGTCTTCCAAATACTCTCTGCAGGATGTTGCAGAGCCCAATTTGCTGCGGGATGTTTACACAGAAGGTATGGTTCCGAAGGTTGCTTTTAACCATCGGCGTGTGCCGATGAATATGCCGCAGGAGATCTGGATCACGGATACCTCATTGCGGGATGGACAGCAGTCTGTCGAACCGTATTCTGTTGATCAGATCGTCAATATTTATAAACTGCTTAACAAGCTTGGCGGACCCTATGGCATCATCCGCCAGACGGAGTTCTTCATCTACAGCAAGAAGGACAGGGAAGCCATCGAAAAATGTATGGCTCTGGGTCTGAAGTTCCCCGAGATCACGACCTGGATCCGCGCCAGCAAGGAAGACTTTAAGCTTGTCAAGGATATGGGCATCAAGGAAACCGGCATCCTTGTCAGTTGCAGCGACTATCACATTTTTAAGAAAATGAAAATGACCCGTCAGCAGGTGATGGACTACTATCTGGCAACCGTCAAGGACGCATTTGAAGCGGGTATTATGCCGCGCTGCCATTTGGAAGACATTACCCGTGCGGACTTCTATGGATTTGTTGTGCCCTTTGTCAATGAACTCCAGAAGCTTTCCAGAGAGGCAAACATCCCTGTGAAAATCCGTGCCTGTGATACTATGGGCTATGGCGTTCCCTACACAGAGGCTGCAATGCCCAGAAGCGTTGCCGGTATTATCTACGGTCTGCAGCACTATTCCGATGTGCCCAGTGAGATGCTGGAGTGGCACGGACATAACGATTTCTACAAAGCCGTCCCCAATGCAACCACTGCGTGGTTATATGGTGCCAGTGCGGTTAACTGTTCGTTGCTGGGCATCGGCGAGCGTACAGGCAATATTCCTCTTGAGGCGATGGTATTTGAATACGCTTCCCTCAGAGGCTCGCTGGACGGTATGGATCCCACTGTGATCACCGAGATCGCAGAGTACTTCCGGGATGAGATCGGGTACGATGTTCCTGATATGACACCGTTTGTAGGCAGAAACTTCAATGTCACCCGTGCCGGCATTCACGCTGACGGACTGATGAAGGATGCCGAGATCTATACTATTTTTGATACCAAGAAGCTCTTGGGAAGACCTCCCACAGTGCAGATCGGCAAGGCGTCCGGTCTTGCAGGAATTGCCTATTGGATCAACAGCACCTTCGACCTGCCGCCTGAGGAGCAGGTGGACAAGCGCGATCCGCTGATCGTTACGATGAAGGAATGGATCGACAAGGAGTACGAGGACGGGCGTCAGACGGTGCTGTCCAATCACGAGCTTGAGTGTATGATCGAACGCTTGGCACCCGGTCGCTTCCCGATCCGTTAAAGGAGGATGCAATATGGCAGAGTTCCGTAGCGCCTCTCTGGCAGATCAGGTGTTTGAAAAGCTGGAGAACGATATTATCCAAGGCGTGTATTCCAGAGGAGAGATCCTCACAGAGCTTAGCCTTGCAGAGCACCTCGGCGTCAGCCGGACTCCCATCCGCGAGGCACTGAGAAGACTGGAACACGAGAACCTGATCGAGGATACCGGTAAGGGATCGGTAGTTCTCGGGATCTCTGAGGAGAATCTGATCGATATTATGGATATTCGAATCCATATCGAGCCTCTGGCATCTTATTACGCGGCACTTAATCGATCTGAAGAAGAAATTAAAAATCTTTCCCATATTATGGATCTACAGGATTTTTATTTCTCCAAGCATGATGCAGAGCATCTGCGCCAGGAGGATGACGATTTTCACGATGCCATCTGCCAGATCTGCAGACGTACCGTCATTCGGGATGCGCTTTTGCCTCTCCACAGAAAGACACGTCGATATCGTAAGATTTCTATGGAGGACTATAGGCGGCAGGAGGAATCCTTGAAGGAGCACCGCGCGATTTATGAAGCGATCGTCGCCGGCAATGCCAATCTGGCTGCACAGTTGACTGCAAAGCATGTTGAGAGAGCAAAGAAGAATATGATGGAAAGGCTGAATCAAAATGGGTAAGACAATTGCACAGAAAATTATTGCGGCACACCTCCTTGCCGGTGATATGACACCAGGCAGCGAGATTGCCCTTAAGATCGACCAGACTTTGACGCAGGATGCCACCGGCACTATGGCATACCTCGAATTCGAGACTATGGGGATCCCCAGAGTTAAGACGGAATTGAGTGTGGCCTATGTTGACCACAATACACTGCAATCCGGTTTTGAGAACGCAGACGACCACAGATACCTGCAAAGCGTTGCGGCAAAGCACGGTGTCTATTTCTCCCGTCCCGGTAATGGCATCTGCCACCAGGTGCATTTGGGGCGCTTTGGCAAGCCGGGAAAGACCTTGATCGGCTCTGACAGTCACACTCCCACCGGCGGCGGCATTGGCATGCTGGCATTTGGTGCAGGTGGATTGGATGTTGCTGTGGCTATGGGCGGCGGTGCTTACTACATAACCATGCCCAAGATGTTCAAGGTGGAACTGGTGGGTAAACTCAGACCCTTTGTAACCGCAAAGGATGTCAGTCTGGAGCTGCTGCGCATTCTGTCTGTTAAGGGCGGTGTTGGCGCGATTATTGAGTGGGGTGGACCAGGAATCGAAACGCTGTCTGTCCCGGAGCGTGCAACCATCACCAATATGGGCACAGAGCTGGGCGCAACCACATCCATTTTCCCCTCCGATGAGACCACCCGTAAATTCCTGGCAGCACAGGGAAGAGAGGCTGATTTTGTGCCGCTTTCCAGTGACACAGATGCTGAGTATGACCGGATCATTACCATTGACCTGTCCACCCTGAAGCCGATGATCGCCTGTCCTCACAGCCCGGATAATGTTGTCAGTGTGGACAGCCTTGCCGGTACAAAGGTAGATCAGGTCTGCATCGGCTCCTGCACGAACTCTTCTCTGTATGATATGCTGAAGGTTGCCGCAATCCTGAAGGGTAAGACCATCGCTCCCGGTGTCAGTCTGTCTATTTCTCCCGGCTCGAAGCAGGTGCTGACAATGCTGGCAGATTGCGGTGCGTTGTCGGATATTCTGGCAAGCGGTGCGCGTGTATTGGAATGCGCCTGCGGTCCTTGCATCGGTATGGGTTTTTCGCCCAATTCCGGTGGTGTGAGCCTGCGTACATTCAACCGTAACTTCCTTGGCCGCAGTGGCACCAAGGACGCACAGGTGTACTTGGTTTCTCCTGAGACGGCAGTGGCGGCCGCTTTGACCGGTATGATCACGGATCCTACTACTTTGGGGGATATGCCGGAAGTGACAATGCCCGAATCCTTCAAGATCGATGATTCGGCAGTGTTGGCACCGCTGAGCCCCGAAGATGCTGTCAACGCCGAAGTGCTCAGAGGTCCGAATATTAAAGAGTTCCCCAAGAGCAAGCCTTTTGCAGATACCCTTTCCGCAGAGCTGATTTTGAAGGTTGGCGACAATATCACCACTGACCATATTATGCCTGCGGGAGCAAAGATTCTGCCATACCGTTCCAATATTCCTTTCCTTTCCCAGTTCTGCTTCCAGGTGTGCGACACCACCTTTGCAGACAGAGCTAAGGCCGCGGGGGATGGCATCATTGTAGGCGGCAGTAATTACGGACAGGGCTCTTCCCGTGAGCACGCAGCACTGGTACCTATGTACTTAGGTGTACGTTGCGTTATCGCTAAGAGCTTTGCAAGAATTCACATTGCCAACCTGATCAATGCGGGCATTCTGCCCTTGACATTTGAAGATCCCCAGGATTATGACCTGCTGGAGCAGGGCAGCAAGCTGGTGATCGAGGGAATTGAATCCGGAATGGAAACCGGTGTCCTGAAGCTGATCGATAAGACCTCTGGAAAGAGCATTCCCGTATGCTGCAGCCTGACGGAGCGACAGAGAGCGATTCTGATGGCAGGCGGACTGCTGAATTACACAAAGGAGAATGGGTAATGGTAGAACTGGAAATGGCCTGTAAAAGCTTTGAAAAGCTGTTGCAGGAGCAGCTTGCGCGAATTGAGTCTATGAATACCGAGAAGGTGGACTATTCTGCAAAGAATCAGGTAACCATCGGTATCATTGACGGCGACGGAATCGGTCCGATCATTATGAAGCAGGCTGTGCGTGTGCTGAACGCGCTTCTTGCGGATGAGATCAAGAATGGTACGATCGTTGTCAAACATATCGAAGGACTGACGATTGAAAACCGTCTGGCTTTGGGCCAGGCAGTTCCCGAAAGCGTTTTGGCAGAAATCAAAAGTTGTGATGTATTGCTGAAGGGCCCTACCACTACACCTATGGGTGGCAAGATGGAAAGCGCAAATGTTACTCTCCGCCGCGAATTGGATCTGTATGCTAATGTCCGTCCTGTGTCTATTCCCGAGGAGGGCATCGACTGGATTTTCTACCGTGAAAACACGGAAGGCGAGTACGTTCTCGGCAGCAGAGGTGTAGAGCTTCCCGGTCTTGCAGTGGACTTTAAGGTCACCACCGACCTGGGCACACGGAGAATCGCCCGTGCTGCATTTGAGTATGCCAAGAATAACGGAAAAGACCGGGTGTCCATTGTCACCAAGGCGAATATTATGAAGAAGACCGACGGTAAATTTACTGCAATTTGCCACGAGGTTGCCGAAGAATATCCCGGAATCACCGCAGACGACTGGTATATCGATATTATGACTGCGAACCTTGTGAATAAGAACATCCGCAATCAGTTTCAGGTGTTTGTGCTGCCCAATTTGTACGGCGACATCATCACCGATGAAGCGGCACAGATCCAGGGCGGCGTTGGCACTGCCGGCAGTGCGAATATCGGTGACCGGTACGCGATGTTCGAAGCGATCCACGGCTCTGCACCCAGAATGCTGGAAGAGGGACTTGGTGACTACGCCAACCCCACAAGTATCCTGAAGGCCGAAGCAATGTTGCTGCGTCACATTTGCCGCACAGAAGCTGCCCAGCGCTTGGAGAATGCTTTGAATGATTGCAGAACAGTTGTTACCGGCGACAAGTCCGGTGCTACCTGCTGCGCTTATGCCGACGAGCTGTTAACACTTCTCTAAAACAAAAACGTTGCCTCCCTATAATGGGAGGCAACGTTTTATTTGTTGTGGTAGAAAATTTGTTGTTCATTGATCATTGGATAGCACACAAGGGAGACACCGTCAAGATCTTCTGCAAATAAGGACACAGCAGAGATCTGACTGTTTTCGTAGGTGGTATAGTAATAGATCCCCTTATCGGTATTGCAACAGCTGGAATATACTGTCTTTTCATAGGAATCCTTTACTTTTACACATCCATTCTGCTGGTATACAGAGCCCAGAATGTGAAAAAACTGACCGACACTTTCCGATTCCGATTCACCGGAAACGGAATTCAGTTTTGTGAATGCTGCCCTGATAAATCTTGACGATGAGGACAGATCTCCCGGCAGACCCATTGCACCCATCCCTCTGCTGTATGCTGCCAGTGTGATCTTATCGGAGAAGCGGTTAGCAGGCTCTTTGTGCGTCAAATTCAAATAGTTACATAAATGGTTTAGGTGAAAATCAAATGGAGGATTGTTGGTCAATACGCCTGCCGGGTTGTCATAGACCTTGATCCCGTCTTCCCGGGGTTCAACGGTGATGGATTCCGTTCTGTCTGCGATTATCCAGTGCAGGGGGGTAAGAGGGCAATCCTTACTGAAGGGAACAGCAAGCATATTTAATTTGGACAGCTTTTCGCGGGCATCTGCAACTGTTTTACACTGTCCCAGGATCCATGGGATCAGCTCATATGGTGTAATATTATCTATATTCGCTTTGCGTTTCAGATACACCGCATTTCCCGGGAAATTTAGTGCGGCCATACTTAAGCCAAACTCGTTGGTGGCATCGTAGTATAGGGGGTATTGCTCTATTACGATACCAATGCCGATTATGGCATAGTGCGATTTCATATCAGGTGCGTTCTGAAATTGCAACTGGAAATTCCGGGGTGTGATCACAACACTTTCCCCGTAGGATACTTCAAGATCCAGATTCCGTCCAAAGTAGTGATCTTTCGTTGTATAACTGATCGCCGTGCACATACAAGTCCCTCCGTGGTATTATTTTTTCTTTCATAAATAAAATATATATGTTATAATAAACAAAAGGAGGCGGATATATGCTTACGTATGAACAACTGACAAAGAGTGAAGAAATCAAAACCTATATCGTCAGAGCGGATGAATCTCTGGGGGCACTGGGGTATACGGAGCATAGCTTTGCACACGTGATGCACGTTGCCGAGACAGCCGGGTATATCCTTAAAACCCTTAGCCACACTGAACGGACAGTTGAATTAGGGAAAATTGCCGGGTATTTGCACGATATTGGCAATTTGGTCAACCGCAAAGACCATTCCCAATCCGGAGCGGTAATGGCATGGAGCATCTTAAATGATATGGACTGCGACCCGGAAGAGATCGCTACCATCGTAACTGCTATCGGCAACCACGATGAAGGTACCGGCGTGCCGGTGAATGCCGTGGCAGCGGCACTGATATTGGCGGATAAATCCGATGTGAGAAGATCCCGTGTCAGAAATACCGATATTACCAATTTTGACATTCACGATCGTGTCAATTATTCTGTGAAGAAATCCGCATTGAAGATCAACGAGGATAAAACCATCGTTAAGCTGAAGTTAACGGTCGATACACAATACGGCTCGGTAATGGACTATTTTGAGATCTTTATGGGACGGATGATCCTGTGCCGAAAAGCGGCAGAGAAGCTGGGACTGCAGTTCAAGCTGATCATCAACGAACAGCAGTTGGTTTAATACGGGGAGGTTTTTATGGCAAAGCTGGAACATACCCTGCAAGGGGATTTTGATTCGCTTCTTCATCGCATTGAAAATGGTGTTGTAAACGGCAGCCTGTCTGCGTCGCTCGAGGAATCCAGTGACTTTTCTGATAACGGTGCGCGTTGCAGTGTCCGTGTATTCGAGAGATACAGCTATACCGGCGGAAACCGGGTCAGTATGAATGTGACGCTGTTCCAGTCCGGGGATGGTCCGGTGCGCATTACTGCCATCACATCCGGTGGAAGCCAGGCGCTGTTTTTTAAGATAAATACCTTTGGCGAGGAAGCCTTCCTGGATACATTAAGGGGAATATTATAGAAACAGAGACCGCCTATGCAGGCGGTCTCTGTTTCTATATTAAGTGCGCCAGAGTATGGGGGAGTGTCGGGATTCGTTTGCATTTTTGCTTACAGCAAAAATTAAGGTTTCGCTCCGTCGAGCCGTCGCGAGAAACAGTCCACCGGACTGTTTCGATTTGATCTTTCGAATCCCGAATTAGACATAAAAAATATAGACTGCCCATATGAGCAGTCTATATTTTTTGGTCGGAGTGTCGGGATTCGAACCCGAGGCCTCTTGGACCCGAACCAAGCGCGATACCAAACTTCGCCACACCCCGATCATCAGCTTTAGTATTATAATGAAATATTTTTTTATTGTCAAGTGTCAGGCAAACATTTTGCAGATCAATACATTTGTTGAATCGTACTATCGTATGATTTAACCGGGGGGGGATCACGTTGAGCTACAAGATTCAATATAAACCATACGTAAAAATGGAAAAGGGCATACGTTATTTTTTAAAAAAACACAGGCAGAGTGTCATCTATGCCATTGGGATCGTTATCTGTCTTCTGATATTTGTGCGACTGGATATTACCGAATTTATAGGGGATTTTCTGATTCCGGGGGACGCAGATATAACAAAAGCTGCGCTCTCTGATCTGGGAAGTGATCTTAAAGATGGCGTTGGGATTAAGGATGCATTGACAGCGTTTTGTCTGGAGATCATTGAAAATGCGCATATTGCAGAATAATGTCCGGTTTATTGTTACACCGGGTTTTTATATCTACTTTGCATTGTTTATATTCCTGTTTCCGGTTCAGTGGGTCGTATCGTGGGCTATGGCGACAGTGGTACACGAATTGTTCCACTACTGTGTAATATCCGCTTTTAAAATTCCGGTTAGTGCGATAGCGCTTGGTGCAGATGGCATTCAATTGATCACTTCGCCTATGCGCAGTAGGGAAGAGGTTATATGTGCACTGGCAGGACCGCTTGGAGGACTGTGTCTCATACTGCTTGCTAAGTGGTTGCCGTATGTGGCTATCTGTGCGCTTGTCCAATCTATTTATAATTTATTGCCGATTTTTCCTCTTGACGGTGGCAGGGCGATCCGCGGTATCGTTCATAGGATGTTGCCGGAACGGTACAGCTTCAAAGCTTGCCAATGTATCGAAATCACTGCAGTGATGATTGTGGTTGCACTGTGCCTGTTTGCATCTTTTGTATTAAACCTTGGATTGCTGCCGCTGATCGCTGCCTGTATCTTGATCATAAAAAGATTTCCTTGCAAACAGGGCGCATAACGAGTACAATAGGATAACCAGATAGATGCGAGGTACTTATTATGACAGACCTGTTGCAAAGGATACTTCCTACCGTGCAAAAACCTGCCCGGTATACCGGCGGTGAATATAATGAAATCCGGAAGGACTTGTCTCAGACCCGTGTCCGGGTCGCATTCTGCTTTCCCGACACCTATGAGATCGGTATGTCCAATGTGGGTATGCGGATCTTATACGGCGTAATGAATGAAATGGACGGCGTGTGGTGCGAGCGTGTATTTGCCCCTTGGGCGGATATGGAAGAGGCTATGCGTGCCAATCAGATCCCCTTGTGGGCATTGGAAAGCCAAGACCCGGTAAAAGATTTTGATATGATCGCCTTTACCTTGGGCTACGAAATGTGCTACAGCAACATTTTGAATATGCTGAACCTCTCCGGCATCCCGATCTGTGCCCGTGACCGTAAGGGGCTGAAGAATATTGTATTTGCCGGCGGCGTATGCACATTTAACCCGGAACCGCTTGCGGAGTTTGTGGACTTTTTCTCTCTGGGAGAAGGGGAGGAAAGCACACAGGAGATCGTCCGTTTATATGACCGCGCAAAGAGCCTAGGATGGAGCAAGGACCAATTCCTGCAGGAGGTTGCGAAAATCCCCGGCGTATATATTCCGTCATTTTATGAGCATCAATATAACGCAGACGGTACATTGGCCGCAATTATTCCCAGCAACAACGCACCGGCTGTTATTACAAAACGGATCGTAGAGGACCTGGACAAGGCATATTTCCCCACCAAGATGATCGTTCCGTCCACGGAGATCGTCCACGACAGGGCCAATCTGGAAGTATTCCGTGGCTGTATCCGGGGATGCCGTTTTTGTCAGGCAGGATTCTCCTGCCGACCGGTGCGGAAGAAAAGCGCAGATGTGCTGTTTGCGCAGGCAAAGGAAATTCTGGAGGATTCCGGGCATAATGAAATTACATTGTCGAGCCTGTCTACTTCTGATTATCGGGAGCTGAAGGATCTTACGGATAAAATGATCCCGTACTGCGAAGGCGGAAAGATCAATCTGTCCGTACCGTCTCTGCGCGCTGACAATTTCTCCACTGAATTGATGCAGAGACTACAGACGCTCCGCAAGAGCGGACTGACCTTTGCTCCGGAGGCCGGCACACAGCGCCTGCGTGATGTGATCAACAAGAATCTGAGAGAAGAGGAGATCCTCACTTCCTGTACCAATGCATTTAAGGGCGGATGGAATAATGTCAAGCTGTATTTTATGCTTGGCTTGCCTACAGAAACTGACGAGGATGTATTGGGCATTGCGGATCTGGTCTACAAGATCATCCAGGCTTGGAAAGAAAACGCGCCCAATAAGAAGCGCGGACTCCGTGTCCATGTGGCAACAGCCTATTTTGTTCCAAAGCCCCATACCCCATTCCAGTGGGAGAAGCAGATCACCCCGGAGGAGTATCTTCGCCGTGCAAAACTATTGAAGTCGCACCTTTATTCAAAGTCTGTGGAATATAATTACCACGCACCGGATCTGAGCAGGCTGGAAGCAGTGATGGCGCGTGGCGATCGACGGTTGTCATCTGTGATCGCGGAAGCGGTGCGGCGTGGCGTCCGATTGGACGGCTGGGACGAGTTCTTCTCCTACCAAACCTGGCTGGATGCCTTTGCCGCCTGCGGCATCGATCCCGACTTTTACACAGTGCGCGGATACGGTGAGGACGAGATCCTTCCTTGGGATACCATTAATGTAGGAGTTACCAAGAAGTTTTTACAGCAGGAGCGAAAAAGAGCATACGACGCCGTTGTGACCCCTGACTGCAGACATAAGTGCAGCGGCTGTGGGGCGAACAAGCTGTTGCGGGAGGTGGGATGCGATGCCTAGATTATTGTTTGAAAAAACCGGCAAGGCCGTCTGGATCTCCCACCTGGACCTTATGCGCCTGTTCCAACGGGCATTTAAGCGCGCAGGGCTGGCGTTGACCCACACACAGGGCTTTAACCCCAGGCCGTCTGTATCTATCGCGTTGCCTTTGTCCGTTGGCGTAGAGAGCCAATGCGAGCTGTTGGATTTTGAATTAGATGGCAATAGCATACCGCTTGATGAGATTGCTGAGCGCTTGAATAACGCGCTGATCCCCGGCGTAAGGGTGCTGAGCGTGTATAACAGCGGGCGAAAGCTCAAAGAGTTGGCACTGCTGGAGTGTACCGTTGCATTGGAATACGACAACGGTGTACCGCAAGATGCCGCACAGGAGATCGGCAAGCTGTTTTCCCAGGAGTCTATCATTGTTGCCAAGAAGACCAAGAACGGTATGCAGGAACAGGACATCCGCCCGATGATCCGCGAATTTGAGATTGAGCAGAAAGGCGATATTGTACTGCAACTGCGCGCCATGATCTGTGCCCAAAACCCAACCCTGAATCCTGCCCAGCTGACTGCGGCGATCCAGCTTTATAAGTCGGGATATTACCCCGATTACACCTGGTGCAAACGGATAGAAATTTATGATTCACAAGGTGAAGTTTTTCGATAAGGAGTAAATACTATGGAAGTCAACGCAAATATCATTCTGGAAGAATGCCCTGTGTGCAGAGGCAGCGGTTATATTGTCCACGAGGGCGGTTGGAATGTGCAGGTAGAGTGCACAGACTGCAGCGCCCACACGGTTTATGTGGAATATAATAGTGAAAATGAGAAGAAAAATGCCGAGCTGCAGGTAGCCAGATTGTGGAATATGGGGAAAGTTATTAAATCCGAAGCAGGAGAATAAATTTTTTCAAAATAATGCTTGCATTTTT
>JAZOCJ010000041.1:0-16480 GCA_045596405.1 Faecousia sp. | reverse complement strand
TCGCCCTACAACAGAAATAGTTTAGGCACGTTGCTGATGCAACGCGCCTTTTGTTTTTTATCAGCCTGTTGTGAACGGGATGCGCGCCCCGGTCTCGGGGCAGAACAGAAACAGCTTGTGGGGCTTGATGCGGAATCGCACCGTCTCCTGTGCCGGATCAATGCGGTTATCCGCATCCACGATGGCACGGAGCTGGGGATTCTCGCAAGCCGGGTGGGTCGCCACCACGCTCACATCTCTGCCCATAACTTCCACATTGCTTAAACGGCAACACAGCGCCCCGTCTTCCTCCGGCTCGAACCCCTCGGGGCGGATGCCCACCGTCACATTCTGATCCGCCACACCGGCGATCTCCATCACCGCGTCCTCACCGATCCAGAGTCTGCCGTCCTTGACGCAGCCGCTGAACACATTAATGGGGGGCGTACCCAGGAACTTGGCAACAAACAGGTTGTCCGGATCGTCATACACTTTCTGGGGCGCACCGATCTGCTGCACCACACCCTGCTGCATCACAACGATCAGATCGGAGATGCTCATAGCCTCCTCCTGGTCGTGGGTGACGAATACCGTGGTGATACCGGTCTCTTTCTGGATGCGGCGGATCTCCTCCCGGGTCTGCAAACGCAGACGGGCATCCAGATTGGAAAGAGGCTCGTCCAGCAGCAGCACCTTGGGCATCTTCACCAGCGCCCGGGCGATGGCCACCCGCTGCTGCTGACCGCCGGACAGCTCACTGGGCTTGCGCTCCAGCAGCTCGTCGATCTGCACCAGCTTGGCAGCTTCCAGTACCCGCTTCTTCATCTCTTCCTTGGTGAGCTTATCCTTGCCCTTCAGATTCTCCAACGGGAAACGGATGTTCTGCTCCACCGTCATATGAGGGTACAGCGCATAGCTCTGGAACACCAGTCCGATGCCCCGGTTCTCCGTGGACACATCGGTGACATCCTCATCCCCGAAAAAGATCCTGCCGGCAGTGGGTGTCTGCAGGCCGCTGATCATATACAGTGTGGTACTCTTGCCGCAGCCCGAGGGTCCCAGCAAGCCCACCAGCTTGCCATCCGGGATGGTAAAGGTCAGGTCCTTGACCGCCACTACCTCTTTCCCCTTTTTATCCCGGCTGGGAAAGATCTTTGTTAAGTTTTCCAGTACAACTTTCATCGGTCTTTCACCCCGTTGGTTTATTGTATCTTCTTACAGGCGGTAGCTCTTGGCTGTGCCGATGGGCATACCTTTCAGCAGCCGCGCCTTTGCGGCTCTGCGCAGGGAGTTGTCCTCGGGCAGCTCCTCCAGGGGCACAGTGGTGCGACCAAAGACCCAGGAACGGATCGCCTGCTCATTATCCCTTGCCTCCACCAGCGTGTACTTGCTCTGGAACTGCACCACCCGGGAAGTCGCCGGCAGATCCTCCGACAGCCAGGGATGCATCATCCAGGAATTGCACATAAAGAAGCAGGGGTTCATCCCAAAATATTTGTCGAAGAACGCCCGCGCCTGATCATATGCCGCCTCGCAGGTTTCTTCATCCAGACTGCCTGCGGCGGGAATATGTACGGAAATACAGGTCTGCCCCTCCTCCAGACGGTGTCCCTCCAGCTCTACGGTGTAGGGGCTGGGGAGCAGCTCGAATTGCAATCTGCCCAAGGGGAAGATCGTACCATCCAGACAATGACGCGCCCAATTGCGGTAGGTCTTCTGAGGGATGCCGTAAACCTGCATTTGCTGATAGCACAGATTGCAGGAGCTGGTCAGCGTGGACAGCGCCGACACCAGCACATCCTCGGGAAGTCCCCGCTCCAGACCGGCAACCAGACTGTCTCTGCCTTTCAGCAGGTACAGGTACAGGATCAGCTCCTCTGCCGTCACGCCCCAGGCTTCTGCGTTGGCAACCACAAATTCACCAAAGGTCTGGTCGCCCTCGTCGTATGCCCGGAAGGCCACTTCTACCATCTTCTGAAATTTCAGCTCACCGACACGGGCGTGCAGCTTGGCAAAGACCTCCTGTCCGCCATCGGGCAGCCGAATCTTATCAAAAAAACTGGTATATTCCACAGCAAATACTCTCCTCGTTTTTCCGATATTACTTATCCCGGGGGATTCGGGTGTGGGAGAAGTGGAACATATTGTCGTAGTATGCCATATAGGGAGGCTCTACGGTGAACACCGGCTGCTGGGCAAGATACGCGTCCATCTTCTGAAGCATTTCCTGGGCTCTCTTTTCGTCCTCGCCCTCAGCAAGCACCCGGGTGTATGCCAGGGTCACGTGGTAGACATAGTGATCGTGGTCGGGCATATAGCGGCCCATGGTCTCTGCCACCTGATTCCGGAAGGCATCCAGCTGGGCCAGCTGGGCATCATCCTCCGGCACGGCCATAGCGATCAGTCCGCCGTGATCCAGACGCATCTTGGTAAAGCGCATACGCATCGTGCCGGGCAGCTTGGCACTTGCCACCGCAGAGGAGACAAAGTCATCCGCCTCGTCCATAGAGGCATCCTTCGGCAGCTTCTCCGGCCACTGGGGCGCACACCGACCCTGGTCATTCACGCCCACCAGCACGGTCATATGGTAGCTGGAGCCGGGCATCAGGATCAGGTGGCTGTCCATTCCCGCATCCACCACCATCTGCCGCAGGTTGTCCATCACCTCAAAGCCCAGACTGCCGGGGGCAACACAGCCCACAATGGTATTGCCGGGGTAGCGGCGTACATTACCGTCCTCGTAAAATTTTCTGCCAATATCTCTTCCGTATGTCATAGCGCTCATCCTTTCATAAATCGGGGTTTGCCATTGTTTGAATTATATCCCAGCCCTATGGAAAAGTCAAGCAACGCACGCCCCATAAAGCCTCTGTTTTCGGGCATACTAAGCCCATCCCACAAAAATTAAGGAGTGTTCTGTATGATCGAAAAGGATACCATCAAGCTGCTGCGGGAATGTGATGCCGGTGTGAAAATGGGCATTGCCTCCATTGACGATGTTTTGGATCACGTTCAGTGTGATTCCCTGCAGAAAAAGCTTACCGACTGCAAGCGCGAGCACGACAAGCTCCAGACCGAGATCCAGCAGCAGCTGGACAAGTTCGGGGACGAGGGCAAAGATCCCAACCCCATCGCCAAGGGGATGTCCTGGATGAAGACCACCATGAAGCTGGGGATGGAGGATACCGACGCCACCATCGCCGACCTGATGACCGACGGCTGCAATATGGGTGTCAAGTCCCTCAACCGCTACCTCAACCAGTATGAAGCCGCCGACGAGTTCTCCAAGGACATCGCCAAGCGGCTGATCAACCTGGAAGAGAAGCTGGCCATCGATATTCGGGAGTATCTTTGAACAAAACGGGCGGATGCTATCCGCCCCTACCAGCCTCCTTGTAGGGGCGAGCATTGCTCGTCCGTCACACCCGCCGAATTGCATTGCGGACGGCCAATGGCCGCCCCTACAATTTTTAAGGGCGTGTTGCAAGCTGCAACACGCCCTTGTATTTTATGGTTTGCCTACAAGCTCTTTCTTTTTGCCTATCGATTTCATATCTGCTGCAAGCGCCTTGCGGTCGAAGATCAGCGCCAGCAGGAAAGCCAGGGGGGTGACCAGCAGGTACACCGGCACGATGAGCCAGAACCAGGGCCAGTACTTCAGCTGCCCTGCAAATTCCCCTACCGGTACGGTTTTGAACAGCTTGGGGGTGAACAGTGCCAGGAAGTCTCCGATGGCATCGTTGGTGCCGGGACCCCAGATATAAGAGGAGTTCTTATAGCCGATGCCGAAGAAATCCCCTCTGTCCCGCAGGGGGATGAAGCCCAGCTCCGACTGGAAGATCTGGTTGAGCATAATAAACAGCATTAATAGCAGCAGTCCCGTAGGCGCGCTGAGGATGCGCTTGTAAGACAGCCTGTGGTGTCCAAACAGCACCATCAGCATAGGCACTGCCAGTACCATCCAGTGGTGGTAGTAGAATCTTACAATATCCAGCTGCTCTCCCAGCTGGTCTAATTTGGCAATCGGCTCCTGGGGGTAAAACAGGGCGATCAGTCCGCTGATGACGCCAATATAGAACATATAGTCCTTAATGCGGTCATTTTTCGACCAGAAGAAAAACGGGAACAGAGCGATATTCGCGCCGCAGATGTTCACAAACCAGCTGTCCCGGAGGTGACGCGCCTCGTCCACAGAATAAGGCGGGATATACGCCTTCAGAAAGTGCAGCAGTAAACCAAAAGCAAGCAGTCCGAACAGCACCGCCTTCTGGGTGGTCACAGACCGATTCCGCAGAGCAAAGTACAGCCCCACGACAGCGCCGGTACTTACAGCCAGCCAGAAGAAATACCAGCCGTTAAACATTGCGATGAACATTGCGATCCCCTCTGTTTCTAAATGATCTTAAACCCACTTTATTCATTTGCCGGCCGTTTGTCAACACACTTAAAGAACTCTTAAGATTCCCGCGGGGGGATGATATCCGCCCCTACGAAAGGTGGATGGCGGTTGTAGGGGCGATCTTTGATCGCCCGCGGGCGGATGGTATCCGCCCCTGCGTCCATACTTTAGGGCGCGTTGCTAAATGCAACGCGCCCTGTGGTTATTCAATTTTCTCCCAGCCGGCGTACAGGGTGGTGTCTGTTTCCACGGTGTCCGTTTCTGCATTCCACGGCACTTCACAGCCGGAGTCTTTATACCAGCCGGTGAACCGGTAGCCCTCCCGGGTGGGTGGCTCCGGCAAAACCAGCTTTTCGCCGTACATCTGGGTAACGGATGCCACATCCGTGCCTCCCCGGGCATCGAAGCGGATGTCCAGTCCGGGATTGATCAGCTCAAATGCCACTACCAGCACGATCGCCGCGATACACACCCCGATGATCCAGTCCAACGCCTTCACGGAGATCTTCACGTGGCGGTACAGTCCCCGGAATTTCGGGATATTCTCCTCCGGGGCAGTTTCCTTGCGGTTTTCCTCCATTACTTCTTCACCAGGTATTTACGCATATCCAGTGCGCAGGCGCAGAGGATAATGGCGCCCTTAATGATCTGCAGGCTGGAGGAGTTCACGCCCAGCATCGTCAGTGCAACGAAGATGATACGCAGCACGAACACGCCCAGCACGATGCCGCTGATCTTGCCGGTGCCGCCGACAAAGGAAACGCCGCCGATGACGCAGGCTGCGATGGCATCACACTCGTAGTTGGCGCCGGTACCGGCAGCAATCGAGCCGGAACGGTAACCCTCCACGAAGCCGGAGTAGCCGTACATCGCACCTGCCAGGGTGTGCACCAGCACGGTGGTCAGGAACACATTCACGCCGGAGACCTTGGCAGCCTCGCTGTTGGAGCCAACGGCGAACATATTTTTGCCGAAGGTGGTCTTGTTCCAGATAAACCACATCAGCGCTGTCAGCAGCACGGCGTACAGCACATACAGGGGGATCGGGGTATTGCCCATATAGAACATCGTGGTGCCCAGCACATCGGTGTACATTTCGTCCACACCGCTGATGGGTGCGCCCTTGTTGAAATCAAAGAACCACAGGATGATACCGTAGGTGATCAGCTGGGTGGACAGGGTAACAATGAAGGGGTGCAGGTTGAACTTTGCCACGAAGAAGCCGTTGACCAGACCGATAACAGCACCCAAAGCGATGACACTCAGCAGCGTGACGATCAGCCAGAAGGGGGTCACTTCCGGCAGGAAGGACAGCATCTTGTTGGGCAGGTCGGTGCGCTGCAGGAACGCGCCGGTGACAGCCGCGGTCAAACCCACAGCACGACCTGCAGACAGGTCCGTACCGGTAAGCACGATACAGCCGGCGATACCCAGAGCCATAGGCAGGTAAGCTGCCACCTGCACCAGCAGGTTGCCCAGGGAAGAAACGGACAGGAAGTTGGGGCGCTGGATGGCGGTGTAGATACAGAACACCAGCATCAGGATGTACAGAGCATTGTTCAGAATGCCATCGGCCCAAAACCGGATCTTGTCTTTTTTATCTTTGACCTTGTATTCAGCAGCGGTGCGCTGCAGGGTCGCCACAGGATTTGTCATACTATATTTCCTCCTCAGACATATTTTGCAGCCAGGGTCATGATCTCTTCCTGGGTGGTGTTACGGGCATCTACCTCGCCGGCGACCCGACCGCCGGACATAACCACGATCCGGTCACACACGCCCAGCAGCTCCGGCATTTCCGAGGAGACCATCACAACGGTCTTGCCCTTATTTGCCAGATCCAAAATCAGCTGGTAGATCTCGTACTTTGCGCCTACATCGATACCACGGGTGGGCTCGTCCAGCAGCAGCACCTCCGGGTCAGTCAGCAGCCAGCGTCCGATGATGACCTTCTGTTGGTTACCGCCGGACAGGGCGCGGATCTTGGTGTCCTGGGACGGGGTCTTGGTACGCATAGCGTCGATATAATACTGGGTATCCGCCCGCTGAGACTTTTCGCTTAAGTACAGACCCAAACGCTTATGCCGCTTCAGGCTGGAGATGACCGTATTGTCCTTGATGCTCAGCACCCCGAAGATGCCCGTTGCCCGGCGCTCTTCCGTCAGCAGGGCGAAGCCGTTTTTAATGGATTCCCCGGCATTGCGGTTGCGGCAGGGCTTGCCGTCCAGGGTGATAGTGCCGCTTTTCCGGGTACGGACACCGAAAATGCTCTCCAGGGTCTCCGTACGGCCGGAGGAGTCCAGACCTGCCAGACCCAGGATCTCGCCTCTGCGTGCCGCAAAGGACACATCCTTCAGCTGGTTATACATACCCGTGATGTTCTCCACCTTCAGGTACACATCCCCGGGCTTGTTGGTCTTGGGCGGGAACTGGTTGGTCAGCTCACGGCCCACCATCAGGCGGATGATGTCTGCCATCTCCAGGTCCTCTGCCCGCTCGGTGGCGACCCACTGACCGTCACGCATCACGGTGATGTAGTCGGAGATGCGCTTGATCTCCGCCATCTTGTGGGAGATGTAGATAATACCCACGCCCCGGTCTCGGAGCATATTGATGATCTTAAACAGGTGCTCCACTTCCTCCTCGGTCAGAGACGAGGTAGGCTCGTCGAACACGATGACCTTGGAATTGTAGGAGACTGCCTTGGCGATCTCCACCATCTGCCGCTGAGACACCGGCATAGTGCTCATAATGCGATGGGGGTCGACCCGGATGCCCAGTTCATCGAATACCGCCATAGTATCCCGGTACATCTTCTTCTCGTTCACCACACCGGCTATGGTGGGATAACGACCCAGCCAGATATTGTCCATCACGCTGCGCTTGAGCGCCTGGTTCAGCTCCTGGTGCACCATGGCTACGCCATTGTCCAGGGCTTCCCGGCTGTTTTTGAAATTGATCTCTTTCCCCTCTAAGTAGATATGACCGCCATCCTTGACATACATACCGAACAGGCACTTCATCAAGGTGGATTTACCGGCACCGTTCTCGCCCATCAGGGCGTGGACCGTTCCCCGGTGGACTGTCAGGGAAACCTTGTCCAGGGCTTTGACGCCCGGGAAAGTTTTGCTGATGTCCGTCATCTGCAGCAAAACATCCTGTTGCATATTCTATACCTCCTTGGCAATACTTATCGGTCAATGCCGGGCCTCCGACACTCACCGATAATTATCGCGTCCCTTCGCGGGAAGAGGCAGCTGCCGCCGTAGGCGGCAGCTGCCCGATGATAAACTTTCCGAAATTACTCGCCGGTGTAGGGTGCGTAAGCAACGTACAGCTTGGAGCTGCAGTCGGAAGCAACGCTCAAACGCTCGTCGGTCAGAGAAGCCAGAGCCTCCACAGGGGTCTTGCCGCCGGAGATGGCGCTGACAGTCTGGCAGATCGCAACGGCCATACCGTTGGCGTCCTGCTTGACAGTACCGATCATAGAGCCTTCCTTGATCAGGGTCTTTGCAGCGTCGGTTGCGTCAACACCAAAGACGGGAACAACGTGCTTGCCTTCCTGGTTGTAGCCGGCCTGCTTCAGGGAAGCAACTGCGCCCTCAGCCATACCGTCGTTGTTGCAGATGACCAGCTCGATCATATTGTTGTTGGCTGCATTGTAAGTAACCAGGTTGGTGTCCATATAGTCCTTAGCGGCCTTTGCGGACCATGCGCCTTCCAGGTCGGTCTGCCACTTCTGAGAGGCGTTGGTGTCGAAGTAGACCAGAGCGGGCTTGCCGGCAGCAGTCAGGATCTTGTCAGCATCTTCCACGCCGAACTGGGTACGGAAAATAGCCTCAGCGTTGCCTTCCTCGCCCTTGAACATGGCGTAGGAGATCTTGCCGTCCTTGTTCAGGTCCAGCTTGTCGTAGTTGGCCAGAACATAATCGCCGATCATCTTACCCTGCATATGTCCGGCCTCGGGAGCGTCGGTGCCGATGAAGCAGGCAGTGCTGTTCTTGTTCAGCATAGTGACGTCAGAGCCGTCAGTGCCGATGGCGCGGTTGAAGAAGATGACAGGGATCTTACCGGCTGCGTCCACGATGGACTGTGCCACGTTGGGGTCACCGGAGGTAACAACGTTCACCACCAGCAGGTTAGAGCCGCCGGCGATAGCGGTGCGGATCTGCTCCAGCTGCTTTGCTGCGTCCTTACCGGCATACTGGTTGTCATACTTGATACCAGCCTTGTCCAGCTCGGCGTTCAGCTCAGCACGAACGGAGCTGAGGTACACGTCAGCCTCGTCATACCAGAAGACGGAAACCTTCAGTTCGTCCTCACCTGCGCCTGCGCAGGCAGTCAGAGACAGTATCAGGGTCAGTGCCAGAAGCATTGCGAGAAACTTTTTCATCATTTTTTCCTCCTAAAATATTTTCATATGGCAGCCATTGGCTACCTATATCCGGGAATAGTTTACCACGATTTACACAAAAAGTAAAGCATTTTTTATCGAATTTTGTGCAATTGTATATATATTCAAACAAATACACATTTGGGGATGGATAAAATTTCCTCCTTGTTTTTGTCCTTTTTTGCCGGGGCAAACAGTGCTTCTATTGCAACAGGATTTTGCAGGACAGGTCACCAAGAACCGCCGCCCGATTTCCCCGGGCGGCAGTTTTTGTATATCTATACTATCAGAATACAATGTCATTTTATGCATCCTCCCTCATCTGTCTATTGACAGAAAATGTGCCGGGTAGTATTGTAATAAAAAACGACCTTAGGGGGCTTTTATGAACACTCTGGATGCTATGCGCCTGCGCCGTTCTATTCGAAAATTCCACCCGAAGCCTGTCCCCGCCGACCTATTGCGGGAGATCGTCGAAGTGTCCCGGCTGTACCCCTCCGGCGGCAATCACCAGCCCATCCGTTTCGGGCTTGTCACCGCCCCGGAGCTTGCCGATGCTGTGTTTGCCCAGCTGCGCTGGGCGATGTATCTGCCCGATTATCCAATCGCAGAAAACCAACGCCCCACCGCATACATCGTCCTGCTGCGGGACACCGCCGTTCGCCGCGGCTGCGACTATGATGTGGGTGCCGCCTCCACGATGGTGATGCTGGCAGCAACGGAAAAAGGACTTTCTACCTGCCCCATCGCCAATTTCAGCGCACCTGCGCTTTCCGCTTTGCTGGAGCTTCCGGAGTCACTGCACCCGGAGCTGGTGATCGCCGTGGGCTACGGCGCACAGGAAAGCCGTGTAGTGCCTATGGAAGACACCCTTCGTTATACCCAGGATGCAGTGGGTAATTTCTTAGTACCCAAACGAAGCTTGGAAGAAGTCATCGTCTTCCATCAGTAACAGGAGGTAACGCCATGTATTCCCGGGTCTATGTAGAGATCACCAACATCTGCAATCTGCATTGCTCCTTTTGCCACGGGCACACCCGAGCGCCCCGGCAGATGACGGAAAGCGAATACGCCCGGGTGCTGGAACAGCTGGCAGGCAAGACCCAATACCTATACCATCACCTGATGGGTGAGCCCCTTGTCCATCCCCTGCTCCCCCGTTTCCTGCAAATGGCTCATGGGGCAGGCTTTCGTCCTATGCTCACCACCAACGGCACCCTGCTGGAGCGCTGTGGCGATACGCTTCTTACAGAGGGGCTGCACAAGGTCAACATCTCCCTGCACAGCTTTGAGCAGGGGCAGGCAGATGCCCACAGACGCTATCTTCAGCAGGTAGCCGCCTTCGCAGAGAAGGCAAACGGCTTAGGCATCCTGATCTCCCTCCGACTCTGGAACAACGGCTGTGACGATGGCAGAAACGACACTGCTCTGGAAACCTTAAAAGAAAGTCTCCCCGGACAGTGGATGGAGAACACCAGAGGGTATCGCATCCGGGACGGGCTGTTTCTGGAGTGGGGTGACCGCTTCGCCTGGCCGGATCAAAATGCCCCCGAGGGCGGAGACTGCGTCTTCTGCCACGGGCTGAAGGATCACTTCGGGATCCTCTGCGACGGAACGGTGGTCCCCTGCTGTCTGGACAGCGACGGTACGATCGCTCTTGGAAATGTTTTCCGGGAGGAGCTTTCGGATATTTTAGCCTCTCCCCGGGCAACCGCCATCGTCCAGGGCTTCCGCCGGCGCAAGGCTGTGGAAGACCTTTGCCGCCGCTGCGGCTATGCCCGAAAATTTTAGGAAAACGCCATACATTTTTTATTGACAATGTAGGAGATTTGGTATATCTTGGGTTTTATAAAACGACATATGTCGACAACGATCGGGAGATGACTTTATGGCAAATCAAACCTACAATCCTTTTGAAAATGCCCAGACCCAATTCGACCGGGTGGCGGAGATGCTGGAGCTGGATCAGGCTACCAGAGAGCTGCTCCGTCAGCCCCGGCAGGAGATCCATTTCACCGTCCCTGTGAAGATGGACGATGGCTCCACCAAGATCTTTAAGGCATTCCGTATGCTCCACAACGATGCCAGAGGTCCCGGAAAGGGCGGCATCCGTTTCCATCCCCACGAAACCGCGGACACTGTCCGTGCCCTGTCTATGTGGATGACCTGGAAGTGTGCGGCTGTGGACATCCCTCTGGGCGGCGCCAAGGGCGGCGTGATCTGCGATCCCCGCACTATGTCCAAGGGCGAGCAGGAGCGTCTGTGCCGGGGCTATATCCGCCGTCTGCACAGCCAGGTGGGTCACAACATCGATGTGCCCGCCCCCGATGTGATGACCAACGGTCAGCATATGATGTGGATGCTGGATGAATACGAATCCGTCACCGGTCAGCGCTTCCCCGGTATGATCACCGGCAAGCCCGTTGGTCTGGGCGGCTCTCTGGGTCGTACTGAGGCCACCGGCTTCGGCGTGGTCTACTGCCTGCGGGAGTGCCTGAAGAATATGAACATCGACATCACCAAGACCACCGCCAGCATTCAGGGCTTCGGTAATGTTGCCGAGTACGCTGCCCGGATGTACACCCAGCTGGGCGGCAAGCTTGTCGCCGTTTCCTGCTGGAACGCAGCGGACAAGGTGGCCTACACCTTCCGCAAAGCGGAGGGCTGTGACCCCGCCGCCCTGGCCGAGATCAAGGATTCCTTCGGCAGCATCGACAAGGAAAAGGCCATCGCTCTGGGCTACGAAGTCCTCCCCGGCGACGCATGGCTGAGCCAGGATGTGGATATCCTGATCCCCGCCGCTCTGGAAAATCAGATCACCCCCGCGGTGTTCCCCAACATCTCCAAGCAGGTCAAGATCCTGTGCGAGGCCGCCAACGGTCCTACCACCCCCGACTGCGACCAGCTGATCCGGGATGCAGGCATTATGCTCATCCCCGACTTCCTGTGCAACGCCGGCGGCGTGACCTGCAGCTACTTCGAGCAGGTCCAGGGCAATATGAACTACTTCTGGACAAAGGAAGAAGTTCTGCAGAAGCTGGAAAATGCTATGACCCACGCCTTCCAGAACGTCTACGAGCTGGCACAGGAGAAAAACCTGTATATGCGCGATGCCGCCTATGTGGTGGCCATCAACCGGGTCGTCAACGCAGTCAAAGCCCGCGGCTGGGTCTAAAATTACATAAAAAAGACCACCCAATCGGGTGGCCTTTTTTATGACCTTTACTTTTGAAAAATGTTATGATAAAATGATTTTGCCACACAAACCGAATAATCGTTACTCATTTAGGGGGAGACTACCTTAGTAAAAGGTGCTCTCCTTATCTCCCTATGCGAGTAGCGGTGATGGTTTGTGTGGCAACAAACGAGGATGTAGCACTTTTTCGGCACACCCTTCGGGGTGTGCTTTTTTAATGAGGTGGGATTATGAAACGAACCGTTTGCATTGTCTGTCTGCTCGCACTGTTACTGTCTGCCTGTTCCATCCACAAGCAGACTCCCACAATCCCCAAGGAGAATTATTCATACGGCATATATCAACTGACATTCAGAGAAAAGAAAATCTCCAATAATTTTGTGGGGAATGACTGGTCATTTACATACACCCACAATGGTCAGGTCATAAAAAGCGGATATACAATAACCCAATCTTTGGAGATATTTACCTTTCAACCAATCGGTATTGAGGTTCGGGAGAATGATAAGATCGATGATATAGGCACCGGCACGCTTTCCGTTGCGACCTGCGATGGCGGTTCAGGAAAAACCACTGTAACAGTAGCCGAAACAAACGGCAAGTACAAAGGCAACACTGCCGTTTGGGAAATTATCTGTGAGGTGAAATTGGTAGGAAAACAATAATGGGACTCGATTCCCTGTCCCGGTCAGGATTTGCTCCGCAAGTCAAGGAAAAAGACCACCCCATCGGGTGGTCTTTTTTGTTTTCATACAGTTGCCGGTTGGCTGCGCATTTGCAGCGCCTTGGAAATGATTCCATAAACCGCAAGCTCTACCCCAAAAAACAGCAGGATATTGAGAAAGGGCATAATGTAGGGTGCGATGTTTTCAGGAAACAATCCGAAGGGATCCTGCACCACAAAAAACCAGTTGTACAGTTTCTCACCGCTGTTATACAGGGCGTTACCCAACCGCGCCCACGCGGTCATGGATACCACAACGATCAGATCCTTATAGATCCTTTTCCACGCAAATTCCTTGCTTTCATATACCAGCACAAGCAGTCCGTAGACCATCATCACGCCGTGGAAAATCAGGGTCTGCACCACGCGGTAGGACATAGGATGGATGTTCAGCCACATCATACCCGCAGGGTACACCAGATATGTCAGGTTGGACAGGAAGCCCAGCATGGCAAACTGCAGCCGGAATTTTCTCAAATGGACATTGTGCCTGCTCCAAAAGCACATGACGCACATAGCGGTGCAAACGTGGAACGGCAGCTTGTCAATGTTGATCACCCCGTAAGCAAAGGGCATCAGAAAAAGCTCCGCCACATACAGCCCAAAGGCGATGCTGATGACGGTATTGGTAACTTTCCTGCGGGTTTTCACGCTTTTATCCTTTAGATACAGGCACAGCAGTACCGCAGCCGCCACAAAGAAAATAATAAAACAGATATGGGAAAGGTCAAAGCACTGAAACGGAACGCCGTCCGTCCTGTCTGCCAGTAATTTTTGTAAAATTCCGAACATCCGCTCACCCCTTTTCCACAGTATACCATAATTGCAGCCGGAAAACAAGAAGCAATTCTGTAGGGGCGACCATCGGTCGTCCGTGATATTGAGCAAGGACGCGAAGACGGTTTCCCCGTCCCCTGTGCTGCTCATTTGTGGTAACGGGCGGCAGGTTGCCGCCCCTACAGGAAATCCAAGACCCATATCGTAGGGGCGGATAGTATCCGCCCTCCGACTGCATCGCTGTCAGATCCTGCCGGGAACTGTCGGCAAAATGGGGCTTGACAAACACACCGCCCCGTGGTACAATACTCAGGCACTTAAGAGTGCACCCCATATCGCGGAGTAGAGCAGTTGGAAGCTCGTCGGGCTCATAACCCGGAGGTCGTAGGTTCGAGTCCTGCCTCCGCAACCAAAAAAGACAGTCACCCATTCGGGTGGCTGTCTTTTTGGGTTCTGAAGCAAGTTTCAAAACGACCTCCGGGTTCCCGGAGGGGAGCGAGGGGAGCGGCGCCGGGGGCGGGAGGGGCGACCCGAGCGGGGGGCAGCGGCCGGGGGGCAACCCAGCCGCCCCGCCGGCAAGGCGCACACCGGGCACCGCAACAGGACGTAGGTTCGAGTCCTGCCTCCGCAACCAACATTGCGAACCGAAAAAGATATCGGTTCGAAAAACCCAGAATGCCCATCGGTTCCTGGCTTTTTCGTGCCATTTTTCAAGGTGGAATTCAAAAGATATCATTTCTCCAAAACGACCTTTGGGGAGGACTTGAACTAAATGCCTGGGCTTTTAGGGGCAGATTTTGCGATTATTTTCGCAGAGTCTGTCCTTTTTTGTTTGTACTCCCTTCTCTATGATAATTTTTGCGCAACACTCAAAAAAGTCTGATATTCTGTCAACAAACAGCTTGTGTAATAGAAACTGAATGGCAGGAAGTTTTTGCTTTCTTCCGTTATAATGTTTTAGAAAAGTGTAGAAAAAGTCATAATTTTATGCTATAATGTTCTTATAATAATGTTTTTAGTGCGTCTATGGGATATTAACCTATCCGGAATAAAATCAGGAATGATGATACGCCGCAGCTTTACAGTTATGGTGGTGTTGCTTTTGTCATTATAAAAGACCAACAAAGTTTGCTGGATGAATAATGATATAGTTTCATTTTAAGAAATACGCTAAATAAACACAATATACTTTCCACAAATGTCATTGACAACTCTGGAAAACGGTGAAAAAATCAGATGAATGTGTTATAATCTTAACATAAGGAGATCTAATAAGGAGGTATTTACTTGAAGAAACCAATTTCACTGATTTCACTTGTTATCAGTCTCACTCTCATTGTGGCATTTACGGCTTTCCCCGTCGAGGCAAAGATTCTTCACCAGTGCCATTACTGTGGCGGTGACGGAATATACACCTGTGATGCCGTGGATTGCAAAGACGGGAAACTCCCCTGCGGCAGATGCAACAGCACAGGACAAACAATAGAAATGTGTGGCGATTGCAACGGCACAGGCAAATGCAGATTATGTCAAGGCACCGGCAAGCGTCTGGGCGATGACACAATTGATTGTGATAATTGTAACGGCACCGGCCAGTGTCAGGGCGGTCCGGGATCGGGCCCCTGTACACAAGGGCAGTACTACAACCAATGCCCGGATTGCACCGGAGAAAGAGTGGTTTGGCACAACAACGAATGGTGCATATATGCAAGAAATCACGACGGTCAATGTCCAATTTGCAAAGGAACGGGCTATGAGGGTGACGGGAGAGAAGGCACACCTAACGACGGCGTTTCCAATGTGCCTCGTGCCGGGGATGGCATCTATTACCTCAACGGCTCATATGCCATCTACGGTGGCGGTTACTCCGGCGGCGAAAACGGCAGTAACGGTAACGAAACCGCGTCAACTTCTCCGGAAAATACAACGCAGCCGCCTGCAACGTCCGATCCGGGATCGTCTGAGACCAAGCCACCGCAGCAGAATGACAATCCACCGGATCAATCTGAAAATAATCAGCCCGGAACGGACTTTCCTCCGGCTGATATGACGCTTTTGCCGGAAAACCGCAATTCCGATTTTGATATTCCGCTCTCTAATGAGCCTGATAGAACCATCACCTCCTCCGTTCGTGTGGAAATGGGCAAAATGACCGATGAAGAACAGAAGTATTATGCAGGACTGCCGGAGGAAGAGTTGGCACAAATCTTGACCAATGTGCGTACAATCGTTGCATCTGCCGAGCCGGGCAGATCTGATTCCAAAACCGATGAATTGTTAAATTCTCTTGCAAGTCAAAACGGGTATGAATCTCTGCCGGAAGGACGACTTTTCCCATTATATTTTGAAGGACATCAGGAAATCGGTTTTCCTGTGCATGTCACCGTTAGTGTTGAGAAAGGTCTTCTTGACGGAGGCACGGATCTTTACGTCTATCATATTGCCGAAGACGGCATCATTGAGTTGTTGGGCAAGGCTGAATATGGTACGTATGAAGATGGCACGATTGAGAACATATCGTTTTACACCTCGTCCTTTTCCACCTTCTTTACATCGGCAAAAGAGTTAGACACGGATATTTCGGTCGTCACCGGAGACAGTGAATCAACAGATGATGTGGGAGGCACTGGCGAGAACGAAAAACCTCTCCGTCCTTGGATAGTGTTATTTGCTGTTTTGACGAGTGTAATTGCCGTTGTGATCGTTGGCACTATCGTGGTGAGAAAAAAACGCAAAAAGGAATAATTTTGATTTTGAAAGAATTTGGGTGATTTTAAATAACCTCAAGGAGGTACAAATCGTGACTTTTAGCGAACAGTTAAATGAATATATCTCTAAGTTGGGATGCACAGCAAAAGATCTGGCAGATGCTTCCGGATTATCTGCTGCTGTTTTGAGCAGATATCGAGCGGGAAGCCGTGTTCCTGAAATCAATTCAGAGCAATTTTTGCAGCTTGTTCGGGGGATCGTATCCATCGCAGTCCAGAAAGGATATCCGAGCCTAACGGAAGA
>JAZOCJ010000040.1:0-2058 GCA_045596405.1 Faecousia sp. | reverse complement strand
AATAATAACAAGACGCAGGCAGCCTTTTGTAATGGTGCCTGCGTTTTGTGCTAAGAATTTACATTTTATCCCCATTCTGGACCGATAGCTATGGTAAAATAGAGCTACAAGGAGTGAATGCTTATGAACATCGCAAAGATTATGATTCCAAGAGCCTGCACGGTTTTTCTCAACGAAAAACAGACGGTTCGCCAGGGCTGGGAGGTTATGACGCGAAACGGCTATACCGCCCTTCCCGTTCTGGATGCGGAGCAACACTATATTGGAACTGTCAGTGAGGGCGACTTTCTTCGCCACGTACTCGATACCGGCTCACTGAATAAAATGGATATGGAAAACCACAGAGTCAGAGAGCTTGTTCGGCGGGATTTCTGCCCACCCATCAGTATTGATGCAGACGAGAGCGAGGTCGTCAGCGCAGCCTTAAACCAAAACTTTGTTCCCATCGTGGACAGCAGAAACACGCTTTGCGGAATCCTGACACGCCGTGGCGTGATTGCCCATCTGGCAGAAAAGAATGGGATACCCAGTAAAGTATAAACCCTGACAGCTACAGGAAAGGGAGGGAAACATATAAATGGAATTAAAGATTGATGGGATTGCGTGCATTCCTTTGCGTGGTGAATCACTGCTCCAAATTATCCATAGATTAGGTATGGGCGGAGAGAAGCTGTCCGAGAGACCCTTGGCTGCAAAGATTGCAGGAGAAGTGTTTAATTTGAATTACATCCCGGTTCGAAAGGCAGACAATTCCACAGACAGGCCTTCTATTCGTGCGGCTATGGCGGCATCCAACGGGGTCGTTCATTTGCTCAAAATTGGCGACCCGGCAGGCAGAGAACTTTATACGCGCACGGCTCAGTTTGTGATCTTCCTGGCGCTGTCACAGCTCTGGCCCAATGCGAAGGCATCTATGGATTGCACCTTGGGACCTGCTTTATATATCCATGTCGATAACGAGCCGGATTTCTCCGCAGAGAAACTGAAAAAGCAAATTCAGCGGATCGTTGCGCAGGATATTCCTCTGATCCGCAAAAGAATATCCAAAGAGGATGCGTTGAAGCTGTTTGAAGTCCAGGGACGGGCGGATCAGACAAGACTTTTGCAATGGCGAGACGCACCGCATTTTGATCTGTATTCCTACGGTGACTTTACGGACTATTATTACGGCGAATTGGCACCTTCTACCGGGTATCTGCAAGTATGGGACATCATCCCCATTGACGGCGGCTTCCTGTTTGTATTCCCGGATGATCTTGATGCAGACAAGCTTGGCCAGTATGAGTCCATGCCCAACTTCTTTTCTGTTTGCGCAGAAGGAGAACGCTGGGGACAGCTGATGCAATGCAAAACAGTTGCGGATCTGAATGAAATGACCCTATCCGGCAAACTGCGGGAACTGATCCGGGTCAATGAAGCACTTCACGAAAAGCGCTATGCTCAGATTGCGGATATGATATGCGACCGGGGATGCAAGGCGGTCATGCTTGCCGGTCCCAGCTCATCTGGAAAGACCACATCTGCCAACCGTCTTGCCACACAGCTGCGAGTCCACGGCAAGAAACCGATTCTGATGAGGCTGGACGATTACTACATAGACCGGGATAAATGTCCTGTTGGTCCGGACGGAAAGCTGGATCTGGAGCATATCAATACCATTGATACACAGTTATTTGGTGAGCATCTGCAAAGATTGCTTTCCGGCGAGACAGTGCAGACCCCGTGCTTTAACTTTATGACCGGGCGGAGGGAATGGCCAGAACACTATCTGCAGCTGGATGCGGATTCTGTGGTCATTGTGGAAGGATTGCACGCATTGAACCCTGTTCTGTTGCCGGAGATGCTTCCTAAGGAGCTGGTGTTCCGGATGTATGTCAGTCCTTTGCTGCCGCTGAATCTGGACGACCATAACCGCATCCCCACATCCTATCTGCGCTTGCTGCGCAGAAGTGTCAGAGATTATGGAACACGGGGATCTTCGATACAAAGAACACTGGCTATGTGGGACAGTGTAAGAAACGGTGAGAAGCGATGGATATTCCCATACCAGGAAAATGC
>JAZOCJ010000039.1:0-23837 GCA_045596405.1 Faecousia sp. | reverse complement strand
TGTCCATCCACACACGGAAGATAACGGATTCCTGCCGGGATAAAGACTGTATCGAGGATCTGCGTGTCTATCTTACCACCGGTTCCCAGCAGTTGCTGGACAGCTCCGCCAATGCCCGTGTACGCAGCGCCGAGCTGCTGTACACCTATATTGATGTAGAGCCTGTTTCCTTCGACCGAAATCACTACTGTATCGATGTGACCTTCTACTACCGCATTTTTGCAGATGCGGTGATCGGCTGCAGCCGTCCCGCCGCGCTTTACGGTCTGGCAGTATTCTCCAAGCGAGCCGTGCTGTGCGGTGAAGAAAGCCGCGCCCACATTTACACCAGCGCAACCCGTCTGGGAGAGCCGGACGGACTGACCCGGGTCAGTGCCAATCTGCCCACCGCCGTAGTGGAAGTACTGGATCCTATGGTGCTCAGCTCCAAGGTGCGGGAGATCTGCGACTGCAGCTGCAAAGAGACCTCAGTGGTACAGATCCCATCGGCGATCTGCAAGCTGTTCGACGACGAGCTTGTACTGTCCGGTGAGAGCCGCCGTCTGTTCGTCACTTTGGGGCAGTTCTCCATCATCCGTCTGGAGCGGGATGCCCAGCTTGTCGTTCCTGTTCTGGACTACAGCATCCCCACCAAGGAATGCTGCGATTCCCCCGGCTGCTGCGCGGAAGATCCCTGCGAGATGTTCTCCCGGATCCCCTTCCCCGCCGCCCAATTTGCGCCCAAGGGCTGTGACCGTCAAGGCGACCCCGAGCCCGGCGATTGCGGATGCTACACAACCACCGGTAACGGATAAAAAACGGCAAACGCCGGAGGATCTCCTCCGGCGTTGTCATTAATAAAAAGTCAGGATGTACAACGTCTCAAAAAGCCTCCCTCTGATGAGGGCTGCGTTGCCCTGCGCTGCCTGTGGCAGATACAGCAGGGCATAAGCAAGTGCCGCGGTCGGCAGGAAACGAGCCTGCGTCGACAGGCGAAGTTTCTGCCGGGCACCGCAAACGGATGTAACGGAGGGAGAGAAATAGGAAAATCTCTCCCCCAGTCTGCCCTAACGGGCAGCCAGCCCCCTCGTCAGAGGGGGCCTTTTTAAGATGCGGTCAGTATATCCAGTAGTTATGATTATATCCGTTTTATTGCTTTTCTCAAAACAGGCAAAATCAGCAGTGCAACTGTTCCACCGATCAGCGCCGTGACCAGCTGCGGCCAGGAAAACATAGCCGTGAATACCGCCACCTGCTTTTGCGCCAGGGCTGTCCCCATAAGAGGAATGAACACCTTGACCACCGCCACATACAATGTGACAAATTTCACGGTTGCTGCCACGCCAAGCCCCACAGCCTGACGCCACACAGGGTAGGTTTTTGTGCCAAGCATAAAATACAGGACAAGCACCAGTGCCACATTTCCCAGTGCAATACAGGGAACGATCTGCAACAGTGCCGGACCGATTCCCAACAGAAAGGCACAAAACGGAGAAAGGATCGCCACAACAATACCGCTCCACAATCCGCCCAGCAAGGCGGCAACGGACAGTACGCAATTTACACAAGAGCCGGTAATATACTGTCCGGCAAATGCCTGTGTCCCGGCGGTTGCCCACTGCAAGGTGACAAGCAATGCGATCAGCACACCTGTGCGGGTGATCCAGAGTATCCTCCGGCGAAAATTATCATTGGTTGTGCGCATAACGGAACTCCTTATTTGATCTCCCATAATTTGATCTGCTCTGCTTTCTCGTACAGACGCAGATAGCTGTCATATCGGGACGCCTCGATTTTCCCGCTCTCTGCGGCAGCGCGGACTGCACAGCCCGGCTCTGCCCGATGGGAGCAATCGTGGAACTGGCAGGCACCGATATATTCCCCAAAATCCGGGAATGCATACTGCAGATTCTCTTTCAGAATGATGTCCATCTGCTCGGTATCAAAAGAGGAAAAGCCCGGGGTATCAGCCACATAGGTATCCTCCTCCAGTCGGTAGAGTTCTACGTGACGGGTGGTATGACGACCTCTGCCCAGCTTTTCCGACACCTCTCCGGTGGCAAGGGACAAGCCGGGAGAAAGGGCATTGAGCATACTGCTCTTGCCAACGCCGGTGTTGCCGGTGAAAGCTGTCAGCTTACCCTTTAGCAAGTTTCTCAATTCCTCCACACCTTCTCCGGTCTCGGCACTGGCCTGGATGACCCAGAAACCGGCATTGCGGTAAATACGCACCAGATCCACAGCGGGATCAAGGTCGCATTTGTTCACGCAAAGGTAGACCTCCACCTCCTGGTCGCCGGCGATGGCGGCCACCCGGTCGATGAGAAACGGCTCTGTCACAGGATTCACATTGGCGGCAAAGACCACCAACGCATCCACATTGGCTACCGCGGGTCTGACAAACCGGTTCTTTCTAGGAAGGATCTTCTCGACCATTCCCTTGCCGTGCTCTACAGAGATCTCTACCAGATCGCCGGTCAGCGGGCTTTCTCCGGATCTGCGCAGAGAGCCTCTACCCCGGCAGGTGACCACAGCCTCCGCCGTTTGCACATCATAAAAGCCGCTTAAAGAACAGATGATCCGTCCTGTTGTTTTCGTCATCACTTTCTGAAATCAACCTCTTTAACGATGGGTGTTGTAGCATCCGCAATGTAGATCTTAAACTTCTGCACGCCGCTTCCGGACAGCTCTACAGTATGTGTAGAGACGCCCTCTTCCGGCTGGATCTCCACCCGGTAAACCTCCGAGCCGTCTTCATCCACAATGCGCAGTTCATACGCCTCCTGCTTATCCTGAGGCAGATCAATGGAGATGGTCTTGCTCTTGATGGCGGGCGCCGGTCCCATAGATACTTCCAAAACAATTTCTGTATTCTTGGGGATCTCTACATATTTTTCCGCAGACTGGCTAACCACTGTATCTTTTTCTGCATCGCTGTATACGGGAACTTTCTTATACACCAAACCCTCGGATTTGAGAATGGTATGGGCACTTCCAATATCCAGTCCTACCACATCCGGCATCAGCACCATCTCGGGTCCTTTGCTGACGTACAAGGTCACGGTCTGTCCGGTCTTCAGCTCCTCACCCTTGACAGGCTCTGTGCGGATCACATCGCCGGTCTGCACGGTGTCACTAAAGACCTCTTCGATCTGAATGTCCAGCTGCAGTCCCTGATTTTGCAGAGACTTCAGGGCATTTGCCTGAGCATAGCCGATCACATTGGGCATAGGAGAGACCTTAATATCCGGCCCGCTGCTGACATACAGGGTAATCTTATCTCCCTCTTTCAGCGTCACGTTCTTAGCCGGCTCGGTACGAACGATATATCCCTTGGGAACATTGGCATCCGCAACTTCCTCCACGGAAACATCCAGCTTCAGGCTCATATTCCTCAAGATCAATTCCACCTGTTCCTTCTGCTGATTCACAACATCCGGCATAAGGACAGGCTTGGCTTCCTTGCCCAGGCTGACGGTCACATAGATCTTATTGCCCTTGCCAACCATCGTACCCGCCTCCGGCTCGTGGGAAATGATCTGTCCGGCGGGAACGGTATCGTGATACACTTCTTCTTTCAGGACGATCTGGAAATTGGCATAGTCCGGGAGGGTATCATAGACTTTTCCCTCAAGCTGAGGTACTTTTACAAGGTCATTGCCCGCAAACAATCCACCATTGAACAGCACCACCATAAAGATCACAATGGCAACCACCATTACCAGGGAACAGGAGACGATTGCGATGGTCGCCACCCGGCTGCGGTTCTGCTCCGGGTCTGCCTTACGGCGGTTGGGGGTATTGCTGCGGTTTTTGGATTTTCCATTGTCTGCGCTTCTGCGCCGGGGAGCGGCTACCGCACCTGCGGTACGCTTCTGCCCCTCTGCCCGGTCCACCACACGCTCTGCGGTGCTCTTGGGGGGTGTAGGCTGCAATACCAAAGGCTGCTGCTTGGGCAGCTTTGTCACCTCGTCAGTAGGCGGCGTATTGTAGTCAAACAGGATGGCGGGGTCTTTTCGGAATTCATCCATATCCGCCAGCATTGCCGTTGCGGAGGGATAACGGTCTGCAATAGCGTGTGCCATCGCCCTCATAATGATCTGTTCCAGTCCGCCGGGGATATTGGGATTCAGCGTGGAAGGCATCGCCGCGCCGCCGTTGATATGCTGGATGGCGACTGCCACGGGAGACTCTCCGTCATAGGGAGGTCTGCCGCTCATCATCTCATACATGACCACACCCAGAGAGTAGATATCCGAGCGGCTGTCTACCCGTCCGCCTTTTGCCTGCTCCGGGGAAATGTAATGCACAGAGCCCAGAGCTTCCTTAGTCAGGGTATTCCCCTTGGACATCATCCGGGCGATACCAAAGTCGGTAACCTTAACAGACCCATTCTTCAGCACCATCACATTATGGGGTTTGATGTCCCGGTGCACGATCCCACGGCTGTGGGCGTGCTCCAGCGCCTTAGCGATCTGGATGGCAAAGTGCAGAGTCTCTTTCCAATTCAGGACACCCTTCTTTTCCATATACTGCTTCAGGGTGATCCCGTCGATCAGCTCCATAACGATGTAATCCGCCTCCTGGGACACGGAAACATCGTACACCGATACGATATTGGGATGGCTCAGCATCGCGACTGCCTGGCTTTCCGAGTGGAAACGGCGGCGGAACTCCTCATCCTCCAGATAATCATCCTTCAGGATCTTAATGGCTACCAACCGATTCAAACGGTGGCAGCGCGCCTTATATACAACGGCCATACCACCGGTGCCGAGGACCTCAAGGATCTCGTACCGGTTGTCCAGCAGCCGTCCAATGTATTTATCCATATTATGAAACTCCTTTCGCAGCCGGACTCATATTTGAATGAGAACACAGGTAACATTATCCGGTGCACCGCGGTTCTTCGCTATGTTCAGCAGGCGTTCACAGCTGCTCTGCCGGTTCGCCCCGTGAACGACCTCAAACAGAAGCTCTTGATCGTCCATCATATTGGTAAGTCCGTCACTGCACAGCAGCAGGCAGCTTCCCTCCTCCACGGTCTTGTGGAAGATATCGCAATTGACCACGGTTTCTGTGCCGATGGCACGGGTGATAAGGTTCTTTCCGGGGTAATTCTTCGCCTGCTCGGGCTGCAATTCTCCTCTGGCTACCATCATCTGCACCAGAGAATGGTCGGTGGTAAGCAGTCGGATGCCGTCAGGGTCAATGCTGTATGCACGGCTGTCGCCTACATTGACGATGGTCGCTTGCTTCTTATGGATAAAGGCTGCCACAAGGGTGGTACCCATACCCGTAAACTCTTCGAACTGCTGTGCCTGATCGTATACCGTAAAGTTTGCCAGCTTCACCGCACCGCTGAGCATTTGGTCCAGTCTGTCCGGGTCCATATCCGGTACCCAGCAGCGCTTGACCTCCTGCACAAAAACATCCACAGCAAGGGTACTGGCTACATTGCCGGATTTTGCGCCGCCCATTCCGTCGCATACCACGCACAGAAGTGTGCTTTTATCCAAGACTTCAATTTGATACGCATCCTGATTTTGCGCCCGGACACATCCGGGGTCCGTAATGCCCCAATACTGCATATCGCATCACTCCTTTATCTGTAGGATCAGGATTTTTCCTCAGTTTCCTTTGTATATTTTCTCCGAAGCTGTCCGCAGGAAGCATCGATGTCACTGCCTAAGGTGCGCCGCACAGTGGCAGGAATGCCTCCGTCGGTAAGCAGCTGCTGAAACCGCTGCACCGCCTGGCGGGTGCTGGGCTTCAGCGGACTTTCCTCGACATAGTTTAGCGGGATCAGATTCATATGGGCAGGCATTCCCTTCAGCCGCTTCAGCAGCAGCTTTGCCGCCTCTTCTGTATCGTTCACGCCCCGAATCATTGCATACTCAAAAGAAATCCGGCGACCTGTTTTCTCGTAATATCTCCGGCAAGCCCCCAGAAGCTCCTCTGTGGGGTATGCCTTATTCACCGGCATAATGGTATTGCGGATCTCATCCGTAGGCGCGTGCAGAGAAACTGACAAAGTCAGCTGCAGCTTCTTATCCGCCAGTGCGTCGATCATCGGCACAATGCCGCAGGTGGACAGGCTGATATGGCGCATCGAGATCTGCATTCCCTCTGGGCTGTTTACCAGTTCCAGAAACCGCATCACATTGTCAAAATTATCCAGTGGCTCACCAATTCCCATCAGCACGATATGAGATATGGGGAGTCCCGAATCCACCTGGGTGAACAGCACCTGATCCAGCATTTCGTGTGGCTCAAGCTTTCTTACCAGTCCGCCCAATGTGGACGCGCAGAATGCGCAGCCCATCCGGCAACCTACCTCTGTGGAAATACAGACCGTGTTGCCGTAGTGATACCGCATCAGCACCGTCTCCACACAGTTGCCGTCCGAAAGTCGCCACAAATATTTGATTGTACCGTCCTTTTGGGACTCCTGTTTGCGTACCACCTCAGGGGCGCAGATGGGGTAGTTCTGCGCCAACACTGCGCGCAGATCCGAGGGGATATTGGTCATCTCCTCATAACTCCTGACCCCCTTGTGCAGCCAGGTATAGACCTGCTTGGCACGAAACCCGGGCTGGCCAAGCGCCCGAAGAACATCGGCCAGCTCCGGTAAGGTTTTGGATTTTATATGCTCTGTCATTGTTTCCTCCGCAGACGGCAGATAAAGAAGCCGTCTGTGTCATATTCACCGGGTACCAGCAGCAGCATTCCGGTGCTGTTTTCCGGGAACACCCCGGGCAAGGTCAGCGGCTCTGTGGTAAACTCCGGATGTACCTGCAAAAAGGCTTCTACCACACCCTCGTTCTCTTCCCGCACAAGGGTGCAGGTAGAGTACAGCAGCACGCCACCGGGTTTTACATAGTTCGCCTGCTGCTCCAGAATTTGTTTCTGCAGCAGCGGCAGGTCTTTCATAGTCGCGGGGTCTTTATAGCGAATATCCGGCTTCTTCCGGATGATACCATAACCGGAGCAAGGCACATCTGCAATGACCACATCCATCTGACCGTGCCACTCCGGGCGGTCAACAGACGCATCCTGCAGACATGCCTGTATGTTGTCGATCCCCAACCGCTCTGCACCGCTTTGAATCAAGCCGATCTTGTGGGGGTGGATATCGCAGGAGCGGATCTGACCGCTGCCCTCCATAGCGATGGATGCTGCGTAGCTCTTGCCGCCAGGTGCGGCGCAGCAATCCAGCACCTGGGCATTTGCAGGGATCTGGGCGCACAGGACGCTGAGCTTTGCCGCTGCATCCTGCACATAAAAGTGTCCCTTTTGAAAGGACTCCAGCTGCTCCAGATTGCCGACACCGGAAAGCACCAGACAGTCCGGCATCCAGCTGTGGGGCTGGACGGTTATGTTCTCTGCCTCTAAAGCGGCACAAAGCTGCTCTTGTGTAGTGTGCAGGGTATTGACCTGGATCACTGTAGGTGCAATGGAATTATTCGCTTTCAGCATAGGCTCCAGGCGCTGCTTTCCCACAGATTTCTCCAAAAGATCGATCAATACCTGGGGATGGCTGTAGCGGTCCGCTAAGGCTGTGGGCTGCTTCAGGGTTTCCCGGCTGCGCACCGCATTGCGCAGCACCGCATTGACAAGACCCGAAGCCCCCCGCTGTTTGCGACAATATTTTTTCGCCAGATCCACAGACTCGTTCACCGCTGCGGAATCCGGGATCTTATCCATTTCAAAAATCTGGTACAGTCCAAGGTGGAGAATATCGTGCACCGCCGGGTGCAGGTCTTTCACCCGCCCGGTCAAAAGCTGTTTCAGGTAAAAATCCAGCTTACCACGGTTTTGCAGCACGCCGTAGCAAAGCCGCGCCGACAGGGCTGCCTCTCTGCGGTCCAGCCGGTCATGGGCAATATACTCTTTCAGAACGCCATTGGACCAAGCCTTTTGCCTGCGGCAGGCGATGAGTGCATTCAGCGCCGTTTCTCTTGCTCCCATACTCAGCACTCCAGAGGATGCCCCCGGAAATAATCCGGTGCGCCCATACGCTTGCCACCCTCCGCCTGCAGGACGCGGATCTCCACGATCCCCTCACCGCAGGCGATCTGCAGTCCGGTCTTGGTCAGACCCAGAACTGTGCCGGGGGCCTTATCCGTATCCCCTGCCATAATGGCAGTGGTATAGATCTTAAACCGCTTTCCGCCCAGCTGCGCTGTGGCAATGGGCCAGGGATTCAGTCCGCGGACGTGATCGTGAACCTGTTGTGCAGTTTTCGTCCAGTCGATGGGACACATCTCCTTGTTCAGCATAGGCGCATAGGTCACAAGGCTGCTGTCCTGCGGGGTCGCAGCCACTGTGCCCTCGGTCATTCTTTTCAGTGTCCGGCTCAGAAGATCTGCGCCCAGCACTGTCAGCCGGTCCAACAGCTCACCCGCTGTCTCGTCCGCACCGATGGGTGTGCTGGCAGAATCGATCATATCGCCTGCATCCATTTCCCGGCACAGGTACATGGCTGTCACGCCGGTCTCCTGCTGCCCATCCAGCACCGCCCACTGATAGGGCGCAGAGCCGCGGTACTTCGGCAGCAGGCTTGCGTGGATATTGATACAGCCCCTAGGCGGAATGTCCAGCACAGTTTGGGGCAGAATCTGCCCGTAAGCTACCACCGCCACCACATCCGGTGACAGGCTGCGAAGCTGTGCCACTGTCTCCTCGTCCCGAAAATTCTCGGGCTGAAATACGGGCAAATTATGGGCAAGTGCCACCTCTTTGACAGGAGAAAATGTCAGCTTCATGCCCCGGTTTCTCGGTCTGTCCGGCTGTGTATACACACCCACGACCTCAAATCCGTCTGCAATAATTTTCTCCAGGCATACCGCCGCGATCTCCGGCGTACCCATAAATACAACCCGCATACTTGTTCCTCCGCGTGATTAGTCTTCTGCTTCCAATTCCTCTTCTGTCAGGAAGCGCTCCATAACTTCTGTGTAAATAATGCCATCCAAATGATCCAGCTCGTGGCAGAAACACCGGGCGATCAGTTCCTCTCCCTCTGCTTCATACCAGTTGCCGTCTCTGTCCTGTGCACGCACCTTGGCATAGTAGGGGCGCTTCACAAGACCGTACTTTCCGGGGACACTGAGGCAGCCTTCCGGACCGATCTGTTCCCCATCTGTCTCCAGCAATGTGGGGTTGATCAATTCCAGGATCCCCTCCCCTGTATCCACCAAAACCACACGGCGCAGGATGCCTACCTGGGGGGCTGCAAGTCCCACACCGCCGGAGTCCAAAAGGGTCTCCCGCATATCGTCGAGCAGCTTGTGCAAACGTGCGTCAAATGCGGTTACCGGCTTGCACACCTTATGGAGCGCAGACTCGGCATCCGTTAAAATCTTACGAAGTCCCATATTATTTCCTCTCTCTAATCAAATCCGTTTATGTCCACAAAGGCAGATATGCCCCGATTCTCCTTATCTATGGAGAACTGGCGAAGCAAATGGGCGATCAGCGCCCGCAGCTGCCGTGTCATTTTGCACCGGACGGTAAGCCGATACCGGTAGTTATAGTTGATCTTCGGCACAGGGCACGGCGCAGGTCCTAAGACCGTACAAGAAGTATCCTGATACTCCTTCTGCCCAAGGCAGGCACGCAGGCTGTCCCGCAGCTTCGCTGCACCCCGGAGAACTTCCGTCTCATTCTGACCTGTAATTGTGATCACCGCAATATCTCCAAAGGGTGGTGCGTTCAGCATCCTGCGCAGTCCGATCTCAAGATCATAAAATCTGTCATAATCCTGTTGGGCTGCCAGCGTGATAACACGATGGTCCGGCACCATTGTCTGGATCACAGCCCGTCCCGGGGTGTCCCCGCGTCCGGCTCTGCCTACCACCTGGGTCAGCATATTGAAGGTAGTTTCTGCCGCCCGGAAGCTATCGGTGTAGAGCCCCAGATCCGCATCCAAAACACCCACCAGGGTCACATCCGGAAGATTCAGTCCCTTGGCGACCATCTGGGTGCCAACCAGCACCGGGACGCGCTCCGACTGAAAATGTTCCAGTATTTTCTCATGAGTATTGGCGGCGGTAACGGTATCCGCATCCATCCGGTCAATCTCCATATCGGGGAACAGAATGATCAGCTCCTGCTGCACCTTTTGTGTTCCTGTGCCAACACGCTTCATCGCACCGGAACAACGGGGACAGCGGTTGGGAACAGGCTGGGAGAATCCGCAATAATGGCACATCAGCCGCTCATTTGCACTGTGATAGGTGAGCCTTGCATTGCAACGGGGACACTCCGGTGCTTCCCGGCAATCAATACACACCAAAGCCCGACTGTTACCCCGGCGGTTTAAGAACAATATGGACTGCTTTCCCGCCTGCCGGGTCTGTCCGATGGCAAATTGCATGGATTCACTTAAAATCCCGTCATTGCCCTGCTTTAATTCTTCCCGCATATCCACGATCTCTACATCCGGCAAGGGTCTGCCGTTATAGCGCTCCCGTAGGGTATACAGGCATATCGCACCCTGCTGCGCCTGATACATGGTCTCCACAGACGGTGTAGCTGATCCAAACAGCACAAGTGCTTTCTCTTTCACACCCCGCCACAGCGCCACCTCTTTGGCGGAATACCGGGGGGTATTTTCTGATTTATAGGAATGCTCCTGCTCCTCATCCAGAATAATAAGTCCCAAATCAGGGCAAGGGGCAAACACCGCAGACCGCGTACCAACGATCACCTTGGCTTCGCCGGCACGAATGCGTTTCCACTGATCGTACCGTTCCCCTGCGGGCAGGCTGCTGTGAAGCACAGCAACACGGTCACCGAAATGGGCTGCCAGCAAGCTCAAAAGCTGGGGTGTCAGTGCGATCTCCGGCACAAGCAGCAATGCCTGCCGATCCCGCTCCATACAAAAACGGATCAGCCGGATATACACGGAAGTCTTGCCGGAGCCGGTCACGCCATACAGCAGTGCTCCGCCGGGTGTATCCGATGTCATTTGCCCGGTCAGACCGTCAAAGGCCGCCTGCTGTTCCTCATTGAGGATCAGCGGTCCGGCTTGCTCTGCCGGTTGGATAGAACGGCATCGCAGGACGGGCCTGCTGGATAGCTCCACATATCCCAGCGCTTCCAATCGCTTCAATGTGGCCGGCTTTGCACCGGTGAAATAGCAGATCTCCTTGACCGCGGCACTGCCCACGGAACACAGCAGCTCCAGCACAGAGCGCTGCATTGCCGCGGATTTCGGACGGCTGGCTGCATACGCCATTGCCTCCTCCGCAGGCGCGGAAAGGGTGGCGATTTGCTCCGTTTTATCATTGCTTCTGCGCAGAAAATCGGTCTGTGCCGTGATCCACTTCTTTCGGAGAAGATAGGCAACTGCATTTTCAAATGCCGCTTCCTCCGGAATCAGACCCCGCAGGGCTGTACCGTCAGCCTGTCCGCCGCAGTCCTCCAAAAATTTCAGAATTGCAACGGCTTCCGGCTTTCGGGGCAGTTTTTCCTGCCAGCTACGCTGGCTGGTCAGTTCATAGGTTTCCTTGGTCTGAAACCACAGACCTGCCGGGAGCATCGTCCGGGCGGCATCATAGAACGTGCAAAAATACCGTTCCCGCAAAAATGCAGCCAGGCGCAGCATATGATCCGACAGAACGGGCGCTTCATCCAGAGATTGCTCCACGGACTTCAACCCGGTCTGCAAGCCCTCCTCAACGGAAAGGACGATTCCCTCTGTCCGGCGGTTTCCCCTTCCAAAGGGGACAAGCACCCGCATACCGGGCAGCAGTGTCATTTCCCGGGGGATAAAGTAAGAGTAGGGCTTGTCAATAGCAAAATTTGCCGCTGCTACAGCAATTTTCGCGATCATACAGCCCCCTCCTTTTTAGTTCATATATTCTTCCTTTAAGGTTGCGGAAAGCTTGCCGTCAGCAACTTCCCGGATGGCGATGGTGACAGGCTTCTCTGTCAGTTCTTCCTGATACTCTTCTGCCTCCTCGGCAATCTGTCTGGCACGCTGTGCCACCACATTGACCAGCAGGTATCGGCTGTCTACATTCTTCAGTAGGTCTGCTACAGGTGGGTAAAGCATATTCTATTTCCTCCAATTTTAGTCCGCCTCATGGGCGATGATTCGCAGTATTTCATCAACACAGGTATCTACCCGGTCGTTGATCACAAAATAATTGTATTGCTTGCCTTGCTCCATTTCCCAAGCGACGCGATCCAGGCGCAGCTTCATCTGCTCCTCTGATGTGTCGCCCCGGGCGCGCAGTCGGCGCTCCAGTTCCCCTACCGAGGGGGGTGCTATGAAGATAAGTACGGCATCCGGACGAGCGTTGCGCACGGCAAATGCGCCATTGGGCTCAATATCCAACACTACGTTGCCCCGGGTCAGCTTTTCCTCCAGCTGTCCTATGGGTGTGCCGTAATAGTTGTCCATATGGGCGTCATATTCCAGAAACTCTCCTTGAGCGATCATATCCTGAAACTGCGCCTTTGATACAAAATAGTAGCTAACTGCCTCTGTTTCCCCCGGTCGGGGTGCGCGTGTAGTAGCAGAAACGGAAAATAACAGGTCATCCCGCGCCGCCATCACCTTGGACAGGACGGTGCTCTTCCCCACTCCGGATGCACCGGAGATCACAAACAGTTTTCCTTTGCTCATTACGCCTCTGCCTCCTGCTCCTTGTCATTCCACCGGGTGTGAATGCTCTCCGGTGTCAGCGCAGAGAGGATCACGTGATCCGTATCCATCAGGATCACCGCTTTTGTTTTCCGCCCGTAAGATGCATCGATCAGCATACCACGGTCTTTCGCTTCCTGCATCACGCGCTTAATAGGTGCGGAATCCGGGTCCATGATCGCCAGTACACGGGACGCTGCGAGCATACTTCCAAAACCGATATTGATAAGCTTCATAACGTCCCCTTATTCGATGTTCTGAGTCTGCTCCCGGATCTTTTCCAGTTCAGCCTTGATGTCCACCACGATTCTGGCCAAACGCACATCCGTGCATTTGGAGCCGATGGTGTTTGCCTCCCGATTCATCTCCTGCAGCAAAAAGTCCAGCTTTCTGCCGATGGCGCCGCCGCTATCGAGCATCGTATTCATCTGCTGCAGGTGGCTGCGCAGGCGCACAGTCTCTTCATCCACAGCGACCTTGTCCGCAAAGATGGCGGCCTCTGTCAAAATACGGCTTTCGTCGATGGATGTCTTCTCCAAGACCTCCCGCAGCTTTGCCTCCAGCCGGGCGCGGTAATCGATCACTGTCTGGGCATTGCCATCTTCCACCTGGGATACCAGCTCCAGAATGGTAACTCCGCGACCACGCAGATCCCGATCCAGTGCTTCACCCTCTGTGCAGCGCATAGCGTCATAACCGGCAAGTGCCTTCTGCACGGTTTGCATCAGGTCTGTTAAAAGCTGATCCTCGTCGACCTGGGGTTTTTCTACCGTAAGTACCTCCGGCAGCCGGGAAAGTGCAGAGACGCTGATGTCATCCGAAACGCCGTACTCGGTGACCATCCGACGCATTGCCGTCAGGTATCCTTCCAGTACAGTCATATTCAGACTGATCTGGGCTTCCTCGCCGCCCTCACTGCGAACGGAAATGAACACATCCACCTTGCCTCTGGACACAGAAGCCTTGACTGCCTGCTTTACCGCGTCCTCAGCAAAGGACAACATCCGCGGCAGGCGGACAGAGCAATCCAGGTACCGGTTGTTCACAGAGCGGATCTCCACCGTAAACTCTCTGCCATTGACCATTTCTACGGCGCGGCCGTAGCCCGTCATACTTTTAATCAAGATCATTAACCCCTTTATTCAGGAATTTCATTTGTTTCATCCGTCGGATGCACCAGACCGGTGATGGTATAGACCGTCTTTTGTTTTCTCGCAACACAGCGGTCATAAACCGCTGCACCAGCGATACCTGCCGCAAAACCAACAAGTCCCGCAAGCGCACCGCGAGCCCAGAGCAGATGCCCCAGTAAGTAGCCACCAAAAAACAGAACCACAGGCAGCATATACAGCATCGCTGCTGCCGCCAGCACCGGACCGGAAGCTGCACGCACCCTTACCATATCCCCCGGTTTTGCCCCGATGGGATTATGGGCGCTCAAGAGCATCTTCTGCTGCACTGCGCCGCAACCGGAGCATTTATGGCAATCCCCGGAACACGCACTTTGGCGGATATGCATCACAAGTGCCGTGCCATCCTCATTGATCTTCTGTACGCGCACCAGTTGTTCCATTGTTCCTCATCCCTATTTTCCGTGTGCCCTAAGCACCATTTTGACCTGGTAACTACCCAGCACCACAACCGGCGGCTGACCGTTCACCGTAATGCTTGCTTCCACAGATGCCGGTGTGTCGATCTGCGCATTGGCAGCATCCAAAGTGACCACAATGTCCTCCGGCTTCAGCACATTGATCAGCGCCTTCGGTCCGCGGACCGTAACTGCCAGCGACTGGGTGATCAGCTCTGCCCTCAGACCATCCGGTATATTAATAACACCAACATTAGAAACGGTCAGTGTGGTCTCACTCATCTGCAAAAACTCCACTGTCACCTTGGCTACAGTGTTGGGAGATTCCACAGTGATTCCCTCGCCAAGACCAAGGGGGAATTCCAGAATCTGTCCAGCCAGAGGCTTGCTCAGGTCGATCTGTCCGATGGACACAACATCTCCCAGCTGCTCGATGAGCTTATCACTACCGGATACCCAGATCTTCTCCGGCTCAATGGTGATCTTCAGATCTTCCCGCGTTGCGCCGCCACCGTTGAGAACGGTGACATCTAAAGAAACTTCTTTTGTGCGCTGGATGCGCAGGTCTACATCAACGGATTCTGCATTGGTCGTAACCAGTTCCGCATTGACAGGGGTGCCGTTTTCATCGCAGAGTGTATAAACGAATGCTTCCTTGATAGATTCTACCCGGTCTTTCAGATCCAGTACGATCTTTGCCTGTGTGATCTTGGTTACCACAGACGCAGGACCGGAAATATTGATCACACTGTGGCTTAAAACCGGCTCCTTATCCGCAATATAGCCCTCGCCCAGCAGGTTGCTATCATATTCCACAACCACAGGGACAGGCTTGCTGACCCTGTTCTCCACAGAAATGGTGACCTTATCAGGGTTGCGGTTCTGTACCTCAACCGCATTATCCGGCACATCACCGGGCAAAGACACCTGGAAATTCAAGGCGTGTTCGCCCACAGTCAGAATATTGGAAACGTCCGCAACCACTGCCAGATTCCCGCCGCTCAGCTTCCGCAGGTCAGTGCGGTTGCCTTTCAGCCGCAGGGTCACTGTAGCATTTTTATTCTCTGTGATCATCAGTCCACGGTCTTCCAGATAACTTTCGTTTCGGATGACTACAGGAACATTATAGTAAGTATCTTCCGCTTCCGGACTGACCACAGTAACCACATACAGCCAAAGTCCAAAGGCAACCGCCAGGGACAACGCACCCATAACCAGTTTATTTTTCATCCCTGTCGCCTCCCTTTTCCTTTTTCTGCAGTCTCTGCCGAAGCTTCAGCACCAGATTCTCATCGTGCTCTGTCTCCTCGGGGCAAAGTTCGTTCCGCAGAAGGCGCTCCAATGTCTGGGGTGCCAGATGGCGCTTGAGCATACCGCCCACCGCCACAGAGATCGCGCCGGTCTCCTCCGACACGATCACCACCACCGCATCCGAAACCTCACTCATACCTACGCCGGCACGGTGCCGGGTACCAAGGTCTGCGTGAATACGCTCACTCTCAGACAGAGGTAAAACACAGCCTGCTGCCGTAACTCTGCCGTCCCGGATAATCACCGCACCGTCGTGCAGAGAGGCCTTGGGGAAGAATATATTTCGGAGCAGCTGCTCAGAGACCTGAGCATCGATCATCGTACCGGTCTTGAAGTATTCCTCCAAACGGTTATCACGAGCAAACACGATCAGCGCACCTACCCGTTCCCGGCTCATACTCTCACAGGCACGCACGGTCTGCACAACCACCGCCGACATATCCTGCGTGGTTTTCTCGGTGCTGAACAAGCCCTTAAGTTTCATACTGCCGATATGATCGATCATACGGCGCAGCTCCGGCTGGAACAGAACGACGATGGCGATCAAACCGACGGTAAGCAGTTGGCTGGCAAGGAAATTCATTGCGTGCATTTCCAGCGCATCCGTGAGCCATGCAATCACAACCACCACTGCCACGACCTTTGCGATCCGGGCAGTTCCCGTAGAGCGCAGCAGCGGCAAAAACCGATATATTAAAAACGCAACAACAACAATATCCAACAGATCTGACCACTGCATACCAAGCAGCTGACCCGTTAATTGCTGGAAAAACGATTGCACAGCATTCATATGTGATCCCTTACCCTTCTGTAGAAATCAAAGCACATTTTGCAAGATTCGCATAACTACCCTATTATCTTTCTTATTATAGCGGATAGAAGCCATAATGGCAATAGTTATTCACAAAAATTTTACCTTATCTGAGGGTGTAAGAGAGTGCTTGTAAAAAGCAATTTGTCTGTCCGGGAGCGGCATCGTAGCCAAAGCTGACCCGGACTGTTCCAGACTCTAAAGTACCTGCGCTTTCGTGTGCCAAAGGTGCGCAGTGCAGTCCTGCACGCACGGCGATCCCCCGCTCACCTAAGCTCTGCGCCAACTCCTCGCAGTCTGATTCTGAAATAAATGATACCGTTCCGCTTTGGTTTTCTCCCGAAAACACCCGAATTCCCATATTTTTCAGCCCCTTTACGCAACGCAGCATCTCTCTATGCTCCCGGCAGTGGATCTTATCGATCCCCTCCCGGTGCAGATAGGAAAGCCCCGCTTCCAGACCGGCGATCCCCGGCACATTCAGTGTCCCGGCTTCTGCTCTGTCGGGCAGGAAATCCGGCATCTCCTGCCGGCGGGATGCGCTGCCTGTTCCGCCGTAAAGTAACGGCTTGGGAATCTGCCTGCACAAAAGCAGTCCTGTACCCTGAGGTCCCAGCAGTCCCTTATGCCCCGGCATGGCAATAAAATCCGCACCCGTCTCTTCCAAATGCACCGGCAACACGCCCCCAGACTGGGCTGCGTCAATAATAAATGGGACACCGTAGTGTCTGCACAGATCTGCCATCTGCTGCACCGGCAGGATATATCCGAACACATTGGAGGTATGGGTAAACACCGCTGCGCAAACGCCCTTTCGCAATGCATCCTCAAAATGCTCCAAGGTATCCGCCCAGTCAAACAGCTTGCGCCCTCCGATCTGCAGATCCGCTCCCAATGCGCGCAGCGGGCGGGTGACCGCGTTGTGCTCAAAGCCGGAAATTGCCACCTTGCCCCCCGGCTTTACAAGGGATCGGATGGCAATATTCAATCCGTGGGTGCAATTAGAGGTGAAAACCACTTGCTCCGGCTGACAGTCAAACAGTTCGGAAGCCCGCTGTCTGCACCGAAACACGGTACGCGTCGCCTCCATCGCCGCCGGATACCCTCCCCGACCGGGATTGGCGCAGGTGTCCATAGCTCTGCGCACAGCATCGCTCACGCCTGCCGGCTTGCGAAAGGATGTCGCTCCATTGTCAAGGTAGATCATATCTGCAACTCCTCCACAGTGCCGTTCTCCCGACGGAGATACACCTTCCGGAAGGATATGGCATTGTCTCTCAGCTGTTCCACGCAACGCACGGCATCCGAATTTCGTACACGCAAACTATATCCGCAGCCCTGCTCCTCCATCCACCGCGGGGTGCGCTGCAGGCTGCACTCAAACCCAGCACGCCGTAAAATCCCCTCGCCTTTTTGGGCGGGGGTCACGGAGCGAAAGGTGATCAAACAATATTTCATACGCAAAAACCTCCCGGGCTAACCTATGCCCGGGAGGGAAAATTTGTGCGCCGGATGCGCCTATTTTCGCATTTTTTCAATCAGTTTCCACAAGCTGTATCCAATGATCACACCGGAAAGGTTCAGGAGCAGATCATCCACATCGCAGCTGCCCAAAAGCGTTACATACTGTAGCACTTCTACGGTCACGATCACCGCTGTCGCCACAAATGCAGTCTTAAAAAAGGAGCGCATTTTTCGCCAGATCCACGGTGGAAAAACGCCCAGCGGAATAAACATCACTACATTCCCGATCAAATTGATGTAGGCGTGTCTGACATAATACCCATTGGCGCTTTCGGTCAGTCGCAGATACAGCCGCAGGGTTTTCAGCGGGGTCAAATTAATATTTGTTCTCAGCCGCTCCAAATACGCATCATACAGACCGAGTACGACCCGCTGTCCGAACAGCAGCCACAGCATACAGATGCAGTAAGCAAGAAAGAAAATTCTTGCCCCTATGTGGCGGGAAGGTGGTTTTTTCATATTTCTTCCAGAAGGCATACCGCGTGACAAGACATTCCGCTGCCGTCGCCGGTAAAGCCAAGATGCTCTTCCGTAGTAGCTTTGACATTTATCCGTGTGTTCTCAACACCCAGAACGCGGGCAATATTCTCCTGCATCTGGGGGATGTAGTCTTTTAATTTCGGTCTTTGAGCGATCATTGTTACATCGACATTGCCGACCCGGTAGCCTGCATCCCGGATCTTCTGCCCTACGATCTGCAATAGGCGCAGAGAATCTGCACCCTTATAGGCGGGGTCTGTATCCGGGAAATGTCTTCCGATATCCCCAAGACCTGCCGCACCCAGCAGTGCATCCGACACCGCGTGAAGCAGCACATCCGCATCGGAATGTCCGTCCAAACCAAGGGCATAGGGGATCGTTACGCCGCCAAGGATCAAATCGCGTCCTTCCACCAATCTGTGCACATCATATCCGTGTCCGATTCTCATTGCATTTCCTCCAACAGCATCTCCGCAATTTTCAGATCCATAGGGGTGGTGATCTTAATATTACACTCGTCTCCCTCAACGATCTTCACCGACATACGCAACCGCTCCACAGCGGAGCAGTCATCTGTGATCTGGGCGCCATCCTTAACGGCTTTCCTCAGCGCACCACGCAACAGATCCACATCAAATACCTGGGGTGTCTGAACTGCCTGCAGCGTACTGCGTTCCGGCGTTGCAGTCACAACGCCGCCTTTCACTACCTTGATGGTGTCCTTGACCGGAACCGCCGGTGCTGCTGCGCCATAGGTATTGGCTGCACGCACTGTGCGGTCGATCACCTGCCAGGAGATCAGCGGTCTTGCCCCGTCCTGTACAGCAACCAGCCGCACCCGATCGGACAGCACACTCAGTCCTGCCTGCACAGATTCTACCCGGTCCGCACCGCCTACCACAACAGCTCTCACCTTCTCATAAGGGGCACACAGGTCCATCACAGGTATCAGAAGATCCTGCCGGGTGACCACAACGATCTCACGGATGGCATCGCATTCCTGAAAGGCACGAACTGTCCGCCGGATCATAGGCTCTCCCCCGATGGGTGCCATCACCTTATCAATACCGCCCATCCGGGAGGCTGTACCCGCCGCCACGATCACTGCCCCACAATACCGCAGGGGTAAAATATTGCGTATTTTCTTGGTAATTTGGGTTATCTTCATCGGTTTACAACTCCATAATCAGCTTTTTATAGTAGTTGCCACGCTCCATAAAGTTCTTGAATTGGTCAAAAGCCGCACTTGCCGGGCTCATCAGCACCACATCCCCTTCGGATGCTTCCGCCGCTGCCCTCTTGACTGCAGTTGTGAAATCACCGCAGGCTACCATCTCCGGGTGTCCGGGTGTGTATCCCGGAGCATTTTCCACAGCAATGCGGATCTGCTCCGCCGTCGCACCGTTCAGGTACAGTTTTTTTACGTGCTTGCAGATCTCCGGTCCCAGCACATCATAGGGAATATGCTTATCATACCCTCCGGCAATCAGGATCACCTGCTCGGAAAAGCTGCGCAGTCCCGCAATGGTCCGACTAGGTGAGGACGCGATGGAATCATTATAGAATTTTACACCGTTTTTAATACGCACCAGCTCGATTCGGTGTTCCACGCCGCCAAATGTGCTTGCCACACGGCGGATGCTCTCATCGTCTACCAGACCTTCTACCGCCAAAATCGCTGCCATATAGTTTTCAATGTTATGCACACCGGGGATCAAAATATCCCGGATATCCAAAACTGCTTGATCGTCCCGGTAAATCACGCCGTCCTTTACACAGGCATCCGCAGCTATCCTGCGGGAGAATTTACGGGTAGTGCCGTTTCCGGTAAAAGTATCGGTTATAGCATTATCTGCATTCAAGATCAGGCGACCACAGGCGCTCTGAAAACGGAAGATCGTCTTCTTCGCTTCCACATACTCAGCCATATCCTTATGCACATCCAGATGGTTGGGGGCTAAATTGGTCACCACCGCAATATGGGGACTGTGGGTCATATCCATCAGCTGGAAGGAGCTAAGCTCCACCACCGCAAAGTCAGACTCTGTCATCTGCCGGCACAGGGGCAGCAGCGGTGTTCCGATATTACCGCCCAGCCAGACTGTTTTCCCGGCAGCTTTCAGCATTTCGGAGATCAGTGTAGTGGTTGTTGTTTTTCCGTCAGAGCCGGTGACTGCCAAAATCCTGCAGGGACACAATGCAAAAAACACATCCATCTCACTGGTGATCTGCGCCCCCTGCTGACGCAACGCCTCCAGTGCCGGATTGCCGGGATGCATTCCGGGCGTGCGGAATACAACATCTCCGGTCAAACCGTCCAGATATGTATCGCCCACCTTCAGTACACAGCCCTGGGCTTCCAGTGCAAGAACTTCCTCGTCCAGTTTCTCTCTGGGTGTCCTGTCGCAGCCGGTAACAGTGCAGCCATACTCCAGAAGCAGACGCACCAAGGGGCGGTTACTCACGCCCAGACCGAGCACGACAATTTGCTTGTCCCGCAAGGAGGTAAAATATTTATCAAATGCCGACTGCATAGTCATCCCTCAATTCCTGCAAAACGGCGGAGGCAAGCCTCCGCCCTACCAATAGTATATACACAAATAAAACATTTTGCAAGATATTTGACAAGTCAGCCAACATAGAGTACAATATTCCAGCAACCAGGTCGGACAGCCGCGGCTGAGCTGCGAAAGCGCTCAGGTGAGGAAAGTCCGGGCTCCACAGGGCAAGGATAACAGGTAACGCCTGCCGGGGGTGACCCCAGGACAAGTGCAACAGAGATATGTAGCCGGTTTTCCGGTCATAGTGAAAAAGTGCGGTAAGAGCGCACTCGCCTTATGGGAACATTAAGGTGCTGTAAACTCTATCCGGAGCAACGCCGTGGAGGGACACGTAAGGTTTGCCCGACCGTCCCGAGGAGGCGGCTTGATCCTGCAAGCAATTGCAGGGCTAGATAGATGGCTGTCAAGACAGAACCCGGCTTATAGACCTGCGTCGCAACAAAAAACACCGCCAATCGGCGGTGTTTTTTAATTTTACAAATTATGCTTCCATTGTGGTGTTATTATACAGCGCACCACTTATGTCTGATTGCACATCATCTCAAGGCGCTTTCGCTCTATTTCATTACGATATTGAGACGAATCTCCATACGGTTGCCCCAATAATCATAAGCATACAAAACAAGCGGTTTTACCGATCCCGAAATTTGTATGGTCAGCCTTTGCATTAAGCCGCAGCCTCCAAGCAAGTCTGCCGGTCTGTCAACGCCGTCAAACAGTTCACTGCATAAAACCATTATGTTATTATTCCATTCCGGCCGCCAGTGGTATTCGTTCATAACCTCATAAGGAAGCACGATCTCCAAAAGGCTGCTATCGATGGTGACAGTCAAGGTTTCTCCGTCCTTAACAACATACTCCTTCATTTCTGTTCCCGTTCCCACATAGAGGATCGTTTCACCAATAATACTGCTCTTTTTATAGCCTTTGTCAACCTTCATATTATAAGCATCTGCAAATATCCATATTGCCGAAAACAATGCCGCCACAACAGCGATAACCAATCCGATTCTCAATACCTTTTTCATTTATTTCACCTCTCCCAGATGTATGGAAAATCAAAAAGATGTTACCGCATATACCCAATAATATGGTCTTCCTGCCAATGTATAATACACATCGCTCGGCGTAGAGGCGGCCCGAATAGAAGTTGGAGAAGTCAAGTACGGATCAATTACAATGTAATAATTTCCATCACTATATTTTTCATAACCTTTTAGCAATATTGTGTGCCCCATTATTAATTCGTCGTTACGCATTGACATGAGTATCGGCTCATTGTCATCAATAAAATTTTTAACCAAAGCGTAACTCATCGGATTATATAAGTTAGCATAAAGATCCCAGGAATTAAACGCTTCCTGTATGTCATACCAATTCCCACCTTCCAGCACGGCAGACCCCTTTACGCGAACAACAACATCCTGTGCAGTCAACGAAGTACCGGTTTTATAGTTGATGATCATTGCACAGCAAGCAGCCCAGCACCAATAGTTGTTTGGTTGGTTAACAATTGCAATATTAAGTGTATTCCATTCCCTCGGTGCTCCGGGATCTATTCTTGCTATATATCTGGATTGGCTCGTTACTGCCAATCCATCAATCGCCTGTGTTACACTAAAACCACCACTACTAATAATACTTTGAAAGCAAGGCTTTACTTTTTGTTGCATTGAATCATTCGTGCTCACTGCACCTTGCTGTAATGTCACAGAAACATCCTTACTTAACGCAACTAACCTCGAATCATCCTGAACTACAATAAATTCACCCGGAATAGACGTATATAAATAGTTCAAGTTCTTTGCAAACCCTTCTCCAAAGCTTGAACACAACTTTCCGGCTATACTAGTAACCGTTAATACAAAAACAATCTCATGCGAATATACTACAGGAAAATAATACACATCGTATGAATCATCCTCATCATAAAGCTTAAATGGTTCTTCCAAGGAATAATCGTTAATATCAGCTGAATCCATATCGAACTCTTCATAATGATTGCACGCAACTTGAAAATGCATAGCAAATTCACCCTTCGCGTAATCCACAACCTCCTTAGGAATCGACTCCGTTAAAATAATTGCCTTAGACTGCACCTCAATTGCGGACGCACGCAGCGGTATAGATTGCAATGTTACTAGCAGCATTACCGCTAGCAGTATTGAAAACAACCTTTTATTAAAATGCATAGTATCTGCTCCTTTCACACTTATACCTAAAAACATATTGCGCGACAGTCACTTTTGTAGCTACACTTCAAGATTATCACATTACCTGTTAATTTTCAAGTCCAATTTTATGTTCTCCAATCTGATAACGAAAAATGAAAAACAATATAAAAACCCCCGATCCGAAGATCGGGGGTTTGATTAGCTTATAGAGTAAGGATTACTCGTAGATCTCGGTGACAACACCGGAACCAACGGTACGGCCACCCTCACGGATAGCGAAACGCAGACCCTTCTCAATAGCGATGGGGGTGATCAGCTCAACGTTCATAACAACGTTGTCACCAGGCATGCACAACACAACGCCCTCGGGCAGGCTGATGATACCGGTAACGTCAGTGGTACGGAAGTAGAACTGGGGACGGTAGTTATTGAAGAAAGGAGTATGACGGCCGCCCTCTTCCTTGGACAGGACGTAGACCTGGCCGGCAAACTTGGTCAGGGGGTTGATGGAACCGGGCTTGCACAGAACCTGGCCGCGCTCGATGTTCTTCTTGTCAACACCACGCAGCAGAGCACCGATGTTGTCGCCTGCTTCTGCGTAGTCCAGCAGCTTGTGGAACATCTCGATGTCGGTAACGACAGTGTTCTGCTTGTCCTCACGCAGACCGACGATCTCGACAGCCTCGTTCTTCTTGATCTGGCCACGCTCAACACGACCGGTAGCAACAGTACCACGGCCGGAGATGGTGAA
>JAZOCJ010000038.1:0-61616 GCA_045596405.1 Faecousia sp. | reverse complement strand
ACGCCTTCCCCGGAAGGCGGGGGATTTTTTGCCGTTGTGTGGGTTTCCTGCAGGGTGGGGGCAAGGGGCGGATCAGGGCGCATCCGCTCTCTTCCCACCCATCCTTGTAGGGCGGGGGCTTGCCCCCGCCGCAGACGATTGCACGGTATGATTTGGCGGGGGTTGCCCCACCCAGCATTTGATCGTCAGATTTGTATCAAAAGGCAAAATTTGCAAAGAAAAAATTGACTTTTATACCTGTTATCTGGTATACTGCAACGAGAGAGCACGGACGCAGAGTCCTGCTTCCGACAGATAATGAGGTGGTTTTATGAAACGTTCTGAGATCAATAAGGCATTGCACGAGCTGGAGGATATGTGCCGGGAGCATCACTGCTACCTGCCGCCCTTCTGTCATTTTACACCGGAGCAGTGGCAGTCTGTTGGACACGAGTATGACGAGGTCCGGGACTGTATGCTGGGCTGGGATATTACGGACTACGGTATGGGTGATTTTGACAAAATGGGCTTCTCCCTGATCACCATCCGCAACGGTAACCGTGCCATGGAGGATAAGTACCCCAAGGTATACGCCGAGAAGCTGCTGTACCTGAAGGAGGGGCAGTACGCCCCCAATCACTTCCATTGGTTCAAGACCGAGGACATTATCAACCGGGGCGGCGGCAATGTACTCATCCGGGTGTATAACAGCCTGCCGGATGAGGAGATCGACTATGTGTCCGATGTCACCGTACATACCGACGGCAGGACCTATACCGTTCCTGCGGGCACCCAGATCCGGCTGACTCCCGGCGAGAGCATCCACGTGCAGCAGTACCTGTACCACGATTTCTCCGTAGAGCCGGGCACGGGGGCGGTGCTGCTGGGTGAGGTCAGTCAGTGTAACGATGATAATACGGACAACCGTTTCCATCCCCCTATGGGGCGTTTCCCGGAGATCGAGGAAGACGAGCCGCCTTACCGGCTGCTGTGCAACGAGTATCCCGCAGCCAAGTGAGGCAATGAGAAATGCTGCTGACGATTCAAAATGATGCGCTGGCGCTGACGGTGGATACCTATGGCGCACAGATGATGAGCCTGCGGGCGACGGACGGCGTGGAGTACCTGTGGCAGGGCGACCCTGCTTACTGGGCAAGACGCGCCCCGACCCTGTTTCCTTTTATCGGCAGACTGACCGATAATACCTATCAGTACCGTGGGACGGTGTATCCCATGGGCATCCACGGCTTTGCGTCCGCTTCGGAGTTTTCTGCGGTGGAGCATACGGATGATCGTCTGGTGCTGGAGCTTAACAGTACGGAGCAGACCCGTGCCCAGTACCCCTTTGGGTTTTCTTTCCGGATCACCTATGCCCTGGAGGGGAATGCGGTGGCGGTGACCTATCAGGTGAGCAACCGCGGGGAGGAGACAATGCCCTTTGCTGTCGGCGGTCACCCGGGCTTCCGTGTGCCGCTGCTTTCCGATGAAGTCTTTACGGATTACGAGCTGATCTTCTCCACCCCCTGCCGCCCGGACCGGGTGGGCTTCACGCCAACTGTGTATGTGAGTGGGCAGGATATGCCCTATCCTCTGGAGGAGGATGTGCGCCTTGGGCTGCGTCACGATCTGTTCGATGAGGACGCCATCATTTTGAAAAATATGGCGCGGGAGGTCACTATGCGCTCCCGGGTATCCGGCAGAGGTGTCCGGGTAGCCTATCCGGATATGCCCTATGTGGGCTTTTGGCATATGCCTAAGAAGGATGCCCCCTATGTTTGTATCGAGCCCTGGTCGTCCCTGCCTGCCCGGCAGGATGTGGTGGAGGAGATCACCTGTAAGAGTGATTTTATCCATTTGCCGGCGGGGAAAACCTATGAGACCACTTGGACGATAACTTTGATTTGAGAGGCGGATAATATGATCGATGTTGTTGCATTGGGTGAACTGCTGATCGATTTCACCTGCCAGAGCGTAGACGGAGATGGCTACCCCACAATGGCGGCCCATCCCGGCGGCGCACCTGCCAATTTTCTGGCGGCGCTGGCGAAATACGGCGCAAAGGCAGCGCTGCTTGGCAAGGTGGGCACGGATGCCTTCGGCAAGCTGCTCACCGGCACGCTGGAGCAGGCGGGGATCGATACCTGCGGTCTGGTGGCAGACGATACGGTGTTTACCACTTTGGCGTTTGTGACCCTGGATGCCACCGGCGACCGGGAGTTTTCCTTTGCCAGAAAGCCCGGTGCGGATACCCAGCTGACCTACGAGGAGCTGGATCTGTCCCTGATCGATGGGGCGAAGGTGTTCCATTTCGGCACGCTTTCCTTAACCGGCGAGCCTGCCCGGAGTACTACCTACAAGGCAGTCGCCTATGCGAAAAATGCCGGTAAGCTGATCACCTATGACCCCAACCTGCGCAAGCCCCTGTGGAACAGCCTGGAGGAAGCGAAGGAGCAAATGCTCTGGGGACTTGCCCAGGCAGATGTGGTCAAGATCAGTGACGAGGAAGTGGAGTTCCTGTTCGGGTTGACCCCGGAAGCAGGCGCAGAGCATATTCTGCGCGCCTATGGCGTCAAGCTGGTGTTCGTCACCTGCGGCGCAAAGGGCTGCTATTTCTCCAACGGGGAAAATTCCGGCTTTGTACCCGGGCTGTCCGGGATCCGGGTGGTGGATACCACCGGTGCGGGAGACATTTTTGGCGGCAGCGCCGTCTGGAAATTACTCCAATTGGGCAAAGCCCCGGATGCCCTTTCGGAATTCGAGCTGCGGGAGGTCACAGCCTTTGCCTGTACGGCGGCAGGTCTGTCCACCACCAAACACGGCGGCATCTCCAGCGTCCCGGAATACGGGGAAATCGAAAAAGTTTTATAAAGAAAAAGGGAGCTGTTCGGGATAGAACAGCTCCTTTTGTTGACAAAACTATGGGGAAATGATACAATGGAAAAGATAAATTGGCAGGAGGAAGTCAGATGCTTTGTAAGATCGCAGATCTGCTTGTGGAAGTTCCGGACACCGGCGATATGGGTCGGCGCTGCGGGGACTATCTGTATACCGGCCCGGGCGAGGCGGATATTACCATCGATGCGGAAAAATATACTTTGGAAAATTGGCCCGGTCTTTCGGAGGACAATGCGATCTATATGGAGTCCGGCGTCTATTTTTACCTGTACCTGCTGCAGCACAGCGGATTGATGCTTCATTCCTCCGCTGTGGAGATGGACGGAAAGGCATATTTGTTTTCCGGTCAGTGCGGTATGGGAAAATCCACCCACACCCGCCTGTGGCAGAAGACTTTTGGAGAAGCTGCCCAGGTGTTCAACGATGATAAGCCTGCATTGCGCTGTATCGACGGGAAATGGTATGCCTACGGCACGCCCTGGTGCGGTAAGGACGGCATCAACCAGAATAAGAAAGTGCCTCTGGCAGGCATTTGCTTTTTGAAGCAAGCGCCCCACAATGCCATCCGGCGGCTAAGTGCTAAGGAAGCCATGCATATGCTGTTTTCCCAGACCCTGTACCGGTTCAAGCTGGTGGAGAATCTGGACAGAATGCTGAGCCTGGTGGATCAAATTGTCCGGCAAGTGCCCATCTATGAATTGGAGAACAGACCGGAGGAAGCCGCTGTCCGGTTGAGTTATGAGACCATGCGCCGCGGCGCTGAGGAGGAAACGGTATGAAACTGAAAGAAGAATTTGTACTGCGCCAGGTGGCGGACACCTGGGTGGTTATGCCTTTGGGACAGACCAGTGTGGATTTTAACGGTATGCTGACGCTAAACCAGTCCGGCGCACTGCTTTGGCAGGCACTGGAAAAGGGCGGCGACCGGGAGGCATTGGCAGATGCACTCACCGCACAGTATGAGGTTGATCGGGAAGAGGCGCTGGCGGACGTGGATGCGTTCCTTGCCAAGCTGCAGCAGACCGGCTGCCTGGAGTAAGAGGAAAGGAAGTACCATCGATGAAAAAGAATCAATGGATCTTGATCGCAGCTCTGGTGGTCGTTCTGGCACTGATCCTGGTGGTGGCAAACCGGCTGGGACAGCCCAATGAAAACGGCGAAACACTGCCGGATAACGGCACTACCGAGACTACCGGCGGTGAGAGCGAGGAGACAAAGTGGCTCCCGGCGGATGAGGCATTGGCGCTGACTACCTTTGAGGAGTACAATGCTATGACTGCGGATCAGCAGCAGGCGTTTTCTGCCAAGTTCTCCAGTGTCAAGGCGTTTATTAACTGGTACTGGGAAGCAAAGGCGATCTATGATGATAAGCAGGATGTGATCATCATCGGCCCCAGCGGTATCGATATTGAGGACATTCTGGGTACATCTGCTCCCGCAAAGTAAATAGCAAAGGAGGTGTTGCAGCTTGCAACACCTCCTAAAATTTACGCTTTTTGTAGGGCGGGGGCTCGCCCCCGCCGTTTTGATGTAAGACAATCTGTATGCGGCGGGGGCGGGCCCCCGCCCTACCTTATGCCAAGGTTGCCGCCATTACAGCCTTGATGGTGTGCATCCGGTTTTCTGCCTCGTCGAAGACAATGGACTGCTCACTTTCAAACACCTGGTCGGTGACCTCCATACAAGAGATGCCGAACTTTTCGTGGATCTGCTTGCCGATGACGGTATTCAGATCGTGGAATGCGGGCAGGCAGTGCATAAACCGGCACTGCGGACCTGCATTTTCCATCATTGCCTTGTTCACCTGGTAGGGCATCAGCGCCTCGATGCGCTCCTGCCATACACTGTCCGGCTCGCCCATAGATACCCACACATCGGTGTAGATCACATCCGCGTTCTTGGTTGCGATCATAGGGTCGGTGATGAATTCCAGCACCGCGCCGGTCTCCTTTGCAATTGCCTGGCAGGTCTCGATCAGCTCCGGGGCGGGGAAATATGCCTTGGGCGCGCAGGCGACAAAGTGCATACCCATCTTGGCACAGCCTACCATCAGGGAGTTGCCCATATTGTACCGGGCATCGCCGCAGTAGACCAGCTTCCTGCCCTTAAGTTCGCCGAAATGCTCCTGAATGGTCAGAAAATCCGCTAAGATCTGGGTGGGGTGGAACTCGTTGGTCAGTCCGTTCCACACGGGGACGCCTGCGTACTTGGCAAGCTCCTCCACGATCGCCTGACCGTAGCCCCGGTATTCGATGCCGTCATACATCCGTCCCAGCACCCGAGCGGTGTCGGCGATGGATTCTTTTTTGCCCATTTGGGAGCCGCTGGGTCCCAGATAGGTCACCGACATACCCAAGTCCGCGCCGGCGACCTCAAAGGCACAGCGGGTCCGGGTGGAGTCTTTTTCAAACAGCAGGACGATGTTCTTGCCCTCGCAAATGCGATGGGGGATGCCTGCTTTTTTCTTTGCCTTAAAGTCTGCCGCGGAAGCCAAAAGTCCGCCGATCTCTGCCGGAGTCAGGTCCAGCAGCTTCAGAAAATGATTCCCTTTCATATTTACAGCACCTTTGCAAGGAATGTTTGCAGCCGTTCGCATTTGGGATTTCCGAAGACTTCCGCGGGTGTACCCTCCTCGGCGATGACGCCGTCATCCATAAACAGCACCCGGTTGGATACTTCCCGGGCAAAGCCCATTTCGTGGGTGACCACCACCATGGTCATACCCTTTTTCGCCAGTGCCTTCATAACATCCAGAACCTCGCCCACCATTTCCGGGTCAAGGGCGGAGGTGGGCTCGTCAAACAAAATGACCTTGGGATTCATGGCCAGGGTGCGGACGATGGCAACACGCTGCTTCTGTCCGCCGGAAAGCTGGGAAGGATAGGCAGAAGCCTTTTCCTCCAGACCGATGGTCCGCAGAAGCTCCATAGCGGTATCTTCCGACTGCTTCTTCACCTCAGCAAGGGAGCAGCCCACATCGTGAAGAGCTTTTTTGTCCTTCCGGAACAGGTTGCCAGCCCGGATGAAGAAGTTTTTCCGCTGCATAGCTCTTCTCTTCTTCTTTGCGATGATCCGGGGAGCAAGGGTGATGTTGTCCAGTACGGTCAGGTTGTTGAACAGGTTAAACTGCTGGAACACCATACCGATCTTCTGCCGGTGGATATTGATATCCACCTTCATATCCGCCAGGTCCTCACCCTGGAACATAATGGTGCCGCCGGTGGGGTCTTCCAGGCAGTTGACACATCTTAAGAATGTGGATTTGCCACAGCCGGAGGGGCCGATAATGGCCACCACATCTCCCTCGTAAACATCCAGATTCACGCCCTTCAGCGCCTCGGTGCTGTCGAATTTTTTGGTGAGGTTTTTTACTGATAAAATTAACTGCTTTTCCATATTATCTCTCACTCTTCTTCATTCTTGCTTCCAGCGCTTTGACGCCCCAGGAGATCAGTAACACCATCACCAGATAGGTCAGCGCCAGCATCAGGTAAGGCATGGTGTAGTTATAGGTGGAGTCGCCCAGCTGCTTGAAGGACTTGTAAAGGTCGGTGACAGCGATAAAGCTGACGATAGAGGTCTCCTTGATCAAAACGATAAACTCGTTGCCCAGGGTGGGGAGGATGTTCTTGATGGCCTGGGGCACCACGATCTTCAGCATCGTGGTGGCATAGGTCAGACCCACGGCTCTGCCGGCTTCCATCTGACCGGCATCCACGGAATTGATACCGCCGCGCATGATCTCACTGACATACGCGCCGCTGTTCAGACCGAACACGATCACCGCCACGGGGATGCCGGAGTTGACGGTGATCCCCATGAGAGGCAGCAGCACCCAATAGCCGATGAGCAGCTGCACCACCATAGGTGTGCCCCGGAACAGCTCGATATAGCATACGCATATCTTGTCTAAAATTCTGGGCAGCAGCTTATATTTGGGCATCACTCTTACCACGGCGATCAGCGTGCCGATGGCAATGCCGATAAGCAATCCGATCACAGCGATCTGCAACGTCGCCCACAAGCCCTTCAGGACATTTTCGTAGCCCCGCAGGGTGATGAATTGCTTGATAAATTCATTCCACATTTGCGTAAAACTTGTCATATTCTTAACCAAAGCAAAGGTCTAGTGCAAGCACTAGACCTTTTGCTTACCTTTTCTTTATTAGTTAGCAGCGCAGATCACATTCAGGATATCCACCACAGTGCCGCAGGAGTCCAGGGAGGTGTCGCCGTCCTTGCAGACCACAACGATGGACTCGGTGTAGTAGGGAGTGGAGAAGTTGATCACATCCATACGCTCAGCGGTGATGGTGATACCGGACATTGCGATGTCCACACCCTGCTTGCCCACAGCGCCAACGACCATATCAAAGTCCATATCGTCGATGACCAGCTCCAGATTCAGCTCGGTGGCGATCAGCTGGGCGATCTCCATATCGATGCCGAAGTACTGGTTGCCTACCTTGTACTCCCAGGGAGTGAACTCTGCGTTGGTAGCAACCACCAGCTGTGCATCCGCGCGGCTCACATCCTTGGCAGCGGAGGTAACGCCAACATACTTGGCTTCTTCGCCGTTCATGTACTTTTCCTTAATGGCGTCGATCTCGGCAGCTTTGCTGGAGAGGATGTTGTCGATCTTGGTCTTCAGATCAGCCTGCTTGGGGTCGATGCCGATGCCGTAGTTCTCGCTGGACAGGGCGATGTCGATCATCTTGATGCCGGAGATCTCCTTGCACAGGGCGTTTGCGGTGGTCTTGTCAACGAACACATAGTCGGCGTTGCCGTTCTTCATATCGTTGGCAGCCAGAGCGAAGGTGTCATAGGACACAGCCTCTGCGCCCTTGAGCACCTGAGCGTACATCAGGGCGGTAGTGCCCTTCTGGACAGCGACCTTTGTGCCGGCGGCTTCTTCGTTGCCGCCGCAGGCGACCAGACAGGTGGTGAGCATCATAAGTGCCAGAACCAAAGCGATAATCTTCTTCATAATTGTTTCCTCCTAAAAATGTTTTTAAATTTTTTCTTTGATATAGTTTATCTGCTGCTTTACGGAAGCAATGCAGGTTCCGCCTTCGCTGATCCGCTTTTCCACACAGGTGAGCAGATCGATGGCTGGGTACAGATCGTCTTCAAACAAGTCGCTGTACTGCTTGTAGGTTTCCAGAGGCAGGTCTTCCAGCACCGTATCATTCTGGATACAGTAGGCGACCAGCTCCCCGGAGATTTTGTATGCGCTGCGGAAGGGCATACCCTTCTTGACTAAGTAATCTGCCAGGTCCGTAGCATTGATAAAGCCCTTTTGCGCCGCCAGCTTCATATTGGCGGTGTTGGCGGTCATCGTGGCTACCATTCCGGCAAAGACCTGCAGGCACATCTTTACGGTATCACAGGCATCGAAAATGGCTTCCTTGTCCTCCTGCATATCCTTGTTGTAGGCAAGGGGCAGTCCTTTCAGGGTGGTCAGCAGTGCCATCAGGTCACCGTAAACTCTGCCGGTTTTGCCCCGGACAAGCTCTGCCATATCGGGGTTTTTCTTTTGGGGCATAATGGACGAGCCGGTGGTATAGGCGTCCGACAGCTCCACAAATTTGAACTCCCAGCTGGACCACAGCACGATCTCCTCGGAGAATCGGGACAGGTGCATCATCAAAATGGACAGGGCGCTGACAAGCTCTAAGCAGAAGTCCCGGTCGGACACGCCGTCCAGAGAGTTGAGGCAGATGCCGTCAAAGCCCAGCTGCTTGGCTTCCATCCGTCGGTCGGTGTCATAGGTCGTACCTGCCAGAGCGCAGCAGCCGATGGGGGACACATTCATCCGTCGTCGGGTATCGGAGAGCCGCTCCAGATCCCGCAGCAGCATCATTGCGTATGCCATCAGGTGATGTCCGAAGGTAATGGGCTGGGCACGCTGCAGGTGAGTGTAGCCGGGCATAATGGCATCGGCATAGGCTTCTGCCTTGTCCGTCACCGCCCGGATCAGCGCCTTTGTCAGGTCAGAGATCTCGTCAATCTCGTCCCGGAGATACATCCGGATGTCCAGTGCCACCTGATCGTTCCGGGAACGGGCGGTGTGCAGCTTCTTACCCACATCCCCGATGCGCTGGGTCAGCACCTGTTCCACAAACATATGGATGTCCTCGCACTCCATATCGATGGCAAGGGCGCCGCTTTCCAGATCGGAGAGGATCTGGGAAAGTCCCGTGATCAGGGTGTCCGCATCGGCTTGAGAGAGGATCCCCTGAGCTGCCAGCATGGCCGCGTGGGCCATAGAGCCGGTAATGTCCTGCCGGTACATCCGGCTGTCAAACCGGATAGAGGAGTTAAAGTCGTCTGCAATTTTTTCTGTTGTGCCGTCCGTGCGTCCGGCCCACATCTTTGCCATAACGGTTCTCCTATTTATTATCCACCATTGCCTGCACCTTGATGGGCAGACCGTAGAGGTTGATGAAGCCCTCTGCATCTTTCTGGTTGTAGTCGCTTTCGCCGAAGGTCGCGATCTCCTCGGAGTACAGGGAGTAGTCGCTCCATACGCCGGCGTTGATCATATTGCCCTTGTAGAGCTTCAGCCGCACCTTGTCGGTGACCCGCTCCTGGGTCTTATCCACGAAGGCGGACAGGGCTTCCCGCAGGGGAGTAAACCACTGACCGTTGTACACCAGCTCTGCAAAGGTGATAGCCAGGCGCTGCTTTTCGTGGAGGGTCATCTTGTCCAGGCAAATGCTCTCCAGCACGCTGTGTGCCTTGTAGAGGATGGCGCCGCCGGGGGTCTCGTATACGCCGCGGCACTTTATACCCACCAGCCGGTTTTCCACGATGTCCAGAAGACCGATGCCGTTGGCGCCGCCGATCTCGTTCAGCTTCAGAATGATCTCCTTGGCACTCATCTTCTCACCGTCCAGGGCAACAGGAACGCCCTGCTCGAAGTCCAGTGTGATATATGTAGGAACATCGGGTGCCTGGATGGGGGAGACGCCCATTTCCAGGAAGCCGGGCTTCTCATACTGAGGCTCGTTGCCCGTGTCTTCCAGATCCAGACCCTCGTGGCTCAAGTGCCACAGGTTCTTATCCTTGGAGTAGTTGGTCTCCCGGTTGATCTTCAGAGGGATGTTGTGCGCCTCTGCGTATTCGATCTCTTCCTCACGGGACTTGATATCCCACTCCCGCCAGGGAGCGATGATGGGCATATTGGGAGCGAAGTGCTTGATGGACAGCTCGAAGCGCACCTGGTCGTTGCCCTTGCCGGTACAGCCGTGGCAGATGGCGTCAGCGCCTTCCTTCAGGGCGATCTCCACCAGACCCTTGGCGATGCAGGGACGGGCGTGGCTGGTGCCCAGAAGGTATTCTTCGTACACAGCGCCGGCTTTCAGACAGGGCATAATGTAGTCATCCACATATTCCTCCGTCAGATCCAGAACATACAGCTTGGAAGCACCGGTCTTCAGTGCCTTCTCTTCCAGACCCTCCAGCTCGTCTGCCTGTCCCACGTTACCGGACACGGCGATGACCTCGCAGTTGTTGTAGTTTTCCTTCAGCCAGGGGATGATGATGGAGGTGTCCAGACCGCCGGAGTAGGCGAGAACGACCTTCTTGATGTTTTCCTTATTCATAAATATGCCTCCAAAGGGTGTATTCTTTAATATACGCCAAATTATACATCTAAATTATGAATATGTCAACAACCAATGCATAAATATTCACGATTTGTGCGTTTTATATACAACGCAACCAAAAACCGTCTCCGGTTTATACACAATGCCCCGTACGCGCCAGAAAAACAGGTGACTTTGGGTGGAAACCGTTTTTCTGCTTGACAATTTGGATGCCTATGCATATAATGAACTAAACCGATGAGGAAGAGTAAGTAGGCACTGAGGGCTTTTCTCAAGAGAGCTGTGGCAGGTGGAAGCACGGCGAAAGGCGCAGTGATGAATGGACTTCCGAGGGCAATCAGAAAAGGGAAAACCTTAGTATGTGCGCCGGAGTGTGACGCTCCGTTAACAAGGGTCTGCATATGTGAGTATGCGTAAAGAGGGCGCGCTGTGCGCCAAGCCGGGTGGCACCGCAGGAAAGTTGTTCCTGTCCCAGCAGTATTTGCTTGGGACAGGTTTTATTTTTGGAAAGGAGATCCTACTATGGCCGATCAGACGATTCCCTATAAGATCTATTTGAATGAAAGTGAGATGCCCAAGGCGTGGTATAATCTCCGAGCCGATATGGTCAACAAGCCCGCACCGCTGCTCGATCCCAAGACCTTAAAGCCTATGCAGGCGGAGGATCTGAAGGGTGTGTTCTGTGACGAACTGATCCGGCAGGAGCTGGATGATACCACCGCCTATTTTGAGATCCCCGAGGCGATCCGCAATTTTTATAAGATGTACCGCCCGTCGCCCCTGGTCCGGGCATACTGTTTGGAGGAGAAGCTCCAGACCCCGGCGAAGATCTACTATAAGTTCGAGGGCAACAATACCTCCGGCTCTCATAAGCTCAATTCCGCCATCGCCCAGGCGTACTATGCCAAGCAGCAGGGGCTTAAGGGCGTGACCACGGAGACCGGTGCCGGTCAGTGGGGCACAGCCCTGTCTATGGCCTGTTCCTATTTCGATCTGGACTGCAAGGTGTATATGGTCAAGGTGTCCTATGAGCAGAAGCCCCATCGCCGGGAGGTGATGCGCACCTACGGCGCGTCCGTCACCCCGTCTCCCTCTATGGACACAGAGGTGGGAAGAAAGATCCTTGCCGCTCATCCCGGTACTACCGGCAGTCTGGGCTGTGCCATCTCCGAGGCAGTGGAAACGGCGTCCACCACCGAGGGCTACCGGTATGTGCTGGGCAGTGTGATGAATCAGGTGATGCTGCACCAGACGGTGATCGGTCTGGAGACCAAGACTGCCATGGAGAAGTATAACATCAAGCCCGACATTATCATCGGCTGTGCCGGCGGCGGCTCGAACTTAGGCGGTCTCATCGCTCCCTTTATGGGCGAAAAGATCCGGGGTGAGGCGGACTACCGTATCATCGCCGTAGAGCCTATGTCCTGCCCCAGCTTCACCCGGGGCGTCTATGCCTATGACTACTGCGACACAGGTATGATCTGCCCCCTGTCCAAAATGTATACCCTTGGCTCCGGCTTTATTCCCTCCGGTACTCACGCCGGCGGTCTGCGGTATCACGGTATGAACTCCACCTTGTCTCAGCTGTACGAGGACGGACTGATGGAGGCGGTGTCCGTGTCCCAGACAGAAGTTTTCGCCGCGGCAGAGCAATTTGCCCGGGTAGAGGGCATCCTGCCTGCTCCCGAGAGCAGTCACGCTATCAAGGTCGCCATCGACGAGGCCATGAAATGCAAGGAGACCGGCGAGGAGAAGACCATCGTCTTCGGACTCACCGGCACGGGCTACTTTGATATGTACGCCTATCAGCGCTTCCACGACGGCGAAATGCGGGACTCTGCGCCTACAGAGGAAGAGCTTGCCGCCGCCCGCGCCACCCTGCCGAAAATCGGATAAAAGACACCGGGCAGTGCAAAAAAGCACTGCCCGGTTTTTCCCTGTTGACAATGGGGAAAAGGATGTTATGATTATCAGCGGAGGGGGATCGTATGCAACAGATAAAGAAGCACTACCACTGGGTCATTGCAGCAGTTGTGTTGGTGCAGCTGATCGTTTGCGGGGGCCTCAACAATACCCTGTCGATCTTCACCATTCCGGTGACGGAGGGGTTGGGGATCTCCCGAAGTACATATAGCATTGCATTTGGGTTGAAGGGCATCACCAGTTTTCTGGGAACATTTTTCTCCGGTGCGATTTTGCTCCATTTCGGTTATCGCAAACCGGTGCTGTCGTGTATGGTCGTTGCGATGACGGGTCTTACCATTATGTCCCTGAGTGAAAATGCGGTTACCTTTGGCATAGGCTGCCTGCTTCTGGGACTTGCGGACGGTATCTGCATCACCGCAGGACCTGCCCGGATCGTCAGTGTCTGGTTTCGTAAGCACCAGGGCACAGTGCTGGGCTGTGTCAATTCCGCTACCGGGCTGGGTGGCAGTCTGATGTGTCTGATCCTGTCCGGTGTGATTGCCGGTGCAGGCTGGAATATGGCGTATCTCACCGGTGCGATCCTGGTGGCGGTAATGAGTGTGATCATTCTGTTCACGATTCGAGACCGTCCCCGGGATATGGGTCTGAAGCCCTACGGAGAGGGAGAGGCCCTGCAGAAGAAAAAGCACCGCCGGGCAGACGAACACTGGATCGGCTATACCGAGGCCCAGATGAAGCGCTCCCCGGTATTCTATATGATGATCGTGTGCACATTCTTAAGCGACCTGTTTGCGGTGATCGCAATGGGCGTTTTTGTCCCCCATTTACAGGACAGCGGGCTGTCTGCCCAGCAGGCGGCCTCCATGCAGAGCACGCTGATGCTGGTGCTGGCGGTGCTGAAGATCGGTTTGGGCGTTATGAGTGACGCTGTTGGCTCAAAACGCACCTTTGTGATGTGTATGGCGGGCAGTGTACTGAGCCAGTTCCTGCTGATGGGCGTGACCAATACGGGATCGGCACTGGTTGCAACGCTGGTATATACGATGGCATTGCCGCTGACATCTTTGATGATCCCCCTGCTGAGCAGCGCCCTGTTCGGGTATCAGGCACAGGCGAAATGCCTGGGTATTTTTCTGGCGGCTGCTACGGTGGCTGGTACGATTGCACCCATTATCGCCAATTCAATCTATGACCTGTTGGGCTCATACAAGATGGTATTTTGGGGCGCAGCCATTGGTATGGCGGTGATGATCCCGGTGTATCTTTGGATGTTCCGGCTGGCAGACCGGGACAAAAAGAAGATTCTGGCGGAACTGGAAGCACAGGGACAATGACATAACAAAACCCGGTTCGGCAGTTGCCGAACCGGGTTTAAGCTATTTTGCACGCTTTTTCTGAATCAGGAAGATGGCTGCACCCACAGCAACGCCGACGATCGCGGCTGCCACTGCAGCGAGGATCGCCGTTAGCAGGAAGTTTCCGCCTTTAAAACCGGCGTTCTCACTGGGTGTAGTACCTGCGGGTTGGGTTGCAGGCTGGGAATCCGGCGTAGTGGGTGCATCGGTAGCTCCCGGGGTGGTGGGCTGGGGGATGGTGCCGCCGGGTGTGGTAGGTGTTGTGACGCCGGCAGACGGTTCCGTTGCCCCGGGTGTAGTAGGCTGGGGTGTGGTAGGTTGCGGTGTAGTGGGTTGCGGTACAGTAGGCTGAGGAGTAGTAGGTTGTGGCGTAGTGGGTTTTGGGGTCGTGGGCGTCGTAGTAGGCGGTTGGTAGGGGACGGCTTTTCCAATGGGGAACATTTTGAGATTATTGGGATTTTTGCTGGTCTCATTGGAGATCCAGTACAGATTGCCGTCCGCCCCGATAACCATAGAGTTGGGGGAGAAATCGTTGATCTTATAGTATTCCTTGGGATTATCCTTGCGGACCATATAGGTGCCGGTATGTCTGCCGAAGCCCACATAGATGTAATCGCCGTTAAAGATAATATTCCGGTGACCCCGGTAGCTGCCGGGAGCGGAGTAGTTCTGCTCTTTCTTGATGGAAAGCTCTTCTTTCACGGTGAAGGTTTTGGTTTTGGGGTCAAAGGTCATAGAGAACAGGGTGTCAGAAACACCGCCCCAGAACTTACCGCCCACTTCGGGGTCCGGGGCAAGCTGGTCGATGATGGGGATCTGTTTGGTCAGGAACTTCAAATGCTTCGACAGGTCGCAGGTGGCGACGACCTTCATCGCCTTCACATCATAGACGAATATCTGCGCCTGGGCGCCCGGGGCTGCGTCAGCGCCACTGGCGCCGTAGATCGAGGATGTGCCGTAGATATATCCGTCCTTATAGATGATGTTGTTCAGGATCTGATCCTTGATCACACCGGAGAAACGGCGGGTGCCGTTGGGTAGGTATACATCGTCCTTGCCGTCGTTATTATCGTCAAAGTCGGCTTTTTTGCCGGTGACTGCGTTGTACCAGGCATATTGCACTTTCTGGACATCGGTGCTGGCGGTCAGACCGGAGGTGTCTGCGTAGTAGACATCCTCGGGGTTAGGTCCTGCTGCCACATAGGTGAGCTTCTTGTCCAGATCGTACCATACCAGCACGCCACCGTAGCCGGAGTAGGGGGTAGTGCCGCAGAAGACCTTGTTTTCCCCGGCGGTGAGTGCGTGCATACGGCATTGTTCAAATACAGAGTAGCGCAGAGTGAACAGAGGCTTGCTCGCATTGGTCTGCGGATTGATCTGGGTGATCGTACCGGCGGAGTAGTTGCCGGCGTACAAATAGCCATCGTAGAAAAGCAGGCCGTCCGTCTGATGACTATAGGTCTTGAAGGTGTCTACCACCTTGCCTTCCTTGACGCCGTACTTGGCAACGGTGGTGTTGCCGTAAGCGCCTAAGTAGATGTACTGACCGGTGGGGTCAGAGGTTATAGAAATCAGATTGCTTCCTGCGCCGCCGGTCTGACCGATCTTGGCTTGGAAGTCCACGGTTTTGTTGGTCTGAGGATTCCAGAACATCAGATTGATCACGCCGGCATCCTCGTCGTTGTAGGGGATCACAACGGACTGACCGGGCAGACGGCTGTCGCCCTCTACGGTTACGAAGTTGTTGCCCTTGAGGCGGAAGCCGGTACTGGTTTTCAGCAGCATTTTGGAGCTTTTGGCAGCAACATCGTATTCCACGATACCCCTTCCGGAGCTCGTATAACCGGAGAAGTAGCATTTGCCGTTCAGTTCCTCGGTGACCGCAGACACATGATAGGACAGACCGGGCAGGTCGGTGAATTTCATTTTACTGCCGGAGATGTCGATGAAGATAGATTTATTCGGCGCACCCGTAAAGGAACAGAACAGAATGTCACCGGCTAAGCTGGTATAGTCCAGATACTGCCGCCCATTGAAGCATTGGGCAATGTCCAGAGAATCCACGATCTTCCGGTTGGCGATGTCGAACTTCACAATAGCGTGGACAAAATTTCCGTCGGCGTTCATATCGCCGTCAATACCGAAATAGAGGTAACCGTCTTTGTAGACCAGTCCGCCATAGCCGGAGTGCTTGGCATCCTTGACGTGACCGTCTATGGAAAGCCAGTCACTGATCAGAGAGAATTTTTTGGTGGCGGTGTTGTAACAGCCGACATAGCCGTGGTTCATAGTGCCGAAGTAGAGCTTCCCTTTGCCGTCAGAGACGATGCCGCAGGCGGAATCCACACCGCTGATCCCGCTGAATTTGATGAGCTCTCCCTTACGGGCGAAGGGGTCATACCGGAGCAGCTCGGTGCCGCCGGTGACCCATACGATGCCGTTTTCGTCTACCATAATGTTACGGGGGGTATCGGTGTTGGTCATCACATCATCGATCTGCTTCTTTGCATCGATGTCATAGACCACGAATTTGCCACCCCGGGTGGCAAGGTACAGGTAATCGTGCCCGTTGACCACACCGGTAGCAGCGTGGGTGAAGTAGCTGACAGACACAGGGTCTACAGCGGCCACTTCCCAATTTACCCGCACAGAGGAGGCGGAAATGGCGGCATAGGCGCTCATAGGCAGCATCGTCAGCAGTGTACATATAAGCAGCAGACATGCAAAAATGCGATGGAGTCGAAGGTTCATATGGATACCTCTCAAGATTTTTTCATAAACTCTATTATACAGGAAAACTGGAAAAAAGCAAGGAAAAACCCGGTTCGGCAGATGCCGAACCGGGTAGGTTAATTAGAAAAGATTAAGCGGCCTTTTTCTTCTTCAGGAAGAAGTAGACACCGGCAGCAGCGCCGCCAAGGACAACCACAACGATCGCTACGATGGCTGCTACGGGGAAACCGCCGTTGTCAGCACCTGCGTTGTCGGCAGGAGTGGTGGGAGCGTTGGTAGCAGGGGTGGTAGCGGGAGTGGTGCTGGGAGTGGTAGCGGGGGTGGTGCTGGGCTCGGTAGCTGCGGGCTCAGTAGCTGCAGGGGTGGAGGGGGTGGTGGTTGCATCACCGGTCTTGGTCAGGCTGAGCTTGGTGATGTCCATATAAGTCTTCACACCGCCGGTGGCAGGGCCTGCAATGACAAAGACAGTGTCGGCGGACAGTTCAGCGGAGACGGAGAAGGAGAGCTCTGCGCTGCTCTTCTGGGCGGAATAGTTGCCCACCTTGTACTCGCCGGAGGAAACAATGTTCGTTACGGTGGCGGTGGTGGTGGAAGCGTTAGCGCCCTCGGGGATCAGGCTGACGGGGAACACGTGGAAGGTGTATTCGTAGGCCTTGCTGATGTTGATGGTGTCGAACTGCACAGTGTAAACGCCGGCAGCGATGGTTGCAAACCGGAATGCCTGGAAGCTGCTGCCGTCCAAGGCCTTGTTATCCAGAGTCAGACGCAGATAGCCGTCGTACTTGGTGGTGAAGCCTACGTCATCGTGAGAGAATCGGATGACTTCAGTGGATTCCTTCAGCTCGTTGCCGGTCCAGGAATATGTGGGGGCAGCGATTGCGCTCAGGGGCAGGATGGTCATCAGCAGGACTGCAACCAGCAGGCAAGCCAGAGACCGCTTCATAGTGAATTTCATTGGGTTTCCTCCTAAGATATGTTTGTATTGTTCCTCTTTAATAGGATATTTACAATAATAGCAGAACTTGCATAAAAATGCAACAAAAAATTCAAAAATTAATGGGTGATGGTTGCGCCGTTGCTTGCATCTGCAAAGCCCGGTTTGGCTATTGCCAAACCGAGCTTAAGTTTATTGGGGATTACTCAGCGTCGGGAGCGTTCTTCTTTTTCTTCTTTTTCAGAAGGATCACAACTGCCACCGCAGCGCCTGCCAGGACTACCACAGCGGCGATAGCCACATAAAGAATAGTCATATTGAAGGTGGGCAGGTTTGCGAATGCTTCTTCCGCAGCGGTCAGCTTCTCAAGATCGGTGATCTGTGCCTTCTCCTCGTCGGACAGCTTATCGTAAGCCTTCCGGGCTGCCTGGATGGCAGAGCCGTCCGCGGCGGTGATCTTGTCCGGCAGAGCGTTGATCAGTCTCTGGGCAGTATCCAGAGGTGCTTTTGCCAGCAGGGGAGCAGCCTTGTCCGCAATGCGGAACATCTTTAGATTGTTAGGCTCCTTGGAACTCTCGTTGGACAGCCAATACAGGTTGCCGTCAGAGCCCAAAGCGGTTGCGTTGGGAGAGAATTCACTGATCTTGTAGTACTCAGTGGGATCGATCTTACGGACCATATAAGTTCCGGTGTGTCTGGTAAAGCCCACATAGATGTAATCACCGTGGAAGATAATACTCCGGTGACGCCAGTAGTTACCGGGTGCGGAGGGATTCTCGTTGTCGGAAATGACCAGCTCCTTCTTGACGTTAAAGGTCTTGGTCTCCAGGTCGAAGTTGAAGGAGAACAGAGTGTCATACAGACCGCCCCAGAACTTGCCGTCCTCGTCAGGATCGGCAGCCAGCTGATCCAGGTAGATGGAAGCGGGGAAGCCCTCCAGCTGGGACAGATCGCAGGTGGCCACCAGCTTCATAGCATTTACATCGTAGACGAACAGAACTGCCTTGGTAGAGCCGTCTGCGAAGGTACCGCTGGCGCCGGCAGTGCTGGAAGTGCCGTAGATGTAGCCGTCCTGATAGATGATGTTGCTGAGCACCTGATCCTGGATCACGCCGCGGAACTGACGGGTGCCGTCGTCCAGATAAATATCGTCCACGCCGTCGCCGTTCTTATCGAAGTTTGCCTGCTCGCCGGTAACGGCATTGTACCAGGTGTACTTTACGTTCTGGACATTGGTGTCCAAGGTTAGTCCTGCGGTGTCTGCATAGTAAACATCCTCGGGATTTGGTCCGCCGGCAACATAGGTCAGGTTCTTGTCCAAATCGTACCAAACCAGCATACCGCCGAAGCCGGAGTAGGGAGTAGTGCCGCAGAAGACCTTGTTGTCACCGGCGGTGAGGTTGAACATACGGCACTGCTCAAAGACAGAGTAGCGCAGGGTGAACAGGGGCTGTACCTCGTGGGTATCGGGGTTGATCTGGGTAATACAGGCGGCGCTGTAGTTACCTGCGTACAGGTAATCACCGTAGAACATCATCGAATCGGTCTGGTGGCTGAAGGTCTTGAAGGTATCCACCACGCGACCTTCCTTGATGCTGTACTTGGACACAGCAGTGTTGCCGAAAGCGCCCATATAGATGTAATCGCCGGTGGGATCAGTTGTTAGTGAGATGAGGTTGCTGCCTGCGCCGCCGGTCAAACCGATGTTGGCTTCCCGGTATACCAGCTCATTGGTCTGGGGATTCCAGAATGCCAGGTTGATCACGCCGTTGGTCTCGTTGTTGTAGGGGATCACAACGGACTGACCGGGCAGACGGTCATCCCCTTCTACGGTAACGAAGCTTCTGGTCTTGGCGCGGAAGAGGACCTCGGTCTTCAGGACCATAGTAGCGGTTTTGGTAGCCGGGTCATATTCTGCAATGCCCTTGTTTGCGACAGAGCCGAAGACACCCAGGAAATAGTGCTTGCCGTTTACCGCTTCCGTAACAGCACCGCAGTGGCTGGAGAAGCCGTTAACATCAACGAACTTCATCTTGCTGCCGGAAATGTCGATGTAGGTAGTCTCTGCATGGCTTCCGGGGAAGGAGCAGAACAGGATGTCGCCCACCAGGCTCACATAGTCGAAATACTTACGGTTGGTGAAGGCGCGGGAAACATCGATGCTGTCCACCACCTTCTTGTTGGCAACATCGAACTTCACGATGGCGTGAACTTCCTTGCCGTCGGCATTGATGTCGCCGTCAATACCGATGTAGATGTAGCCGTCCTTGTAGACCAGTCCGCCGTAGCCGGAGAACTTGGCATCGTTCTCGTGACCTTCTGTGCCCAGCCAGTCACTGACCAGGGAGAACTGCTTGGTAGCGGTGTCGTAGCAGCCGATATAGCCGCGGTTCATAGTGCCGAAGTAGAGCTTGCCTTTACCGTCGGTAGTAATGCCGCAGGCGGAGGAAAAAGATATATTGCCCAAACCGGTGATCTTAATGAGCTCGTGGGTATTGTTGAAGGGGTCATACCGCAGGAGACTGGAGCCGCCGGTAGCCCACACGATGCCGTTCTCATCCACCAGGAGGTTCCGGGGGGTGTCGGTATCCATCATAGCATCGCCGATCTGCTTGTTCTCGTCGATGTCATAGACGATGAACTTGCCGCCGCGGGTGGCAAGGTACAGGTAGTCATGCCCGTTGACGATGCCGGTTTCCGCATGGGTAAAGTAGCTGGTGGAGATGGGATCCACTGCAGCCGTTTCCCAATTGACATACATAGAGGTGCTGTCGCCAGCAGCAGGCTGAGTCGCGTCGGGGGTCGTTGCATCGGGAGTAGTGGGCGCGGGGGTGACCGCGCCGGAACCGCCGGCCTTTGTCAGGCTCAGACTGCAGATGTCCAGAAACCACTTGGTGCCGCCATCGCTCATAAAGAACACATAGTAGTCGTTGCCGGAATCGCCGGAGAAGGAGACATCCAGCTTCACCGTGGGAGCTTCCGAAGAAACAGGGATAGCACCCACTTTGTTTTCCTTGATCTTTGCCACAATATTTTCATTTGCTGTGGGGGTCATACCTGCTGCGCTTCCGGGGATGGCGTCATACGCTGTCTTGGAAATGACAGCAACGGTGGCCTCTGTCTTGGGCGCAGTGCTAAGGGGCATCTGCATGGTGTATGTGCCCTCAGCGATGTCCTCCAGCAGAAGACCGACATAGGTGGTCATACCTGCCTGGAAGGTGTAACGCAGACGGGAAGCATCCTTTGTGTTGGGAACACTCTTTACGGTCACATAAGGCAGTGCCTGAAGCACGCCGACATCATAGGTATAATCCGCCGCAAAAGCGCTCATGGGCAGGATGGTCAGCAGCATACACAGCAGCAGCAGGCAAGCCAATGACCGTTTCATAACAGTATTCATAATGCATCCTCCATTTTGATAGCATAGTATACGCATAGTCGATGACGATTATCTATACAAAATACAATATACAATGAATCGTACAAAATTGCAAGTATATCGTTGTTATTTTCAAGAACTTAGTTGAAATCTGCACATCTATCAGCAAAAAAGATAATTTACAACAAGAAATATCATCATAACCATCGGTGGGGTTCTCTGCACAAAAAATGTGTGGGGCGAACGATGTTCGCCCCACACGCAAAGTGGGTATTTAGTCCAGATATGCGGGCAGCAGGTCGGAAGCACCGGTGTACTCGCCGATCATCTGCATTTCGCTGTAGGTCTTGTCGTTGACAGACACGCCCTCAGCGCGGACTCTGCCCTCTGCCTCAGCTTCCTTTTCGCCGTGGATGTAGATCCGATCCTGACCCTCGGCCTTGTCGGAATCCCGGACCTCCTGCAGGTACTTGGACAGGTTGGCCTCGATCTGCGCCTTATCGCCGAACATACCGTAGTCCAGAGCGATGAAGCAGTTACAGATGTTGGCTCTGCCGGGGGTCTTGTAGATGTAGTTGGAGGTAGTACCGCCGGACAGGATGGCGGTAGCGATCTCGCACAGCATTGCGAAGCCGTAGCCCTTGTAGCCGGAGGTCATCTCACCGGAGCCGCCCAGAGGCAGGATGCCGCCGCCGGTCTTGGCGATGATGTTCTTCAGCACGCGGTCAGCATCGTCGCTGTCGTGACCGTTCTCGTCCAGCGCCCAGCCCACAGGCAGACCGTTGCCCCGCTTGACGTAGACTTCCAGCTTGCCTCTGGGGACAACGGTGGTAGCTGCGTCAAAGGAGTAGATGGTGGGGCTGGCGGGCATTGCGAAGGCGATGGGGTTGGTGCCCAGCATTGCCTGACGGCCGAAGGTGGGGACCATGATCGCCTCGGTGTTGGTCATAGACATACCGATCAGACCCTGCTCGGCAGCCATCTTGGCGTAGTAGCCGGCGATACCGTAGTGGTTGGAGTTACGGACGGTGACCATACCGAAGCCGCTCTTCTTTGCCTTCTCGATCGCCAGATTCATAGCCTGCACGCCCAGGACCTGACCCATGCAGTCGTTGCCTTCGATGACAGCGGACAGGGGGGTCTCAAAGACCACTTCGGGCTTGGCATCGATCTTCACAAAACCGCCGGTGATCTCCTTGTGGTAACGGATCAGACGCTGTACGCCGTGGGACTCGATGCCGGACAGGTCGGCAGCCAGCAGAACATCGGAGATCTGCTCGGCTTCCTTTTCGGTGAACTTGTAGCCCTGGAAGACCTTGATACAGAACTTGCGCAGAGCTTCGTAGTTAATGTGATGGTACTGCATAATGTTATTCTCCTTTTCTCATCAGACGGTATAGCCCAGATTGACCATTTCGATATTGCCGTTGGGGCAGCGGTTAAAGCACATACCGCAGGCAACGCACTCTTCCTTGCGGATGTGCATAGTATCCGTGCCGGCGACCTCGGGGGCGAAGTCGGTGCAGATGGTCTTGCACAGCTGACAGCCCTCGCCGCAGCCGCAGTTGAGACATCTTGCTGCCTCGGCAATGGCCTCTGCCTCGGTCATAATGCGGCTGTAGGCAGCAAAGTCGGTGACCCGGTCAGCAGGTGCTTTCTCCAGCTTCAGCTTATGGGGATCTTTCTTCAGGTAGCCGTTTCTCCGGCGCACCAGCTCGGCGCTGACCGTCTTCAGTGTGCCGATGCCCTCCAGTGTGGCGTTATCGCCCAGGAGCATCTTGTCGATGGCAACGGCGGCTTCCTTACCGGCGGTGATGGCGGAGATCACATTGGTGATCTTGGCACCGGTGGTGACCAGGATGCCTGCCTCGTCTGCGGGCAGCTTGGCTTCATACGCATTGGCAAGGATGCACCGGTCACAGGCGATGGTCATATCCATACCCTCACGGGCAAAGGCAACAGCATCTGCCCGGATCTCGGTGACCGCGCAACTGTCCAGAACGGAAACGCCTTCCTCCTTGGCGGCGGTGAGGGCTTCCTGAATGCCGCTTGCCTTGGGGATGCTGCCGGTCCACAGAAGGGTGACCTTCTGGGCGCCCAGGCGCAGAGCGCTGCGGGCGGCGTGGATGGCATCATAGCCTGCACCCACAACGGCGACTGTGCCGGAAAGGGAAACTGTTTCGCCGGAGTTGATCTGATGCAGGAGCGTCTTGGCATCCTGTGCCAGCAGGAAGCCGGGGATGGTGCTCTCCGTCAGCTGCTGTGCGCCTACGGCGGCAAAGACCTTTTCATAGCCCTGTGCCTTCAGGTCAGCCAGGGTCAGGTCGATGCCGATGTTGGTGTTGAACACAAAGGAAATGCCGTTCTTCTTTAAGTCTTCCACTTCCCGGGCAAGGGCATCTGCCTGTCCGGCATAGGCGGGCAGACCGTAGCGGATGTTACCGCCGGCCTCTGCTTCCCGCTCAAAGACGCAGACCTCGTAGCCGCCCTTTTTCAGCTCTGCCGCACAGGCAAGACCGCAAGGACCGGCGCCGATGACAGCGACCTTGTGACCGTTATTTTCCGCGGAAGACCAGGCGGGTGTCCAGCCCTGTGCCGCGCCGTACTCCAGCACGAACTGCTTCAGCTGACGGATCTTCACAGGGGCGTCGATGGTGCCGCGGATACAGGCGTCCTCACAGGGGTGGGCGCACACCGCGCCGCAGATGCCCTGAAGGGCATTCTTACCGGTGATCAGATCGTAGGCGGCTCTGAAGTCGCCCTTGAGGATCTTCTGCACATACGCCTGGATGGGAACGTGGTGAGGACAAGCACTCTTACAGGGTGCGGACAGATTGGGCTCTTTGATCCGGGCGTAGCCGGCATACAGGGTCACATCCGTGGCAGTCTTGACCTCGTCCACCAGAATGCTGCGGAAATCGTCCACGGTTTTGTAGCCGTGCTTCTCCATAAATTCGTGCATACCCTGGATCATGGGACGGCAGATGTCGTAGCCGGAGATCAGGGTCTCGGCGCAAACGCCGATCAGATTGCCGCCGCACATGACCATCTCCACGGCGTCCTTCCAGTTGGTGACACCGCCGGCAGCCATAATGGCAGGCTCTTTGCCGCAGACCTTGCGCATTTCGTATGTATCCCGCTGGGCAAGGGGCTTCAGCCAGGTGCCGCAGTAGCAGCTCATACTGACCTCATCCTGCAGGTGGTAGAATGCCTTTTCGGGATTGTCCAGATCGATGGGAGGAATGCCCATCCGGTTACCTGTACCGCCCACTGCATCCGCGCCTGCCTCATACAGAGACTTGGCCACCTGTGCGATCTTGCCGCCCTCGGGGGTCAGCTTGACGAACAGGGGGATGGAGATGGCTTCCTTCACCGCCTTGACGATCTCAGCGGCGATATTGGCATTCTGTCCCATACTGGCGCCGGTCTGCTTGGAGGCGGTCTGAGAGCCGCCGGAGGTCAGCTCCAGGTTGTAGGACATATTGGGGCAGCACATATTCAGCTCAATAATGTCTGCGCCCACTTCTTCAAATTTCTTTGCCATATTCACCCAGCCGGCAACGCCGTCGTCACCTGCATAGGTGATGTTGGCCATCAGCTTCAGATCGTGGAGCAGCGGCTTTGCATCGGCAATGAGCTTCAGACCCTCTGCGAAGGTCAGCCGCTTCTCGGTGGTGAAAGCCAGTGCGTTGCGATCCTTGAAAATGCCGTACCGGGGCTTGCGGTTGATGTAGGGTGCGGGGTCGATGCTCAGCTTGATGCTGGCGGCAGCCCATCCGGTCTGCTCGATCGCCAGCAGCTGCTTAACGGTCTTGGTGGTAGGACCGGATGCCACATAGAAGGGGTTTTTGAAGGTCACACCGCCAACCGTTACAGGGATCTGAATATCCTTGGGGATCGTAACCATAATTAAGCCTCCAGATGATCGTTCTTTACGTGGATGCCTTCCTTAGCGGATTTGTAGATCAGGTTGATGACCTTCAGGGTCTCCAGGCCGTCCTTGCCCCGCAGACCCACCTGTGCATCCACGCCTGCCTTGGCGCATTCCACAAAGTGGTTGATTTCGCCGCAGTAGCCCAGGTTGTACTTCTCGTCCACAGCGGGGGTAGACCAGCCGGTGGTGATCTCCGCCTTTTCTACGGTGTAGTCCAAACCGGGGATGGAGAAGACCTTCACAGGACCGGAGAAGGACAGGTCCACATGGATGCAGCCTTCCTCGCAGTAGATGTCCAGAACGTCTTCCATACCGCCAACGGTGACATAGTTGGCTTCCAGAGTGGCATAAGTGCCGTCAGCGAAGCGCAGGAATGCGCCTGCCCAGTCCTCGCCCTCCATCTTCTGATGGACCAGATTGGTGTCCGCACCGCCGGAGGTCATAGCGGTCAGCTCGGACCACTTGTTGTCCTTCAGTGCCAGCATAAAGCTGACGGGGTGTACACCCAGATGTACCATACAGCCGCCGCCGCAGTACTTGATCAGCTGGGCGAAGGGGCTGTGAGAGCCGCAGTGGGATTCCCGGGCACGGATGTACAGGGGCTTGCCCACCTTACCGCTGTTCAGGATCTCCAGAGCCTTGCGGAAAGCGGGGGCAAACAGCCAGTCCTCGGCATAGTAGATGTGCTTGCCCAGACGGTCAGCGGTGTCTACCATATCCTGTGCGTCTTCCACAGTGGTAGCCAGAGGCTTCTCGCAGATGATGTCCCGACCGGCGTTCATTGCCTTGATGGCAACATCGTGGTGCAGGAAGTTGGGCATACAGATGTCTACCAGATCGCAGTCGCACTGGGCGATGGCGGTGTCGTAGTCGTCATAGGCGGTGTAGCCGGTGAAGCCGTAGCGGTTTGCCAGTGCTTCGATGCGGCTTAAGTCCTTGTCGCAGATACCCACGATCTGGACCTTGTCCAGAATACGGCTGTAGCCGTCAGAGTGCAGGTCGGCGGAGAATGCAGCGCCGATGAGCAATACGCGTAACTTTTCCATTGGTAAGTTCCTCCTCGATTAAAAGTGGCTGTAATTGAACTTTTCTTTCTTTTCCATATAGGCAAACGCCTTGGTAAGGTCTTCTGCCGCATACTCTGCCATACGCTCCAGCATACGCTCACCCTTTTCGGCGGTGGACTTGGTGGGCTCTCCCCAGACCCCGGAGGGGCTGGCGCGGAAAATGCTGCCATAGTTCAGGTAAGGACGGGGAACATCGGGGACGAAGTCCACCGCCTTGTCCATATGTACCGTCTCCGGTGCGATAGCGAGCATTTTGGAGGTCTCTCCCTCACCGGCGTGGAGCTCGGTGTTGGTCTCCATAATGCCCTCTGCATACATTCTGGGGTAATAGGAGCAGGAATCCGCTACGGCAACCATCAGCTCCGGGTTGTACTTGGCGTTCAGATCCCGGATCAGGGGGGTCATCACGAAGATGCCGCCGTGACACTGCAGGATTCCCACCTTTTTGAAGCCCTGGGTTTTCAGGCTCATAATGATGTCGTTCATCATCTGGTAGAAGGTGACAGGCTCCATCCATACAGCACCCTTTTTGCCCATATGCTCCCGGCAGGTGGAGATAGGCAGAGCAGGCAGGAGAAAGGCATCCAGCTTTTCCGCCACACGCTTGCCCAGCTCTGTGGCGATGGCCCAGTCGGTCATCACCGGCAGATGGGGTCCGTGCTGCTCCAGAGAGCCTACAGGGATGATGGCAAGGTCAGGATCCTTTGCCATAATGGCATCGGCAGTCATTGTATACATTAGAAAACCTCCTGTTCGGGAGCGTATCAGATGTTCTCAGGCAGCTTGGAAGCAGCGGGGGCGTCCAGGAACAGAGCAGCGTCATTGTGGCTGCGCAGGATGCTGGCGGGGCACTCGGTGGTCACAGGGCCGCACAGAGCGCCGACCACTGCGTTGGCCTTCCGGTCGGTGGGAACGGTGCAGATAGCGTGAGGAACATTCATAATGAAGGACAGGGTCAGGGTCATAGCCTGTTTGGGCACTTCATTCAGCGCGCCGAAGCAGCCATCGTTGACCTGCTGCTGACGGCAGATGTCGTCCAGCTCCACGATCTTGACCATCTTGGGGTCGTTGAAGTCGGCAACTGCGGGGTCATTGAATGCCATATGGCCGTTCTCACCGAAGCCCAGGAAGATCAGGTCAGCGGGGTACTTCTTCAGAAGAGCGGTGTACTCCTCGCACTTTGCCTCAGCCTCTTCGGGGGCGCACAGCAGATAGTGCAGCTCCTTGAAGGGAACCAGATCAAAAATGGTGCGGCGCATAAAGTTACCGAAGCCTGCGGGGTGAGCGGGATCCAGACCGATGTACTCGTCCTGGTGGAAGCCACGGACCTTGGTCCAGTCGATGTTTTCCTTCAGCAGATAGCTAAGCGTCTCGTTCTGAGAGGGAGCGGCAGCGAAAACAACATTTGCCTCGCCCTTGGCAGCGATGACAGCATTGATCCGCTCAGCGGCAGCCTTGGCAGCAGCCTTGCCCATAGAGTCCCGGGTGTCGTGAACAGAGACGTTCAGCTTTTCTACGGTGATGTTCTTGATTTCCATAATGTGTTCCTCCTGATGATTGTTTTGACATAGTAAACGTTTTCTTTTCCTCTGGGGGCGTATCCGGGAGGAAAGCCCCGGAATCTCCACAGGAAAGGAAAAATTTTCATTGTAATTATACTATAATTTAGGAATTTTGCAATACGCACACAGCACTTTTATAGAATATTTTAAAGTAAACGTTTTCTGCGCGAGAGCAAAAACCGGTTTTTTTGTGCAATTTAGATGTGGGGCGGAGCAACGCTGCTCCGCAGCACCAGTGTGGGGGTCAGTGACATAGTCAGCTCCGTCTGTTTTTCTCCGCTCTGGATGGAATCCATCAGCATAATGGCTGCCAGCTTGCCCGCTTCCTGGGCGGGGTAGTGGATGGTGGTCAGGGGAGGCAGGACTGCCCCGGCAAAGGGAATGTCGTCAAAGCCTATGACCGACACATCCTCCGGTACCCGGACGCCTTTTTGTACCAGCCCCTGGATCAGACCGATGGCCACCATATCGTTGATACACAGCACGGCAGTAGCGGGGCAGCCGTCGGATACAAATTGCTCCGCGATCCGGCGACCGATGTTCAGCTCATAGTCGCTGCTTCTGCCCAGCTTATCGATGGTGCATTCATACAGCAGTGCCGGGTCAGGATCGATCCCGGCGGACAGCAAAGCATCCCGGTAGCCCTTGTGCACCTGGGTTCTGGTAAAGCGCACCAGCGCGGTGGTGGCAAAGGCGATCCTTTGATGCCCCTGGGACAGCAGATGCTGCACCGCCATTTTGGCGCCGGCACGGGAATCAAAGTGGATGCCTGGGCTTTCCACACCGCCCAGCATCTGATCCAGAAGCACGAAGTGCGTGCCTTTCTGAATGTGCTTTTTCACGGCGTCGGTGTTTTCCTCCGATACAGAGGAGAGGATCACGCCCCGCACCTGTCGCTGCTGCAGCTGCACCAGAAAAGTGCGTTCCCGTTCCGGGTCGTGCATCGTGTTATAGAGGACCAGACCGTAGCCGTTGGCGGAAAGCGCCTCTCCCACACCCAGCACCGCCTGCAGGTAGAAGGGGTTGGACAGGTTCGGTACGATCAGGGCGATCTCCTTAAGAGCTTCCCGGCGCAGGGACTGGGCAACGGTATTGGGAGTGTATTCCAGCTGCTCCGCCGCCTCCAGCACCCGCTGCCGCAGCTGGGGGCGCACAGGGTACCCGGTGTCGCTCAGGACCCGGGAGGCGGTGGCAATGGATACGCCTGCCAGCGCTGCCACATCTTTAATAGTATTTTGTTTCTGCATATGCGATCCCTCTTTCCTGCGTTTTCTTTATTTTACCATACACATATATAGAAAAGCAATCTGTATTGCAAAACAACCAAAAACAACGAGTGTCCGCCCCAGAAATATATATGTCCGTCCAAAACGCACTTTTTGCATTGACAATAGCGCGGCAAAGTGGTATAGTATGAAAATCAAGTACCCACTGGGGAAGTAAAAGGAGAGAGTATTATGAAGAGACTTTTCGCAATTGTGCTGGCTGTGCTGATGCTGACCACTCTGGTGGCCTGCGACAGCGCCAAGAGTGACAAATATGTAGTTGGCATTTGCCAGATCGCCACCTTTGATGCACTGGATGCTGCTACCAAGGGCTTCCAGGATGCGCTGATCGAAGAACTGGGCGCTGACAAGGTGGAATTCAAGGTGGGCAACGCCGCCGGCGAGTACACCAACTGCCAGACCATTATCGACGGCTATGTGGCTGACAATGTGGACCTGATCCTTGCCAACGCCACCGCACCCCTGCAGGCAGCGGTCGCCGCAACCGGCAGCATTCCGATTCTGGGCACTTCCGTTACGGATTATGCCACCGCGCTGAAGATCGAAAACTGGACCGGTACTGTGGGCGGCAATGTCTCCGGCACCACCGACCTGGCACCTCTGACCCAGCAGGCGGATATGATCCTGGAGCTGGTCCCCACCGCAAAGACTGTGGGTCTTCTGTACTGCTCCGCTGAGCCCAACTCTGTTTACCAGATCTCCGAGGTGGAGAAGTATCTGGCAACCAAGAACATTACCTGCAAGCGGTTTGCCTTTACCGATGTGAACGATCTGGCGTCTGTGACCCAGACCGCCTGCGATCAGTCCGATGTGATCTACATCCCCACCGACAATACCGCTGCCAACAACACCGAGACCATCGCCAATGTGGTTCTGGCGGATGCCAACAAGACCCCTGTGATCGCCGGTGAGTCCGGTATCTGCGGCGGCTGCGGCATTGCGACTCTGGCCATCGACTACTATGAGCTGGGCTGGACCACCGGTAAGATGGCTGCCAAGATCCTCAGGGGCGAGGCTGACATCTCCAAGATGCCCATCGAATCCGCTCCCGAGGCAAAGAAGCGCTATAACGATGCCAACTGTAAGGCACTGGGCATCACTGTTCCCGAGGGCTACGCACCTCTGGGCTGATAAAAGACAACTGCATTACGGAAAGCAGCGGAATCCGTTTCCGCTGTTTTCCTGCGTTTTTGGATAAATACTGATTCGGAGGAATCCTCATGAACGAGATACTGGCATTCTTCAATTCCTTTGCCAATTCTGTTCCCAATGCCCTTGGACAGGGCTTCACCTGGGGCATTATGGCAATTGGTGTTTACATTACATACCGGATTTTGGATATTGCGGACCTGACGGTGGACGGCTCTCTGGCTACCGGCGGTGCTGTGGCGGCTGTGGCCATTGGACTGGGTGTTGACCCCTGGGTGGCGATGCTTCTGGCCATGGCAGCAGGCATGCTTGCCGGTCTTGTCACCGGTCTGTTTCATACAGTTTGCGGCATCCCGGCGATCCTGGCAGGCATTCTGACCCAGCTTGCCCTGTATTCTGTGAATCTGCGGATTATGGCTATCGGCACGGAACAGACTACCATGGCATCTTCCGCCCTGAATCCGACCTTCCACAAACTGCTGTTATCATCCCGTAACATCCGCACTGTGGGTCTGGAGAATCCCCTGGTGCTGCTTGTGATCTTTGTGGCAGTGCTCATTGGCATCCTGTATTGGTTCTTTGGCACGGAAATGGGCAGCTCCCTCCGGGCAACCGGCGCCAACCAGGCTATGGCGCGGGCACAAGGCATCAACACCGATGTCCGCAAGGTGCTGGGTCTGGTGCTCTCCAACGGTATGGTAGCTCTTTCCGGCGGACTGATCGCCCAGTATCAGGGCGGTGCCACCATCGATATGGGTCGTGGCGCTATCGTCATCGGTCTGGCTGCTGTGATCATCGGCGAGGTGCTTTTCAGCAAGATCTTCAAGAACTTCGCTCTGAAGCTGTTGTCCTGCATCATTGGCGCTGTGATCTATTATCTGGTTATTTCTCTGGTGCTGCGTCTGGGTCTGGAGTCCACAGACCTGAAGCTGCTGACTGCCCTTGTGGTGGCAGCCTTCCTGGCGATTCCTTATCTCAAGGGCAAGTATTTTTCCACGAAGGGACGGGTGAAGCATGCTCAAGGTCGATAATATTTTTAAGACATTCAATGCCGGCACGATTAATGAAAAGCGGGCGCTGACCGGTCTTTCCCTGCATCTGAAGCCCGGCGATTTCGTCACTGTCATCGGCGGCAACGGCGCAGGCAAGAGTACATTGCTCAATGCCGTTTCCGGCGCTTATTCGGTGGACGAGGGCAGCATCACCATTGACGGTGTGGATGTGACCCACCTGCCGGAGTACAAGCGGGCAAAGTATATCGGGCGCGTGTTCCAGGATCCTATGATGGGCACTGCCGCGACCATGCAGATCGAAGAAAATCTGGCACTGGCTGCCCGCCGCGGCAAGATGCGCACCCTGCGTCCCGGCATTACCCAGAAGGAGCGGGAGCGGTACAAGGAGCAGCTGAAGATCCTGGATTTGGGTCTGGAGGATCGGCTGACTGCCAAGGTAGGACTGCTCTCCGGCGGTCAGCGGCAGGCACTGACACTGCTGATGGCAACCCTGCAAAAGCCCAAGCTGCTGCTTCTGTATGAGCATACGGCAGCACTGGTCCCCAAGACCGCTGCCAAGGTGCTGGAAGCTACCCAGCGGATCGTGGAGAAGGATAACCTGACCACCCTGATGATCACTCACAATATGCGTGATGCCATCGCCTACGGCAACCGGCTGATCATGATGTCTGACGGTAAGGTCGTGGTGGATGTGTCCGGTGAAGAAAAGAAGAAGCTCACCGTGGAGCAGCTGCTGAACCTGTTCAGCCAGGCCAGCGGCTCCGACGAAGCAGACGACAAGCTGCTGCTGTCGTAACGCAATAACGCAGCCCGGATCGACAAACGCCGATCCGGGCTGTTCTATACCTGTTCATCGATAACATCCGGAATGCTGGGCAACGCAGGCTCTTCAGAGGGGCAATGTCCGTAAAAGCTTTTGTAATCCCGGTAAAAGGTGATATAATTCCGAAATCCGCATTCTTGATATGCTACCGTAGGTTTCATACCGGAACGGATCGCCCGCTGGGCAAGGGAAAGACGCTTGGACAGGATATATTTCTTAGGCGTGATCTGCAAATGATCCATAAACAGGTGATGAAGATGACTTTTGGTAATAAACAAAGCGTTGCAGATCTCTTCAATACCCGACAGGGTGGTGATGTTTTCCTCGATGTAAGTAACGGCCCGCTGAATCAAAGGATTGCTGGAAGCCACCCGCTGCTGCGCAGATTGACCTGATGCCAGACTGATATTGAAAAAGATCACCTCCATCAGGATATTCATCAGCCGTTCCAAAGCTTCCCCCTGAAGCCGCTGACAATAGAAATCCATTTTCCGGATCAGTTCCACAATAATATGGTTGCTGTCCAGATACAAAATGTCCAGATCCTTTGGGATCGCATCATACAGCTTGGGTAGTAGCTGCTGGGGATCATACATCAGAACATACCGCTCATAGGGTTGTTCCTTCGACTCTATCAAGATCCGATGCACATTGCTGGGATGTGTAATGATTAAAGTATTTTTCTGCAGAGGATATCGCCTGTCCTCTACAACATAATACCCCTTCCCGCTTTTGACCAGGATCAGTTCGTACACCTCGTGGGTGTGCATAGGAACACCGTCCGGCTTTTCTGTAGTGGTATGCACACAGGAAACGCTTGATGCCCGAAAGGTGGTATGGCGTATCTGACTCATAAGATGCCCTCCTGTTGGGTAACTATACGCAAATAGTATAACACCAGATTACATATTTTGCAATATAGAATAACACTTTATGGAATTTAATAAACAAAATATATATTATATAATGCCATATAGGGGATAATACCTATATAGGGGTTTCCCCAAAATCCTACGGAGGTGTACATATGAAAAAGGTGAGAGTTGCCATCATTGGACAGGGACGCAGCGGCCGGAATATTCACGGGCGATTCCTGCGTTCCGAGCAGAACACAAAATATCAGGTGGTTGCCGTGGTGGAACGCGATGAAGCCCGCCGGGCAAGAGCGCTGGAGGAATACCCCGGCTGCCGCGTCTACACAGACTACACGGAGCTATTGGGACAGACGGACATTGACCTGGTGGTCAACGCCTCTTACTCTCAGGATCACTACCCCATTACCCGGGATCTGATGGAACACGGCTTCAATGTGCTGGTGGAGAAGCCCATGGCTCGGAACTATTTTGAAGCAGCTACCCTTCTGGGTGTGGCAAAGCAGAACAATGTAATGCTCGCTGTCTTCCAGCAGAGCTTCCTGGCGCCCCACTTCCTTCACGCCCAAGCCGTCATCAACAGCGGCAAGCTGGGCGAAATCAAAGAGATCAAGCTGCGGAACAACGGCTTCGGCTGCCGGTACGACTGGCAGACTCTCCAGGAGAATGTGGCAGGCAGTGTATACAACACCGGCCCGCACCCCCTGGGTCACGCCCTGGCATTCCTGGACTTCAGCGATGACGTTCGTGTGGCATATTCCAAACTGGACACCGTCTTCACCAGCGGTGACGCCGCTGACTTTGCCAAGATCATTCTGGTAGCGCCCGGCAAGCCGCTTATGGATCTGGAGCTTCACAGCAACGACGCTTACGACTCCTATATGATCAGAGTCCTTGGTACAAAGGGCTGTTACGAAACCACCGGCGCTACCTTCCGGATGAAGTACATCATTGACGGCGAAGCTCCCGAGCAGCCCGTAGAAACCGGATTCCTTTCCAAAGAGGACGGTCTGCCCGCGTACTGCAAACCCGTTCTGATCCCCCACGATGAAGAGGGCGAGCTCAAGGGCGACGGCTTTGTCAATGCCACCGAGGCTTTCTACGATATGATGTACGAAACCCTGGTCAACGGCGCAGAATTGACGATCAAGCCGGAGAACATTGCGAAACTGGTAAATATCATTGAACGAATCCACGCGGAAAATCCGCTGCCTGTAAAGTTTGTAGGAGGTAAATATGTATAAAGTTGCGATTCTGGGCTGTGAGAACTCTCACGCCGACGGTTTTCTGAAGCTCATTGCAGAGGACGAAACGTTTAAGGACATTGAGGTAGTCGGTGTTTTCAGCGAAGAGACCGAGGCGGCACAAAAGCTTGGTGAAACCTTCAATGTTCCTGTTATGAAAACCTTGGACGAGTGCGTAGGCAAGATCGACGGACTGATCATCACCGCCCGTGCCGGCAGAGATCACTATCCCTTCGCCAAGCCGTATATGGCTTCCGGCATCCCTATGTTTATCGACAAGCCTGTCACCGCCTCTGTGGAGGACGCTCTTGCCTTGGTGGCAGATCTGAAAGCCAACAATATCCCTGTCTGCGGCGGCTCCTCTGCGAAGGACTCTCCTTATCTGCATGAACTGAAGGCGATCATTGCCAGCGGAGAAAAGGGCGCGTGCCACGGCGGTTACTTCCGGGCACCGATCCGTATGGTCAACCCATACGGCAATTTCTCCTTCTATGCTGAGCACAACATTGCAATGATGACAGCGGTCTTTGGCTTTTATCCCAAGAAGGTCTATGCCATCCAAAACGGCTGCCATGTGGACTGCATCGTTTCCTATGAAGACTTCAATGTTCACCTGGAGTTTGTGGATTATAAGAATTACTACTACGCGATGATCACTATGGACAAGGAGACCATCGGAGACAGACCTGCAGGCGGTCGCGGCACGGCTGAGGAACTGGAGCATTTCCTGGGTCTGCTCACCGGTGAGCGGGAAAGCCTGAATTATCAGGATTTTATCGCACCTGTATTCATTATGAACGCCATTGAGCGTTCTCTGGAAAGTGGCGAGGCAGTTGCCATCGAATATCCTTAAGGTAACAGCTATGGGTAAAATCAGAGTTGCTATTATCGGTCAGGGGCAAAGCGGTCGGGGCATCCACGGAAAATACTTTCTTTCCGAAATGAACGAACACTATCAGGTCGTGGCAGTCGTAGAGTATGATGAAGCCCGCCGGGCGCTGGCACTGGAGGAATACCCCGGCTGCCGTGTCTACAAGGACTACAAAGAGCTGTACGGTCAAAAAGACATTGATCTGGTAGTCAACACCACCTTCTCCCAGATGCACTATCCGGTGACCCGGGAGCTGCTGGAGCACGGATTCAATGTGTTGGTGGAAAAGCCGATGGCGCGGAACTTCTTTGAAGCCTCCACCCTTCTGGGGGCGGCAAGAGCAAATAACGCGCTGTTGGCGGTCTTCCAGCAGAGCCTTCTGGCGCCCCACTTCCTCAATGTAAAGAAGATCATCGCCAGCGGCAAGCTGGGGCAGATCAAGGAGGTCAAATTCCGGAACAACGGTCTGGCCCGCCGCAGTGACTGGCAGTCGATGCAGGAATACTTAGGCGGCAGCGTGTACAACACCGGTCCGCACCCTCTGGGTATGGCGCTGGACCTTCTGGACTTCAGTGACGATACCCGGGTGGCGTATTCTCAGCTGGATACCATCTTCACCGCCGGTGACGCCGCGGATTTTGCCAAGATCATTCTCAAAGCCCCCGGCAAGCCCGTTGCGGATCTGGAGCTCGTCAGCAACGACGCCTATAGTCCTTATTTAATTAAGGTGCTTGGCACCAGAGGCTGTCTGGAGACCACCGGAAAGCACTACAAGATGAAGTATGCCACAGAAGCGGAAGAGCTTACCTTCTGCGAGGAGGAGGGCGACGTAAAAGACGCCGGCTTTGCCCATCCTGTCGCCGCCTTCTACGAAATGCTGTACGATTCTCTTGCAAACGGTGCGGAGCCGAAAATCAAAGCCGAGAACATCGCAAAGCTTGTTAACATCATCGAACGGATCCACGCGGACAACCCGCTGCCGGTAAAGTATGTTAACGGCAAGCATATCTAACGGAGGAAACAGAAATGAAAAACACTCTCAAGCGGTCACTGGCATACCTGCTTCTGATCTGTATGCTTCTGACCATCCTTCCATTGAGCACCTTTGCAGAAGGCACGGGTGTTACCTATGACTACAAAAAGCTTTACGATATGTTTGTAGCCGGCGGCAGCGTCAGTGCCGGCGGCAATGTGAAGATCGAAGGGCTCACTTGCTTCCAAAAGCAGCTGCTTGCCGGTGAAACCGATGCCTATGTGGGCATCCTGTTCGAGGACATCCCCTCCGGCACATATACAATGGAAGTCAACATTCCTCAGGTTAACCGCAACGGCGGCGCGAATGTGTATATCATCACCAAGGATGACTACACCGCTATGGCAGCTTCCGCTGCCGACGGCGCAGCCCTATCCGCTGCCATCGTGGCAAAATTCGCCACTACCCAGATGGGCAGCATCGGCGCTTCCGGCATGCAAACTGTGAATGTTTCCTTTACCGGCGACTCCGGTAATGACTATTATGTGTTCTTCAAGCATATCTCCAGTGAGAAGCTCTTCCTGCGGATCACGGATCTGACTCTGCGTGCTGCAGATGCTTCTGCGCCTCTGCCCACCATCGCGCCCACCTCCGCAGCCACCGAGCCCAGCGCAGGTGATTCCGCTGACCGTGAAAACCCCGTATATGTGGGCTGGGAAGTGGCGGCAGAAAACCCCGTATCTACCAGCTACTTCACCCACGCGGCTACCAGTGTGGTCAACGGTCACGATTACCTGTACCTAGTCACCCGGGGCGATAAGATTATCGTCTACGATATTGACGACAAAAAGCAGATCGCCGATCTTCCTGGTTCTAATTCCCGGAGCATTCTGGTGGATGAAAACGGTATCGTCTGGATCTCCGGCGCAACTCTGTGTCGGTACGATCCTTTCTCCGGAGAATACGAGACCGTCAAAACCAGCAATCTTGACAATACCGGCATCAGCGTCGCCACAGGTATGGTATCCGACGGCAAGGGCAAGATCTATTTCGGTTCAATGAACTACGGCTATATCGGCTGCTACGATACCGCAACCAAAAAGCTGTCTATGGTCAGTGATTGGCTCAGCATCGACGGTCACGAAAAGGACGCCAAGCACTCCGGCTACGCAGGTATCATCTATAAAGACGGCTATCTTTACCTGTGTATCGACGGCGACCAGAATATGGACGGAAAGTTTGTCCATTCTCTGATCAAATATGACATCGCAAACCGAAAGATCGTGGATTCTCTGGATCTGTCCGCATACTTCGGCGAACGGCAGTATCTGGACTACTCCGCCCTGGTTGGGGACACCCTGTTCTTGTCCTATATCGGTGGCGGCGGTGTGCCTCCCATTGATATCTCCGGCAAACTGAAATTCACACAGCTAAAAGATATGGCCAGCGTTGGCGGTGCTGTCACAGAAGTGATCGACGGAAAGTGCTACTTTATCGGCTATTACGGCGCGGACAAAACCAAGTGCGCCATCGAGTTTGATGTCGCCACCAAACAGTCCACCGTTATAGACGGCGACATCGGCGTTTTCAAGCTGAGAGGCAACAACTTTGTCACCGTGGAGGGTGATGACCGTCTGCCCGGTCAGTCCATCCTGCGACCCTTCAATGACGAGACCGCCGGTGTGATCAATCTGTGGTTCTGGAATCCCCAAACCAAAGAGCAGGTAATTTTCGAGGCAAACATCGGTCTCAACGGCGGCGCAGGCTCAGCCCTGCAGGCCATCACTGCAGACCCCACCGGCAAGTATGTCTATGTGGGCGCGTACGGCAACAACGCCGTTTCCGTATACAGCATAGAAGAAGACAAAGTGGTGGAGTCCTTTAGGACCTACAGCCACCAGACCGACGATCTGATGTTCTACAACGGCTATCTGTATGTAGGCAACTACGGCGCCGGCTGTATCACCCAGGTAGATCCCCAAACAAAGGAAACCATTCCCCTGTTCACCCTGCGCTACACCGTCTTTGATCAGTGCCGTATGTTTAGCCTGGCGGCCGGTGACAACAAGGTCTTCTGCGGTACCGTGCCCTATTCCGGCCTTGGCGGCGTACTGGTGTGGTATGACTACGACACAAAGCTGACCTATGTGGCTGCCGGACCCAACCCCGAGGATGTATACTATGCTGATACCAGCGGACTTACCGTAGACTCTCAACCCCAGGATCAGAAATACGTCTGGTACAACGCCGTCACCGGTGAAAAAGCCGACTTTGATGACGATGACGACGGCAAGGACGATGTATATCTGGCAGACGGCACCCGCCGCTTCCCCGGCGTCGTCCCCTACCAGGTCCCCAAGAGCATCTTCTATAAAGACGGCTATATTTACGGCGCGACCACCGTCAATGGCGCCAGCGGCACTTTCCCCGAGGATACTACGCAGGCTGTCCTGTTTGTCTATGACGTAAAGGCTATGAAGATCGTGGCCACTTGTGATGTAGCAGATTATATTGATGGTTTCACTGATCGGATCCCTCAGATCGATCAGGTAGCCGCCGACCCGGATGTGGACGGTAAGTTCTGGGGCGCAGTGGCAGACACCCTGTTCTCCTACACCTTTGACACAGAAACCAAGAAGTTTACGGTCAAGGAAGAGCTGTCTATCAACAAGGATCAGAATTACTCCGCCCCGGGCAACGTCTGGCGGCCTCGGGATATTATCTTTGACGGCGAGTATATGTACATCGGTTTCGGCAGACATACGGGCATCTATATGATCCGCAAAAATGACCCCACCGAGTACTATCTGATCAACGAATTCTCTCCCAACCTGATGGCTATGACCGCAGACGGAGATCTGTACTGGCTGACCAACGAATCCAGCAAAGTTCCCACGAACCTCAACCGGTTCCCTGTGGGCGCGCTGACTGCTCCGTTGGTGGAAAAAGCGCCGATCGATACCGCGCAAAAGCTGATCGCCGCCCTGGACAAGACCATCTCCTTCAAGGACAAGGCGGCTATCGAAGCGGCAAGAGCGGCGTATGATAAGCTTTCCGACGAAGGAAAAGCCCAGATCACCAATCTGGACATTTTGACTGCTGCGGAAGCTGCCTACGCCAAGCTGCCCGTAACCACCGCGATCCTCATCGCTGTGGCGGTCATCGCCGTAGCAGGCATCACTGTGGCTGTCATTCTGATCGTGAAGAAGAAAAAGAAGAACGCTCCCGACGCTGAGTAAACCCCAATAAACTTAAGCACGGTTCGGAAATATCCGAACCGGGCTTTTCGTTAAAAAATCGTTTGCACCAGTATCATATAGAATACTGTGCCCACACCGATGGACAGCAGGCTGTTGCGCTTCCACAGGTGCAGCAGGGCGACGGCTGCGCATCCCAAAAGCTCCGGGATGCCGTAAGGCGCGGTGAGGAAGGATACATCCTTCATACAGTACACCACTAGCATACCCATAATAGCAAAGGGGAGGACTTGTCCAAGATAGGTCACAAGGGCGGGGGTCTTCCGGTCCTCCCGGAAGATCAAAAAGGGCAGAAACCGGGTGGACATAGTCACCAGCGCGGCTACCGCCACGATAAGAATGTCATACACCCGCACCCCTCCTTCCTGTTTTGCGGGACACGGTGAGCAGTACCGCGATCAGCGCCATAGAGGGGATCAGGAAAAGCTCCCTGCCAAACAGAAGCAGGCACAGGGCGGTTGACATAACACCGATAATGGCAGGCAGATGCTGCTTGGTGCTGAGCCACTGTTCCACAAACATCGTTACGAACAGGGCAGTCAGCACAAATTCCACGCCCTCGAAGCTGATGGGAAGGAATGTGCCTGCCAGCGCCCCCAGCACGCATCCGCAGATCCAGTAAATGTGATCCAGCAAGGACACCAGGAAGCAGTACTGATGGCGTCCCATTCCGTCGGGGGGCTGATTCTGGGTCACCAGGGTGTAGGTCTCATCGGTGAGGGCGAAGATCATATAGGGCTTTTTCCTGCCCGCGCCCTTATAGGTATCGATGAGGGAGATGCCGTAGAAGATATGCCGGGCATTGACTAAAAATGTGGCGATGGCGGTGTAGAGGAGCGTTGCGTGACCGGCAAGCAAACTGACGGCCAGATACTGTCCTGAGCCGGCAAACACAAACAGTCCCATAAAAAATGCCCACACCGGGCTGTAGCCGCTTTCGCTGAGCAGAATGCCGAAGCCCGCTCCCAGAAACAGATAGCCGGTGAGCACCGGTACGGTATCCAGAAAGACCTTGCGAAGCATTTGTTTGTTCATATCCGCCACCTCCTACCCTACAAAATTATATGTCTTCCCCTGGGGGTTGTCAACCGCAAAAAAACCTTGCAAACCGGGCGACAAGAGGGTATGATAGAGGTATCAACAAAGGGAGGGTGCACAATGAAGAAAATGATCAATGTTCTGGACTATGCCGGAAAGATTTGGGAGGAGACGGAAAAGGGTGTCCTGCTCACCACAAAGGTGGGAGACAAGGTCAATACCATGACCATTGGTTGGGGCACTATGGGAATGGAGTGGAGAAAGCGCATCTACACCGCGTTCGTCCGGGAGAGCCGGCTGACCAAGAAGATGCTGGATGAGAATCCGGAGTTTACTATCAATATTCCCTACGGCGAGTACGATAAAAGCATTTTAAGCATCTGCGGCACCCGGTCCGGCAGAGATATGGATAAAATCAAGGAGCTGGGTCTGACTCTGGAAGCGCCGGAGGAAATCAGCGTACCGGGCATCAAAGAGTTTCCCCTGACACTGGAATGCCGGGTCATCTATCGGCAGGAGCAGGACCCCAATGCCGTTAACGAGGAAAACACAACAAGGTTTTACCCCAGATCCCCGGAGTTCCCGGAAGGCGACTACCATACCGCCTACTACGGACAGATCCTGGCGGCTTATATTATAGAGTAACAGACAGAGCACCCATCCCCGGTGGGGATGGGTGCTGTTGTTATTTCTGCAAAAGATTTGCCTTGTCTTTGCGGCCTTTAATGATGTGCACCATTCCTTTTATCAGCAGATTAACGCCCAGGATCATAAGGGATACCACGGCAGCGCATTCCAGCTGCATTTGTGCCTCAAACTGGTTGATCATCAGCGACAGGGGTTTGTTGGCAGTGGTGGCCAAGAAGGACACTGCGGAAATAGTCATCATACAGTTGACAAAAAAGTAGGAGAACATTTCCATGAGTGTAAATTTACACTGGGGGAGAAATATATCCTTAATCAGGTAGAAGCGCCGGATTGCCAAAGTTTCTGCGACGCCTTCCAGATTCTCGTTGATCTTAGAGAGGGAGTTATACATCATAAGATAGGGGGAGGCAATAAAATGAATCACATTGACCATAACGAGAATAAGGATGGTTCCGTAAACAGGGGTCTTGTTAAATGTCAACACATAAGAAAGCCCCAGCACAATGCCCGGGATTGCTGCCGATGTCATGGAGGACAGGTGCAGAAAACGGGACACACCGGACTTTAGCCGGGCGGAAAGATAGGCTGTTCCGAAGGCAAGGATCACACCAACCACGGCAGTCAGCAATGCAATGATAACAGAGTTGATTAGGTAAGTGCCTGCTTTCAGATTCAGTGCTTTTACAATATTGGCGGTAGAGAAGCTCAAATCCCTCGGATAGTTTGCGGTGAAAGACAGTAAAACAAACGCAACGAGGGGGAGTATAGTGAGCACAGAGATTGCACCGCAGTACAGATAGGAAAACAGCTTCGCAGGCTTTCCGTCAGAAATGCGGCAGGGTTTTGTGACAAATCCGGACTTTCCTTTATCTTTGTTGGTCAGATCAATAATGAAGGCAATCACAGCGGGAATCAGCAACACAGATCCATATACAGCACCTTTACCGAAGTCCAGCTGACCAATGACCTCCTGATACATGACGGTTGCGATGGTGGTGAATTTGCCGCCGACCATAAGCGGAACACCGTAGTCCGTGATGATCAGGGTGAAGATAGAGAACACTACGGAAATCAAAGGCTTTCGCAAATAGGGCAGCATAATGGCGGTGAATTGTCTGTGCTTGGGGATGCCCAAAACCTGGGCAGCTTCATAAGGAGATCCGTCCTCATAACGGATCACATCGGCCAGCATCAGGTAGGCCACCGGGAAAGCGTACATTACTGAGCCGGTCACAATTCCCCACAGACCGTAGATGCTGGTCTCCAGATTCAGCAGGCGGGTGATAAGACCGTTGTTGCCAAACAGGATCACAAGACCCATACCGCTGGAAATAGAGGGGATCAGCATTGGCAGTGTGAAGATAATACCAAAGATGCTCTTAAAGCGAATATTGGTCCGCTGGATGCAGATTGCCAGGAAAAAGGCAATGCAGACAGTAATGACCGTGCTCACAACAGCGGAGAGTAAAGAGTTTTGTACTGCCTGGAGGAAATTAGGCGTATGGATGACACGGTCGATGCTTTTGGCATCCATATGCATGAACATATGGATCAAGGGGGTGAAAACAGCGGAGATAAAGACCAGAGCAAGTACAAGCTTTACAAGATCTGTACGTTCCGGCTTTTGCAGTATGCGGTTCTTTATCATGTTCAAACCCTCACATATTTCACGAGAGAGTCGACCTTTGCCTGTAGGTTTTCCAGTACAAACTCGCGCACATACTGATCTGCGGGATTCTGAATGATTGCCTCCGGCGTGTCCAGCTGTACGATATGTGCCTCACGCATAACCATGATCCGGTCGGACATAGCAAAGGCTTCCTCCTGGTCGTGAGTAATATAGATCATAGTAGTGCCGAACTCTTTTTGGATCCGCTTCAGCTCAGAGCGAAGAGAAAGCCGTGTGGCCACATCCAGTGCGGACATAGGCTCGTCAAATAAAATAATATCCGGGTTCAAAACCAATGTTCTGGCAATAGCGATCCGCTGCTGCTGTCCGCCGGACAGCAGTGCAGGCAGTTTGTGGACGTGCTCAGACAGACCCAGATTCTCGATCACAGCCAAGGCGCGCTGCCGTACCTGTTTGCGGGCGGCGGCGCTTTTGTTTTCCTTCCGGATCTTTAATGCGTATTCCACATTTTGCAGAACGGTCATATTCTCGAACAGCGCATAATTCTGGAAGACGATGCCCATCCCACGACCGGCGGGATGCATATTTGTGATATCAACGCCGTCTTTCAGGACGGTACCCCCGGTGGGCTTGAGCAGACCGATCAAAATTCGCAGGATCGTAGTCTTACCACAGCCGGATGGGCCTAAAATAGAGAGGAACTCTCCTTCCCGGACATGAAAAGATACTTTGTCCAGGGTGCAGATCCCGTCGAATACCATTTCCAGATCTTTCGCGATCAGTTTTGTTGTTTCCATTGTTACACCTCAAAACCTAACAGGCATTCAGCTGCTTAGTATTTCCACCGATCCAGAAGTCTTGTCTTTTCTTCGATGGTGTTATTGCGCATATCGCTGTATACGATATTTTGCGGGTAGTTTTCAACGGTAAAAGTTTTATCCTTAAAGAGCTGTTCAGGGAAGAATTTCTCATTCAGCTCATAGGCATAGGTTTTGATTAGGAAATCAAAGACCTCCTGCACGCAGGTGCGGGCCTCCTTGCCGGCGATGATCGACTGACCGTAGAGGGAGAAAGGAGAGCCTTCCTTAAAGAATACGACCTTTAACGGTGCGCCCTGATTGATTTGTGTCACGGTCTGTGCGGTCATACCAAGACCGATTGCAGCTTCGCCCTGAATCAGGTCGTTGACAGGACCGGAGCCGGAAGAAGTGTAATGTAGCACATTGGGTGTCAGCTTATCGAAGTATGCAAATGCTTTTTCCTCGCCCCAGGCATTAACAAGGCTCTTCAGGAACATATATCCTGTACCGGATGATTTGGGATTGGGCATAGAGATTAGACCCTTATATTCCGGCTTTAGCAGGTCCTCATAGCTGGTAGGTTCAGCCAGACCTTTCTTTTGCAGCACCTCGGTGTTAAGGATCACAGCACCGCCGTTCCGGCACTGCACGATATAGTGGTCGCTTTCCACAGTGTCGTCGCAGTAAATGCTCATATCATAGCCGGACAGATCTGCGAATAAGCCCTTCCGATCCAGCTGTGCCATATAGGCGTATTCCAGATCGTAGGTAATATCACATTCTGTGCTGGTACCTTCTGCCAAAAGCTTAGCGGCGTGATTGCCGGTGGAAAGGTATTCCACGGTAATATCATAATCGGGGAACTGCTCGTTAAGACGTTTGGACAGATCCTCAATTACATAGTCTTCCACACTGGTATAGATTAGGACTTTCTCTTTCTGGGGACCGCATCCGGCGAACAGAACAGAGCACACCAGAGAAAGCAGAGCGGCAACAGCCGCGGTCTTTGTTATACGATTTCTTTTCATAAATGATCATTCCCGTTATTTTTTATAGTTTTGTTTCGTTATCAGCAGTAGGCGTTATCTATTTTTTTCAGATCAGAGAACGTGTCGATCTCGGTAATATCCTGAAATGTACAGTTACGCACCTCTACCTGATACTTATGCAGGCAATATTCCAGAGGTACTTGATCCCAGTACCGCTCTTTTCCGCCGGGCATTTCATATACCTTCTTAATGTCCTCGTAAAGCTGGGCACCGTGTTCCGCATTCCAATAGGAAATTCCGTAAAGGTGATGACAGTTGGTTCCGCCGACCATCAGCTTTGTAATGATGCGATTTTTTGTCTCGAGACACCAGTCGTCGGTTTCCTTGACCGGGACGCCCAGGTAATTGGAGGTGTATTGATATTTCTGGATCAGAGACGGATTGTACAGTACCAGATCTGCTTCCAACACATAGGCGTTCTGCAGCAGATGCCGTGCGATCATAATGGAGGAAATATTATTTGCCTCGTTATACAAAGGATTGTCGATGAAGCGGATAGTGGGATACTTATACAGCAGCTGATCAAACTGTTCGCCCAGATAACCACGGACGATATAGATCTCCTCAATGCCTACAGCGGTTACCGCATCTAGCAGGGTATCGATCATCCGGGTGCCTTTTACACGGACCAGCGGCTTGGGGGTGTTCAGAGTGATGGGCACCAGCCGGTGACCGAATCCAGCGGCGATAAACACTGCCCGCTTGACGCGGTAAGGCTCCAGTGCAGCAAGACCGCTTTCGGTAAGGCGACGGTCAGTGATGAAGCCTTGTTCGGTCAACTCGCTCATAATGCGATTCACAGAGCCCAGGGACATACCGGTAGCTTCTGCTATGCTGCGCTGGGTCTTCTCACCGGGATTGTGCTCCAGATATACCAGAATATCAAACTGTTTACGGGGAAGCGTATTTGTTTTCATAATCCATTATCTTTAATGTGTGTTACATTAAAGCCTTTCTGTCTCTGTTTTTTGAACACAGCAACTGGAAAAATACAGAAGTTCTTGGGAGATGGTTGTTCAATTTTTCTTATTATAATACATTTTTTGAGCAAAGTCAATAGGGGTGCTTTCGGCTGGGATTAGACGGAAGCAGAAAAACAACAGGCTGCCGGGACATCTGCCGGACAGCCTGTTGTGTATTGAGGAGGTGAGGATAGTCACTTCTGTGCATCTTTTGCAATCGCTTCCAAAATGTTTGTACTGGGTTTGACACTTACATCTCCAAATAGATCCCGCACGATCTGTTGACGTTTTTCCTGCAGGGGATCGTCTCCGGATTGTAATGCCAACAAACAAGAATATAGTTCTTCTTCGCTGTAGACCACATAACAGGCTTCCAACAGTTTATCAAAATCTTCTGTGAGGGTGAGCTGCATATTAGTGGCGCAGAAAATAAGAGGCTTTCCGGTGAGCAGATACTCCGGTATGATTCCGGAGATGTCGCTGATCAGGACATCGCTGCCCCAGATAGTGGCATCATACTCGCTCTGACGGTCTAAGGAGACGTTGGGCTGCGCTTCACAGGCTGCTTTGAACTGATCGACCTGTTGCGGGATCATTTTTCCGGACTCTATGAAATGTTGAAATGCCAATGGGTGCGGTCGGAACAGGAAATCCATATCGCTATGTTCCCGCGCAAACGCCAATAAGCTTTGGTAATAGGTAAAGAAATTTGTTCCTCCTATGGTAGGATCGGTGGTCCATCTGGGGGTCCACATTACACGGAAATTGCTCTGGGAGAAGTCCCAGGACGCACTGCTGACACCGCGCTTATTTAACGATGATTCCATTGCGGGCATACCGAGACAAAGGGTCTTCTGCAAGTTCAGACTGTGCGCAGGTTTGTTGCTTTCCATATTGTATTTGGCAGCCATCTTGGAATCGGCGAAGAAGAAATAGGTATTTGCCAGGAAATCCCGGTTTAGGGCAATCAGCATATCCTCCTTGGAAAATGGCATACCGTACAGGATCAAACAGATTCTGCTGTACCTACTGACCTTTGCGCTGGCATAGGGGGCAGGCATCAGAGCGTTATACGGACGCGTATAGAATACATAGGACAGCCCCAGAGAAGCCAGATCCAGCCAGTTGTTCTCCCCCAGGGAGGTATTGATAGCTTCCGGATAGCCCAGAGACTGAAAGTGCTCATAGATATCGTTATTCTGTGCGTACTGACCAATATTGGACGGAACACAGAGCAGATATGGCTCGAAACGCGGATCCTGGCGCATTTGCTGATAAAGAGGCTCCAGCTTCGGCCAAGAAGGGGTGTACTGGCATAAAAACCCTATTTTAATAACCGATTGGCGGCGTCTTCTGGTACGCTCTGCAAGAAAGCAGCAGATTGCTTTTGCATCAATAGACCGCTGTTGGATAAAGCTGCCGATGGAATGTAAAACCGGAATGCTTTTCAATCGGTTTTCCAAGGAAGTTTTCGCCATGGTGCGGTCTCCTTTAGTCAGATTTCCGAAGAATTGTTTCCTTGATAAAGTGGATGAGATTATTGCGTTTTATCAACAGCCCAAGCAAAACCACCGCAACAATGATATATCGGACAATGGGAAGGGGGTAAAGAGCTGTCGCTGTAAAACTAAGGACCACAAACACAATGCAGATTATAATCAACGACCGTAGGTCGTAAATATTGTTTTTGAGCCCTCTTTTACGTAATACCACTTTCATCGTAAAGTAATTTGCCACAGCGAACACGATATAGCTGACCAGTGTTGTATAGCCTGCGGCAACAAAGCCGTAGAGAGGGATGAGCATAGCGTTCAGGACGATATTTAATACAGCGGAGCCAATCGATCCCCACACAAGCAGAGTTTTTTCCTCATAATAGAATTCGATGTTGATGAATAGCTGACAATAAAACAGAAGCAGCATACTCATTGCCACCGGAGGAACGACCCACATAGCCGCGGCATACTCAGCACCGGCAAGGACCAGTATAATCTCGGGTGCCAGCGCAATAACGCCCAACAGCAAAAATGCCATCAGCAAGGCAATGCCGTTAGAAACTTTCTGGTTATCCTGGGGGCTATCTTCACTGATTTTTCTATATAACCAGGGGACATAGGAACCGTTGATTGCGTTCAAAACAAAGGTCAGAATGGTTGCCAGTGTATAAGCGACACCGTAAAGACCGGCTTTGTCTGTTCCAGATATATGGCTAATCATAATGCGGTCACTCTGGTTAAAAACCACTTGGGAAAGATAATAAGGCACCAGAGGAATATTAAAGCGCAGCGCGTAGGACCAGTACGGCTTGTGGAAAATCTTCTTTCCGCCACGTTTGGCATTGATGACAAACAGGATCAGACCAATGATAATGTTGCCTGTAGCATAGCCGATGATGCGGGCGTACCCCTTTTCTTCGGAGAAAAGGACCCCCAAAAAGGCCAGTAAAGGCGAGATGACAGAATTGAGCAGAGTAAGGAAGACAACGCTCTTATACCGATACTCAAAGCGATTGACTTCATAATAACAAGAGATCGCGAAACCGGTTAGACACTCTGCTACCAGTATCAGTACCAGCGGTGTGGGAAGCTCAAGCAATGCATTCCATACCTCTTGGAAGAGGAGGTAAACCGCCAGAAACAGCACCGTCAAGGCCGCGCTGATGCCTTGGACAGCACTGACATACCCACGGCGGTCTTTTTCAAAGCGAACCATGGCAGCGCTGAATGAGCCATACGACAGATTAAGGGTCAAGAAGATCACAAGGATCGTTGACCATGAGCTGTAGACGCTGTATTGCCCGTATTGTTCTGTTGTGAGCAAACGGGTAAACAGCGGCAGCGTAATAAAAGAAAGACATTTCTGCAGGATACTGCAGATGGTATAGGAGAGGGAAGCTTTGACCTGTATCGGGGTGTTGCTCCACCGCTCCAATGCGTTTCTTATCATTATCAAAATTCCTTCTTTATGGTTTCTCTGTGCGGGCATATTTTTTTACACGGGTGCGGTTGCCACATACCACAGCAATGTCTCCTGTTGAGCAGGAGAGTAGCAGGCGCGGATAGCATCCGGGACTGTGTGGGTGCGGCAGTAGCCGGATTTGTCATAAAAGCGGACAGCCCGCTTGTTTTCGGCGGAAACACACCAGTAGATAGCAGACAGGTGCATCATACCGATGCCGTGGTTCAGAATCTCCCGCATACCAAATTGCGAATAGCCGCATCCCATGGCGCACCGACGGATAGTAATCGCAAATTCTGCTGTTCCTTCCGCGAGATCAATGTGCTTCAGACTCACAGTTCCCATATATTCGTCCGCTTCATTTGCAATTGCCAGATGCAGATTTTCAGGGTCACTTTGGCTGCTGGCAATAAAACGCAGGCAGTCGTCCAATGTTTTATCCGCGAAATTAGTACCCAAATGGGCAACGACGTCAGTGTCGTGCATCCATTCCAGCATTTGAGGGGCATCTGCAGGACGCAGCTTTCTCAATTTCATTGTAAATACCTCATTCCCGGAAGCGGTTGATCGTGTCGATAACGTAGTCGGCTTCCTGCTCGGTCAAACCGTAGTAGATGGGAATGCTCAGCTCAGTAGCACTGATCTCTTCTGCAATGGGCAGAGCCCCCTCTGGAACGTTCAGATCGGCATAGCAATCCTGAAGGTGCATAGCAATGGGGTAATGCTTGTTAACGCCAATTCCGTTTTCGGTAAGGTATGCAGCCAGAGCATCTCTGTGCTTGCAGCGAATGGCAAATATGTGCCACACATGGGTCATACCATCCGGCACATAGGGCAGAATAATGTCCGGATTGGTAATCCCATCCAGATAACGCTGGGCGATCGCCTGCCGATTTGCATTGACTTTGTCCATAATAGGGAGCTTGGCAGAAAGAAAAGCAGCCTGCAGCTCATCCAGACGGGAGTTAGTACCCTTATAAATGTGGTGATATTTGTAATCGGAGCCGTAATTGCCCAGTGCGCGTATTCTATCTGCCAGTTCCTTGTTGTTGGTTACCACGGCGCCGGCATCTCCCAATGCGCCAAGGTTTTTGCCGGGATAGAAACTAAAGCCCGCAGCATCACCGAAGGAGCCAATGACCCGACCGTTGCAGGTTGCGCCGTGGGCCTGCGCACAGTCTTCTATGACATATAGCCCATACTTTCTGGCAATGGCCATAATGGGATCCATATCACAAGGCAAACCGTACAGATGCACAGGCATAATTGACTTTGTTTTCTCAGTGATCTTTTCCTCAATCCGGGAGGGATCTATGTTATAGGTGCGGATATCCGGCTCTACGAAAATAGGGGTCGCACCCACATAGGTTACCGCCAGAGCGGTGGCGATAAATGTGTTGGAGGGGACGATCACTTCGTCGCCGTCTTTGATACCCAAAGCCTTCAAAGTCAGCATCAGCGCATCCAGACCGTTTCCAACGCCAATACAGTATGCACAGTGGCAATACGCAGCAAATGCTGCTTCAAAGGCTTTGTCCTCAGCGCCGTCGATATACCAGCTATTTTCCAGGACACGATCAAAAGCGGAACGAAGTTCATTATTCAGTTCCTTCTCCAGAGGCTTAAAGCTAACAAACGGTACGTTCATTGTCCGTGCTCCTTTGCATGAATCATTTTTAGAAAATCTTGATAATTGCGGATATAATCTGCTTCGTCATAGTACTCCGATGCAAGCACAAGCAGCACAGCGTCTTCGGAAAAGTCGTACATCTCCCGCCACATATTGTTGGAGATATATAAACCTTCACAGGGGCTGTCCAGTGTGACCTCTGCAGTATCGGTTCCGTCGTCCAGATGGATCACGCAGCTTCCGTGGACACAGATGAGGATCTGCTCCAGACACTTGTGTGCGTGGAATCCCCGGCGGACACCGGGCAGGGTATCATAAATATAGTAGACCCGCTTAACGGAGAACGGCAAGTCTTTCATTGCCTCAATAGCGACTAATTGTCCCCGGTCATCGCCGTGTGGCGGGAATGTGTACTTTTTGATTTGCATATAGGAATACCTCGTTTAGTGTGAGATTTCATTCCGAGAGCATCGTTTCAAGACGATGCATATCCTTTGCCGGACAAAATACAGGCATTTTTTTCACCATATGGTTGCTCCATAGAGATTGCAAGAAAATAAAGGGATGACGGAGCAACTTATAAGCAATTCGTTTCCAGCGTGTCGGTTGGGTAAGGTTGTAAAATACCGTATCGACATACGGATCTTTGGGGTGTATGTGCTTGAGCTTGATAACTGTATTCACTGCGTCCTGTGACAGCAAACGGTTCCATTTGTCATTGTTTCCGGCGGAGACGCCGGTGCCATCTTCATACCATACAATATTTCTGTCGAAATAATGCAGCCTGATCCCGTCTGCCAGAGCAAAAAGGGTGGATGTGGTATCCTCTGTATAGACGGAGGTTTCTGCGATCCGCTCAAGGTAGGTAAGCGCAAATTGCCGCTGTCTGAAATAGCTGGCGCCAATGATCCAGTTTCCGCAAAAGAAGCTGGCTTTGGCCAGGGAGGAGGCAGATGCATAAATCTGAGGACTGGCAGGGGTGCCAAATGTACGGGTCAGACGGGGGGTGCCTTCTTCATTTCGGTAAAAGACCGTATTTCCGAAGCAGAGCTCCGCGCCCCGGGTTTTCGCAAAACGGTAAAAATCCCGCATAGCAAATCCATCATAAATATAATCTCCCGGGGATGTTAAAAAAATATATTCCCCTTTGGCGGCGCGGACAGCACTCAGGCAGTTTTGCACAGTGCCTTTGTTGGGCTTGTTTTCAAGGATTTGATAATCTTCAATGCCGTGCTCACGGAAGAAAGACGGCAGCCACGAAAGGTCTGATTTCGTCGAGCCGTCATCGCTCACAATGATCTCAAAACAGACTTCCTGCTGTTGTACGGCGGCAGTCAATGTCCGACGCAGCTGATTGTTGTCCGGATTATAGGTCAATATGAGGATGGAAACCTGAGGGAGGCAATTCATTTCTTCTCGGACACTCCTTGTTTTTTGATGTTTACAATCCTTACCGGTTGCGCAGCAGTGTTGCCAAACGCAAGGTAACCTCCATATTCCGCCCGTTATAGTGAGGGATGCGGGAACAGGCAAGGGAAACGGCGTTTTTGAAGGAGGAGGGATATTTTGCCACAGTTTCCAACCACCGGTATTTGACAGCATCGGTGGGTTGGGGATATATGTCTATAATGCTCTGTGCCTGCTGTGCAATGGATACCGGCTCAGGATGAAAGATTCGTCCCAGTCGCTCCCACAAGGCAGACCACTTGCTCCATTGTGCCCCGACTACGTTATTGCCGTGCTGACGATAATCCATATGCGCATTTTCATCAAAGCAGATAGTGCCGTCGTATAGGGTACATAGGATCGTCAAAAGAGAATCGTGCATAATGAGACTCTCTGGGATGGGATATTGCTGAACATAGAGCGCCAATTCCCGGTTGAATGTCATAGTGCAGCCCATAATGTTACCGCAGCAAACAAGGGAATAGAAGTCACACTGCGGTGTGCGTAAATATACATTTCTCCCCAGTGAATTTAATTGGGCATCCACAAGACGGGCGTTGGCACAAGACAATGCCGGTCCTGCACAGCCAATCAGCGGGGTGATTCCACACTGCAATTTTTCCGGATACCAATGATCATCCTGGTCGGCAAATGCATAGAAATCATAATCCGGACAATGCTTCACCAAATCGAGAAAGCTTTTTGCCGGCTTCAGGTTTTCACCTGTATACCAGAACAGCTTTCCTGCATCTGCATATTGCTGAAGAATCTGACAGGTGGAATCCGTAGAGCCATCGTCGCGGACCCACAGATCAAAGGGAATATCGCATTGCTGTGCGAGGATCGATTCAATCTGTTCCCGGATATACGATTCTCCGTTGTATGCTGACAGCAAAATTGCAGCTCTCATATACTCTTTTGGCCGTCCTTTCTTTCTGGATTATTTAAGGGGGGTAGTGGAACAGGCGGGGAAATTGCAGGCACTATCTGTTTTTGCATCGTCGATGTGCTGGATCAAAAGAAGCAGGATCGGATAGCACAACATGGCGCAAAAATAGCAGTAGAAGAAATTAAAGAACGCATTGAAGAACCATATAAACGCGCATATGCACTTTATGAGAAAATGTCTCTTTCGCGTTTTCATAAGTGTGCGTATACAATAGAACATTAGACCGAGATAGTTTATCAAACCGACATAGCCATAGCTGCAGAGGATTTCAATGAAATCACTGTGCGCCCAAAGACCGTATCTGTATGTGGTGAAATTGATCCCGTTGCCGAAAAACTGATAAAGCAAAGGGGTGTCGAAGAAAAGCTTCAACTGTTCCACCCAAAACACAGAGCGGGTATTTGTTAATGTCTGCCAGAAGACAGCGCTGGAGGTGCCTTGCTCAAAGGTTGCTATAAACTTGTCCATCATAGAGCTTTGCAGTGTGACGATGATCAGTACAGCACCCATAGGAATCAGACTGGCAAAGAACAGGCGTTCGTAATTCAATATAACATAGTATAAAATAGCAACTGCACAAATACCTACTACGAAATAGGTCCGGCTGCCGCCCATCAGGAACACATAGAGCTGAGGGATCGCCATTACCGCAAGAATTCTGGGGGATCCTGTTTTTATCAGAAACGCTAGAAGGATAACGATAAATACAGAGGCAGGACCTACACGGTTGGGGCTTCCGGAAATGGACATAAAGTAGGAAGCATCACCCCATCCACCGGAAGTGACTTGCGCATAGGAACTGGGAAGGAAAATCGAAATGGTTACAATAAGGGTATATATCAGTGTTACATAGTAGATGTACCGTCTGTTTTTGATGAGTAAACTCCAGATCTCTTTCTCGTGGGTTAGGAAAAACACCATATAGAAAACCAGGAAGATATAATAAAATGCCATATTAAAGTTAGAAAATAAAGCTTCCAACGGTGTAACAAACATGGAGAACACCCAAAGGGCAGAAGCAAAGCTAAGGTAGACCAGGGGACGCCGGTAGACGTTTGTTACAGCAAAAAGGATCAGGAGTACGAAAAAGAACAGCATTTTATTCAGGATACCAATGTGATACTGAAATAACGTTGCGATAGGGAACAGCAGGATCACTTTGATAAACAAATCTTTTCTGGTAAAGGAAAAGAATTCATCACGATATGGAAAGTGACTGTTGGTATTTTCCATTAGCGATTCTCCAAAGTTTTGAAAATGATAAGTGTTGACCGGATGCGGGTGTGTGACGGATCAGCCATCTAGCAGGACGCAGCCCAAAAGGTCTTTGCCTTGGTCGGCAATGCATTCCCGGATTCGCTGGATCTCGTTATAGCGGGAGCACGCACACTTTTCCACCAATAAAACCACATCACATTCCGGAAGAACAGCAAGGGCATCCGTGGAGCGAAGCAGGTTGCCATAGGAAATTGTTTCCACACCAATAGCCTTTAATGTGTCTGCCATGAATGCCAGGGACAGCTCATCGCAAGCGCCGGTAATCAACAGGTGTTTTTTACCAAGACAATAATTGCGAATGTTTGCCGCCACGATACCGGACTGGTGTGCCCCAACACTTCTGTTTTCCAATTTCTTCAGCCAGCGATCAATAGTGTTGCTTTTGTCTGTGGAGGGCATACGGCCGAGGATCTTAATCCCCAGGCGGGATTGTAGGGTGCGGGCAGAATAGACCTTTGAACTGGAAAGATACCCTACCCACGTACTGCATACGACGATGATACCGCCAAGGAAGGCACCAAGGGCAGCATAAAGCGCAGATGTTTTTAGGATGTCCTTCAGAGAACGCTTTGCGATGGGGGAGGGAATGGGTAACTGATCCAGTTCGCTTTGTGCATCCTCTTGGACGGTGCGCAGTTCCTCTAGATATGTTCTTGCCTCACGTTGCGCATCCAAGATGGACAGCATTCTCTGCTGTGTGGTGCCGAAGGCAACCTGAATGATTTCGTGCTTCTGGATGCTCTGGCTGATATACGGAAGTTTGCGGTTTACCTGTTCCAGAATCAGCGTCAGAATATTTTGTGCACCGTCAGCAGTGGGGTAGAGGACGGTAATGTTAAGGATTTTGCCCTGGTCGTCGCTTTCGCAAAGAACCAGTTCTGCAAGATATTGGCTCTCCATCTTGAGCGCGGTTGCTACGGTATGAATAATTTCGTTATTTTTCAGCAGTGCCTCATATGCGTGCAGGATGGGAGTGGAGTAATCTGTGGATTGGCCTGCTGTACTGGGGGAATCAACCCGCACAGCCAGAATTGCGTTTGCATAGTATACCGCATAGGGGTTCAAAGACATCAGTATGGAATTGCTCAGATACTCTGTCTGATTGTCCGTGTTTTTACTGGCCTCATTTAATGCCTTCTCTAAGAGCGCTTTGTTTTCAAGATAGCTTTCAACAACTGCCGCATCATATTCTCCGGCCTGGATGGCGGAAGCGCTCTTCCATGCACTGAGACCAACAAAACTGCCGATCAGCAAAGCGAATGCCAATGCGGTGATCAGAATCCTGCGCCACTGGTAGAGGGCGACGAACAGAAGATCCTTCAAATAAATGATTTGATCATTTTTTTTGCAGTCCATAGTATTCTCCTTAGTCATATCATCGGGGATTTTACTGATCCTTTACAAATAGCGCAGAATAATAGGTATTTTCCATCAAAGTATCTGCTTCATCGAATTTATAGGTTAACTTATGCAATGGAGTTTGTGCCTGAATTGCCTGCCACACAGAGGGATCATATTGTTCAAACAGGCGCAGCAGCAAGATGTGGGGAATGGAATTGCTGAAAGGGACAACATGGCTCCATTCCTCCGGGTATGCTTCCATAGCAAGCTGAAAGAAATAGTGGAAGATAAAGTAGTCAATCAGCTTGTCGTGTTTTTTCCAGTATTGGTAGAGCAGATCCCGGGTAAGGATCAGGAGGGGGTGATTCGTGCAGGATGTTATAAACCAGTTGGAAATACAGGTGGCGTGTCCGTCAAGTCCCGGTTTCAGAGTCTGGAACAGGAAGAGGTCGGAATCCAACATATAGGAAGGGATATTACTGCCGGAGCAGAAAACCGTGGAATCTATCCAAGTGCCACCGTAATGGATCAGAAGCTCTAACCGCAAAAGGTCAGACATATGCGTTCTGGATATGATACCTTGATCGATTTTCTTCTGAATATAGGGCGGAAATGTGACAAAATCCCGATAGTTGTCTTCTGTCAGGAGCGTGATTTCACGATCACACAGATTTTCCTGCAGGGAGCGATAACAGCACTGTATAAGCGCGGGGGCTTGCTCCATACCTTGTAGCCAACAGACCCATACACGCCGGGAGCGATCCCGTGGAAGTGGGACGGCAGACTGCTGAAAGTCCCTGATTTGCCGACGGTACTTCTTTCTGAGCTTGGACAGAATTCTGTTTTCCATAGACAGACGGACAATCTCCAGGGACTTTTTAGAAAAACCCTGCAAAACAGTTTGTACCAACGCGAACAAAAGCACGTGATTTCTGGCATACTGGCAAAGGATTTCCTTGCCGCCGACTTTCTTGAAAATAGCAATAAACTGTTTCATTTCTGCTTCTCCCACCCTTTCAAAATGGGCTTATATTTTATAAATGTGGTAGAAATGGTGGGCGATACGGTCTTCCTCGGGGGGGAGCTGCATATAGTCCCCATAAATTTGCCGAAGAATTTTATCATATTCCTTAGGGGCCTTAAAGGTATACCCTTCAAAGGGCACATCCACCGTGTCTACAAACCAGGTTTTTGGGAATACGCCCTTCAAGCCCTCTGGTTCCCAGACGACACAGGCGATATACTGGCTGTTGGGATCGCACTGTTGTGCAAAACTTTCCAGCTTGCGCATAAAATAGCGTTTTCCCACCAGCTTAGCGACCAGGAATGCGGGGAGCTTGATCAGCAAACGAAGCTTGGATTTGGTGTTGCCTTTCTCACAGCGCAGCCGGGTGGACAGGAAGCACAGGGATGCATATGGGGAGCTCTTGCGCATTTTGGCAGCACATTCGTCCAGCGTATTGCCTACACCGTCCATAGGATAGATATCCACAAATGCGCCCATACCGCAATCCTTTTCGTTGTCCGTTTCGATTACATACCTGCAATCGCAGATGCGGGCGATCATATAAGGATAGGCGGGGTTATTGCGGTTGGTGAACAGCTTGAGCGGGGCAAGTGCCTCCTCGTTGGTGTGGAAATAGTCCAGCAGAAGCTCGTAATCCTTCCGGGGCATCATAATATCCAGGTCATCATCCCATGGGATAAAGCCCTGATGGCGGATTGCGCCGATCAATGTACCGAAAGTCAAATAATATTTAAGATGAAGCTGCTCACACAAATTATGAATTTGCGCCATAACAGCGGCAACTGCTTGTTGGTTTTCTCTTATGGTCAATTCCTGACGCGCCAAGTGACCAACTCCTTATAAAGTGTTTTCAGCGGATTTTCCGTGCTTCCAGATAATAGCGCTTTTCCTGGGCGTGACCCATAGAGAAGGTCTTTCTGGGCAGGACACCGTCTGCCACGATGCCGCGGAACAGGTCGCCCTTTTCCATCGCAGGCAGCAGGAAGCCCACAGAGCCCTTTGCCTTGGACAGCTGCTGCAGGGCATCGTCGCCGTGGATGTAGTCGGTCTCACCCTTGTGACTATCCAGATAGCTGTCCAGGAAGCCCTGCAGGACGCCAACAGGAAGCTGACCGTCCTTCACATTCAGACAGACAGTGCCGGAAGCACCCTCACTGAACCACTGCACAGGGCAGCCGCCCTCTGCACAGCAGGTATCCTGAAGCATCTGCAGAAGCAGCTGGGGGTCAGTGTCTTTCACGATCCGGTGGATGGGCTCAAACTCCTGAGAAGCATGGTGGATGTTCTCCAGCTCCACCAGAGCGAATCTGGCAGGATGATCGGACAGATCCTTACCGGGGTTGTTCTTCTTCAGTTCCTCATAGCAGCCCTTTGCAGACGCCAGGGAGTGGTTGCCGTCACCCACAGCAAACAGCACCGGGTGATCGCCCTGCCTGTCGCGGATATACCGGGCATAGTCTTCCAGTGCCTGATAGAAAATATCCGCATTCTCGCCCTGCACCAGCCAACCGGTGATATGTCCGCCGCCCTCCATCAGATCGAAATCGTACAGGACAGGGAGGCGCTCTTTCCGGGTGCTGACGGATTCCAGCAAAGCCTGCCGGTCATCGTCACACAGCAGCAGCACATGGGGCAGCTCAATGGGGGCGTCCCGGCGGATATCCATTCTGGGCGGGATCCGCTCCACAACGGTCTTCTCCGTGGCACGGATAGCAGAGGCAGAGTCGGGGGAGTAGTCATACTGCTCCAGATCCACAGCGCCTACGATGCCCTTGCGGATGGCGCCGCTCAGCAGCGTGCGCTCCACATAGATAAATGCGTTTTCGTAGCAGGTGAAAAGATCGTTATCCAAATAGGACTGCATCATTTCGTTAATGCCCCGGATCTGTGCGGCGGTGTCGCCACCTAGCTCAGCCTCCGGCAGCATTACGTGCAGGGCAGAGGGGGCAGAGCCTACATTGTTACGTACCTGCGCCCAGTACTCGGGCTGAGATACGAACTGATCGCAGGCAATGACCGCCCACTTTTCCATAGAATCCACATTGGGCAGAAGAATATTTGCGGAGATAAATGTGCTCATAAAAGGTCCTCCAAGATAGTTGCGGCGAGATGCCAGGATATGATCATTTTTTGTGCAGGAACAGCGCCTCGTATTCGGAAGCGATAAAGTTCCAGCTGTAAGCGTCCAGAATCCGTGCCTTTGCTTTCTGACACAGACCTTCGATGGCATCCGGAGACAGGGCATCTGCAGTGGCAAGGCACTGGGCAAGATTGCCGGATTCTTTGCTCCAATACAGGGCGGAATCCTCTGCGACCTCCCGGTTGAAGGATACATCACAAAGCAGGTTCAGCTTTGTGGCGTTCAGCGCCTCCAGAAGACTGGGGTTTGTGCCGCCCACCTCGTGTCCGTGGAGGTAAGCATAAGCGTTTTCCCGGATCTTCATCAGCAGTTCCTGATCGTATACAGTACCTACAAATTTAATGCGCGGATCCTGCTTAAAATGCAGCCGGTGCTCCAGTTCCTCCAGAAATGCATCGTTTGCGGTGGTGATAATGGCAAAATCCCTTTGGGAATCCGATGCCATAAATTCACGGATCATGGTTTCGTAATTGTTTTCGGGAACAAACCGGCCTACTGCCAGATAGTAGTTCTTTGCAGACAGACCCCGCTGCGAATACCAGTCAAGAAGCCGGTGGTCATCGTCTGCAAGGGTGCTTTTTCGTGTCTCCGTGCCGTAAGCAATAAAGGTGGTGGCAGGGGAGTAAGCGGCATAGGTTTCCTGAATATACCGCTGGATGTTTTTGCTGTCACAGACCATAAGGTCGGCGTGCTTGGTCATCATTTTTTCAGAGAGCTTCCAGTAGGCACGGACAGGCTTGGGCCACTTTGCCCGCAGCCATTCATGTCCATCGGGATTGACATAGACAGTGCCGCCCAGCTTATGGATCTGCTTTACAAAGCCACGCATAAACGGACCGATCCGGCAGGCTAAAATGTAAACGATCGGGGACGCGATTGCGTGCTCCCGGATGTATTTACAGCATTGTCGCAAAGCTGCCACGTCATAATAGATCGCCTGGGCGGCACCGATATTCGGCACTTTGATGTGGAAACACCGGGCATTATGATAGGTTTCTTCCTTGTTACAGGTGTCCTTGCAGGCAATATGATATTTAAGATCTTCGTGCCCTTGGTGGTATTCCGTGAGTTTGTCCACGAACGTCTCATAACCGCCATAAGCTCCGGGGATTCCCTTGGAGCCAACAATAAAAATATGCTGCATGGCGCTCTCCTTATTATCTCTTTAGAATTGGAATGTGTCTGCCAGTCCCAGCCAGTTCTGGTCTTTCTCGGACAGATTCAGCGGTGTGCCGTCGGAGAGGGTGTAGCCCTCAGCGCAGGCGCTGCCCGGGTACTGTCCTGCGATCTCCGGCCATTGGATGCCGATGGCGGGATCGTTCCAGGCGAGTCCGCCTTCATCTCCGGGATGGTAGAAGTCGGTGACCTTGTAGCAGAATTCTGCGGTGTCACTGAGCACCAGAAATCCGTGGGCAAAGCCCTCGGAGATGTAAAACTGCTTTTTGTTTTCTTCGGAAAGCTCGATGCCGTACCATTTGCCGTAAGTCTTTGAGCCGGCGCGCAGATCCACGGCCACATCAAAGACGCGACCCTTGATGACCCGCACCAGTTTCCCTTGAGGATATTGCTTCTGGAAGTGCAGACCCCGTAGTACACCCTTAACAGACATACTCTGATTATCCTGCACGAATTCCATATTCAGTCCGGCTTCTTCCATATCCCGTCGGTTGTAGGATTCCATAAAGTAGCCCCGGCTGTCGCCGTGTACCGCAGGCTCGATGATATACAGACCCTTGATCGGGCAAGCTGTGACTTTGATCTGACCCATAATCACACCTCGATTTCTTTCAGGTAGCGGCGGAGGGCATCCTGCCAGGTGGGCAGGGGGGTAAATCCGGCGTCTGCCAGCTTGGATTTATCCAGACGGCTGTTGAAAGGACGGGCGGCCTTGCTCAGACCGTATTCTGCCGTGGTCACAGGGATGACCTTGGTCTCGTAACCCGCCTGCCGGAAGATCTCCCGGGTAAAGTCGTACCAGCTGATAAATCCGCCCTCGTTGGTGGCGTGGTAGTAGCCGTATTTTTCCGTTTCCAGCATATCTGCCAATAGCCGGGACAGATCCAGGGTGTAGGTGGGCGTGCCGATCTGGTCGCAGACCACCCGGACGGTATCGTATTTCTTGCCAACGCTGAGCATGGTCTTGATAAAGTTTTTACCGTTCAGCCCGAAGACCCAGGCGATACGGACGATGAAATACTTATCCAGAGTACCGGCAACTGCCAGCTCGCCCTCCAGCTTGGTCTGCCCGTAGACATTTAAGGGGGCATAGTCCTTGCAGTCCGGTGTCCAGGGAGCATCGCCCTGTCCGTCAAAGACATAGTCGGTGCTGATATAGACCATTTTGCAGTCTATCTTTTTACAGCCTTCCGCGATATACCGGGTGCCCAGGGCGTTGATGGCGTGTACCTTTTGGGCGTTTTCCGGCTCTTCTGCCAGATCCACCGCCGTCCACGCGGCGCAGTGCACCACAGCATCGGGCTTGATGTCGCAGAGCGTTTTCATAACTGCATCTGCATCCGTAATATCCAGAGAAACATAGGGAACAGTGGTGACGGCACTGCCGTCGCAAGCCCCGGAGTAGACAGGGGCAAGGTCACTGCCGATACATTCTATACCCCGGCGCGCCAGTTCGTTTATTACATCGTGTCCCAACTGTCCGGCAACGCCGGTTACCAATACTTTCATCAGCGGCTCCCGTACATTTTCTCGTAGTAGTTCTGATATTCCCCGGAAAGGATGGTCTCCCACCACTCCCGGTTGTCCAGATACCACTGGATGGTCTTTTGGATGCCGTCGGCAAATTTGGTCTCCGGCAGCCAGCCCAGCTGGGTGTGGATCTTGGTGGGGTCGATGGCGTAGCGCATATCGTGCCCCTTCCGGTCAGTCACATAGGTGATCAGGCTCTCGGGCTTATTTAGCGCCTTGCAGATGATCTTCACGATGTCGATGTTGCGCATCTCGTTGTGTCCGCCGATGTTGTAGACCTCACCCACCTTGCCCTTGTGGAGGATCAGATCAATTGCCTTGCAGTGATCTTCCACATACAGCCAGTCCCGGACATTGAGGCCCTCACCGTAGACAGGCAATGGCTTGTCCGCCAAAGCGTTTGCGATCATAAGAGGGATCAGCTTTTCGGGGAAATGGTAAGGACCGTAGTTGTTGGAGCAGCGGGAGATGGTCACCGGCAGGCCGTAGGTGCGGTGATATGCCATCACCAGCAGGTCAGCACCGGCCTTGGAGGAAGAATAGGGAGAGCTGGTGTGGATGGGGGTCTCCTCCGTAAAGAACAGGTCAGGCCGATCCAGAGGCAGATCACCGTACACCTCATCGGTGGAAACCTGATGATATCGCTTGATTCCGTACTTGCGGCAGGCGTCCATCAGCACCTGAGTGCCCAGAATATTGGTCTGCAGGAATACCTCGGGATTCTCGATGGAGCGATCCACATGGCTTTCTGCTGCGAAGTTCACCACCATGTCGGGATGCTCTTCTTCAAACAGGCCATACACGCCCTCCCGGTCACAGATATTGGTCTTGAAGAACTTGAAATTGGGGCTGCTCAGCGCCTCCTCCAATGTGGAGAGGTTGCCGGCATAGGTCAGGCAGTCCACGCAGAGGATCCGGTAATCCGGGTATTTTTTCAGCATGTGAAACACAAAATTGGAACCAATAAATCCGGCGCCGCCGGTTACGATGATCGTCATATGTAAATCCTCTTTTTATTTGATCATTCTGCCCTCTGCCACTGCCAACAGATGCTTGCCATAAGCAGACTTTCCATAGGCCATAGCAGATTCAATCAACTTTTCTTTTGTGATCCATTTATAGCGGAATGCAATTTCCTCAGGCGCAGATATC
>JAZOCJ010000037.1:0-27812 GCA_045596405.1 Faecousia sp. | reverse complement strand
CTGGTCAAGATTTCTCCCAACGCAGTTCCTCCCGTGTGCAAGATCATGGACTATTCCAAGTTCTGCTTCGACCAGAAGAAGCGTGAGAAGGAAGCCAAGAAGAATCAGCGCGTGGTGGAAATCAAGGAAATCCGCATGAGCCCCAGCATTGACACCAATGACTTCAACACCAAAGTCAAGAGCGCTCTGAAATTTCTGGGCGACGGCAACCGTGTCAAGGTCAGCGTCCGCTTCCGCGGTCGTGAAATGGCACATACCAACCTGGGTGAGAAGCTGCTGATGGACTTTGCAGAAGCCTGCGCTGAACTGGCAACTATGGAAAAGAATCCCAAGCTGGAAGGTCGCTTTATGGCGATGTTCCTGGCTCCAAAGAATAGCAAGTAATTTCCCATTACCAAAGATACGGAAGGAGAACTACCTATGCCCAAGCTGAAAACCCATAGCGGTGCAAAGAAGAGATTCAACCTGACCAAGTCCGGTAAGGTCAAGAGAGCCCGCGCTTACAAGAGCCATATCCTCACCAAGAAGGACACGAAGCGTACCCGTCGTCTGCGCACCACTGCTTACGCTGACGTGACCAATGTAGCGGCCGTCAAGAAGATGATTCCGTACAAATAAGAAGTTAGGAGGATACTGAAATGGCAAGAATTAAAGGCGCAATGATGACGCGCAAGAGAAGAAATGCTACCCTGAAGCTGGCTAAGGGCTATTGGGGTTCCAAGTCCAAGCACTTTAAGATGGCCAAGCAGGCCGTTATGAAGTCCGGCAACTACGCTTTTGTTGGCCGTAAGCTGAAGAAGCGTGACTATCGCAGACTGTGGATCACCCGTCTGTCTGCTGCGGTGAAGCCCTACGGTCTGAACTACTCCACCTTTATGAACGGTGTGAAGAAGGCTGGCATCGAGATGAACCGCAAGAGCCTGTCCGAGATGGCTATTCAGGACAGCGCTGCATTCGCTGCTCTGGTTGAGAAGGCCAAGGCTGCTCTGAACTAAGGATTGGAAAAGACCTTGCTCCGGCAAGGTCTTTTTTTGTAGAGGAGGGGAGAAGATGGAACTGACATACCGTGCCGTCAGAGAAGGGCGGCTGTCTGATATCCTGCGGGAGGAAATGGGCGTTTCCGCCGGGCTGATGAATAAGCTGAAATGGCAGGATAAGCTGCTGGTCAATGGCGTGCCCCAACATACGGACTATCCGGTGCAGGTGGGTGATGTGGTTACCGTTCCCCTGGAAGAGCCCATACCGGAATACCCGGCAGAGGACGGGGAGCTGACCGTCCTTTACGAGGATGAGCATATTCTGGTGGTGGACAAGCCTGCGGGTATGCTGATTCATCCGTCCCGAGCCACTATGACCGGGACGCTGGCAAACCGGGTCGTTGGCTATTATAAGCGCACCGGTCAGCAAAGCGTCTTTCATCCCATTACTCGGCTGGACCGGGATACCTTCGGCATTGTGCTCCTTGCGAAAAATTCCCACATCCACGCCCTCCTCAGCCAGGGACGGCTGCGCAAGACCTACCACGCCTTGGTGTACGGCGCACCGACGGAAACCAGCGGCGTGATCGATGCGCCCATCGCCAGAAAGCCTCTTCCCAGCCTTTTGCGGTATGTAGCACCGGAGGGGAAACCCTCTGTGACGGAATACCGGGTACTGGAGAAGTCTCAGTGCAGCAAGCTGGAACTGCGCCCGGTGACCGGTCGTACCCATCAGCTTCGGGTCCACTGTGCCTATGAGGGCTTTCCCATTCTGGGAGACCCTCAGTACGGCAGTGAGGCGTCCCGGGCGTTTTCCCTGGAAAAGGGATTGACCAGCCAGTTGCTTTGTGCCAAACGGCTGGAGTTTACTCACCCTATCACCGGCACACCGATGGTACTGGAATCTATGATGGATGTGTAGGCAGAGGAAACAAGAACGCCAAAGCCTCCCTTGTGTAAAGGGAGGTGGCACGGCGTAAGCCGTGACGGAGGGATTGTCGTGCAACCAAAACATAATAAACAGTTAGTTCCGCTAGCAAAACAACTGCGTAGAGAAATGACAAAAGAAGAACGGCATTTGTGGTATGATTTTCTGCGTATGTATCCTGTCCGCTTTTCCAGACAAAAGGTATTGGGAAAATATATAGTGGATTTTTATAGTGCAGAAGCAAAACTTGTGATTGAACTGGATGGTTCTCAACACTATGAAGAAATCAATGCGGAGAAAGATGCAGAGCGTACTGCTTTTTTGGAGAGGTATGGATTAACGGTTATTCGCATTCCTAATAATGAACTCAGCAGAAATTTTCGTGGAGTTTGCGAGTATATCGATGCTGCGGTAAGACAATCCCTCAGTCAAAAATCAAAAGATTTTTGACAGCTCCCTTTACACAAGGGAGCCTTGGGTGCTTTCGCGCCAGTGCAGCAAGCTTGAGAATATAATAAACCCCCGACCGTTTGGTCGGGGGTTGTTTGATTGTAAGGGGTTGATTACTTTGCGCCGGCGATCTGTGCAGCGACCTCGGCAGCGAAGTTTTCTTCCTTCTTCTCAATGCCTTCGCCCTTGATATAGTGGATGGCGTCGACAAACTTTACGGAGCCGCCCAGCTTCTTGGCAGCGTCAGCAATGTAGCCGGCAACGTCGCCCTTATACAGGTCGGAGCGGACGAAATCCTGCTGCAGCAGGCAGTTTTCCTTGTAGAAAGCGTTGATCTTGCCGGCAGCGATCTTTTCCTTCACAGCGGCGGGCTTGGAAGCCATCTTGGGATCGTTGTCCATCAGAGCTACCTGAACAGCCAGCTCCTTGTCCACATCTGCCTGAGGCACCTGGGACTTATCCCAGTACTTGGGATTCATAGCAGCGATCTGCATAGCCACGTTCTTGCCGATCTCGGTAGCGTCGACGTCGGTATCCAGGTTGACCAGAACACCGTGGGTGCCGCCCATATGCACATAGGCAACGGAAGTGCCGGTGGTGAAGCGGTCGAAACGGCGGATCTGCATATTCTCACCGATGGACATGACCTTCTCCTGCATGATCTCAGTGACGGTCAGGTTGGAGCCGGGGTAGGTGCAAGCCTTCAGCGCCTCTACATCGGCGGGATTCTGCTCGGCAACAGCCTGAGCCAGATTCTTGACCAGATCCATAAAGGCATCGGTCTTGGCAGCAAAGTCGGTCTCGGAGTTGACCTCGATCACAACGCCAACGCCACCGACAACAGTAGCATAAGCAACGCCTTCCGCAGCGATGCGGTCAGCCTTTTTGGCGGCCTTGGCCAGACCCTTTTCACGCAGCCAGTCCACAGCCTTGTCCATATCGCCGTCGGTAGCCGCCAGAGCAGCCTTGCAGTCCATCATACCGACATTGGTCATTTCGCGCAGCTTCTTAACATCCAGAGCAGTAAATGCCATATCAATATCCTCCTATATTCATTAGTAGATGGCACCCGTTACCGAGTGCCATATTGGTTTCTTACTCAGCAGCGGGGGCTTCCACAGCCTCAGCGGTCTCAGCCACAGCATCCTCGCCCTGACGGCCTTCGATGGCAGCATTTGCCATGGTAGCGGCGATCAGACGGATGGCGCGGATCGCGTCGTCGTTGCCGGGGATGGGGTAATCGATCTCGTCGGGATCGCAGTTGGTATCCACGATGGCCACGATGGGAATGTTCAGCTTGTGCGCCTCAGCAATGGCGTTGCGCTCCTTGCGGGGGTCAACGATGAACAGAGCAGCGGGGATCTTCTTCATTTCCTTAACGCCGCCCAGGTACTTCTCCAGCTTCTCGATCTCAGCCTGGTGCTTGATGACTTCCTTCTTGGGCAGCATTGCGAAGGTGCCGTCCTCTTCCATCTTGCGCAGCTGTGCCAGACGGTCGATACGGGTACGCATGGTGCGGAAGTTGGTCAGCATACCGCCCAGCCAACGGGCGTTGACATAGTAGCCACCGCAGCGGGCAGCTTCTTCCTTAATTGCATCCTGTGCCTGCTTCTTGGTGCCGACGAACAGCACGTTGCCGCCGTTAGCGGAAGTCTCACGGACGAAGCTATAAGCTTCCTCTAGCTTCTTAACGGTCTTCTGCAGGTCGATGATGTAGGTGCCGTTGCGCTCCGTGTAGATGTAGGGGGCCATTTTGGGGTTCCAACGGCGGGTCTGGTGACCGAAGTGTACGCCGGCCTCCAGCAGTTGCTTCATAGAAATGACAGCCATGGTTTGTTTTCTCCTTTTGTTTGTTCCTCCACCCCGATCATCTCGCACTGCCCGTTCCCGCAGGAACACGAGGGGGTACGATCACCGGGTGTGTGGTTTTGAATACTATAGGCAAAGCCTATGCCGAATTATTATAGCGGAACTGATTCCAGAATGCAAGTAGTTTTTCCAAAAAAAATGAGAAATATTCCAAGAAATACCGGGGCTATCCAAATAATAGCCCCGGCTTGACTCTGGGAACGCGGCATTCCTCAGGTTTGATGTCCACCAGTACGATGTCCGGTCCCATCCGTTTGACGCACCGCCAGGGGATCACAAAATCGTCCCGGCGTCCCCACAGACCGAAAAACCGGCAGGGGCCCGGGACGATGATCGCGGTGATCGTTCCCTCGGGCACCTCGACCTTGGCATCGCAGATATACCCCAGCCGCCGTCCGTCATTGATGCAGATGACCTCTTTGCACTGAAGGTCCGTGAATTTAATGCACATACCCAGCCCTCCCTGTTAATATCAGCCTATGCACCGGAGGAGCTGGGTATGCTTCAGGAGACGGTAAAAGCTTTGCGCATCGTTCCGATGGCGCTTTTTTCCAGACGGGACACCTGCGCCTGGGAGATCCCCACCAGATTGGCAACCTCCATCTGGGTTTTTCCGTCGTAAAAGCGCAGGGACAGGATCTGCTTTTCCCGGTCACCGAGAGACCGGAAAGCATCCCGCAGGGCGATGCGCTCCATCCAATTCTCATCGGTGTTGCGGGTGTCTTTGACCTGATCCATAACCGTCAGCGGGTCGCCGCCGTCGGCGTACACCGGGTCGTACAGGCTCACCGGTGCGCTCACCGCATCCAGTGCTTCGCTCACATCCTCCATAGGGAGCGCCAGCTCTGTGGAGATCTCCTCCAGGGTAGGCTCCCGCCCCAGCCGCAGGAGCATAGCCTCTTTGCACTGCAGCACCCGGTAGGCGATATCCCGGATGGAACGGGAGACGCGGATGGCGGAGTTGTCCCGCAGGTATCGCCGGACTTCGCCTGCGATCATAGGGACGCCGTAGGTGGAAAACCGAACTTGCTTGGTAGGGTCAAAATTGGCGATGGCTTTGATCAGACCGATACAGCCCACCTGGAACAAATCGTCGGGGCTTTCACCCCGTTTGTCAAAGCGCTGTATGACGGACAGGACAAGGCGCAGATTGCCTTCGATCAGCGCCTGACGGGCATTTTCGTCGCCCGCTTTTGCCTGAAGGAGCAGCGTGTCCATTTCAGCCTGGGACAGAACTTTCAGCCGGGCGGTGTTGACACCGCAGATCTCTACTTTTCCCTGCATAGTGTTCCTCCTGAATCCGGATAATGATTTCAGTATTTCCGGAAGCGGGAAAAACATACAGATTGCCGATTTGTGAAAATTCAACAAAAAATTTTCGGAGAAGGTGGCGAACAGCGGGGGAAAGGCAGACCGCATTGGGGAAAATGCCAACTTTTTTACGAAAATTGGAAAAATAACGCGCGACATTCCGCGGCGACATAACACGAATCTACAGGTGTTTTTTCTCTGGGTATACACACCGATATACACAAAACGGTTACTGGGCAGCGGTTGGGAAATTACGGGAAATAGCTGTTGAAAACTATGACTTTTCCACATTATCCACAGACTTATCCACAGGGGCATCCTGTGAAAAGAATCGAAGAAAAGCATTCATTTTGGTTTACATAAGCAGTTTCGACGGGTTGCGACAGATTTCCAATTTTTTTGTTGTGCAAAACTTTCACAAGGGCAAAAATCAGGGTGCAAAAAAAGGTCTTGACAAACAAAAAAGCGCCCCGCAAGGGGCGTGTGCAGGGGCGATCTGGGATCACCGGCGGCGGGGGCATCTATGCGCCCCCTACAGTGGGGCGTGTTTGTAGGGGCTGGCGCCCACGACAGCCCGTGTGGTATGGACCAACAAGCGGGAATGATCATACTTTCTCTCCGGTGAGAAAGTATGCAAAGAACCGCCGGGAACCTTTCGTATGGTCCCCGGACCCCCCAGACGACCAAAGGGGGATGCAGGCGGAGCGTTGCAGCGGATATCCTTTCCTCCGCCTCCCCCTTTGGAAACCCCGGTAACCTGGGCTTGCTGTTAAAATGGAAAGCGGACGCGCAATGCTCGCTTCTACCAAATGTCCGCAAAAAGAAATAACCCTCAACGCGTTACTTGCTTTCCTGTAACGGTTGAGGGTTATTTCGCTGCGTTGTTGGGTTCCATCGTTGGTTAACCTCGCTTTCTTTAATTAGACGCGACCTCCTAAATAGATCTGAATTGCTCCCGGTCCAATTCCTTGATTATGGCTTCTGAGAAATCTATATCTACGGGAGGAGGGGGGGAAGTCCGTCTTTCGATCCTGTTTTTCATAAGGATCTCAGGTGTATCAGATCATTGGTATCACCCCTTCTTTGTACTTTTATAATAGCGGAAGATCGCGCTTTTTGCAAGATGGGATGTTCCACAAGATTTCGGGTCAAAAAGGGCTGGGGCAGAGCCGAAAATAATGCAATAGGGAGAATCTGTTTTCCGGCAGCAAAAAGGAATTGACTTACCCTGTATTGGTATGATATGATAATCCTGTTGGGGCGGCTCGGAAGAGCCGCCCTTTTTGGTATGTCTGCGATAGGCCATCAACTAGTCTGAGTTCTACTGAATCAATTACCCCGGGAGGAAACACCATCCCATGCAACAAATATAAATCCGTTTTCCTTTGCGTATTTCTCTATACTGCTATTTGGTTGACCGTATATGGTGACCCCTTTATCAAAGGCGGTCGGATCAATCTTATCCGGTGTCCCCTCAAAGTAAATGACCTCCAATTTCTTACAGCCGCAGAACGCACCACCTTCAATTTGTCTGCACGATGCCGGGATCGTGACACTGGTCAGTGAACGGCAAAGCGCAAACGCATTTTTGCCAATAACCTCGACGCAGCCAAGTTCAAGACTTTCTAAATATGCGCAACTCCAGAATGCCTTTGGATAAATGTAGATGATTGATTCCATACTTAATGACTTCATGTTGTACGATCTAAAAACTTCCTCCAGAATATATGTTACCGGATATCCATTGTGCTCTGTAGGGATATTCACACATTCAACTCCCCCGGTTATATCCTGGATCGCATAACTCTTAGAATCAAGCGTGGCATACTCGATATACTCATAATCAAGCCCCTCGGTTTTACATCCACATAGCATAGTTGCAAGAATTACTGATACAGCAACAATCCTACTTAGTGTATGTTTTGCTTCCCTCATAAGTAATATCCGCAACATTATCACCACCTGCAATCCAGGACCAAAAACTATTTTTAGATGTCTCATAGCTTTTTCCTCCCCCCAAGTATTTCTGTTTTCAAAACCATTATATAGTAAAAGTGCTACTGTGTCAAAGAGATTGGAGTAAACAGTGCCGCTTCCGGAGCGAGTGGTAATAAGGGAAAAGGGGTGATTTAGGGAGAACCATAACTAAAAAGGTTGGGAAGTGACCACGGGGATTGTTGGAGATTGCCCGAAATGCAGGAAGAAAGTGGGGGTGCATGGAAGGTTTCCATAAAGCAAAGAGAAATCTGAGGGAACGACTGCAAAATTTTTGAAAAAAGGTATTGATTTTATTGAAAAACCGCGCTATAATTGATAAACGCGTGAGCTAGAACGTAGAACAGGAGGTGTGACTATGCCCAACATTAAGTCCTCTAAGAAGGATGTCCTTTCGTCCAAGATCGCTTACGAGAAGAACAAGGCTGAGAAGACTGCTCTGAAGACTGCTGTTAAGAAGTTTGAGGCTGCACTGGCTGACGGCGACCGTGCCGTTGCTGAGGATGCCTACAAGCTGGCTGTCAAGAAGGTCGACCGCGCAGCAACCAAGGGCCTGATGCCCAAGAACACTGCTGCCCGCAAGAAGAGCAGCATGACCCTGCAGCTGAACAAGCTGGCCTGATCTCTCTGAAAATATCTCCTTCCGATTTATTTCGGAGGGAGTTTTTTCATTATATAAGAAATAAGCCGTAGAACGCACGCGTTCTACGGCCTTGCTTTTAAAAACAATTATTTAATGGCAGCCAGGTCTTTGTTCAGTTCTTCCCAGAACAGGACCTTTTCCACCGGCATCAGGTCGTCCTGCCAAATAGTATTCGTCCGGCATTCTTCCGGGAAGGGTTCTGCATTGATCTTTTCCAGCCAAACCTTAAGTTCCCCGGCACTGATGGCGCAATCGGTACTTAGGGCATCGGTGCGGTCAATGAGCAGCTCCAGGAAGTTGGAGACAACCGGATTCTCCGGGCGGGTCATATTGAAAGAACACACGATCAGCGTGCCTTCGCCCACCTTCACAGAGAACAGGTGGCTGAACCGGCGCAGGGAATCCTGGGCGATCAGATCCTTAATGCCGTCCTTGTCCACCCGGTAACGGCAGCGCACAGGCTTGTCAACGCCCATACTATGCTCGGTGACCTTGCAGGGCCAGTTGTCCAGATTGACCTTGTAGCTGTACATACTGTGCCGGATACCGCCTTCTTCTGCATCTGCGGTAAACCACTTGTTTGCCTCACCGCACAGCAGAGGCTGGATGTTCCGGTCAAAGTAGCGGTCGCCGCCCAGGGCTTCTTCCACCGCCTTGTTGGGCAGAATGCCGCCCAGATTGCTGCCCCGATCCCAGATGCAGGGCTTGAATAGCTCCTTGGCACCGGGAATGTCCCAGGTGTTTCGCTCTGCCAGGTACTCATACAGCAGTATGGCGGTTTTGCCCTCTGCCAGACGGTCAAATACCTTCTGGTCGAAGGTGTCGGTGATGTAAAGGTCGCTCTTTTCTGTCCCCTTGCGCAGGTAATCTGCCAGAGCTTCGTGGCTTGCCAAATGCATTTCCGCGGGAACACGTACAGGACGGACACGGGGGTAGGTCCAGATCTTCCAGCTGTTGCTGACCACCAACTCGCCGGAAACAAAGCGGACAGTGAGCGTGCGGGACTGGGGCTTGCCGGTGGGCTTGGGTCGGATCTTCAGAGAAGCCAGCTTCTGCAGACCGCCTGCCAACTCGAACTTTTCACCCAGATAGATCAGATCTCTGTCCAGAGTGACCTCCAGGTCACCGCATATCTGGAAATCCTCCAGGAAGTTGGAGATGTAGAGATCTGTTTCCAGAGTGTCGTCCTCGTAGATCCGCTCCTCGGGTATATCCGCCAGCAAAACGGCAGCGTCGTTGAAGCTGCGCATCCATGCGGGATCGATGCCCTTGTCATCATCAAAGCAGTCTACAATGCCGTTTTTGTTCTCATACTTAAAACAGTCGGAGAACTGGAGCATCTCAAAGCCGCACAGGCGGGAAAGGCGCAGTTTCTCCAAGGCAAGCTTGGTGCAGGTGAGCTTCATCTGCCGGGAGGCGGCGATATAGTCGGGCATCAGATCCTCGATGCCTCTTTCTGCGATCATTTTCCGGATCCTGGAAAAGAATTTGGGCTTCTCGATGCCGTGCTTTTCCAGATACTCGGGTCCCACCTGCTGGCAGAAATCGTCAAACTTCTTTTCCAGAGCCGCGTAATCGGGAATGTCGATGTAGTGCAGGGTCTCGTGGGACAGGGCGGGCTTTAGCGGCTCGCAGTGGCGGTAGATCTCCGTCTTGTTGCCGCCAGCCTCGGTGCTTAGCAGCAGTGGGACTTTGTGCGCAGAGCCATCCCATCTCCAGGCGGTGTCCGCGGAGAACATATCATCGTGATGGGCATAGGGCAGGAAGTAGCCCATATGTTGGGAGTAGATATCGGCACTGGTGCGGTCATATTCGCCCCAGCCGCAGTTGTCCATGATCAGCTTGTTGGGTGCCATAGTGCGGGCGCGGTCCACCATCGCCCTGACCTCGGGGTACTGGGCGGAGTGGCGCATCTCGTTGCCGATGCAGAAGATCGCCACAGAGGGGTGATTGCGCAGCCGGGCAATGGTGTCGTACCACAGATCCTCGTGGAAGTCCGTAAAGACCTTTCGAGTGCCGCCGCCGGGGTTGGGGACACGCTGAAAGGTGAAGCCGGTCTCCATCTGGATCAGCATACCCATTTCGTCGGCTGCCCGGAGGAAGTCCTCGGAGGGGACAGTGGTGTGGAAGCGGACCAGGTTGAAGCCGTACTTTTTTGCCTGCCGGATGCTCTTAACGGCAGCCTCATAATCGGACAGACCGGTCATATTGGGGTGATCGTGGGCAACAATGCCCCGGATATAACCGCGAAGGAAAATAGGCTTCTCGTTCAGAAGCACCATTTTCTGTTGCAGGGTGCGGATGGCACAATGACCGAAACGGACCGTTTCACCGTCGGCTTCCAGAACATAAAGGATCGGGTGGACATCAGACCACAGCGAAAGATTCGCCGCATCCAGAACGGTGACATAGCCGCCGTCCTTTTCGCTGCAGCGGATTTTCGGGCAGTCCACCGGATTTCCCTGTGCGTCGGTGATACGGTAGCTGCTGATGGGCGTATCGGTCTCCACGTACAGAAGACCTGCGCTCACGTTGCTGTAAATATACATAGTACGCTCCCCTCCCATTTATGGTCATAGCATATAATAAAACTTATTACAATGCAATAGCACAAAATACTGTTTTTTGATTGCAAATCGTTTCACTCTGAGGTATACTGACCTCAGAGGTGATCTGTATGGTGGAAGAATTCGTCCGCGCCCATTGTCATAATGCATTGATTTCTTACGGTCAGGCGGTAAGTTATCCGCCCTTTTCCCCCCGCACCATCCACGCCCACGAGACTTGTGAGATTTATTGCGTTTTCCGGGGGAACGGGTATTATATTACAGAGGGCGCGCGCCACAAATTTGAGCACGGAAAGATCTTTCTGATGCGCTCCGGGGAATCCCACCGGCCGGACCTTACGGGGGACGAGCCCTATGCCCGGCTGGCGCTGCATTTTGCGCCGGAGATCGTTGATGGTATTGACCCGGAAAGAAAACTTCTGCGTCCCTTTTTTGGTCGTCCTCTGGGACTGAATAATGTCTATGACCGTTCGGCAGTGACCCGGACAATGCTCTATGAGCTGTTTCGGAAAATGGCACAGCTTACCGGGGACAATTATCAGGACTGTCTGCACGTGACCGGTCTTTTGTTTGCGGTGCTGGACGAGCTTTGCACTCTCTTTGATGCCGGACTTTTTAACACTCCCGGTGAAAGCACCGAACTTATGCATAATGTGGTGACTTATGTCAATGACAATTTGACTACCCCTCTTTCGGTGGGGAAGATTTGCGAAAAATTCTATTTGAGCCGGGGGCAGCTGCACAGTTCCTTCAAAAGCTCCACCGGCACTACGGTCTGGGACTACATTATTACCAAGCGGTTGATCCTGGCGAAGGAGTATCTGTCAGAGGGTATGGCTGCACAGGAGGCCGCCCGAGTTTGCGGCTTCTCCGACTATTCCGCCTTCTACCGCGCCTACCAGAAAAGGTACGGTGTATCGCCTACCGGTGCGTCCCGCACTCCGTAGGAATTGCCATTTGCACTTGGGTATGCTATACTAAAATAAAAAAGGAGGTGGCAGAGCGTGGCACGGCTTTCCGATCCTATCACCATATTAAAAGGGGTAGGCCCTACCAAGGCAAAGCAGTTTGCCCAACTGAATATTTATACCCTGCAGGATCTTATCTGCCATTTCCCCAGAGGGTACGAGGATCGCACAAAGCTGGTGACCATCGATCAGCTGGAGGCAGACAAGCCTGCCTGCTTCCGGGCTACGGTGATGGGTACGCCCCGTACCGCCCACATCCGCAAAGGGCTGGATGTGACCAAGGTGCAGGTGGCAGATCATACCGCCCGGCTGAATCTGACCTTTTTCAACCAGAAATTTACCACCGACCGGCTGCAGTACGGCAGAGAGTATATTTTCTACGGTGCGGTGTCCGGGGACTTTATCGGCTACAATATGACCTCTCCTGTGTTTGAGGAGACGGACAGCCTGCCAATCCTCACCCGGCGGGTGCTTCCGGTGTACCCGCTGACTGCGGGGCTTTCCAATGCGGCGGTGCTGAAAGCTGTCCAGCAGGCGCTGGCGCTTTGCGACCCCCCGGCGGAGATCTTGCCAGAGGAGATCCGGAGGGAATACGGCATCCTGCCTGCGGAACGGGCTTATCGGGTCATCCACGAGCCGTCTTCCATGCAGGAGGCGGAGCTTGCCAAAAAACGGCTGATTTTTGAAGAGTTTTTCGTCTTCTCCGCAGGACTGGCGCTGACACGGGCTGCCCGTGCCAATAAGCGCTCCGAGCCGTATCCGGACTGTGACCTGACACCCTTGCGCCGGGCACTGCCCTTTGCCCTCACCGGGGCGCAGGAGCGTGCCATCGCCGAGATCGTAAACGATCTGCGCCGGGGCGCACCTATGAACCGGCTGGTGCAGGGCGATGTGGGCAGCGGCAAGACTATGGTGGCGGCTGCTGCGGCATACTTAACAGGGAAAAACAGACGCCAAAGCGCGCTGATGGTACCTACGGAAATTCTGGCAGAGCAGCATTACCATTCTCTGTCCAAGTTGTTGACTCCCTTGGGCATCCGGGTGGCACTGCTCACCGGCGCGATGACCGCAAAACAAAAACGCCAGATCCGGGAAGCGGTGGAAAACGGCAGTGTGGACTTTGTTATCGGCACCCACGCCCTGCTGTCGGACAGCACGGTGTTTCACGATCTGGGACTGGTGATCACCGACGAGCAGCATCGGTTCGGTGTGACCCAGCGCTCCCGGCTGTCTGCCAAGGGTAGTGACCCCCATCTGCTGGTTATGTCCGCCACCCCCATTCCTAGAACACTGGCGCTGCTGATGTACGGCGATCTGGAGGTGTCTGTTCTGGACGAGCTGCCCCCCGGTCGTCAGGCAATCGACAGCTTCTTAGTGGGCGAATCCATGCGCGCCCGGATCAATGCCTTTATCCGTAAGCAGGTTAACGAGGGGCATCAGTGCTATGTGGTGTGTCCTGCGGTGGAGGAGAACGGGGAGCTGGATCTGAAGGCCGCCACCACCTGGGCGGAGACCTTGCAGAGGACGGTGTTCCCCGATCTGCGGGTGGCACTGCTCCACGGACAGATGAAGGGCGCGGAGAAGGAAGCGGTGATGGCTTCCTTTGCCCGGGGCGAGGCGGATGTGCTGGTAGCCACCACGGTGATCGAGGTAGGCGTGGATGTGCCCAACGCCACATTGATGGTCATTGAGGATGCGGACCGGTTTGGCCTGAGCCAGCTGCACCAGCTCCGGGGCAGAGTGGGAAGAGGGCAGGCAAAAAGCTACTGCATTCTCACCAGCCATAATCGCAATGACCAAACCCTTGCCCGCTTAAAAGCGCTTTGCAAAACCAATGACGGCTTCCAAATTGCGGAGGAAGATTTGAAGCTGCGGGGACCCGGAGATTTCTTTGGCTCCCGGCAGTCGGGACTGCCGGTGTTCCGGGTGGCAAACCTGCAGTGCGATCTGCAGACCTTGAAGCAGGCGCAGCAGGCATCTGCCCGCTGGATCGATACCCAGGGTACGGCAGACACCCCCGAGGCACGGGCTTTGCGAGCACGTATCGGAGAGCTGTTTTTGCGTGCGGAAGGCACGATGAACTGAATCCACCACCGGAAAAATACCGTTTCACCCGGTATTTTTCCGGTGAAATTTTTCTTCCACCGCAAAAAAGTAAAAAAATAGGTTGTAACTTTACAAAAAATGATGTAAACTAGTATCGCTACAAATATGCAAACTTACATATACTACGATCTGGGAGAAATACCTATGGAAAAACCTATTGTATTAGTGATTATGGACGGCGTCGGCAAGGGTGACGGCGGCAGCGGCGATGCGGTCGTACAGGCCAAGACCCCCACGCTGGACCGTCTGCTGGCTACCTGCCCCCACACCTATCTGAAGGCACACGGCACGGCTGTGGGTCTGCCCTCGGATGAGGATATGGGCAACTCGGAGGTAGGTCATAACGCATTGGGCTGCGGTCAGGTCTATTCTCAGGGCGCAAAGCTTGTGGGCGAGTCCATCGAAAACGGCGTGCTGTTTGCAAGCTCCACTTGGTGCGAGCTGGTGGAAAACGCAAAGTCCGGCAAGGCGATGCATTTCCTGGGGCTGCTGTCTGACGGCAATGTCCATTCCAATATCAACCACCTGATCGCTTTGCTGAAGGCAGCGAAGACTGCCGGCGTGAAAAAGGTATATTGCCATGTCCTGCTGGATGGGCGGGATGTGCCTGCCACCTCCGCACTGGAGTATGTGGAGCAGCTGGAGACCGTTCTGGCAGAATTGAACACCGAGGGCTGTGACTATGCCATCGCCTCCGGCGGCGGCCGTATGCAGGTGACCATGGACCGGTACGAGGCCAACTGGGGTATGGTGGAAAATGGCTGGCGCACCCACGTGCAGGGCATGGGCAGACAGTTTGCTTCTGCCGCAGAGGCCATTGAAACCTACCGGGCAGAGACCGGCTGCATCGACCAGGACCTGCCTGCTTTCGTGGTGGCAAGAAACGGTGAGCCTGTGGCAAAGATTGCAAACGGCGACAGCGTGATTTTGTTTAATTTCCGCGGTGACCGTGCCCAGGAAATTTCTCTGGCATTCGACCGCAAGGAGTTTGATAAGTTTGACCGGGGTGACTACACCGGTGTGAAGTTTGCCGGTATGCTCCAGTATGACGGCGACCTGAACATCCCGGAGAAGTATCTGGTCCAGCCTCCTGTCATCACCAACACCCTGACAGAGGTTTTGTGTGAGGCAGGCATTCGGGAGTACGCCCTGTCTGAGACCCAGAAGTACGGTCACGTGACCTATTTCTGGAACGGTAACCGCTCCGGCAAGGTCAGCGAGGCCCTGGAGGTTTACGAGGAGATCCCCTCGGATGTGATCCCCTTCGAGCAGGCACCGGCGATGAAATCCAAAGAGATCACGGAGAAGATGGTGGAGGCGATGGCTTCCGGCAGCTTCCAGTTCCTGCGCTGCAACTTCCCCAACGGCGATATGGTGGGTCACACCGGTGTCATGGACGCGGTGGTCTATGCTATGGAGTGTGTGGATAACGGTCTGAAGGCGATCCTGGAGGCGGCTGACAAGTACGGCTACACGGTACTCATCACTGCTGACCACGGCAACGCCGACCAGATGACCGAGACCAAGAAGGGAAAGACATCCGTCCGGACTGCCCATTCCCTGAACCCCGTTCCTTTCATCATCTATGATCAGGATAAGCAGTGGAACATCCTGCCCGGCAGCTACGGTCTTGCCAATGTGGCTCCCACAGTGGTGAAGATGATGGGGCTGACAGCACCTGATTGCTGGGAAGACAGTATGATCTAAGCTTGCTTTTCGAAACAACTATATTAGGAGGTACTGATTTATGGTCCGTCAAAGCAATGAAAATGGTTCTGTCAATATCAGCACCAGTGTTTATGTGGACATCGCCGGTACGGCGGCATCCAATTGTATGGGCGTAAAAGGTATGGTGGCACGCTCTCTGACAGATGGCGTATATCACCTGCTCCGTAAGGAGTCTATGGGCAAAGGCGTCCGTGTGGAGTTCCACGAGGACGATACGATTTCCATCGACCTGCACATTATGGTAGGCGACGGTGTCAATCTGCCTGCCATCGGTAAAGCCATCGTTGACGAAGTGCGTTATATGGTGGAGAAGTGTACCGATGCGAAGGTTCGCGCTGTAAATGTATATATAGATTCCATGATGATTGGATAAATTTCGGAGGTGTAACCATTGAGACAGACCATAAACGGCGCCGATTTTCGCAGACTTGCGATCAGCGCGGCTGCCTCTGTCGAGATCCACAAGCAGCAGCTCAATGAGCTGAATGTGTTCCCTGTGCCGGACGGCGACACCGGCACCAATATGTCTATGACTATCAACGCCGCTGCTGCCGATCTGCGCAAGGCGGAAGATCCCACCCTGGAAAAGGCGGCTGGCGTTGCGGCCTCTGCTATGCTGCGGGGTGCCAGAGGTAACTCCGGCGTGATTTTGTCCCTGCTGTTTAGAGGCATTTCCCGGAGACTGAAGGGCGTGACTGCCTGTGACGGTGTCCTGTGGGCCAATGCTCTGCAGGAGGGCGTGGTCGCTGCCTACAAGGCGGTGATGAAGCCCGCGGAGGGTACGATCCTGACTGTTGCCCGTCTGGCAGCCCAGGCGGCTGTGCAGGCATCCCAGGAGAACAACTACTTTGAGTTTGTCCACGAGGCAGCCATTGAGGCGGCTCAGAAGGCCCTGGCCAACACGGTGAACCAGAACCCTGTTCTGAAAAAGGCAGGGGTGGTGGATGCCGGCGGCAAGGGCTGGGTGCTGGTGCTGGAGGCGATGCTCTGCGCTCTGCGCGGGGAGGACATCGTTGTTCCCGAGGGGATGGATACCGCAGAAGTCAAGGAGCAGGCAGACTTCTCCGACTTTGACGCAGAGGACATCACCTTTACCTATTGTACCGAATTCATTATCTCCCGTGAGAACGACAAAGATCCCGAGGCACTGCGTGCATTCCTCAGCGAGCTGGGCGACAGCCTGGTGTTGGTGGATGACGACGAGATCATTAAAGTCCACGTGCATACCAACGATCCCGGCGCAGCGCTCCACGAGGCAGTGAACTACGGCTCGTTCGTCACCGTGAAGATCGAGAATATGCGCCTGCAGCACACCGAAAAGGTGATGACCGAGGCAGAGAAAGCACCCAAGATCGCAGAGCCGGAAAAGACCTTTGGCGTGGTTTCCGTCTGTGCCGGTGACGGTCTTGCAGAGGTGTTTATGAATCTGGGCGTGGACGGGATCATCTCCGGCGGTCAGACCATGAACCCCAGCACCCAGGATATTCTGGAGGCTGTCAACAAAGTGCCTGCAGAAACCGTGTATGTTCTGCCCAACAACAAGAATATTATTATGGCAGCGGAGCAGGTGGATGCACTGACCCCCAAGCATGTGGTGGTCATCCCCAGCAAGACCGTGCCTCAGGGCATTACCGCAATGCTCAGCTTCAATCCCGACGGAACAGAAGAGGAGAACACCGAGGCGCTGACCGAGGCGCTGTCCACCGTGGACACCATGCAGATCACCTATGCCGCCCGGAACTCCGACTTTGACGGATATGACATCCACGAGGGTGACTATCTGGCCATCTACGGCAGCGGTTTGTTCGGCACAAGCAAGGATGTAAAGGTGCTCCTGCAGGCCCTGGCGGAAAAGGTCCGGGATGAGGGCAAGGAATATATCACCATTTATTACGGTGCGGACATTCAGCAGAAGCAAGCCCAGAAGGCGGCAGATCTGTTTATGAAAGTTTGCCCCGATGCAGATGTGAATCTGCTCAGTGGCGGTCAGCCTGTATATTATTATCTGATCTCTGCGGAATAAGCCGCAGCAGGAAGACCCGCTGCATATGGCAGTGGGTCTTCGCTTTTGTTTAGGTCGAATCCAGTCGGAGGTGTGGGTATGAAAGAGTTTCCCAAAGGCGGTCTTCTGGGAAAGGCTGCCCGTTTGGTGCAGATCGTTTCCCAAATGCGGATCCCGGTGTATGCGTCCCATGCCTGCTACTTTATCGTGCTGTCGGTGTTTCCCACTCTGGTGCTGCTTATCGGTTTACTGCGCTATACCGGCATCCAGGTTTCGGCATTTACAGAGCTTTTGGAGGGGGTCATCCCACAGGCGCTGATGCCTGCGGCGGAACGGCTCATCGTCAGCACCTACCGCAGCACCTCCGGCACAGTGATCTCCCTGTCCGCGCTGACGGCGTTATGGTCGGCAAGCCGGGGGATCTATGGGCTGCTCACGGGCTTAAATGCCATTTACGATGTGCCCGAGGACCGGGGATATTGGTACACCCGGGGCGTCAGTGTGCTGTATACCTTCCTGTTTTTGCTGGTGCTGCTGCTGACGCTGGTGCTGCACGTGTTCGGAAGCAGTATCCTCCAGTGGCTGCCCACAGGGCAGGATGGGTTTCTGCTGGTGCTGTCCGAGGCGATCAACCTGCGGTTTTTCCTGCTGCTTTTTGTGCAGACCCTCCTGTTTACCGCAGTGTTTACCGTGCTGCCCAACCGGCGTAATAAGGTGATGGACAGCTTGCCGGGGGCGCTGTTTGCCTCCATCGGCTGGCTGGTGTTTTCTGACCTGTACTCGCTGTATGTGGAGTACTTTCCCAGCTATGCCAATATCTACGGCTCGGTGTATGCCGTAGCGCTCAGTATGCTGTGGCTTTACAGCTGCGTATCCATCGTGTTCTACGGCGGTGTGCTGAACCGGTTTTTACTGTCCCAGAAAAATACCGACTGAGGAGAAACAGACAATGGCTTTTTATTCCTATATTTTCAGTGCAAATTACAGCCGATTCTTTCGCAGCCTTAAGCAGGTGGCAAAGGCGGAGGGCAAGTTCTTCCCGGCACTGGTGGTGGATACGGCTTGGTGCGTATTCCGCTATGGCTTTGCCCTGTCGGATTATCTCAATTACGAGATTTATCGGCGGACATCTGCCCAGCGCAGGGAATATGTAGGCGTGCGGACACAGAATGGCTTTTACGAGACCGTATCCCCCAGTCAGTACAAAAAGCGCTACACCGTCAAGCACAGATTTTTAGAGGAGTTCAAGGAATATACCAAGCGGGAGTTTATCGTACCCGCGGAGGGAAATTTTGAGGAATTCAGTGCCTTTCTGGACAGACATACTGGCTTTATGCGCAAGCCCTATGACGGCTTGGGCGGACAGGGCGTGGACAAGGTATACACCAAGGATATTGATGACCGGCAGGCGTATTTTGCCGACTGCATCGCCACCCGAAGCTTTCTGGAGGAGCTGGTGATCCAGCATCCGGATATGAACAGACTGTGCGCCAAAAGTGTCAACACCATACGGATCATGACCTTTAACGATCACGGAAAGTCGGAGATCCTCTGGATGGGTTTGCGGGTGGGCGACGGTGCCCATTCTGTGGATAATTTCCACGCCAACGGTATGGGCGTGAAGATCGATATGCAGACCGGTTGTCTGGTGGGTGACGCCATCGATAAAAACAACACCCATTTTACAGAGCACCCTGCCACCGGCGTGCGGTTTGACGGATTCCAGATCCCTTGTTTTGACGAAGCCAGGGAAATGGTGCTGAAGGCCAGTCTGGAAAGCGACAAAATTTTAGTCGTGGGCTGGGATGTGGCGATCTCGGAGAATGGACCTGTGATCATCGAGGGCAATCGCCGCCCGGGCTTTGATCTGGTACAGGTGCTGGATGACCGGGGCAGAATGGATATGATTCGCAGCGTGTTGGCGCGCTGCCCGGAAGAGAGATAATGCTATGGGAATGAGGCAAACGATCCGCCGGCTGCTGACACGCAGGCAGACTATGGCGCAGTTGTGGGGTCTTCGGGAAAAGGCCAAAAATTCCGGCTTTTATCCCATCAGAAGATATTATTACGGCAAGTATTGGCGCATTATGGCACGCAACGGTGCCAGCATCGCCCTGGGGGCAGAGTTTGCCGGAGCGCCCAAGTTCCCTCACGGCATTGCGGGGATCTTTGTGTCCGAGGGGGCAAAGGTGGGTAAGGACTGCGTGATCTTCCATCAGGTGACCCTGGGCTCTAATACTCTGCCGGGAAGCCGGGGCGTGGGCTGCCCGGTGATCGGGGACAATGTGTATATCGGCTGTGGCGCTAAGATCATCGGCAATGTACATATCGGCAACAATGTGCGCATTGGCGCTAATTGTGTGGTCACCCGGGATGTTCCGGATAATGCCACTGTGGTGCTGGAACAGCCCAGAGTGATCCTGCGCCAGCAGCCCCCGGACAACCGCTGGCTGAGCTTTGAGGAAATGACGGCTCTGGCGAATCCATAATGTGGCGGAATTGTAAATTTTTACCTGCGGTCACCCTTTGTTCACAGGTTTAGACTATGGTGGTGTAGAAATGTTTGGATATGTGTCGGCAAATATCAAGGAGCTTTCCAAAACCCAAAGACAGCGCTACACCCAGGCTTACTGCGGTCTTTGCCGGGCGCTCCGCCAGGATGCGCCCGGAGCGGCAAGACTGGCTTTGAGCTATGATATGGCTTTCCTCGCGCTTTTGCTGATGAGTCTGTATGAGCCCGGGGAGGAAACCGGAAACCGCGCCTGCGCCCTGCATCCGTTCAGCCCCCGACCTTGGACGGACAATGCCTATATCCGCTACGCAGCGGATATGAATGTGGCGCTTGCCTACTACAAGGCGCTGGACGATCTGCTAGACGAGGGTAAGCTGATCGCCAAAAAGGCATCCGACATTTTCGGAAGGTCTATGGATCGCATCCGGGAAAGATACCCCCGACAGTGCAAGGCGATGGAAGACTGCCTTGCAGAGCTTGGGGCATTGGAAAAGGAAAACTGCAGCAACCCGGATATGCCTGCAAACTGTTTCGGCAAGCTGATGGCGGAGCTGTTTGTGTTTGAAGAAGACCTGTGGTCGCCATCGCTGCGGCAGATGGGTACGGCTCTGGGGCGGTTTATTTACCTTGCCGATGCGGCCACCGACTATAAAAAGGATCAAAAAACGGGCAGCTACAATCCTTTCCTTGCCGCAGGAGACGACCTCGACCTTGAAAAGTGGGAGCGGTATCTTTTGCTGGAAATGGGAAAGGTCACCCGATATTATGAAAGCCTGCCGCTGGTGCAGGACAAGGCAATTTTAGATAATATTCTGTACAGCGGTATCTGGATCGAATACCGAAGAAGAAACAGACAGCGTCCACAGGAGGAAAATGATGATCGAAGATCCCTATAAGGTGCTGGGCGTCAGCCCGGATGCCTCGGACGAAGAAATTAAACAGGCGTACCGGCGGCTTGCCAAGCAGTATCACCCCGATCGCAATCCCGGGGATGCTGCGGCTGCCCAGAAGATGCAGCAGGTGAACGCCGCCTATGAGCAGATCAAAAATCCCGAGAAGGCACGCCCTACCGGTCAGTCCGGCTACGGCGGCTATGATCCCTTTGGGGGCGCGTGGCATCAGCAAAGCTATGGCGACAGCTATCAGCAGGCAGCAGAGCGGTACATCCGCTTCGGCAGATATGCAGAGGCTCTGAATATTCTGCAGTCTGCCACCCAGAGAAACGCCCGGTGGTATTACCTTTCTGCCCTTGCCAATGACGGTTTGGGCAATCAGGTGACCGCCCTGGAGCATATCCGCAGAGCGGTGTCCATGGAGCCGGATAATTTGGTCTATCTTTCTGCCCTTGACCGGATCGAAAACGGCGGCACTACCTACCGCCGGCAGGCAGGCGGTTATCGGGGCTTTGAGAGCCGGTGGAGTCTGTGGCAGCTGTGTCTGTGCTGGGGCGCACAGCTTTTCTGCTGCCGGGGAAGATTTTTCTGCTGTTGACAAGCTTTGCGATCCTGTGCTACAATGCGTTTGACAACTGAATCCATTCCGTGGCGGGTACGGCGTATGGCTGTATCTGCTGAACAAGATAATCGGGTGTAAATCCCGAACGGTACCGCCGCTGTAAGTGCTTAAGATGATCCATGGTGAAAACCGGTCACTGGAAGTTTTTTCCGGGAAGGCTGAGATCATCGGGGGAGGCTGCAACCCCTCCCATAGGCATAAGTCAGAAGACCTACGGTTTGGAGTCTCCGATCTCCGCGTGATTACGGAGGTTGCGTTTGTCGCAGAAAAACGGCTGCGGCACCCATTTTGGGTGCCGCAGCTATCTATTTTCAGGAGGTATGTTATGAAAAACAAAAAACTACTCATTGCCGCAGTGGCGCTGGTCGCTGTGATCGGAATCCTGGTGGGTGTCTGGTATGCCACCCGCCCGGAGACGGAACAGGGAAGCAAGACCTATACTGTCACCGTCGTCCACAGTGATGGTACAACCGAGGACTTTACCTATCACACGGATGCAGAATATTTGGGGGATGCCCTGACAGCAGAGGGACTCATTGAGGGCGATATTACCCAGTACGGTCTGACTGTCCACACCGTGGACGGGGAGAAAGCAAGCTGGGAAGCCAACCAATCCTACTGGGCGCTGTATGTGGGTGAGGAATATGCCACTGCCGGCGTTTCCGAGACCCCGGTGTATGACGGCAGCACCTTCAAGTGGGTGTATACCATTGGATAAAAGGAAGCTGTCGCTTCGCCAGATCGCTCTGTTTGGTATGCTGGGGGCTTTGACCTTCGGCGCCAAGGTTGCCATGAGCGTGCTGCCCAACATTGAGCCGGTGTCCTTGTTTGTGATGCTCTTTGCGGTGGTGTTTGGCTGGAAGTGCCTGTATCCCATTTATCTGTATGTCCTGCTGGAGATCCTGGTGTACGGATTGGGTACGTGGAATATTATGTACCTGTACATCTGGGCGATCCTTGCCGGGGCGGCATGGCTTATGCGCCAGTCCCGAAATCCCCTTGCCTGGGCGCTGCTGTCCGGCGTGTTCGGACTGAGCTTCGGTATCCTGTGTGCGCCGGTGGATTTCCTGTTGGGGGACATTGGCTATGTGATCAGTAAATGGATTTCGGGCATTCCCTTTGACCTGATGCACTGCGCCGGTAATTTTGCCGTTGCCCTGGTGCTGTTTGTGCCATTGCGAAAACTGCTGGAAAAACTCTACACAAAATTATAAAACAAAAAGCCGTATGCTTACCGCATACGGCTTTTTTCTGTTAGGGGAAAAGACTGCGGATCTTGCCGATGAGATAGTTGTTCAGAGTCATAGAAAGATTGTTCACAAACAGAACATCGGTGACCCCGTGTTCCCGGGCGAAGGCGGCAAGGTCGCCTTTCCAGTACCGGTAGTCGATCTCGTAAACCGTGCTGTAGTGGTCTGCAATGTAGGACATCATAGCGTTACCAAAGGATTCCTTCACCACGATGCAGGCAGAGCCGTCGGTCACCGCGGGGTTGGTAAAGACGGTAAGCGGGTTGTCGCCGCCGGCAAAGGCGTTGTATTTGTACCGGGGCGCCCAGTCTGTCACATCGGCGATCACAGGCCAGTCTGTCCGCTTGCCTTTGGCATCCAGATAGTACATAGTGACGCCTTCAGAGGCAGGAAGATAGGCAATCACCGTGTCCGGCGTTTCTGCCAGAACGGGGTCTTTGTCACAGCTGAGCCAGTACAGCGCCCCCAGGAAGTTGTCAAACCGAAGCTCTGTGCGTTGCGTCATAGGAATGGGATCAATGCCCTTTGCCCGGCAGAAAATTTCATAGGCATAATACGCACCCGGTCCGTTCCAGTGGTAGTCTGTCCGGAAGTAGATAGGCTCGTCCCGGTGGGCACGCAGGTGCTCGTAGCAATCCAGCTTGACCACCCGGTCAGACATAGCCCCAAAGATATCCCGGATGATCTGGTGCTGGTCGGGATAGTCGGGGTAGACCGCAGCCACATCCTCCGGCATCACGATGCTGATGGCAGTGGGCACAAGCAGGTCATAGACCCGGATGCCGTCACCCAGCTTGTCGGCTGCGTAGCTGATTGCGGCGGCGTAATTTTGCGCCGCCTCCGGGTTGGGGAAATAGGTCTCGTAGGCGGTGTTGCCCACCCGGATCATACCGCTTTTGTAGTAGTGGATCTGCACCGGAGGGATGGATGGCTCAGTAACAGGGGGAACGGTAGTCTCCACAGTGGGCGGCTCGGTAGTGGGTGCAGTCGTGGGTGCGGTGGTAGGCACAGTAGTGGGCGTGGTGGCAGGCACAGTATAGGAAGGGTCGTCCGGGTTATCCAGAATGCCCTGGGCAGTCTGGGTATCGTCGGTGATGCATACGATGATGTACTGTGATTCCTGCCAGACGATGGCATCGCTGATCTTACCCAATTCTTCGGGAATGTAATTCATAAACTGGCTGCGCTTTTGCTCCAGATGGGTCTCCACCGCATTCATAGCGGCGTCCACATCGTCTTCGCTTTCCAGAATGATCAGCGCCGCCTCATCGGCAAAATAACCGCTGCCGAGGTACAGAGTAAGGCTTGCGCCCTGGGGCAGGGAGGGGAAATAGACCGTGGCAGCGTCCCCGGTGTCCTCCAGGGGCGTGGCGAATTGCACCTGCGCCAATACTGTGGTGAACAGGGCTTGTATGTTGATCTCCCGGGGCTTAGTAAACTGGCAGCCGAACATTCCTGCCGCCAGTAGGATGCACAGCAGCAGGGCAATGATGCGTTTATGTAAATGGGGCATAAGAACCTCTTTCTTGCACAGGGCGAATTGTATTTATATTATGTTAACCGAAAATTTGACATTTTGCAACCCTATTTTACAAGACAACAAGGATAGGTAACGATTGCAGGTACAGATCTCGGTAAGGCCCCCTCTGATGAGGGGGCTGGCAAAAATCTTTGATTTTTGGCTGGGGGAGAGAATGTTCCTGACATCTCTCCCTCCGTCACGGCTTGCGCCGTGCCACCTCCCTCGTCAGGGGGAGGCAAAACCGCTACGCCCTGCAGAGGGTATAAATTACCTTAAAATGGGAAAGCTTTTTCTTATGGTCCCACGATGGTGCCCGGTGCGCCGGTAAAGGAGGACAGGACTTCCACGCAGATGTGGTGTTTTTTTGCCATGGTCACACTGCGGTCGTGGAGGACCTGTGCCCCATTTTCCACAAGCTGGAGCATTTTATCATAAGAGAGTCTGCCGAAGCGGGTCGCGCCGGGATACCGCCGGGGGTCTCGGTCGTACACGCCGTCTACATCCGTAAAGATCTGGCACAGATCTGCCTGCAAAAAGGCAGCCAACGCCACGGCGGTGGTATCCGAGCCGCCCCGTCCTAGGGTGGTCACATCTCCGTCTGCATCGATCCCCTGAAAGCCTGCTACCACTACGATATAGCCCTTTTCCAATTCCTTGCGAATGCGGTCAGACTGCAGACCTAAGATCTGCGCGTTGCCGTGGACACCGTCGGTAAGCAGACCTGCCTGCCAGCCGGTGAGACTGATCGCCGGAAAGCCGAGAGCGCCGATGGCCATTGCCATCAGCCCGGCAGAGAGCTGCTCTCCGGCGGAAAGATAGGCGTCCATTTCCCGGGCAGAGCCCCGGGCATTGACGGCGGTTGCCGCTGCGATCAGATCGTCGGTGGTGTCCCCCTGGGCAGACACCCCGCCCACCCCCTGTCCGCCCTGCTGCGCCAGCCGGGTGACCCGCCGGGCGGCAGTCTGGATCCTGGACACCTCCGAAAGAGAAGTGCCGCCGTATTTTTGCACGATCAGCATTCCGATCACCTCCACAGCATTCTATGTCGATGTTTGCTGCTTCGTGCGCTTTCGTGGAAAAAGAAAACGGCTGATGATTTCATCAGCCGTTAATATGCAATTAACCTGCCAGGACCTCGGCTTTGATCACGCCGGGGGTCTGACCCAATTCCCGCAGCAGCTCCTCCAGCTGCACCGTCAGGTCCATAGTCTCCGCGGAGATGGTCACCAGTGCGCAGCCGTTGCTGGGGATGATGGAATTGATGGTCTGGATGTTGGCTTTGCGCTCTGCCAAAGTGTTCAGTATTTTGGACAGCGTGCCGGGCTGGTCGTGGAGCAGGAACTGAAAGGTGATGATCCGACCGGTCATCATATTCTGGAAGGGGAGCACCGAATCCCGGTATTTATAGAAGGCACTGCGGCTGATTCCGGTGAGGCGGGTCGCCTCGTTGACGGTGGCAGCCTTGCCGGTGGACAGGAGCTGCTTTGCCTCTGCTACTTTCAGGAACACCTCGGGAAGCGCGGATGCCTCGACGATATAGTACTTTGAGACCTTTGCCATAGTGTGTACCCCCTATGTGCTTGTCAGAATAAACAGATTTGTTCTGTTTTCAACACAACTAATTGTAGCATATATTTTACAAATTGCAAGTCCCCCATGGGGAAAACTGGAAAGGAGAACGCGATGACAGGCTCTTCCCTGCAAAAACCGTTGTTGCTGGTGGGAATATTCGTTGTGCTGTGGTTGGGGGTGACCTATCTGCTTCCCATCCTGTTTCCCTTCTTGCTGGGGGCAGGGGTGGCGTTGGCGGCTGATCCGGCGGTAAGGTTTGCCCAGCGCAAGCTGAAGCTGCCCCGCCCCTGGGCATCCGGTCTGGGGGTGACGGTGACGCTGGTATTGCTGACGGCGCTGCTGTCACTGGCGGGGGCGCTGCTCGTCCGGGAGCTGGGGGATCTTGCCAGTGCCGTTCCGGATCTGGAGCAGACCGCGCAAAAGGGCACAGTGCTGATGCAGGATTTTCTCGTAGGTATGGCACAGCGCGCCCCGGAGGGCATCCGCCCGGTGCTGACGCGGACAGCGCTGCAGCTGTTTGATGACAGTAATGCAGTGATCGAACAGGTCACCCGGCGGATCCCCGGGATGGTGTCTTCCGTTTTGGGGAGAGTGCCGGACAGCGCTCTGGGGCTGGGTACGGGACTGATCGCTTCCTATCTGATCTCCGCCCGGCTGCCCCGTATGCGCAAAGCCATCTCTGCCCGGCTGCCAGAGAGTTTCCACCAGCGGTATTTGCCTGCCCTGCGCCGGGCACGGAAGGCCTTGGGCGGCTGGCTGCGGGCACAGGGCAGACTGGCATTGATGACTTACGGCATCGTGGCGGTGGGATTTCTGCTTCTGCGTGTACCCTACGGATTGGGCTGGGCGATACTGGTGGCGCTGGTGGATGCTGTGCCTATGCTGGGGACAGGACTTATCCTTGTCCCCTGGGCGCTGGTAAGCTTTTTGCAGAGAGAGCCGGTGCGCGCCATAGGGCTTCTTTGCATCTTTGTAGTGGCGGCCTGCGCCCGGGCGGTATTGGAGCCTCGGCTGGTGGGACGCCAGTTAGGACTCGACCCCCTGCTGACCCTGCTTGCTCTGTATTTGGGGTATCGGCTCTGGGGCATTCCCGGGATGCTGATCGCTCCCATCCTTGCCACCGCCGCCAAGAGCCTTGCCGAACCGGGCACGGAATCATAACCACCGGCCGTGCCGGTGGTATGCACTAGCCCCCTTGGGGCATGCCCTTGGCTGAGCCTATAGGCTCGCCGAACAGTCTGCCAACCGCGCAGATGTCACGGGCTGCCCCTAAAGGGGCTTTTGTTTATTTGCCCCCTTATACTGGCTCACCCGTAAACGGGTCGACATATTCCTTAATGCTCATTTGATCGTCGGCGTAATCCTCTTGTAATTGATTTCTTATATATTCTTGAATCGCCTTTTTGTTTGCTCCTACTGTACTCACATAGTATCCTCGACACCAGAAGTGTCGATTACCATACTTGTACTTAAGATTTGCATATTTCTCGAATATCATTAAGCTACTCTTTCCCTTTAAGTATCCCATTATTTGCGCAATACTATATTTCGGTGGTATGGAAAGTAACATATGGATGTGATCTACGCCTGATTCCGCTTCGATTATTTCTATACCCTTATAATCGCATAGCTTTCGTAACATTTGTCCTATGTCTTGCCTGATTTTACCGAATATGATTTTTCTTCGATATTTCGGAGCGAATACGATATGATATTTGCATTCCCACTTCGTGTGTGCTAAACTACTAGTGTCAAGTTTCATTTGGACTTGATTCCTCCTTTGATAAATAAATGCGGTTGGCAGACCACATTTATTATATCAAAGGAGGATCCTTTTTCTATGCATAGCTAAAGCTTTTTGGAACCACCGGCACTGCCGGTGGTTTTCTTTATACAA
>JAZOCJ010000036.1:0-77531 GCA_045596405.1 Faecousia sp. | reverse complement strand
GGATCAGAGGGGTCTCGAACAGGTTGATGCTCTCGCCGCCCTTAAGGATAATATCGGAGATCTTGGGGGCAACATAGGCCCGGATCTTGTTTGCGTAGCAGTATTTCAGGATATCGTTACGCAGTTGGGCTTCAATATCGTTGATAACAACAGCGTCGTAGTTGTGCAGCTCCTGGCAGATGCGCGCAAAACCTTCGGAAGCAGGCAGCAGCTTGGTAATAATATACTTATCCTGCCGGGTATCCATTTTGAACTTCAGGGTAACCGCATCGTTGTTGCCGAAGACCATTACCATATTTTTTGGGGTATAGGTGCGGTGATAGATAAAGGTATAGACTGCGCAGAAGGTAATGGAAAGGGCAAAGTCAATGCCCAGAAGCACCAGCATAGGCAGGGGAGAGATCATTACATTGGCGATCAGACACAACTGCCAGTAGGTGATGAAGTTGACGATAAAGATGGCGATCCACTGGGATGCCAGGGCGTTGCCAAAGGTCAGATAGCCGAACTTAAAGCCGTCGTAGTTAAAGAACAGGAACAGTGTAAGCAGCGCATACACACCGGCAAGGACATATTTGCCTTTACCCAAGTATTCGGGGAAGGCATAGTCTTTATATCCAAAGTACCAGATGAGATAATAGACGACAGAAAGGACGATCAGCTCTAACAGACCCTCTGCACCACGGATGACGCTCTTAACGCCATCGGGGGAAGTATGTTTCCGTTTCATAAAAACCAACCTTTCAGATTTCTCTAATTCTGTTTTTTGTAAGGCATAATACATCATCATATTACACCATATGACATAGAAAGTCAATGAAATCTCAGTTTTGGTCGGCAGAATCATTTTGCCAGCAATGGCAGATTTGTGAAGGGAAATGCAGGCTATAGAAATATTATGAGTTGATTTGTTTTTGTATGATAACTTTTTTTGACTTTTCAGGAACAGACTGGCTGGGAAATTTGTTTAGCAGGGAATAAAGATGCATACCCCCAAGACTCACCGGAATCCACATCAGAGAAAAGGGTAGGCAGATCTGTCCGTGAAAATTGAGAGGTATATCCCGATAGTCCCATACATTGTAATTACGGTTGACGATCATTCCCGCAAGAAGCTCAACGCCAGTGATGATACCGGCGCCAACGATGGCCCGGGGGATCAAAGGCAGGCGGGGTTGAGTCTGATCCAGCTTACCCAAAAGCAGAAAACAGCTGCCTCCGGCGAAGAACATACTGGGGTGGGTCCAGCCCCGCCAAAGCAGTTCTATACCAAGATAACCGATCCCGCCTAAAGTGAAAAGAAGAAAATGTTTCCGGATTTTCAAAATTGTGTCACCTCAATCCATAGGATACCCAAAAAAGATGAAAAAAACGAAAAATTTAGCTTGACAAAACAGGATTGGGTGTATATAATGACAAAGCTGATTTGTAGGAATCAGTGCCATTAAATGGCGGCGTAACTCAGCTGGTAGAGTACCCGGTTCATACCCGGTATGTCACCTGTTCGAATCAGGTCGCCGCTACCAGGCCCGTTGGTCAAGCGGTTAAGACACCGCCCTTTCACGGCGGTAACATGGGTTCGATTCCCGTACGGGTCACCAAATAAAACACCCCTCACATTCGTGAGGGGTGTTTTATTTGGTCGTACGGGAATCGAAAGGGCGACCTTGCTGCAGGCAAGGTAAGCAAGTGTCCGGGGGACACTTGCATAGCCCGTGGGAGATTCCATCGTTCTGAGAGCGCAGCCGGAACGGTTGTGAAATCAGAACGATCTTACGGGTCACCACACACCTTTCGGTGTGTGTCTTTTTTGCTCCCGTAGGGAATCGAAAGATCCAATGCGGCGCGGACGAGCGCCGCCGCCGACGGCTTGACGGAGGCGATCCTTTATTTTTCGCATCGCGAAAAATGTAAACGATTCCCTACGGGTCACCTTCCAAATTACGGGAATCGAAAGGGCGACCTTGCCGCCGCTCTTTTCATAAAAAACCCGGTCCGGAAAAATTGAACCGGACCGGGTAGTGTTATACAAATTAGTCTTCGCTTCCCTTAGCCAGCATCACGTTGGTCAGGATGCCCAGGATCAGCGCGCAGGCGATGGTGGTCAGTGTGACCTTACCGAAGGAAACGCTCAACCCGCCGATGCCGGGGATCAGGATGGCAGAAACCACGAACAGGTTCTTGCTTGCGCCCAGATTGACCTTCTGGATCATCTTCAGGCCGGAGACAGCGATGAAGCCATACAGAGCCACACAAACGCCGCCCATCACGCAGTTGGGGATGGAAGCGAGGAAGGTGACAAAGGGGCCGAAGAAGGAGATCACCATACACATGATTGCAGCGGTGGTGATGGTCACAACGGAAGCGTTGCGGGTAATGGCAACACAGCCAACGGACTCACCGTAGGTGGTGTTGGGGCAGCCGCCGAACATGGCGCCGGCGATAGAGCCAACGCCGTCACCCAGCAGAGTGCGGTGCAGACCGGGCTCTTCCAGCAGATTGGAGCCGATGATGGTGGACAGGTTCTTGTGGTCAGCGATATGCTCGGCAAAGACCACGAATGCCACAGGGACATAGGCCACCGCGATGGTAGCGATGAATGCGCCGTCGATCTGCTTCACGCCCTCAAAGGCGGCAAGGAAGGTGAAGTCGGGGATCGCGAAGATCTGCATATCCTTGAAGGCTGCGAAATTGATGACCTGCAGCGCCAGATTATCGGTAGCGATACCGATAACGGTGAAGATGGCAGCCACCACATAGCCCGCCAGAATGCCCAGAACGAAGGGGATCAGCTTGATCATACCCTTGCCGTAGACAGACAGTGCAAAGATGGAGAACAGGGTGACCAGACCGCAGATCAGTGCCACATAGGGGCTGCAGACGGAGACGCCGTCTACCAGCACCTTGCCCACAGTCAGATCATTGACGGCATTGACAGCCAGAGACAGACCGATCAGCGCAACAGTGGGTCCGATGACCACGGGGGGCATCAGCTTGTCGATCCACTTAACGCCTACAAACTTAACGACTGCTGCGATGACCACATAGACCAGGCCGGCGAAGATCGCACCGATGGCAAGACCGGCATAGCCTGCGGAAGCAGAGGCCGCGCCGCCAAAGGCAGCAAACATGGAGCCGATAAATGCGAAGGAGGATCCCAGGAACACGGGGCTGCGGAACTTGGTGAACAGCTGGTAAACGATGGTGCCCACGCCTGCACCGAACAGGGCTGCGGACTGGCTCATGCCGTTACCGATGATCGCGGGGACAAGGATAGTCGCTGCCAGGATCGCCAGCACCTGCTGGAATGCGAACAGCAGCATCTGGCCGAATTTGGGTTTGTCTTTAATGCCGTAGATCAGATTCATTGTTTTCCCTCCAGTTTTTATATTTCCTCGTTCATTATACTGCTCTTTTCGGGGGAATGCAAGAAAAAACTGCATAATACGCGATAAACCCACCGCATTACGCGGTGGGCTCTCGCTTGTTGGAATAAAAAAGAAGAGAGTGAAAAAGAGGGTTGCCAAAGCAGGCGTGGATTCCAGCCGCACCTGCTTTATTTGGAGGAGAAAGGAAGCGGCTCACGGCCGCCGCGACCTTTCTGTATTTACGATAATCCCACTGTTTGAACAGCCCATGACCGATTTGCAAACAAACTGCGTCGAATTTATGAAATATCCCCCGCAGGGAACACCAGCGTGACCTTAAACAGGTCGCCGTCCACCCGCAGATGCAGCTGTCCCTTTTGCAGTTCCATCAGCGTCTTGGCGATGTGCAGACCCAGACCGCTGCCCTCGGTGTTCCGGGAGGCATCTCCACGAACAAAGCGCTCTGTCAGTTCATCGGCACCGATGTTCAGCTTTTCCCGGGAGACATTTTTGATAGACAGCAGCACCTGATTTTCCAGCTGTACCAGATCGATGTAGATCCGGGTGCCCGGGAGGGCATATTTCACCGCATTGCTCAGCAGATTGCTCAGCACACGCCACAAAAGTCTCCCGTCGGCAAGGATGGGAACGCTCTGGTTGGGTCTGTCAAACACCGGAATAAGATCGGCTCTGCTGAGCTTGTCGGAAAATTCTCCCAGCGCCTGCTCCACAGCCTCTGCCGCATCTGCCGGTCCGATCTCCACGGTCAGATTGCCGGTGCTGACCTTACTCATCTCCACCAGATCTTCGATAAGCTTCTTCATCCGCAGAGACTGCCGCCCCAGCACTTCCAGATACTGGGCAGACTCCTCCGGTGTGGGATCATTTTGCAGCAGATCCACATAGCTGATAATGGAGGTCAGCGGTGTCTTAATGTCGTGGGACACATTGGCGATGAGCTCTGCGCGCATCCGCTCGGCGCGCATCTGCTTTCCTGCCGCCACCACCGCCACCTCTGCCAGTGCATTCATATGGTCCGCGCAGCGGGCGAAAATACCGATAAGATACGGGGAGTCGATCTTATCATCCAGCTTTCCCGCCGCCATCCGCCTGGCACCGGACAGCAAAACGCCAAAGGCATAGGTGCTGTACCCCAAAGCCGCAAGGCACAGAACGGATACCACGATCAGCGGGATGGCAGAACCGTTCACCGCGATCAAAGCAGTAACTGCCAACACTACCAGCACCACTCCTGCTCCGGCAAACCACTGCCAGACCATAGGCATCAGGGCAAACAGCGCCTTCAGTCCCCTTGCCAGCAGCCGAAGCCCGGCATAGAGCAGTCGGCAGAATTTGCCTGTCAGGCTCTGCTTCCACAGGAAGCCTTTTTCCTTGACCTGGGCGGCAAAGGCATTCAAAAAGCTGATGGGCATCAAGGTGATCGCCAGCAGATTCACCGCCAGAATGCTTAAGTTTCCCGGGTGCGGACCGTCCCGCTCCATCCATTGGGTCAAGTATTCCAGCAGCAGGCTAAGCCCAAAGCCACCCAGCACCGCCAACAGCGCATACAGGTCGATGGGCAGTCGGTTCAGTCCCCCGGGGCGAATTTCCCCTTCAGGTGTCCGCCCGGCAGCCCAGAGCAGATACACCATCGCCGTAGCAAACAGCAAAAGTCCTATGGCCAGCACGATGATAAAGGTGTAGCGGTGGGGATACAGATTGGTTAGGATATACAGGGCGCTGCTCTCCAGCACCTCCGGGTGCATATGCACCGTCACCGTATACTCCGGGGCTTCAAAATAGTAGTAATAGTAGGTCACCAGACTGCCGTTTGTCCAGGTAGTCCTTGTCTCGTAATACAGGTAATCTTTGGGTACTTCCACATTTCCGTAGAGGGGCTTGTTGGTGGTATCTTCCTCACTGTCCGGCTGCGAATTCGGTCCGTTCAGTGAGACGATGGGATATGCCGGTGCCACCGTATACTGCCGTACCACAGCCAAACCGCTCACATCCCCGGAGGATTGAAGCACCTCATCCCCCTGCTGCAGAGTGACTGCCCAGTGATCCGTATCCCACCGGTCTGCCGGGTCCAGATACTGGTCCTCCCGCATAGCTGTGGTCAGATTGCTCTGGGTCTCTGCGGCATAATACTGGGCATATGCAGAAGCAATGGCTTTGCCGGTGGAATCGTATTCCTTGTCCTGCAACACTTCCGGTCCGCTGATGTACAGCCCGGAGGACTCCATGGCCACGATGCCTATGCCGCCGCCGATAGCAGCTACCAGAGAGCCGGCAGCCAGCAACACGGTCAGAAACTTGACCAGAATACTGTGGCGCATTACTCCCTGCCTCCTTCGATCTTATACCCTCTGCCCCAGATCACCTTTAAGTATCGGGGCTGAGAGGGGTCTGCCTCGATCTTCTCCCGCAAGTGGCGGATATGGACCGCCACCGCCCCTTCCGCGCCAAAGGCAGTTTCTTTCCATACTTCCTCGTAAAGCGCTTTGGTGGAGTACACCTTTCCGGGATGCTCCATGAGCAGCTTGAGAATGCTGTACTCGATGGGGGTCAGAGCGATAGGCTCGCCATCCACCGCGGCGGTCTTGGTGGTGTCGTTAAGGGTAATGCTGCCCACCCGCAGTTCCTCTGCCCCGGCAGTCCGGCTGCCCAGGGTATCATAGCGGCGCAGCTGGGAACGAACTCTGGCAAGCAGCTCCGCAGGCACAAAGGGCTTGGTGATATAATCGTCCGCCCCGGCATTAAGTCCCTGCACCACATCCTCGGTCTCGGACTTGGCGGTGAGCAGAATGATAGGCACATTGGAAACGGTGCGGATCTTAGCGGTGGCAGTGATGCCGTCCATCCGGGGCATCATCACATCCAGCAGGATCAAATGCAGATTCTGCTCCTGCGCCAGCGCCAGCGCCTGCTCCCCATCGTAGGCGGCAAATAAATTGTAGCCCTCGGCAGAAAGGTAAATTTTCAGCGCATTGACAATGTCCGGCTGATCGTCGCAGATGAGAATGTTATACATCAAAACTATCCTCTTTTCTCCGTATTGTTTCCATTATAGCAGACAGGCGGCAAAAAAACAACCTCCCGCCGCTTGTGGGAGGTTGTAGGAGCATTTATCTGCTTCCCTTATCGTAGGGGATGCCCTCGGCCTTGGGGGCTCTGGACTTCTTGGAGGTGAAAGCAAGCACCACAAGAGAAATGATATACGGCAGCATATTGTAGACCACGCTGGGGATCTTCAGCGCCGCCATAAAATCGAAGCCGGAGTAGACGTTGCCCAATGCCCGGAAGAAACCGAACAGCAACGCCGCCAGGGCGATCTTCAGCGGATGCCACGCACCGAAGATCATGACCGCCAGGGCGAGGAAGCCGAAGCCGGCAACACCGTTTTCAAATTTCCAGACGCTGACGCCGGCGGTGATATACACGATACCGCCCAGCCCGCCCAGCAGACCGGAGATCAGCACACCTGCGTAGCGCATCTTGTAGACATTGATGCCCACAGAGTCCGCCGCCTGAGGATGCTCACCGCAGGCACGCAGCCGCAGACCGAACCGTGTCTTGTACAGCACCACGAATGCCACTGCCAGACAAATCACTGCCACCAGCATAAACCAGTTGAATTCAAAGCTGCCCAGCCGCACCACGAACAGGTCCTTGCTGTAGGTGTAGGCGATATCGGAGGACACATCGTTACCGCCGGAGGCGGCGGTGTTCATCGCCTTGACCGCCACAGTAGCGCCTGCGGTGGCAAGCATATTCATAGCTGTACCGGTGATGGTCTGGTCAGCCTTAAAGTTGATGGCAGCCACCGCCAGAAGCAGGGAGAACAGCAAGCCGAACAGGGCGCTGACCGCAATGGTGGAAATAACCATCACCGGCGCACCTACGGAGACCGGCAGGAACTTCATCACCAAAGCGCCACCCAGCGCACCGATGACCATAATGCCTTCCAGACCGATGTTGATGACACCGCTGCGTTCGGCAAAACAGCCACCCAATGCCACAAGCATCAGCACGGAAGCGAAGATCAATGTATATTGCAGAAGCAGAATCATTCTTCTTCGCCTCCTTTCTGTTCCATAGCCGCCTTCAAAGCCAACTCTTTTTTCTCATCGCTTTTGCGGATACGGCTTTCGATAAACATTTTGAAGAACACCACGAAGGCACACAGATAGATGATGAGGCTGGAGATCAGGCTGGAGATCTGAGAGCAATAGACCTGCAGATCCACGTTGCCGCCGCCGGTGGTGATATACTGGATGAAGAACGCGGAGAGGATAGAGCCGATGGGGCTGAGTCCTCCCAGGAACGCCACAGCGATGCCGTTAAAGCCAACGCCGGGCACGGAGGAGATGGTGGTCTCCCAGTCCTCGATGCCAGTGAGGAACAGCAAGCCCGCACCCAGTCCTGCCAGCGCGCCGGAGATCACCATTGTGAGGATGATGTTCCGGTTTTCCTTCATACCGGCATACTTGGCGGCGTGATAGTTGTGACCGGTGGCTCGCAGCTCGTAGCCGAACTTGGTTTTGTTCAGCACCACCCACACGATGACCGCCACGATCACCGACAGAGGAAGCGCCAGGGTGACGCTCTTTTCATTTCCGAACAGTGCTTTCAGTCCCATACCGGGAAGCAGTGCATCGGGATTCGCACCCTGAATGGGCATGGTGTAGGGGCTGGAAGGACTTTTCACTTCCGTCAAAATCAGATTGGTCAGATACAGGGTGATCCAGTTGAGCATAATTCCGGAGATGACCACATTCACATTGCACTTGGTCTTCAGCACGCCGGAGATAGCGCCCAGCAGACCGGCAGCCGCCATTCCGATAAGCAGACAGGGCAGCCAGGGCAGCTTCCACGCCAGCGCGGCATACAGACAGCCGCAGGCGCCTGCCACATACTGACCGGCAACACCGATATTGAACATACCCACCTTGTAGGCAAACAGCACGCTCAGGGCGCACAGCAGCAGAGGCACGGTGCGCACCAGTGTCTGCCCGAAATACTTCAGCCGCAGGTTTCCGGGGAAGCGGAAGAAGCTTTTCAGCACTGCGGTGATGGCTTCAAACGCCCCGGAGGGCTCAATGATCAGCAGCGCGATGTAACCTACCAGCACGCCGCCCAGAATACAGATCAGCGAGGCGAGCAGGGTCTGAAAGCCGTCCTTGCGGATCAGCGTAGACATGACTTTTTTCACGGCTTACTTCGCCTCCTTCTTTGCACCGGCCATATACAGACCCAGTTCCTGTACCGTGGTGGTCTTGGGGTCAAGCTCGCCCACGATCTCACCTTCGTACATCACCAAAATCCGGTCGGACAGATTCATGACCTCATCCAGTTCCAGAGAGACCAGCAGCACCGCCTTGCCCGCATCCCGCTGCGCGACGATCTGCTTATGGATATACTCGATAGCGCCCACATCCAGACCCCGGGTGGGCTGAACGGCAATGAGCAGCTGAGGATCTTTATCGATCTCCCGTGCCACGATGGCCTTCTGTTGATTACCTCCGGACATAGATCTGGAGATGGTAACAGGGCCTTGACCGCTGCGCACATCATACTGCTCCAGCAGCCGCTGGGCGTAGGTGCGGATATTCTTCCGCCGCAGGAATCCCAGCTTGTTGGTAAACTCCGGCTGGAAATAGCGCTGCAGCACCATATTGTCTTCCAGGGTGTAATCCAATACCAGACCGTGCTTGTGCCGGTCCTCGGGGATATGGGACATACCCAGCAGAGACCGTTTCCGGATGGGCGCGTGGGTGATCTCCTTGCCGCAGAGCTTGACCTTGCCACCGGCGACCCCTTCCAGACCGGAAATGCCGTAGACCAGCTCCGTCTGTCCGTTGCCGTCGATACCGGCGATACAGACGATCTCTCCTGCACGGACGGAGAAGGACACATTGTTCACCGCGTTTTTCTTGCTGAGCTTGGAGGCGACGGACAGATCCTCTACCTCCAGCACCACATCGCCGGGCTTTGCCTCGTCCTTCTGCACCATAAATTCCACATCTCTGCCCACCATCATTCTGGACAGATCTTCCTTGGTGCAGTCCCGGACATCCACTGTGCCGATATACTTACCCTTGCGCAGAACACTGCACCGGTCCGCCACGCTCATAATTTCATTGAGCTTGTGGGTGATAAACAGGATGGACTTGCCCTCAGCTGCCAGATTCTTCATGATCTGCAAAAGCTCTGTGATCTCCTGAGGCGTCAGCACAGCGGTAGGCTCGTCAAAGATCAGGATCTCATTGTCCCGATAGAGCATTTTCAGGATCTCTGTACGCTGCTGCATGCCTACGGAAATATCCTCCACCAGCGCGTCCGGCTCGATGTACAGTCCGTAACGCTTGGACAGCTCCATCACCTTTTCCCGGGCATGCTCCCTCTGGAGGAAGCCGTGCTTTGTGTTCTCCACGCCCAGAATGATGTTGTCCAGCACGGAGAAGCACTCCACCAGCTTAAAGTGCTGGTGTACCATACCGATGCCCAGATCGTTGGCATCGTTGGGGTCGCGGATAGTGACCACCTCACCGTTTTTCTTGATGACACCCTGCTCCGGCTGATACAAACCGAACAGCACACTCATCAGCGTGGATTTACCCGCACCGTTCTCTCCCAGGAGTGCGTGGATCTCACCTTTGCGCAGCTGCAGGGTAACATTATCGTTTGCGATAATACCAGGGAATTTCTTGGTAATATTCACCATTTCAATGGCGTAGGTCTCGTTACACAAACCGATCCCCCCTTTTGTGATTGCTTTTTTATTATACACAATTTCCCGCAGGATTTCAAACAATATTATACAAAATCTCGACCTTTTTCCAAAAAAGAAAAAGAGGACGGGCGTTTGCCCGTCCTCTCGTTTTCGGTTATTGGGAAATTAGCCCTTGATGCTGCCCAGATCGGTAACAGTGGTGTTGGTGGTAGCAGGCAGCTGGGTGATGTCGGCGGAAACCTTAACAGTGCCGTCGAACAGCGCCTTGACCAGCGTTGCGTAGTCAGCCTTGGTGAACTTGCCCTCAGCGAACTGAGTGGTAGCGGTGGGGATCTGGACGTAGTTCAGCTCGGGGTTCTCGCCGGAGACCAGACCCAGAGTGGTGATCTTGCCCTTGTAGTCATCCCACTTGCCGTTGATAACAACATCCTTCAGGGTGTCGATGGTGGTGGGGTACAGACCCTTCATAGCGGAGGTAACAGTGATGCCTTCGCCGTACAGACCGTTGATGACGGGAGCCTGGTCGGTGTCAACACCGATGACCTTGCCGCCGACCTTCTTAGCAGCTTCTGCTGCGGAGGTGTAGATACCGCCGCCGCAAGCGAACACGATTTCTGTGCCTGCACCGTACCAGGTGTCCATCACAGCAGTGATGTCAGCATCGCCGAAGAACTGGCCGCCGTAGACGTACTTCAGCTCTACATTGACATTCAGCTCCTTGGCAGCAGCGTCAACGCCCTGCACGTAGCCGTGACCGAAACGGATAACTGCGGGAACAGCCATGCCGCCCAGGAAGCCCAGCTTGGTGTAGCCCAGCTTCACAGCAGCGTAACCGGCCATATAACCGGACAGCTCTTCCTGGTAGATAGCGCAGTAAACGTTGTCCATGTAAACGTACTTGCTCAGATCCCAGTTGTCGGGGTTGTAGTCGTACTTTTCGCCCTTCAGAGCAACGCCGCCTTCCAGCAGGTCGCCCTTAGCAACGTCCAGTGCGATGAACTTAACGTCCTTGTACTCGCCGGAAACTTCAGCCAGAGTAGCGCCGAATGCGTAGCCGGGCAGAACGATGACGTTGTAGCCGTCAGCGATCGCCAGTTCTACGGAAGCAACACGGCTGGCGGTGTCGTTAGCGGTGGGCTTGTAGTACTTGGTGGGGATGTTGTTGTCCTTGCCGAACTGCACAACAGCTTCCCAGGTGGTCTGGTTGAAGGACTGGTCGGTGATATCGCCGTAGTCGGTAACCATTGCGACCTTGTAGCTGCTGCCTTCGCCGCCCTGATCAGCGGGTGCGCAAGCGATCAGCGACAGAGCCATAACAAGTGCCAGAGTCAGTGCCAAAAGCTTCTTCATTTTTCTTTCCTCCGTGAAAAATATTAAGTATTTTTCGGTATTTCTGATACCGGGTTTATTATCGCATATTCCTTCCAAAAAATCAACAATTTTTATACATTTTTCCCCATATGGGCGTCCGGGCGGAAGCTGTGGGGCAAAATTTGCTCCAAAGTGCAGACTTCATAGGTGTCCCCTTCTCCTGCCAGATACAGGACAAAATCGTCGCCGCAGAACTCCCGCATCACCTGTCGGCAGACGCCGCAGGGCGGGAATGCGCCGGTGATCGTTCCGTCTTTTCCGCCGCAGACGGCGATGGCGGTAAACGCCCGCTTGCCGTCGTAGACCGCCTTGAAAAAGGCGGTGCGCTCGGCGCAGTTGGTGGGACTGTAGGATGCATTTTCAATGTTGCAGCCCTGATACACCGTCCCGTCATCGCACAGCAGTGCCGCCCCGACCTTGTAGCCGGAGTAGGGTGCATAAGCCCGCTCCATAGCCTCTTTCGCCAACGCGATCAATTCTTCCGGTTTCATACCAGCAACCTCCCACTGTAGGGCACATAGCCGCCCCCGCCGTCTTCGTTTTCCCACTGTAGGGCGGGGGCTTGCCCCCGCCGTCATGGCCGATTCCATTCTGTTTCCTCTTGGTGTAATAACCACTTCCCGGGATTTCCATCAATGTACCGCCAACATTCCTGATATGCCTTTTCGTTTCTCAGTACCGTTTCATAAAACGATACTTGAAACAACTTTTGCCCTTGGGCATTGTGTTGACGGTTATACGCACGGGTAGTTAATGATTTATAAGCCCCAATTACTTCCGATAACGCAGGGCGCATAGCTGCCCCCGCCACCTCCGTTTCCCCTACTGTAGGGCGCATAGCTGCCCCCGCCGTCGTTTCATCGGCAAAGGCAAGGATCATATGAATATGCGTAGGCATTATGACGTACTTATCCACTTTTACATAGGGATACCGTTCCTCTAGCAAGAACAGTTGTTCCTGTGCAATCCCCCCTGCGTCAGTTAACATAACATCCGCCTCAGCAGGGACAGTCGCGCGCCTTATGTGGGACAATATCGGTCCGTCCGGCACAATATGGATCGTTACATAATAGTATCCTGGCAGGCTGTAGTCATAGTCCTTTAACCTTGGGTGTTTTCTTTTCGGCCATTCCATTTCTGTCCCCTGGTTGCGGCGGGGGCAAGCCCCCGCCCTACTATAAAATTTGATCCGCAAAACTTGTTCCCGGGGTGTCCAGCTTCACATCCAGAAGCTCCGCCACCGTAGCAGCAATATCCGCAAAGCTGCCCCGGGTGCCCAGATCCACAGGCTTCACACCCTTGCCCAGCACCAAAAGCGGCACATATTCCCGGGTGTGGTCGGTAGTGGCAGTGTATGCCGGGTCACAGCCGTGGTCGGCAGTGATGATCACCAGATCGTCTTCCTGCAGCCCCTGCATAAACTGCCCCAGCCAGGTGTCGAATTCCGACAGGGCCTGGGCATAGCCGTCAATGTCCCGGCGATGCCCGTAGAGCATATCAAAGTCCACCAGATTCACAAAGCACAGCCCACGAAAGTCCTGCTTTGCGTAATTCGTGGTATGCTCCATACCGTTGGCATTGCTCTGGTTGTAGACGTGCTCCGTCAGCCCACGACCTGCAAAAATATCGTAGATCTTGCCCACGCCGATGGACGCCTGTCCCGCCGCCTTTACCGCATCCAACAGTGTCTGCCGGGGCGGCTCTAAAGAAAAATCGTGGCGGTTTGCTGTCCGCTTGAAATTCCCGGGCGCGCCCGCAAAGGGACGGGCGATGACCCGACCCACGCCGTGCTTGCCCTGCAGGATATTCCGGGCGATGCGGCAGTATTCGTAAAGCTGTTCCGGCGGCACGATGTCCTCGTGGGCGGCGATCTGGAACACAGAGTCCGCCGAGGTATACACGATCAGATCGCCTGTGCGCATATGCTCCTCGCCGTAGGCATCAATCACCGCCGTACCCGACCAAGGGGCATTTGCCAAAACGCCCCGCCCGGTAGCTTCCCGGAACGGTGCAAGCACCTCCTCCGGAAATCCGTTGGGATAGGTGGGCAGCGGGTCAGGAGAAACAACACCCGCGATCTCCCAGTGCCCGATGGTGGTATCCTTGCCCATAGAGGCTTCCGCCAGCCGCCCGTAAGCGCCGGCAGGGGCATCCGTTCCGGGAATGCCTTCAGCACCAATAATGTTGCCCAACCCCGCTTTGATCAGATTAGGAATCTGCAGTTTTTTAGAAGATGCACAGGCGCGCAGGGTGTTGACCCCCACATCGCCAAAGGCTTCACTGTCCGGCATCGCTCCGATACCACAGGAATCCAGTACAATTAAGAAAACGCGTTTCATACAACACTCCTCTAAGAGCTGTAGGGGGCGGCGCCTTCGACGCCCCCTACGATTTCATAAATTTTATTGGTTCTCCATCGCTACCGCCACATCCAGCGCCACCTTCATCATCGTGGTAAACGCCGTCTGCCGTTCCTCGGAGGTGGTCTCCACGCCCTTAAGCACGTGGTCGGAAATGGTGCAAATGCACAGAGCGCGCTTGCCGTACCGGGCAGCGTTCATATACAGCGCCGCCGCCTCCATTTCCAGCGCCATGACACCCATTTTCTGGAGGCCGTATACACTATCCAATCCCTCGGGGACACCTGCGTGGTCGCCGTAAAACACATCGGAGGAGTTGACGTTGCCCACGTGGTACACCGCACCGCTTGCCTTTGCCGCCTCTACCGCTGCGCTGAGCAGCTCATAGGACGCGATGGGTGCGAATGTGCCGGGCAGATGAAACTGATGCGCAAAATTGGAGTCCGTGCAAGCGCCCTGGGCGATGACCAGATCGTACAGGTTGATGTGCTCCTGAATAGAGCCGGCAGAGCCTACGCGAATAATATTCTCCACCCCGTAGCCGTTATACAGCTCGTGGGAGTAGATACCGATGGCGGGCATACCCATACCGGACGCCATCACGGACACCTTCACGCCCTTGTAATAGCCGGTGTAGCCCTGTACGCCCCGGACATTGTTCACCAGCACCGGGTTTTCCAGAAAGGTCTCCGCAATAAATTTAGAGCGCAGAGGATCACCGGGCATCAGCACGGTCTTGCCGAAATCACCGGGCTTTGCACTGATATGAGGGGTCGGTGTAGTTAACATAACATTTCCTCCTTAATAAGAGCCATCATTCTTGGCTTCTTTGCCGGCCTCCATGGCCTTGGCAAGCTTGACCACCCGGGAAGTGCCCAGCCGGGACGCGCCCAAAGCGATAAACTTCTCCGCATCCTCCAGGCTGCTGATGCCGCCGGCGGCCTTGATCTTCACATTTTCGCCGATATGCTTGGCAAACAGCGCCACATCCGCAAAGGTCGCACCGGCGGTGGAGAAGCCGGTGGAGGTTTTAATATAGTCTGCCCCGGATTCGGTAACTACCCGGCACATCTCGATCTTCTCCGCATCGGTGAGAAGACAGGTTTCAATGATGACCTTCAGGAGCTTGCCCTTGCAGGCGGTCTTGATCGCCTTGATTTCGTCCAACACCAGATCATACTTTCCGTCCTTGACCCAGCCGATATTGATGACCATATCCACCTCATCTGCGCCGTTTTCCACCGCGTCGGATGCCATAAAACACTTGGATGCCGTGGTGGCATAGCCGTTGGGGAAGCCAATGACCGTACAGATGGCTAACTTTTCGCCCACATAGTCCTTTGCCTGCTTCACAAAGGATGCCGGGATACACACCGATGCTGTGCCGTACTTCATACCGTCATCGCAGATGGATTTGATCTCCGCCCAGGTAGCCGTCTGGGCAAGCAGGGTGTGGTCGCACTTGGCAAGAATTTCTTTCAGTTCCATTGTATTTTCTCCTCACTGTCCGTGTAATTTGATCTTCCGGTTCTCCCGGATGCCCTTGATCCAGCACTTGTGGCACATAGCGATATAGCAGTCGTTGCCGCCCAGCACCACCTGTGCGCCCTCGGTGATAATATGTCCTTCCCCATCGATACGGGCATTGACGGTAGCCTTTGCGCCGCAGTCACAAATGGTCTTGATCTCCTGGATGGTGTCCGCCACCTCCATCAGCCGCATACTGCCGGGGAACAGCTTGGTCTGGAAATCCGTGCGCAGGCCGAAGCACATCACCGGGATGTTGTCCTCATTCACAATAGTGCGCAGCTGATCGATCTGTGCCGGTGTCAGGAACTGACACTCGTCCACGATGATCACATCGCATTGCCCCCGCTGGGTCTGGCAGAACAGGGTGTAGACCTGTGTCTCCGGGAGGATGATCTCCACCTGCGCTTGCAGTCCGATACGGCTGCGCAGGATATGCGCCCCGTCCCGGACATCGGCACTGGGCTTAATGAGCCAGACCAGCAGACCGTTCTCCTCGTAATTGTACTTGGTGATCAGCGCCTGGGCCGTTTTACTGGAGCCCATCGCGCCGTATTTGAAGTAAAGCTTTGCCATATCGCCCCTCCAATTTCTCTTTTCTTTATTATATCGGAAGGTCAGCAATTATGCAAGAAGAATAAATACCCTGCGGAAAAGCTTCCGCAGGGTGTACATCATTCACAGTCCGGTCGCTATGGCGTCTCTTCCCTATCCGGCGTTTCTTCTGTCTCCAGCCCTGCGGCAGCGGTGACCAGTATCCCCAGATTATCCCGGTAGATCTCATCAAACTGGGAAAGGGGCAGAGGGTTTTCTCCCCGTCCCACCTCAATGGTGTAGCCCGGTTTGCGGAACTGCTGGATAAACCAGTCCTTATAGCCGGCAAAACCGGAAGCATAGGGCGCATCCGTCAAAGTGTACCCACTGAGCCGGGCAAATTCCCTGCCCAAGTCTTCCGCACCCGGCACTTCATAATCCTTAAACTGCCAGTAGATCTCCCCGCCCTGGGCGTGGTACGCCAGTACCAGTGCCGGGTCGATAAATTCGGTATAGCCTGCCAGCGCCTGTGTCTCCAGTTGATTCAGGGGCGCACGCCCCACATAATCCCGGGGTCCGGGGCGGGTGAAGCCCTGGCTGAATTTGATCTCCCTCGCCTGCAGCCATCCGGCAGGATACTGCAAATTTAAGTCTACCCCCAAAAGGTTGGCTTTCCACCCCTCAGGAAACGGGATGGCAGGATACTCCTGCGCCAGCCGCTGGGCAAGATCATACTGGATATTCCCCGGCTGGATCGCCCCGGTCACTAAGTCCACCCCGTCGGGATCGACCATAGGCACCATATAGATCGTCGCCTGTTGGGCGAGCGCCCTGGCATCCCGGTCAAAAATTCGCCCACCGTCCTGGATCGCCCGGGCAAACTCCTCCGCGAATTTCAAAAGTACCAGACTGGTGATCCATTCGTTGGCGTGATGGGCTGCCGAGTATATGACCTTCCGCTCCCCTGTGCCGATGACCAGGGTGCGCACAGGGCGCTGAAACGCCGTGAAGATCAGCTCCTCCGTGCGGCAAAAGGGATAGGTGCTGACGATTCTCTGGATCATTTCCTCACAGCTTTGGGATGTAATGGGCACTGCAGTATTGACAATTATCATAAAAATCGCCTCCGACTATCCTATGCCAAACCTGCCATCTTTGTTCTTGCGCTTTTTTCCCATTGGGGCTATAATAATAACAAATCTGAAATCCCCAAGGTGATCTGTATGAAAAAGCTGTTCCTGATCGTAAATCCCTGTGCCGGTATGCGAAAGGCAAACCGGCATCTGGCAGACATCATCGCCGTGTTCAACCGCAGAGGCTTTGATGTGAACACCTATATCACCCAGACCCGGGGAGACGCTATCCGGGCAGTCCAGGCACGGGCGGAGGAAATGGACCTGATCGTCTGCTGCGGTGGCGACGGCACATTTAACGAGACTGTGTCCGGTCTGCTTGCCAGCGGCGCGGACACCCCCATCGGCTATATCCCCAGCGGCTCTACCAACGATTTTGCCAGCAGTCTGGGGCTTCCCACCAATGTGGTGGATGCGGCACGGCAAATTGCGGATGGCACGCCCCACGACTATGATATCGGGCGGTTTGGGGACCGGTTCTTCTCCTATGTGGCATCCTTCGGTGCATTCACCCGCACCAGCTATTCCACGCCCCAGAGTGTAAAAAATGCCCTTGGGCATACCGCCTACCTGCTGGGGGGCATCCAGGAGCTGTCCCAAATCCGGACAGAGCACGTGCGTCTGGAGCTGGACGGAGAGGTGGTAGAGGACGAATTTCTCTTCGGTGCCATCTGCAATTCCACCAGTCTGGGGGGCATTCTCACATTAGACCCCAAACAGGTGGATATGAGCGACGGCAAATTTGAAGTCTTGCTGGTACGCGCCCCCCGGGATCTTTCCGAGATCGCCGAGTGCATCCAGGCGGTGCAGAAGCAGAAATACAACTGTAAGATGATGACCTTCCGCAGTGCCCAGCGTGTTGAGATCTTTACCGACGCAGACCTTTCCTGGACACTGGACGGCGAAGCCGCCCCGGGGCAGTCCCGGGTGGAGGTAGAAAATCTGTACCGCGCCATCCGCCTCATCAAGTAAAGGAATCGATTATGATCAATACCACTCTGTGTTATATCACCCGGGGAGACCAGGTGCTGATGCTCCACCGGACGAAAAAGAAAAACGATGTAAACCAGGACAAATGGATCGGCATCGGGGGCAAATTTGAGCCTGAGGAATCTCCCGACCAGTGTTTGCTCCGGGAGGTGCGGGAGGAGACCGGGCTGACATTGACCCGGTGGCAGTGCCGGGGCATCGTCACCTTTCTGACCAACGGACCCTGGGACGGGGAATATATGTACCTGTTCACCGCTGACGGCTTTGCCGGTGAGCTGAAAGAATGCGACGAAGGCGACCTGCAGTGGGTGCACCGGGATTTTCTGAATACCCTGCCCCAATGGGAAGGCGACAAAATCTTTCTGGAACTGCTGTGGCAGGATGCGCCCTTCTTCCTGCTCACCCTTCGCTATGACGGCGACCGGCTGATTGAAGCCACCTTAAACGGCGAAAAACTGCGCTGACTTATATTTACGAAAGGAGAGTACCGCTGTGATATTCGGCAAACATATCAACCGCTACTATCTGCGCCACGCACCTATGCTGCTGGTGGGACTGATCACCCTGGTAGTGGTAGACTACCTGCAGCTGATCATCCCCAACCTGTACCAGATGGTCATCAGCGGTATGAATACGGGTTTTGTCTACATAGACGGCGCGGAGGTCGCTTTTACGATGACCGTGCTGTTAGAGCGCATCTGTATGCCTCTGGTAGGGATCATCCTGGCGATGGTGCTGGGACGGTTTCTGTGGCGGGTGTGCTTTTTCGGTGCTGCCATCCGGGTGGAGACAGATCTTCGCAACCGGATGTTCGACCACGCCAAGGACCTGAGCCGGCAGTACTATGGGGTCAATAAGGTCGGCTCACTGATGAGCCTGTTTACCAACGATCTGGATACCGTGCAGGAGTGCTTCGGCTGGGGCATTATGATGTTCTTCGATGCTCTGCTGCTAGGCGTTCTGGCCATCGGCAAAATGTGGGGAATGGACCCCACGCTCACCCTGCTGTCCCTGATCCCTATGGCGCTGCTGCTGGCAGCAGCTACGGTGGTGGGCAAGCATATGATGCAAAAATGGGATGTGCGGCAGGAGGCGTTCTCCCGGATGTCCGATTTTTCCCAGGAAAGCTTTTCCGGCATCGCCGTGATCAAGGCGTTTGTGAAAGAGACCAAGGAGCTGCTGGCATTCCGGAAGCTCAACGAAGAAAACGAAGACGCCAATGTCTCCCACACCCAGTCTTCCGTGCTGCTGCGGATTTTGGTGACTCTGTTTGTGGAGAGCGTGGTGGGCATCATTCTGGGCTACGGCGGCTATCTTGTTTACCGGGACGCATTCAGCGCCGCCCAGCTGGTGGAGTTCATCGGCTACTTCACCGCCATCGTCTGGCCCATTATGGCAGTATCGGAGCTGATCGATATGACCAGCCGGGGCAAAGCCTCTCTGGAGCGGATCAGCCAGCTGCTGGATGCCAAGGTCGATGTGATAGACCGTCCCGACGTAAAGCCTCTGCCTAACATCCGTGGGCAGATCGAATTCCGGGATCTGACCTTCCGCTACCCCGACGGGGAAGTGGACGCACTGAAAAATGTATCCTTTACCATCCAACCCGGCCAGATGGTAGGCATCGTGGGTAAGACCGGCTCGGGCAAGACCACCCTTGTGGATCTGCTGCTGCGCACCTACAATGTCCCTGACAGCACGGTGTTTATCGACGGCAACGATGTGAACGGCATCGCCATCCGGGATGTCCGGGCAGGCTGCGCCTATGTGCCACAGGATAATTTCCTGTTCTCCGATACCATTGCCAACAACATCGCCTTTGGCGATACCGATACACAGGAAGAAATGATCTCCCAGGCCGCTCTTCTTGCGGATGTGGACGGGGACATTCAAGGCTTCTCCCGGGGCTATGCCACGGTGCTGGGAGAACGGGGCGTCACCGTCTCCGGCGGACAGAAGCAGCGGATCTCCATCGCCCGGGCGCTGCTGAAGGATGCCCCCATTCTGATTTTGGACGATTCCGTCTCCGCGGTGGATACCAAGACGGAGACCGCGATCCTAGAAAACCTGCGCACCACCCGTGCCGGCAAGACTACCATCCTCATCGCCCACCGGATCTCTACGGTGGAGCAGCTGGACAAGATCCTGCTGATTGAAGACGGCACAGTGACTGCCTCCGGCAGCCACAGTCAGCTGTTAGAGAGCTGTCCTTCCTACCGCAAAATGGTACAGCTGCAAAAGCTGGAAACGGAAGGAGGCGAGGCAGATGTCTGAGTACCTTCCCCTGCTGATCATCGGCAGCATTATCGGTGTGTTCACCGTTTTGTTTGTGGTGGCATACGGCATCCTGCGGCATAAAAAGGAAGTCATCGGCTTTGACCGGCATATGCCGGACCGGGAGATCGTCGCCCGGCTGCTGCGCTATGCCAAGCCCTATTGGACACGCTTTGTTCTGGCGCTGGTGATTATGCTCTTCTCCATCGCCTATGACCTGGTCTCGCCTTTGCTGGTGGGACATATCGAACAGGTGGTGGCAGGCGACTTTGCGCTGTCCTACCTGTTCTCGGTGGTGGCGGTGTACGGCGCGATCCTTCTGGTATCAATGCTGTGTACTTATTTGCAGGCGATGCTGCTGCAAAAGACCGGACAGAAGATCCTGTCCCAGCTGCGGCTGGATCTGTTCGCGCACATCGAAAATTTGTCCCACAATCAGCTCAACAATAATCCTGTGGGCAAACTGGTGACCCGTGTCACCAATGATACCAACGCCATCTCCTACCTGTTTACCAACATTCTGGTCACTCTGGTAAAAAACACCCTGATGATCTTTGGCGTACTGGCGGCGATGCTGCTGCTCAATTACGCGCTGACGCTGATGGTGCTGTGCTTTGTGCCCTTTGTGGTGCTGTTCACCCTGATCTTCCGGAAGTTCTCCCGGCGGGTACACCGGGCGGTCAGCGACGCCACCACGGACATCAATACCTATCTGTCCGAGAATCTCTCCGGTATCAAGATCACCCAGATCTTCAATCAAGAGGAGAATAAGCTCCAAGCCTTTAAGCTGCGCAGCCGCAAGCTGCAAAAGGCAAAGCTGGGGCGTATGTTCGTCTTCGGCATCTTCCGTCCTATGGTGTATATGCTGAACATCAGCTCGGTTTTGTGCCTGCTGTACTTTGGTGCCAAGGGGTATCTTCAGGATACGCAATTCCTGGGACAGACGGTCACTGCCCACGTGGTAGTCTCCTTCTATATGTATATCTCCAAATTCTTCCAGCCGGTGCAGGCGCTGGCGGAGCAGTTCGATATGCTCCAGAAATCCTTCGCCTCGGCAGAAAAGATCTTCACGGTTATGGATATGATCCCGGAGGTAGTGGACGAGGAGGATGCCATCGAGCTGGATACCGTCCGGGGCGAGATCGAATTTCGGGATGTTTGGTTTGCCTATAAGCCCGGGGAATGGGTACTCAAAGGGGTCTCCTTCCGGGTCGAGCCACGGCAGACCGTGGCGTTTGTCGGGTCTACCGGCTCGGGTAAGACCACTATTTTGTCCCTGATCTGCCGCAATTACGACATTCAAAAAGGACAGATCCTCATTGACGGCATCGACATCCGGCATATCAAAATATCCTCCCTGCGCCGCCACTTCGGACAGATGCTGCAGGATGTGTTCCTGTTCTCCGGTACGATCCGCAGTAATATCCTGCTGCAATCGGATAACATCCCAGAGGAGGAGATCCGGCAGGCCTGCCGGTATGTGAATGCCCACACCTTCATCGAAAGATTAGAAAACGGTCTGGACGAGGTGGTAAGAGAGCGGGGCAACAACTTCTCCGCCGGACAACGGCAGCTACTCAGCTTTGCCCGCACCATTCTCCATAAGCCCTCGGTGATGATCCTGGACGAAGCCACCGCCAACATCGACACCGAAACGGAGCTGCTGATCCAGGACTCTCTGGAGAAAATGAAGAACATCGGCACGATGCTCATCGTTGCCCACCGGCTCAGTACCATCCAGCACGCGGACAACATCATCCTGCTGTCCCACGGGCAAATCCTGGAGCAGGGTACGCACCAGCAGCTGCTGCGGCAAAAGGGTCGCTACTACCGGCTCTATACCCTGCAATACGAGAAAAAACAACTGGAAATGCAATAATAAGAGGGTGTTGCAATTCACTGCAACGCCCTCTAAAACTATGCTTTTTCCTGTACGGCACTGATAGTGCAGTCGCTCCGCGGGGTATCTTTTTTGTTCCGGCAAAAAAGATACGAAAAAAGCCGTCATAGGGGAGGATTTGAGTTGTGCGCTCCCGCGCACAAAGCCACCTCCCCTATGTACCCCTCCAGGCGCGCACTCGGTAAGTGCAGAAAAAGGAAAAAGCGAGTAGTAAAAGGGAAGCTTTCCGCCCTAACCAGCCTTTTCCATTCGCTAAGCCGCCATTCCCTTCGCAAAGTTGCAAGGGGATTCCAAAGGGGGATGCGGAAAGACAGGTTCTTCTTTGTATCAGCCGATTCGCTTCCCCCTTTGGTCGTCTGGGGAGTCCAGGGACCATACGAAAGGTCCCCGGCGGTTCTTTGCATACTTTCTCACCGGAGAGAAAGTATGCACCTACAAAGCAAAAGCGAGGGGAATTTCCCCTCGCTTTTGTTGTTTCACTGTGACAAATAGATCAGCAGCACCGCGATGTCCGCAGGGCTGACGCCGGAGATCCGGCCAGCCTGTCCGATGGACACCGGACGGATGGCAGACAGCTTTTCCCTTGCCTCCACCCGCAATCCGCTGATGGCGTTATAGTCGATATCTTCCGGCAGCAGCCGCTGCTCCTCCTGCTTAAAGACTTCCACCTGCTTTTCCTGCCGGGCAAGATAACCGGCATATTTGACTTGAATCTCCACCGCCTCCTGCACCGGTGCGGAAAGTTCCGGACGATCGCTGTCAAAGGGAGCAAGATCTTCATAGGTCACCTGGGGTCTGCGCAGGAGATCTGCAAGCCGTGCGGAATTGACCACCGGGGCAGACTCCCGTTTCGCAAGCATTTCGTTAAGAGCATCCGATGCGGGAACGCCGCTGCTTTCCAGCCGTTGGATCTCCCGGCGGACTGCCGTATACTTTTCCTCTACCGCAGCCAGCCGCTGGGGGCTTACCAGTCCCACTGCCGCGCCAATGGCAGTCAGCCGCTGATCCGCATTGTCCTGCCGGTGGAGCAGCCGATACTCCGACCGACTGGTCATAATCCGGTAAGGCTCTTCCGTCCCCTTGGTCACCAGGTCATCGATGAGCGTGCCGATGTAGCTGGTATCCCGGGTCAGGATCATAGGGGGTTTCTCCAGCAGCTTCAGCGCCGCGTTGATTCCCGCCACCAGACCCTGTACTGCCGCTTCCTCATAGCCGGACGAGCCGTTAAACTGTCCCGCGCCGTACAGACCGGAAACCTGCTTGCACTCCAGTGTGGGCAGCAGCTGGGTAGGGTCAATACATTCGTATTCAATGGCATAGGCAGGACGCATCATTTCCGCATTCTCTAAGCCCGGAACGGTATGCAGCATCTTTAATTGCACATCCTCAGGCAAACTGGAGGAAAAGCCTTGGATATACATTTCCTCGGTGTTCAGTCCGCAGGGCTCGATAAACAGCTGATGCCGGGGCTTGTCCGCAAACCGGACGATCTTGGTCTCGATGCTGGGGCAGTACCGGGGTCCTACCCCGGAGATGGTGCCGTCATACATAGGACTGCGGTGCAGATTCTCCCGGATGATCCGGTGGGTCTCCTCGTTGGTGTAGGTCAAATAGCACACCGCCCGGTTTTCCAGACTGTGCTCCGTGCGGAAGGAAAACGGCTCGGGGATCGCATCCCCGGGCTGCAGCTCCATTTTAGAAAAATCAATGCTCCGGCGGTTGACTCTGGGAGGCGTGCCGGTCTTGAACCGGCGCAGGGAAAGTCCCAATGCCCGCAAATTCTCCGCCAGACCTGTGGACGCGTGCATACCGTCCGGACCGGAGGACTGGACGGACTCGCCGATGACGATGGTGCTGTCCAAAAACGTACCGGTGGCAAGGATCACCGCCTTTGCTTCATACACCGCCCCCAAAAGGGTCTTCACACCGGTCACCGCGCGGTTCTGAGTAAGGATCTCCACCACCTGCCCCTGCTTCAGCTGGAGATTCTCCTGCTGCTCCAGGGTGTGCTTCATATATTCCTGATATTTCCGCCGGTCAGCCTGGGCGCGCAAGGAGTGGACAGCCGGACCTTTGCCCCGGTTGAGCATCCGGTACTGGATGCAGGCAGCATCCGCCGCCACACCCATCTCTCCGCCCAATGCGTCCAGCTCCCGGACAAGGTGACCCTTGCCCGTGCCGCCGATGGCAGGATTGCAGGGCATATTGCCCACCGCATCCAGATTGATGGTAAACAGCAGTGTGTTTAGCCCCATCCGGGCAGTAGCCAGCGCCGCTTCGATGCCTGCGTGTCCCGCGCCGATGACAATTACATCACAGTTTCCTGCGTGGTACATACTTTCTCCTCCGGCATCAGCACAAAGGGTTTGCACACCACCTCACAGCGGTTGATGGGCGTACCCAGTGCGTGAAATTTCTCTTCGTATCCGGTCATAATACCTACGATACCGTTGGCGTGCAGATCCCGGGTCAGATTCTTAACCTCCAGACCGCAAGCGGCAAATTCCTCCACGGAAAACTCGAACAAAGGCGCATTGTCCGTCTTGAAATGCACCTCGCCGCCCAGGGTGACCACCCGACAGTACTTATGGAGAAAGCCTCTGTGAGTCAGCCGGCGCTTGGCGTTTTTCTTTCTGGGCCACGGGTCGGGGAAGTTGATAAACAGCCGGTCGATCTCTCCGGGCACAAACATTTCCTCGATCTTCTCTACATCCATATCGATGTAAAATACATTTTTAAGGCCCATTTCCTTGGCCTTTTCCATCGCCACTACCATAGCCTCCCGGCAGCGCTCCACCGCGATCAGCAGCACATCGGGATTGGCTTGTGCGGTCTCCGCCGTGAACTTGCCCTTGCCGCAGCCTACCTCTACCCACAATTCCGTGCACCCGGGCATCAGGCTGCGCCAGTTACCCCGAAATTGTGCAGGCTCTGCGATCCGGTAGTCGCCGCACTTTTCCATCCGCGGCTCTAAGTTTTTCATTTTCCGCATTCTCATAACCGTTTCCTCCATTTCTCTAGGCATTATAGCAGAAACCGCCGCAACAGTCAATTTCCTCTTTACAAGCAATTGCAAATGCAATATAATATAGTTACCAAATATAATAACGGAGGGGACACCTATGAAAAAGAAGCTGTTAGTGATATGTTTGATCGTTCTGTTTTGTGCTGCTGCGGTGTCTTCTGCCGCATATGTACATCACAGAAACAACCAAGACAAAACCGTTACGGTGATTACCACGCTCCCAATCAGTGCGATCACAGAAAAAGCCCATTCCGATGATTACTACTTAACCATCAAACTGGACGGCTGGTATCAGGCGGAGAACAGCCTGCCCACGGATACCATATCCGTAAAAACCACGAAATCTGTTTTTGAAAAAGCAGAAATCGGGGCAAGCTATGCGGGCGTCACAGTAGAAGTCAGCATCCCTACCGATCACCCCCGAACAGATATTGGTATGCTGATCAAAGAAAATAAAATCTCTTACTTTAAGATCGTTTTAGTATCATAATCAGAAAACCCTTTCCCCGTACGCAAATCGCGTGCGGGGAACTGTTGTCTGCAACGGCAGGTTATCGCTTGTAGGGGCGGATAGTATCCGCCCGTTACCATTCCATTCCATAATGCAATTTACGGGCGGTTGATAACCGCCCCTACAACAGTTTTTTGTAGGGGCGACCATCGGTCGTCCGTTACTGCGACACAACACCGCCCAAGCGGACGAGCAATGCTCGCCCCTACAGAGATCCCCTGCGTATATATCCCCCGTAGGGGCTTGCAAGTTTGGCAAAAATAAGGTATGATAAGAAAAATACGGAAAAGGAGGGCGTTTTATGGCAGACCATTCTCACAGCCACGATCATTCTCACGAACACGATCACGCCTATATGCACGCCCACGGGATCGAACACAGCCACGGACACGTCCACGAAAACCAGAAAGCGGTGCTCAACCGCCTTGCCCGGGCTATGGGGCATCTGGAAAAAGTGCGCAAAATGGTGGAGGACGGCTACGACTGCTCCGAGGTGCTTGTCCAGCTGGCAGCCGTCCGCTCAGCACTGGACCATACGGGCAAGGTGATCCTCAAGGATCATATGCGCCACTGTATGGTGGACGCCGTAGCCGCCGGCGACGAGACCGCCATCGACGACCTGTGCAGCGCCATCGACAAATTTATGAAATGATCTGCATTGTAGGGCGGGGGCTTGCCCCCGCCGCTTACAATTTACCACTAAAAACAAAACGGCGGGGGCAAGCCACCGCCCTACAAAAACTGCCTGCACGGCCTTTCTGGCTATGCGGGCAGTTATTATATGTAGCATATTATGGATAATCTAATCCGAAGACGACCCCTCCAACCAACGGCAGCATTGCTCTGACGGGCATATTCCAAACTGCTTTTGGATTGCAAAAAGTACATCTACGCCCAGTCTCGGGGGAATCTCTCCCCGCTCCAATTTATTCAGGCTTGGTATCCCGATCCTCATAATGCGAGCCATTTTACTTTTTGAAAAGCCGTAATGTTTCCGAAGCCACGCCACATTATGTGCAAATATTTCTAAGTTGGTTTTTGCCGAATTTTCCTGTTTCATATTCTCCCCGCCTTACATCTATTAGTTGTAGTCTTCTTTATGTTACGCCTATTAGGCGTAAATGTCAATACAATTTTTAGATGTGAAATATAATATTTTCATTCACATATAAGGGGTGTTTATAATGTATCGTATTCGGGATGTAAGAGAAGACAGAGATCTGTCCCAGGCAGATATTGCCAAAGTCCTCCACACGACCCAACAGCAGTACAGTAAGATCGAAACAGGCAAGGCGGACATCAGTGGAGAAAAACTGATCCTGCTGGCGCAATATTATAATGTCTCCGCAGATTATCTGCTTGGTTTGATCAAAGAGCCACTTCCTTTGCGGCAACCTTCCAAAAGACGGTGATTAAGAAATCCCGGACCGACAGGTCCGGGATATTTCTTTTATTTTGCCGCCTTTTCGGCTTTTAATGCCTTCCGTTCTTCCTTGGTCTTGCAGAACTTCTCCAGCTGAGGTACCAGCATCAGGCAGATCAGCGCCGCGGTGAAGCCGCCGTTATACAGGCAGAAGCCGCCGTGCATATCCGGTACTGCGGTAACCAGCAGATAGTGCAGACCGCCTGCCAGTGCGCCGTACGCCCAGCCGTATGTACCGGAGATAGGAGACAGTCCGTTGGCGTAGCACAGACCGATAAGGATGCCCTGTGCCGCGATGGTCAGACCGTAATTCTCCACGCCCAAAAGTCCTGCGATCCAGCCGAACAGATACGATGTGACCACATAGCCCAGCATAATGGGCCAGACGTTGCCGGGGTGGCTGCCGGAGTTACAGGTAGCCAGCATACAGAACACAATACCGAAGGTCATACCGTTCCAGACCGTGGACATCCGGGCAGCGCCGCCGTCCATAAAGGCTGCCAGATTAAAGTAGGCAACGATCATCAGACCGTACACGCCCACATTCATCAAAAACGGCGCATTGCCGTACTTGGTGCTGAAGCTGACACCCTTGCCCGGGTCTTTCAGCAGCTTCCAATAGTCGCTGACCTTGCAGCCCATCAGCAGCGCCACAAGGATGCAAGCGCCGAACAGCACCGCGCAGAAGATGTTGCAAGCCCAGAAGAAATCCGAGTTCGCACCGGGGAACGCCTTCAGCGCGCTGACATCGCCGATCTTCTTGCCCAGCATCACATTGTACAGCACCGTCCGCAGGAAAAATGCGGTAAAGCCGATGGGTACAGCGGCGCTGTAGTGGTTAAAACCCTTATGGATGTTAGGTGCGTGACCCAGACCGGCAGGCAGGAAGAAGCCGATCACCAGACCAACAACCAGTGCAAGGCAGGCGCCCAGCAGATTGAAGCCCACATAATCCGCCTCGGGATAACGCAGCAGCAGCTCTGAGATCAGAGGCGCAATACCGGTGGAGAACATCATAGCGTTGACCTGGCTGCCCAGCTTTTCCTTTTTCACCAGACAGTAAAGGCACACGCCCAGAATAGTGGGAAGCATATTCAGCGGATTCATACCCCAGGACGCAAAGCCCACGGTGAGCAAAAAGCCCAGAGTGGTCACATTGGTAGGTTTCGCCCCGGGCAGGGCGCACAGCAGCGTGCAGAGAAAGCCCACCACGCCCATATTCAGGAATGTGCCGGCATAGCCGCCTACATAGAAGTAGTTGGTGGTGACCTTACAGGGAAACCGCATAAGGTTCACAAAGCCCTCAAACATCACACCCCGGTCGGGCAGGATCGCCGCAGCCAAAACAAAGCAGGCAGAAACAAGGGCAAAGAAGAAGGTCAAAAACTGGTTTTCCGGCAACTGATTTAATTTCTTCATAACGACACCTCAATTATTCAAAAGGGCAGTCCGATGCTTTCCTTCGGACTGCCCAGGCAATCGGCTTTTTCTCTCTTACACTCCCCTGCGGTACTCCGCAAATTCGCCAGTTATGTAAGAGGTATTCACAATCAGATCTTTTCGGCAGCCTCGACCACGTGCTTCATCAGCACGGTGGTGGTAACAGCGCCCACGCCGCCGGGAACGGGAGTGATAGCGCCAACGATGGGCTCGACCTCGTCGAACACGCAGTCACCGGACATACCGCCCTTGCCCTTGGAGGTGATCTTCTCGGGATTCCAGTTCATGGAAACATCGATAACGATCTGATCCTCACGGACGAAATCCTTAGTCAGGCTGTTCAGCGCACCGGCAGGGGTAACGATAATGTCCGCACCCTTGCAGATCTCGGCGGTGTTCACGGTCTTGGTGTGGCAGACGGTGACGGTAGCGTTCTTTGCCATCAGCATCATAGCGGCAGGCTTGCCCACCACCAGGCTTCGACCGATGACCACTGCATTCTTGCCCTTGCAGTCGATGCCGTAGTAGTCCAGGATCTCCATACAAGCAGCGGGTGTACAGGGGGCATAGCCCAGATCCTGTCCCTCAAACACACCTGCATTGGACATATGGGTCATAGAGACCACATCCTTCTTGGGTGCAAGACGGTTGCAGATCTCGTCCTGATCATTTTTCAGGTGCTTGGGCAGGGGACGGAACATCAGCACGCCGTGGACGGAATCGTCGGCGTTGACTTCGTCGATGACCTTCAGCACATCTTCCTTGGAAGCATCCTCGGGCAGGATGTAATTCTTAACCGCCACGCCCACTTCCTCGGCGCGCTTGGTAGCGCCCTTTTCGTAGGACAGGTCAGAGGGGTTCTCACCCAGGCGGATGATGCCCAGAGTGGGGGTGACGCCCTTTTCCTTCAGGGCAGCAGTACGGGTCTGCAGTGCGGCAACCAGTGCCTCGTTGACTTCTTTACCCAGCAAAAGCTTTGCCATAATCTATGTTCCTCCTAATAAAACCTGGTAGGGGCGAACTGCGTTCGCCCGCGGGCGACCACAGGTCGCCCCTACAGTATCACTTCAAATTGCCTGCGTTTAGACACCAAAGCCGGCCTTGACAGTATTGAAGATCTCGTCTGCCATTGCGCCGTACTTGCTGAGCATTCCCAGCGCCTTGGCGTTCATTTCCTCAGCAACTTCACGGTTTTTCAAGCTCTTGGTGTTGATAAACACATTTAAGGATGCTGCCTGCAAAGCCGCTTTGCAGATCACTGCGCCGCAGCCGGCATCGGAAACTGCCAGGCGGCTGCCCTTATCAGCAAAGACCTTGATGTATTCAATCGCCTGGCAGCACAGCTCCATAATCTTCATGGGAGTGGGGCAGGCGATAATGGTGGCCTCCTCCATAACCGCATCCCGGTTGGGATCGTCCTTGGGAATGCCGTAAGCCTTGGCAAGGGGCAGGAAGTTAATTTCGTCCGCCTCTACCTGATCCAGAAGCTCCGTCTGCAGTGCATCGCACTTTGCCTTCAGGGCAATGATCTCTGCCTCCACATCGGCATATTTCTTCTTGCCTACAGTCAGGCTGCCCACCATATTGCCCAGAGCAGTGCCGATAGCACCCACCAGAGCTGCTGCACCGCCGCCACCGGGGGCGGGGGCATCGGAGGCCAGCACTTCCACGAACTTACGGCAGGATTCCAGTGTCATATCCATAGTGTATTTTCCTTCCAATAGAAATTGTAATAAGCGCCACGCAAGGCACAGGCGATTTTGCCGCCTGTGCCTTGGGGATCATAGGAATTAGAACAGACCGCTAACCTTGCCGGTCTCGGTGTCGATGTCCACGCGGCGGTATGCGGGGTCAGCAGCAGTACCGGGCATCATGGAGATCGTACCTGCCATGGGGCACAGGAACTTAGCGCCGCCGTACTCCAGAATGTCACGGATGGTCAGCTTCCAGCCGGTGGGCACGCCCTTCTTGGTGGGATCGTCACTGAGGGACAGGTGGGTCTTAACCATCATGGTGCAGTAGTCAGCGTACTTGGGATCGGACTCAAAGCGCTCGGCCTTCTCCACAGCCAGGGGCTGCCAGATAACGCCGTCAGCACCGTAGACTTCCTTAGCGATCAGCTCAACGCGCTGACGCAGGGGCATCTCCAGATCGTACAGGAACTTGACTTCCACGGGATCCTCACAAGCCTCAACGACCACGCGAGCCAGCTCAGCAGCGCCCTCGCCGCCGTAACGCCAGTGGTTGGACTCAGCGCAGCGGACACCGCGCTCAGCACACATCTTCTTCAGCAGAGCGATCTCAGCGTCGGTATCGGTGTAGAAGCGGTTGATGCAGACCACGGGGTTGATACCGGACTTCTTGATGGTGTTGACGTGGTGGAACAGGTTGCAAGTACCCTTCTCCAGCAGCTCCAGGTTCTCTTCCTTGTACTCCTTGGGCAGGGGTGCGCCGGGAGTGACCTTAGGACCGCCGCCGTGCATCTTCAAGGAACGGACAGTAGCGACCAGAACGGAGACGTTGGGAGTCAGACCGGAAAGTCTAGTCTTAACGTTCCAGAACTTCTCGAAGCCGATGTCGGCAGCGAAGCCGGACTCGGTGACATGGTAATCAAACAGCTTCAGAGCCAGACGGTCTGCGATAACAGAGGACTGACCGATAGCGATGTTTGCGAAAGGACCGGCGTGGATCAGCACAGGCTGATGCTCCACGGAGTAGCACATAGTGGGGTTGATGGCGTTACGCATCCAGGCAGCCATAGCGCCGGCAACGTCCAGATCCTCACAGGTAACAGGCGCACCGGTGCGGGAGTATGCCACAACGATCTTGCCGATACGCTCACGCAGATCCTTCAGATCCTTGGCAACAGCCAGGATAGCCATCAGCTCGGAGCCAACAGCGATGCCGAACTTGGACTCCATCATGAAGCCGTCCAGACGACCGCCGATACCGATGATGATGTTACGCAGGGACTGTGCGCAGAAGTCGATGATCCAGCCCATCTCCACACGCTTGGGGTCGATGTCCAGACGCTTCAGGCCCTTCTTGGCCAGCCACTCGTCGGTGTTGTTGCGCTCGTGCTGCATACGGGCAGTCAAAGCGACCATTGCCAGGTTGTGGGCGTTCATAATGTCGTTGATGTCGCCGGTCAGACCCAGAGAGAACTCGGTCATGGGCATCAGCAGCGCATTACCGCCGCCGGCAGCAGTACCCTTAACGTTCATGGTAGGACCGCCGGAGGGCTGACGCAGAGCGCCGCCGGCATTCTTGCCGATGTAGCCCAGACCCTCGATCAGGCCCAGGGAAACGGTGGACTTACCCTCACCGAAGGGGGTGGGAGTCACAGCGGTAACTTCAATGAACTTGCCGTCGGGCTTATCCTTCAGACGGTTCATAACCTTAATGAAGTCGATCTTGGGAGTCTTGCCGTAGGGGATGATCTCCTCGGGCAGCAGACCCAGCTTCTCCCGGAAGAAATCGACGGGGGGCAGAGTCTTCTCTGCTTCCTCAGCGATCTGCCAGTCAGCGAACTTGGTGGGATCCAGCTTTACCAGACCCTTTTCGTCCACATACTTGCCATTTTCGTCAAAAACGATTGCCATACTATGTTTCCTCCTTAATGTTTGGTGTCTTGCGACACAATGATTAACTAATTGATTCCTCGACAACGGCGGCATCCCGAATGAGACGCATCACCTTGCCGGTAAGGACACTGTTAATAACTGCCTGCTCCAGTGCGGCATCATACTGCTGCTTAAGGTCTTCCATCGTGATATTGTTCTGCCGGCAGATCGCCACCAGCGTCTGGGTGATCTCCTCCTGCTCCGCAGTCAGTCCCTCGAGCATCACGATCTCGTCGATGGCAGCGCGGTAGCGGATGGCAGCTTCGGCGGTAGGCTTTACATCTTCCCGCAGCTTCTCCTCGGTGGTGTTCATAAACTGGCAGTACATTTCCAAAGACAGACCCTGCTGGGCAAGCTGGGCGCGCAGATTGTTCAGCTGATCTTCCACCGCATCGGCAAGCATCCCGTCGCTGATCTGCAGCTCCAGCGTTTTGGCAGCCTCGTTCAAAAGCTGATCCTGCAGATCCATCTCTCCACGCTCGTCGGAGTAGGACTGCAAGCTTTCCTTCAGCTTGGTGCGCATCTCCTCCAGGGTATCGCAGTGACCCACCTCTTTTGCAAAGGTGTCATCCAGATCGTAGGGGGTCTTGACCCGGATCTTCAGGATCTTGCACCGGAACTCGGCTTCCTTGCCTGCCAAGTCTTCGGAATGATACTGCTCCGGGAAGGTGACCTTCACGGTAACCTCCTCGCCGGGGACTTTATCCAGCAGCTGCTCCTCGAAGCCGGGGATGAACATCCCGCTGCCCAGCACCAGCGTCTGGTTTTCGGCAGTGCCGCCGGGGAACTGTACGCCGTCGCAGAAGCCTGCGTAGTTAAGAACTACCTCGTCGCCGTTCTCTGTGGGACGGTCCTCGATCTCTACGATCCGGGGATTCTGCTGCAGCAGCCGCTGCAGGTTGCGGTCCACTTCCTCATCCGTAACGATATGCTTGTCCAGTTTGGCTTTCAAGCCCTTGTAAGTAAACATAGGTATCTTTCTCCTTGCAATATATCCTTAATATTGTAGCACAAGTTCAGATATATCGCAATCTTTCTTTTGGCGTTTCGCCAAGCACAAAGGAATTATACAAATTTTTCTTGCAAAAACCAATATAGTTGTGATATTTTATTTATAGTTTATATCTATAGATTTCGAGGTGCCCTATGAACTACAACTACCTGCGATACTTTTCTGTCCTTGCCCAAGTGGAGCACTATACCCTTGCCGCCGCCCGGCTGGGCATCTCCCAGCCCAGCTTAAGCAGCGCCATCCACAATCTGGAGGACGAGCTGGGCGGTGTAAAGCTGTTTGAAAAGGTGGGCAGAAACATCCGGCTCACCGAGGAGGGGCGGTACTACCGGGAGCAGGTGGACGCCGCCCTGCAGCAGCTGAATCAAGCCTCCCAGACCCTGCACGACAGTAAGGTCAGCGCCCCGGTGGTGATCCGGCTGGGCTTGGTCTCCGGCTCGCTGGACGGCTTGGTGGCGCAGGAGATCACCGAATGTACCCGGCAAAATCCCCGGATCCGATTCCAGCTGACCGAAAGCTCCGCCGAAAGCCTGATGGATATGGTGCGGCAGGAAAAACTGGATATGGCACTGGTGGACACCACCAACCGGGACAGAAGTCTGCACTTCCGAAAACTGTGCCAGCAGAATTTTTATGTGGCACTGCCCGCAAACCATCCATACGCCTCCCGAACAAGTCTTGTCTATCAAGACCTGCAGGGACAGCCCCAGATCGCCTTCCACTACGATGTGGACAACACCTTTGAGCAATGGGCTGCCGGCGGGGAAGAAAAAACTGTCTGCGCCGTAAACACCGCCCAGACCGCCTTAAGCCTGGTCAGTGCAGGCTTCGGCTTCTGCTTCCTGCCGGAGAGCTGTGTGCAGCCCCGGGAGGATGTGGCATTCGTTCCTCTGCAAAACTGGCATCAGGCGCTGTATATGTGCATCCTCTACGACAAATGGCTGGAGCCTCCGGTCTGGGGCTTTTGCGAAGGGCTGGTCAAAGGCTTCCGCACCCAGCCCACCGCGGAAAACAACCACTGGTACGCCGATATATAAAAGGAATCCCTCCCCGGCCGGGGAGGGATTCCTCATTCTTCTATCCGATACAGCCGTTTGGCGTTTTCTGTGGTGATCCTGTGTACCTCGTCCACCGAGATGCCCCGGATCTCCGCCAGGCGCTCTGCCATACGGTACAAATATCCCGGGTCGTTCCGCTTCCCCCGGAAAGGCTCCGGCGCCATAAAGGGACAGTCCGTTTCCAGCACGATACGATCCAAAGGGATGCGCTCTGCCGTCTCCACCGCTTTCCGGGCGTTTTTGAACGTCAGCACCCCGGTGAAGCCGATATACCAGCCCATATCCACCAGCTGCCGCGCCATCTCCGCTGAACCGGAATAGCAGTGGAACACACCGGTCACATCCTTGAACTCCTTGACAACCCGCATGCCGTCATCGTGGGCATTACGCTCGTGGATGATTACCGGCAGGTCAACCTCCCGGGCAAGCGCCATCTGCATCCGGAACGCCCGAAGCTGGATCTCCCTGGGGATGGTCTCATAATAATAGTCTACACCGATCTCACCGATGGCTTTCACCTTATCGTGTTTACATAACATCCTGTACTCTTCCAGAACGGCGTCATTTACTTCGTCCGCGGCATCCGGGTGTGTTCCCACGGATGCATAAACAAAGGGGTATGCTTCCGCCAGAGCGATGCAGTCCCGGGAGCTTTCCAGACTGCAGCCTGCGTTCATCACCAGACCGACACCTTTTTCCGGCAGTCCTTTGATCAGCGCGTCCCGATCCGGATCAAACGCCGGGTCATTCAAATGTGCGTGGGTATCAAACAGCATAGTCATCCTCCTCGATCACCGCCAGCAGACAGCCGTCCCGGACGGTCACTGCCTCATCATCCAATGAAAAATCCGTATTCCGGGGATAGCCCCGGAGACCCTCGCCGGAGCATTTGGCAGCCGCCTCTTTCAGCACCCAGAAGGTCAGCAGCGCTAGTCGCTTGTCCGGGGCAGCATCGTACTGCGCCCGTTCTGCGGAGGACAGGATCTTGTCTGCCAGACGCAGGTCGATCTGCCGGTCCAATTCTTCCGCATCGATGCCGATATTTCTTTCCGACAGTGCGCAGAATACACGCCTGTCCGTGTGGGTAATGGAAAAATGCAGGCCGTCCGCAAAATAGGGCTTGCCCCGCTCCGTAGTCAGAACCGGCGGCATTTCCCGCCCGGTGTATTCCTTATAGAGCTGCGCCAGAAGGGCTCTGCCCTCTGTATGCCCCGTTCCCGGTGCGATGGCTCTGCTCCCCAGCAGCATCCTGCCCACCTCGCTTTCTTTTGTGTCCAGTATACTCCCGAACTGCCGGGCTGTCAATGCGCGCAGTTCTAAACCGACACCGATATGCATACACTCCTACAGATAAGGAGGGATGGACATGGCACAGGAGCAGATACAGCTGCCCCACAAGCTGAGCCTGAACGAACGGAAAGCGCTGACCATGACCGGGGTGACGGAGGTAGTCAGCTTTGATGACAGCGCAGTGATCCTGCGCACCTGTCTGGGGACATTGGTGGTACAGGGACGGGAGCTGCAATTGAAAACATTATCCCTTGATGGGGGACAAGTCGCAGTGGATGGGAGCATCTCCGCTTTGGTTTACGAGGAGACCAGAGCCGACCGGGGACTGCTGCGCCGTCTGTTCGGATGATCTCCCCGGCGCTGGAGATCCGGCGGTTTCTCACCGCTTGCCTGCTGGGGTTGGGGCTGGGACTGCTCTACGGCTTTCTCCGCCCTCTGCGCCCCAGACGGACGACCTTAGCCGACGGACTGTTTCTTCTGGGGGCAGGCTGGGTATGGCTTTACCTAAGCTTCGCCGTCTGTCAGGGCGATCTTCGGCTGGGGTATAACGCTGGTCTGGTGCTGGGCGGCTTTGTCTGGGAGCTGACCGTGGGACGGCTTCTGCGCCCTGTTTTTTCCGGATTCTGGTTTTTCCTTCGCCGGATTTTTGTTTCCATCCTGTTCCCCGGAAAAATTTTTTTGAAAAAACTGCGCAAATTTGCAAAATTTCTCTTGGCATTTACAAAAAAAGCAGGTACAATAATGTGGAATAACCGTCCACATCACAGGCGGAAGACCGGAGGCGAACATTATGGCAGCCAAGAGACCCTTCTTCAGCCGGATCAAGCTGGTATACCGTCCCAGTTCCACACTGCTCAAGTGCGTGGTGATCGCAGCCATCATATTGTCTACGATCTGCCTGATGGTGCTGCGCAGCGCCATTCTGGAATTCCAGCAGATCAAGGACACCCTGCGTCAGGAAGGCGCTATGCTAAAGCAGGAAAACGCGGAGCTGGCCGAGCGCATCGATGAACTGGGCACAGTGCAAAGCGTATTGTATATCGCCGCGGAGAAGCTGGGGCTTGTATCCCCGGATGCTATCATCTTTCTGCCCGGCAAATAATATCCCACAGTAAATTGGAGGAAACACAGCAAATATGGAGTTCACCGTCGGAGCCATTCTTGAGGGCAAGGTCAAGTCGATCACCAATTATGGCGCATTCATCTCTCTTCCTGAAAACAAAACCGGTATGGTACATATCTCGGAAATTTCCAGCACCTATGTCAGCGACATCCGTCAGCATCTGACCGAGGGACAGGATGTAAAGGTTATGGTCATCGCCGTTGACGGCGGCAAGATCAATCTTTCCATCAAGCGGCTGGAGGTCAAGGCGAAAGGAGAAGAGAACGGCCGACCCGGCTTCCGCGGCAACGCTCCCCGGAGACCCGCCGCAGGCAGACCGGCACCTACGCCGCCTCCCGCGCCCAAGACCGCGGATCAGCTTTTTGAGGAAAAGCTGAAGCAGTTTATGAGCGAGTCCGACAGCAAGATCTCCTCCATCCGGCAGTATTCCGACCACCGCACCAAAAGCCGCCGTAGATAATAATATTTCCGTAGGGCGGGGGCTTGCCCCCGCCCTGCTTATTCTTAGGAGGGTCTGTATGAAGACCGTAGTGATCACCGGCGGCCCCCGGGGCACCGGGGCTGCCGCTGTAGAAGCCTTTGCCGCCCGGGGCGACCGGGTGATCTTCCTGTACGAAAAAAGCCACGAAAAGGCAAATGCCGTCTGCGCAAAGGCCGGAGCAGGCGCCATCTGCTGCGATGTGGCAGACCGCTCTGCGGTGGAAGAAGCCTTTTCTCAGATCGGGAATGTAGATGTTCTCATCTGCAACGCCGGGATCTGCCACACAGGTCTACTGCACCAGCTGCCGGAGGATCAATGGGACAGGCTGTTTGATGTGAATGTCAAGGGCATCTACAACTGCGTCAGCGCCGCGATACCCGCCTTTCTGCAGAAGCAGTCGGGATCGATCATCACCGTCAGCTCTATGTGGGGACAAGTAGGTGCTTCCTGTGAGGCAGCCTACTCGGCTACCAAGGGCGCAGTGATTGCTATGACCAAGGCGCTGGCACAGGAGTTAGGACCTGCCGGCATCCGTGTCAACTGCGTCGCCCCCGGTGTGATTGACACCGATATGTGCGCCAATGTCTCACCGGAAACTATGGAGTCGCTCCGGCAGGAGACCCCTGTGGGACGAAACGGAACACCGGAGGATGTGGCGCAGGCATTTTTGTATCTTGCAGATGCCCCCTTCGTGACCGGGCAGGTACTTGCCGTCAACGGCGGCTATGTAATATAGGAGGAAACGAAATGAAAATTGCAATCGGCTGTGACCACGGCGCACTGGAGCTGAAAAACGCCCTGGTAGCGCGCCTTTCCCAGCAAGGCTATGCCGTAGAGGACTTCGGCACATACACTTTAGACAGCTGCGACTACCCCGATTTTGCCGCCCAGGCAGCAAAGGCTGTGGCTCGGGGCGACTGCGACAGAGGTATCGTCCTCTGTACCACCGGTATCGGCGTATCCATTGCCGCCAATAAGGTAGACGGCATCCGCTGCGCTCTGCTGTCGGATGTGATGTCCGCGCGGATGACCCGGGAGCATAACGATACCAATATGATGGCGCTGGGCGCCGGTGTGGTAGGACAGCTTCTGGCGTTCCAGATCGTGGACACCTGGCTGGGAACGGAATTCTCCGGGGATGCCCGCCACCAACGCCGGATCGACAAAGTAATGGCTCTGGAAAAATAAATACTATGTAGGGCGGGGGCTTGCCCCCTCCGTTCTGCGCTATATAAATTTGTGGGTGTTGCCTATAACTGCAACACCCACATTTTTTATTTGATCAGTCCCCGAACGATTCCGCTTCTCATAGGGTGGAATTATACTTTATAAAAATACGAAAAACCTATTGACATTTTTCCTCTACTGGAGTAGAATTATAGCAAACCTCTACTACAGTAGAGAAGAGAGGGGCCTTATTATGGAAACACCAAAGATACACGAAAGCGAATATAGATTCTGCCTGATTATGTGGGAGAAGGAACCGATTCGCAGTCCGGAGCTTGTGCGTCTGTGCAAAGAACGACTAGGCTGGAAAGAGACCACTGCCTACACGGTTATGAAGCGATTGGAAGAGCGCGGAGTGCTGAAGGTAAAAAACAAGATTGTTACTTCTCTTTTTTCCAAGGATCAGATTCAGCAGGCAGAACTGGACGAGTTTATGACCAAGACCTTTGAGGGGTCCCTTCCCGCCTTCATAGCAGCCTTTGGCAAACGGCAGGCATTGACGGAAAAGGAAATCGAGGAAATCCAACGCATTATCCAAGGATAACGAGGTTCCGGTATGCGAGAACTGTTTTTAGAATTGGCAAAACTAAATTTGATTGGCTCATTATTAGCCGTTGTAGTGATTTTTCTTCGATACGTCTTTCGCAAGGCGCCCAGATGGGTGTTCTGCCTGCTTTGGGGCATGGTGGCGCTACGGCTCATTTGCCCGTTCTCTATCGAAAGTAACCTCTCCCTTGTCCCTGACAACCTTGCAAATGGGCAACTCCTTTCCAATGTTGAGAATATGTATATTGGTCAGGTTGAAACCATCGGAATCTATGATATTGGTGCGTCGGAAACCAATCGGCAACCCGTCGGTTCTTTCGTGGCAGAAGAAGGGACTTTGCAACCAGCCAAAACAATCGGCAACACCGTATTCCCTGTTCTTGGCTGGATATGGCTCGCGGGAATGGTCTTGATGTTTGTCTATACTGCAGCCAGCTATCTTACTTTGTATCAAAAGATGGAAGAGGCAACGCACCTGCAGGATAATATATGGCAATGCGAACAAGTCGGCTCGCCCTTCGTATTGGGTTTTATCAAGCCCAAAATATATTTACCTTACGCCATTTCAAATGTTGATATGGCGAACGTGATCGCCCATGAGCAAGCCCACATTCACCGCAAAGATCATTGGTGGAAGCCTATCGGATTTTTTATCCTGAGCGTGCATTGGTTTAATCCAATTCTTTGGCTTGCCTACATCCTCCTGTGCAGGGATATTGAAACAGCCTGTGACGAAAAAGCCATTAAGCGCATGGGAAAGGATGAAGTGAGGGCTTACTCTACAACACTTCTTAATTATAGCATTCATCGCCGTAGAATTGCGGCTTGCCCTCTCGCTTTTGGAGAGGTTAGTGTAAAGGAGCGTGTAAAATCTGTTATGAATTATAAAAAACCTACCTTGTGGATTATCATTGCCGCCATCGCGATCTGTGTAATGGTTGCGGGCTGCTTCCTTACAAATCCAAATACCAGTGACAATAAAAATCCACACAGTGCTATTGGGGAAATCCTCGACAGCAATGGGAATATAATAGTAAAAAAGCCACTGAACGGCAGTATTATCATAATAGATAACAAAACCGGGGAAATCATTTACTTAGAGAAGAGTCCAATAACAGCCGCACAACTAATATCTTCCTTCGTTAATGGAGGAAAAGAACTGTTAGATTGTCCAGTCAAGCAGAATGTTTACATAGCAAAGAATGATGTACAGCAAAAAGCTACCATCCATTCCATTGTTGTTAAAGCAGCCACTGTAACATTCCAGTACACCTATGACGCGGATGCGGTACAAGAACCCGGAGAATTTAGAGATGTAAAAGTCGTTCTAACCAATGGAACTGTTATTAATGTGTTAGGCCCGTATGGGGCTCTTGGAGATGATGGAGAATTCGTTTCAACCTATGTGTCAACCAAGGCTATCCCTACAGAAGACATTGACTATATACAGATCGGCGAAGCGATTGTTGCGATACCTCACCCAGTCATCCACCAGGGAAATCCGATGATCCCGGCATAAATACAGATGCATAACGCAAAAAAAGCAAGCACCTAAGGTGCTTGCTTTTTTATTTAATGAGTCCCCGGACAAAGGCGATCAGCTTTTCCATGGGCATCTGCCGGCTTCTGGCATCCATGGATTCCACCGTCTGGGTCATAAGCTTGCTCCATTCCACAGCGGTCATATAGGTCTCTTTGCCTATGGAGATATAGGGGCAGTCCGGCTGCCGCGCCTTTCCAAACCGTCTTGCAAAAGCTTTCCCCACGCCCAGTGCCATAGCATAGGGCATCAGCGAATAGAAATATTCCGGATTTCCGGCGCAGATGCGCTGAAGCTCCTGTTTGGGAACGGTGCGTAAGTATTTGCGCAGTCCCAGAACCTCCGATTGGATCTGCCGTCCCAGATCTGTCCGGCGTCCGCCGAAGGCAAGGAGCAAGCCCGCAGTGAGCAGTCCCGCCACCATCCAAAGGCTGACGCTAAACTGCCCCGCGATCAAGCCCAGCAGCAGCCACACGCCGCAGCACGCAAGGCTCAGCCGCAGCCGACCCTTATCATACAGCAGCAGTCCGCCTGCCCAGCTCTGGATCAACCAGCCGCTGACCCCGCCCGCCACCGCCAGCAAAAACACCACCAGCGGCTGCAGTGCCGCACCCTGGCTGAGCGATACCGCCAAGGTCACACCGCCAAACAAACCGATGAGTGCGGACAGTCCCCGGAATACCTGCAAATTGCCGGAGCGGGGATGGATCAGTTCCCGAATTCCCGCAGGCTTCTTCGCCGCCAGCTCACACAGCTGGGCATACTGGGTGCCGGTGGTATCCACCGTATCCCGTCTGGCAAACAGCTTGCGGAAAACACGCAGTTCCGTCTCGCCCCGCTCGTTGCCCATATCCATTCGTTTATGCACCAGCACCCGCCCGGACTGAGCGCGCTGAAGCTGGACATACCCAAGCTGCGCCCAGGTCAGCACCATCAGGCTCAAGTTTGCGCCCTGCACATGCAGAACACAGCCCATCTCACCGGCGCTGTACCCTTCCGGGGGTACGGTATATTTTCCCCGCCAGATGGGTACATTCCGCAAAAACAGCAGCCAGTACAAAAATGCCAGCACCGCGCAGACCACCATGGCGTTCTTGCCGAAGTCATAGCCGCCGATCTCGATCACCGACTGGGGAAACATCGTCTCGGTCACGCCCAAGATCATAGTCAGGGTCTCCCGGTCCTTCAGTTCCTGCAGGAACGACCCGGAAACAGTAGCGCCGCTGACGCTATAGGTCATATGCTTCTCAATATCCGCCTGATGATAGCCGCTGGAAAAGGACGGCATACCGGAAAACTCCCCGGGCAGGGTCACGGAAAATTCCATGGTCTCCACAGGGTAAGCAAAGCCGGACAGCAGCGGAAGCTGCAACTGCAAAATACCGTTTTTATCGGTATGGATCACATCGTTCAAAGTGTAATGGATACTGACAGAAAAATTACCGGTAGCATTGCCCACCACCTTGGACAGGTCTACCAGCCGGACGCCGTTCTGGGAAGAGGTGCGCACCCGGTTGCCGTTCAGGGTCACATTGACTGCATCCTTGGGCACAGGGAAGGTCAGCTTCTCCTGCGCCTGCTCCAGATGCAGGTCGGCAGTCACCGTCACCTGACAGCTGCTGTCGGACGATACGGTGGCATGGACCGCTACGCCTTTGGCGTCCGTAGCCGCGCAGACCGGCATTGCCAGTAAGACTGTGATCGCTGCTGCCAGCAGCAAAACAAACATTCGGCGCATCCACCGCACCTCCTTCCTAAAGAAAATGGTAGAATAGCCATAATCACGGCTATTCTACCATACAGGGTTATAAAAAGCAAGAATTTTGGGGTTGTCCCAAGGAATCAGGCTCACTTCTTATTCTTTTTATAAAGAATATTCAGACCCTTCAGCAGCAGATCCTTCTCTAAAATGATCTCCCGCTTGCACAGAGGGACGATAAACTGCGCCATACCGCCGGTGGCAACCAGGGTGCAGCGGTGTCCAAGTTCCTGCTCCATCCGTTCCACAATGCCGTCCAGCATCGCGGCTGTGCCGAACATCATACCGCTGCGCATACAGTCCACCGTGTTTCTGCCGATGACCTGTCTGGGCTTTTCCAGACTGATGCCGGGAAGCTGGGCTGCCCGACCGGTGAGGGCTTCCAGAGACAGCCGCACGCCGGGATAGATCACACCGCCGATGTATGTGCGGGGCGGCTGCACCACCTCGATGGTGGTGGCAGTTCCCAGATCCATAAGGATCAGCGGAGCTTCGTACTCTGCCAGCGCCGCCACGGCGATGACGATCCGGTCACTACCCACCTGGGCTGCGGAGTCCACCTGAATGTCCAGTCCGGTCTTCAGTCCCGGACCGACCACCATAGGCTGCTTGCCGATGACCTTGATCACGCCGGTGCGCACCGAATGGAACACCGGGGGCACAACAGACGAAATAATGCAGTCCGAAATATCCTCCCGCTGCACGCCAAACGCCTCCAGCATATTCTTGATCTCCACGCCGTACTGATCGGATGTGCGGGTATAATCTGTGGCAATCCGCGCCTTGAACTTGATTGCATCATCCTTGATACAGCCAATGACAATGTTGGTATTCCCGATATCGATGGCAAGAAGCATAAATTCCTCCTTAGGTTTTGCTGCGGAAAATGCGCAGCAGCGCCTTTCCGATCACAGTGACCAGGATCGCAGCCGCGATGGCCTCGGGAATGCCGGAGGCAGTCACCGTACCCATCACCAGACCAAACACCGCAGACATGGCCACATTTTTGGCATCGGCATACTGCTGTGCCAGCAGCACATAAATGCTGCCCATCACCAGCACTGTGTGCAACACGGTGGACAGCGCCGCAGTCACAGGCAGTGCCACCAGATCATTACACCTGCCCTTTTTCAGCAGCCGCCACAGCCAGCCTGCGGCAATGCCGAACAGGATGCGGCAGCCCAATGCGATCCACACCGCTTTAACCGCCCCAACCGCGCCGGTGGTGCTCATAAACGGGGAAAAGGCAAAGCTCAGCAGCCCCGGCGTTGTGGTATTTGCCCAAATAGAGCATAACCCAAACACCGCACCTAAAATTCCGCCTGCCGCAGGTCCTAACAGCACTGCGCCCAGGATCACCGGGATGTGCATGGTGGTGGCTTTGATCACCGGAAGCGGAATAAACCCGATACCGGTGGCTCCCATCACGATCAGCACACCTGAAAGCATCGCCAGGATGGTCATATACCGTACATTTGATTTTTTCATATTTAATTCCTCCTGCTGCCGCTTCTCCCAAAGAGAATGCCGCGCATTGTTTCGTGCTTATTATACCCCAGAGCCTTGCGCATTTCAAGTCAGAATTCTGCTCTTTACACGGAGCAAAATACCCGATATAATAGAAAAAAATGAAAATCATTAAGGAGGAATCCTTTATGCTGACAGGAAAGACTGTGCTTCTGGGCGTGACCGGAGGCATCGCCGCCTACAAGGCTGCGGCTCTGGCATCGATGCTTGTGAAGCTTCACGCCGCGGTGGAAGTCATTATGACCCGGAACGCCACCCAGTTTATCACCCCGCTGACCTTCGAGCAGCTCACCGGCAGGCGGGTGATGACAGACACCTTTGACCGCACCTTCCAACACCAGGTGGAGCATATCTCTCTGGCGCAGCGCACGGATCTGGTGATCATCGCTCCCGCCACCGCCAATGTGTGCGCAAAGCTTGCCCACGGTCTGGCTGACGATATGCTGACCACCACGGTGCTTGCCTGCAAATGCCCCAAGCTCATCGCCCCGGCCATGAATACCAATATGCTGGAAAACCCGGTGACCCAGGATAATCTGGCGCTGCTGCGTCGCTACGGCTGGGAAGTGATCGCGCCTGCCAGCGGTCGGCTGGCCTGCGGCGCAGTGGGCGCAGGAAAGCTGCCCGAGCCGGAAGTGCTGGTGCAATACATCCTTCGGGAAATTGCTATGCCCCACGACCTGCAGGGCAAACGCGTTTTGGTCACCGCCGGTCCTACCCGGGAAAGCTTAGACCCGGTACGCTTTCTGACCAATCCCTCCACAGGTAAAATGGGCTACGCCATCGCGGAAGCGGCCATGCTCCGGGGCGCTGAGGTCACCCTGATCACAGGACCTACCGCCCTGCAGCCGTCTCCCTTTGTGGAAGTCGTCCCTGTCACCAGCGCACAGGATATGTTCGATGCCGTGGCAGCAAACTGCGACCGGGCAGACTTTATTTTCAAGGCAGCCGCCGTGGCAGATTATACCCCCGCCCAGTACTACACGGAAAAACAGAAAAAGTCCGACGGCGAGCTTTCCCTTTCTTTGAAGCGCACTCAGGATATTTTGCAATATCTGGGGGAACACCGCCGGGCAGGACAGGTGATCTGCGGCTTCTCTATGGAGACCCAGAATCTGGTGGAGAACAGCCGGGCAAAGCTCTTAAAGAAAAACGCAGATATGATCTGCGCCAATAATCTGAAAGAATCCGGCGCAGGCTTCGGTGTGGATACCAACCGCATCACCCTGATCACCAAAGACGAGACAGCGGAGCTTCCGCTCCAATCCAAGGCATCCGTTGCCAATGCGATTTTGGATAAGGCGCTGACCTTATAAAATAAAAAGAGACCGCCGTGCAGGCGGTCTCTTTTCCTGTTACATATCCAGCAGCTTCAGGTCTTCTTCCCGGACGGTACGAAGCGCCTTTTTATTCATCATATCGTAGATGCAGGGGACTACGAACAGGGTCATTAAGGTAGCATACGCCAGACCGCCGATACAAACGATAGCCATGGGCTGCATCATCGCCGTACCCGCAGACCTGCTCAGCGCCATATCCAGAAGACCCAGAATGGTGGTAATGGTGGTCATCAGGATCGGGCGCATTCTGGTCTTGCCGGCCTCGATGATCGCCTCTCTTCGCTCCATACCTTCCCTGCGCAGCTGATTGATATAGTCCACCAGCACGATGCCGTTGTTCACGATGATGCCGGTGAGCATCACAAAGCCAATCAGCGAAATAACACTGACCTCCATGCCGCATATCAGCAGCGCCAGGAAGCCGCCGGTGAACGCCAGAGGGATGGTAAACATCACGATAAAGGGAGATTTCAAGGACTGGAACTGGGCAACCATCACCAGATACACCAGCAGCACACCCAGCAGCAGCATCAGCAGCAGCTGCTCCACCGCCTCCATGATCATCTCATTCTCGCCGGTGAACTCATAGCTGACGCCTTCGCCCAGATCTACCTTTTTCAGCGCCTGCTCCGCCTGGGCGGTCAGCAGGGTCACATTTTCCCCTTCTGCCAGCTGTGCGGTCACGGACAGGTTACGCCGCTGATTCAGCCGCTGGATGGAGCTGAGACTGGTGGTCTCCACCAGCTCCGCCACCTCCTCCAGCGGGAAGGTGGTCACAGTGCCGTCCCGTCCGGTCACCTCCACCGGATAAGTCTTCAGACTGTCCAGTGTCAGCTTGGCACTCTCAGGCTTTTCAATGATCACAGATGTGGATGTTCCGTCCAGCTCCAGAGACGGCTGTGTGGTGCTGGTCTGCATAGCCGCTGCCAGCTGCATATAGATCTGGGCAACGGTAATGCCCTTTGCCATAGCCTTGTTCCGGTCGATCTTTACCTGCAGTGCCGGGGCGGCATCCTCCAGTCCGTCGGACACCTCTGTCACGCCGTCCAGCTTGCCCAAAACCTCTGCCGCCTTCTTTGCGGCGGCTTGCAGCTTTTCCATATCCTCGGCGTAAATGCGCACAGAGATACCGCTGCCGGTGAGCATGGACATATCCATCATCGCAGATGAGCCGCTGACTTTACAGGGCAGATCCGCGCAAGCTTCCTCGATCTTTTTGCCCATTTCCGCACCGGAGGCGCTTTCATCGGACAAGGTGATATAGGCGGTCACATCATAGCTTCCGCCGCCACCGCCCAGCAGGCTCGTAGCATCCCCGGAAGACATCATAGCGCCCACCGTGGCAATGCCGTCAAGCTTGCCGATCCGCTCCAGCACCGTATCCGCATACCCCACCGCTTCTTCCATAGTGGCGTCCTCGGGCATAGTGATATTCACAGTAATGTTGGGCATATCGATCTCGGGCATAAAGGTAAAGCCCTTGGCAACACTTGCCACGGAGCTGACCACCAGCAGCACCGCCGTGGCGATCAGCACCACCGCCTTATGATTCAGAGACCACTGGGCGGCTTTGCTGTATGCGGAAAGGAATTTATCCATGATGGGCTGCCGGGTCTGCTTTGCTTTCCGGAGCATACCCGAAGCCATTGCCGGCACTAACGTCAGAGAAACGATCAGACTTGCCAGCAGCGAATAGGTCATGGTCAGCGCCAGATCCGTAAACAGCTGCTTGGTAATGCCCTCCACGAACACGATGGGAATAAACACGCAAACCGTGGTCAGGGTGGAGGCGATGACCGCACCGGCGACCTGGGAAGCACCGGATACCGCCGCCTGGATCACATTGGCGCCCTTTGCCCGCAGCCGGTAGATATTTTCGATAACCACCACCGAGTTATCCACCAGCATACCCACGGACACCGCAAGTCCGGACAGGGAGATGATATTGATGGTGACCCCGGAGAAATACATCAGCACGATGGCAAAGATCACACTGACAGGGATCGAACACAGGGTGATAAAGGTGGGACGCAGATCCTTTAAGAACAGGAACAGGATCAGCACCGCAAATATCGCACCCAACAGCAGGCTGCTGACGATGTTTTCCACGATCATATAGATATAGTCGCCCTGATTCATCAGTGCCACAAAGTGCAGACCGGGATACTCCGCTTCCAGTTCCCGGAAACGGTCATTGATATGGTTAGTGGTGTCGGCAGTGGCATAGGTGCTCTGCTTCTGGAAGGTCAGCACGATGCTGTCCTGCCCGTCCAGTCTGGCGTAGGTCTCGTTCCGGTTATCGGTGACCATTACCGCCGCCACATCGGTCAGCAGGATGGGTTCGACTCCCTCCATACCCATATCGAACAGCAGTAAGCCTTGAATTTCCTCCAAGGTGGTGAGCTTCTCGCCCACGGATACCATATAGCTGATGCCGTCCTGCTCCACATAGCCTGCGGGCATGGAGAAATTCTGCGCCGTCAGGATAGACGACACCATATCCATTGTCAGCATCTTGCTCAGGTCTGCCTGAGCAAGGGTGTCCTTCCGGGTCTTCTCCAAGGTATCCAGACCGCCCTCGATCTGGGTCAGCGCGCCGGTAATGGTGGCGCTGTTGGCAGCGATCTCCGCCGCTCCCTTGCTCAGCTCCAGCAGACCCAGTGTCTTCTGCTCGCTGAGCAGTGCCGCCGCATCCTTCAGCTGCAGCATACCGTTATCGATCTGCACCAGGGCATCCTCTATGGTCTTGATGCCTTCATCGATCTGAACCAGATTCCCCTCCAGCTCTTCGATCTTGGTGTTCACGGATTCTTTGTCCAGTCCCTCGGCAGAGAGCATTTCCTCCAGCGCCTGCAGCCGCTTCTGAAGATCCTCCAGCGCCGCCTGCTGCTGTTCGATCCGATCCTGCAAGCCGTCGGGATCTAAGCCCATGGCCGCCAGTTCTGCTTCCAGCTGCGCCCAGGCAGCCTCCATCTGGCGGTAGGCATCGCTGTTTACGATTTCCGCTACCGCCTTATCGATCTGCTCTTGATCAAGCTGGGAATCTCCTCGGATCTGGGCGATCTGCTCCTCAAAGCGTTCCAGCGTGCCACGCAGCGCTTCCATATCTGTTTGCAGACCGAGCAGAATCTCCAGATCCTTGCGGATCCCCTCCGCCTGCTCCTCCAGTTCCCCGATACCGGACTGGAGGGTCTTGATCACAGACAGGATCATCTCCAGCTGGGTCTTGGTGGACTTCAGCTGAGAAAGCTGGTTTTGCAATTCTGCTTTGGTGGCGATCAGCTGTCCCTGCTGATGATTCAGTTCCGCCTCGCCCTTGGAGGTCTGACCGGCGAGCTCCTGCTTGCCGCTTTCCATCTGCTCCTTGGCCTTTTCCAGCTGATTCTTGGCATCCTCCAGCTGCTGCTTCTGCGCCGTCAGCTCGTTCAGCGCCTCGTCCATCTTCCCATTGATCAGCGCTGCGATCTTTTCATTGAGCGCATCGATCTTCTGCTGATCCAGGATCACGTGCAGCTGCTGGGAGACCGCGCCGGAGGCAGAGATCTGAGCAACACCGGAGATACCCTCCAGCTTGTTCATCAGGGTCTCGTTGAGAAACTCCGTCAGCTCCACAGTAGTCATCCCGTCCATAGACACCGCCGCCACCTCCACAGGAAGCAGAGACGGGTTGATCTTCAGTACATAGGGTGTGCCTACCATCTCATCCCAGGAAGCGGACAGCACGCTGATATTCTGCTGGATATCCACGCCGATGGTGTTAAGATCCGCACCCTCCTCGAATTCCAGCATGACCATACTGTAATTCTCACCGGAGGTGGAGGTCACCTCTTTGATATGCTCCAATGTGGACATGGCCTGTTCCATAGGACGGGTCAGCTCCGCCTCCACCTTTTCCGGGCTTGCGCCGGGATAGGTGGTCATAATTACCACATAGGGAAAGTCCATATTGGGCAGCAGATCCGGGGTCATCTTCAAATAAGCGACCACACCCAGGACCAGCACCGCGATCACTGCCACAAATACCGTCAGCGGCTTTTTAACGCTGAATTTCGACATCGTCATATGCCTCCTAAGCCGATTTTTTCCATTCTATTGATAGTGTAACACCACACCTGCGGTTTATCAACACGATTTGTGTAAACCTTTTGTAACAAAATGCCTTGCGAATCCTCTGATTTGTGGTACAATAGAAAAAAACAGAAACAGAGGCGATTTTTTTGGACAGCAAAGAAGTATCCCGGCAGGAGCAGCGGCAGCTGATGCTGCGCAACGAGCCCATCTCCCGGGTCATACCCAAAATGGCGATCCCCACCATCGTCGCCTTTTTGATCAACTCCATCTATTCTCTGGCGGACACCTATTTCGTCAGTTCCCTGGGCACCAATGCCACGGCGGCGGTGAGCGTCAACGCATCCCTGGATCAGCTGATCATGATGGCCGGCTCTATGCTGGCTGTGGGCGCCAACAGCTATATTGCCCGCCTGCTGGGAGAGAATAACGGAAAGAAAGCCAGCCAGGTGCTTTCCACCGCCTTTTTCCTGGCAGCAGGTCTTGGCAGCCTGCTGATGATCCTGGGCATCAGCTTTATGACGCCTATGGTGCGCCTGCTGGGTGCGACCCCTACCTGCGAGCAGTATTCCATCGACTATGCCACCTATGTGCTGTTTGCCGCCCCCTTTATGGCGACCAGCTTTGTGATGAATCAGTGCCTGCGCTCCGAGGGCAGCGCCACCTTGTCTATGGTGGGTATGGGCTTCGGCGGCATTCTCAACTGTATTCTTGACCCCATCTTCATCTTCGGTCTGGATATGGGCGTTGCCGGCGCTTCCCTTGCTACCGCCATTTCCAAATTTGTCAGCTTCGCAATTTTGATTTTCCCGTACCTGACCCGGCGGAGCATTCTGCACCTGTCCATCCGGAATTTCCATATTTCCGGGGACATTGTCGGGCAGATCGTCCGGGTAGGCTCTTCCTCTATGTTCCGTAACGGTTTAGCCGTGGTCTCCGGCATCCTGCTCAATGACATCGCAGGAAATTTCTCCGACTCTGTCCTTGCGGGCATCGGCGTATGCACCAAGATTATGATGTTCCCCTTCAGCATTATTCTGGGCTTCGGCACGGGCTTTCAGCCGGTGGCGGGTTTCAATTGGGGCGCAAAATGCTATGACCGGGTAATGGAAAGCTACCGCTTTTCCTCTGCGGTGGCACTGATCGGCTCTGTGATTATGGCGGGACTGCTGATCGTGTTCGCTGACCCCATTATCGTGTTGTTTGCGGGAACAGACCCGGAAATGCGCAGGATCGGCGCGATCTGTATCATCCTGCAGTCCATCGCACTGCCTGTCCACGCCTGGGTGGCTGTGGTGAATATGCTGTGCGCAGGTCTGGGCAATGCAGGCGGTGCATTTCTGCTCGCCACCGCCCGGCAGGGCAGCTGTATGCTGCCGCTATTATATCCGCTGGTATCCCTGTTCGGCGAATACGGTGTGGTCTCAGTGCAGGCACTGGCAGATGTGCTGAGTCTGGCTCTGGCGATCCCCATCGCCCTGTTTATGATACGCAAAATCAAGCAGGCGGCACAGCAGCAAGCCGCCCCTGAGGAGGTCACCCTATGATCGAACATCTGACGCTGGAGCAAGCCGGGGAACTGGACCGGTTTGTCATCTCCCACCCCCGTGGGCACTATATGCAAACCACCCGCTACGGCAAAAGCCGCCCGGATTACGCCTGGCACGGCATTGTGCTAAAGGATGATAACGGAGAGATCTACGCCTCTATGGCGCTCCACTCCCGTCCTGTCCGGTTTTCCGGAAAGCGGATGTATTACGCCCCCCGGGGTCCTGTGTTCTCCACCCCGGAGGCCTTTCGGGAGATCATCGGGGTCGCCCGGGATTACTGCCGGAAAAATGGCGGGTATCTGCTGCGCATCGACCCGGCGATCTTAGCCGACGATACCGCCTTTCGCAAGGACGCAGAAGCTCTGGGCTTCCGCTTTGACCCCCGGGATGACTATTCCACCTTTATCGCAAGAAAGGTCTATGTCACCGATCTGGCAGGGCTGACCGAAGAAGAACTGCTCAGCCGTTTCCACTCCAAAACCCGGTATAATATCCGTCTGGCACAGCGCCGGGGGGTGACCATCCGGGAGGGAACAGCAGACGAGCTGCCCATTTTCCGGGATATGATGCTGGAGACTGCCAGCCGGGACGGCTTTTCTGCCAAAAGCGTGGCATTCTACCAGGCGCTGCTGGAATCCTTCGGAGAGGCCGCAAGTCTGCTGTTTGCGGAAAAGGACGGACAGATCCTTGCCGGTGCCATCCAGATCACCCAAGGGGCATCTTCCTGGTATGTCTACGGCTGCTCCTTTAACAAGGGACGGGAGCATATGCCCAACTACCTGATGCAGTGGGAGATGATCTGCCGGGCTCTGCGCCGGGGCTGTAAGATCTACGATTTCCGCGGTGTGGAAGGCGACCCTGTCCCGGAAAATCCCCATTACGGTCTGCACCGGTTCAAGCAAGGCTTCGATGCCCGGTTCGTGGAATACGCCGGACAGATGGATATGATCCTTGCCCCGGTGTCCCACGCCCTCATCGGCATTTTGCAGAAGGTATACAGCCGCCTACGCTGATATAAGAACTCTATCTGTAGGGCGGGGGCTTGCCCCCGCCCTACAAAATAAAAAAGAAAAACAAGCTGGATGACTCTCAAAATCATCCAGCTTATCTATTTATTTCAGGTCTATCTGTTCGGCAAAGGATATAATCAATGCTCACGTTATAAAACTCTGCCAATCGCACTAGCGTTTCAGTTGGCGGCACTCGCTCGCCATTTTCAAATTTAGAAAGCAAAGCCTGCTCAATTCCGGTTTGCATTTGTAGAGAAACTTGTGTATATCCTCTACTTTTTCGCAGTGCCTTTAGTCTGTTCTGCATACCATCACCCAATGACATTATGTCATATTTTTGCTTGACAATTATGACAACCCGTCATATACTAAAAAGCATATAAAGCACAGGATGATGAGGTGCGATATGAAAAGAATGGAGCTCCGCTACTGGTGCCGAAATATTTTCATTCCTCTTTGTGTTGGAGTCATTGTGTATTTTGTTTGTCGACCGGATTCCTATATTTCCCGGATTTTATATAGATCCTTGAAAATGGATCGGCAGCTATTTGCTTCGTTAGAGGTGCTGCCCGGTTGGTTAAGAGTATTTCTCACCGGTTTTTTGGCAGATATTTTATGGGCATATGCCTTGACATTTACGGTGAGTATGATCTGGCGGAAAGAGGGAGTATGGATTCTCCCTACGATAATTTGTGTAGTATTTGAAGTAGGGATTGAATTTTCCCAGGGAGCCGGTCTCATATCAGGAACATTTGACTGGTTAGATATGTTATTTGAAGTTTGCGCAACAGCGTTGGCAACGCTACAAATAAAAAACGCAAGGAGTTATAGAAATGAAGAGTATTAAAAAAATTCTTTGCCTAGTTTTGGCGTTATTGATTTTCGCCGGAATGGCATTGGGAAGCGGGTCTTCCTCGGATGATGGAGGAAAGGACATCGTAGGCGGTGACAACGGCGAGCAGTCTGTTGCCATTACCATCGAAGAGCAGATTTTGCTTGACCGCGACGGTATTAAGGTCACAGCAAAAGAATATGTTGAGGACAGCATCTGGGGCGATGGAATCAAGGTGCTGGTAGAGAACAACAGCGACAAAAATCTTGGTGTTGGCTGCAACGCATTGATCGTGAACAACTATATGATCACCGACCTGTTTTCTTGTGATGTAGCAGCAGGAAAAAAGGCCAATGATACGATTTATCTCTCATCTTCCGCACTGGAGGCTGCTGGTATCAATAATGTTGGACAAATTGAACTCTATCTCCGTGTCTTTGACACAGATACCTATCAGAATGTTTTTAATGCCGACCCCGTAACGATCAAAACATCTGCTTTTGCCAATATGGATACTACTTCCGCCGATGTAGGAGCAGAACTGTACAACAAGGACGGCATCAGGATTGTCGGTAAATTTGTTGAGGAAAACAGTTTCTGGGGAACAGCAGTGCTACTGTACCTGGAAAATACAACAGATAAAAATATCACCGTGTCTTGTGATAATATGTCTATCAACGGTTTTATGGTCACTCCGCTTTTCTACAGTGATATTTATGCAGGGAAAATGGCTGTGGATACGATCACGATTTTGTCCTCCGATTTGGAAAACAACAGTATCACTTCTGTGGATGAAATCGAGGTATCTTTCCAAATACGTAACAGCGACACATACGAAAAGATTGCGGAAACTGATCCCATCAAATTTTCTACCAAATAAATTTAGCATTATTGTAGAACACATTAGCCACGCAGTTGCGGTCAAATGGAATGGAGAAGGTACGGCTGCCTTGCAATTTTGCCTGGGTTCGTAGTACAGTTTTAGGAGGTGTTGCAGTGCAACACCTCCTTGTCTCTATTTTCTTCCGCAGTTGCCGCTGCAGCCGGCGCAGTTTTCCGGGCAGCCGATGCATTTTCTGCCTTTCTTTTTCGCCCTGCGGACATACCATACCGCAGCGCCGATGATCAGCACGATCACGGCAATCATGGCATAATCAACAAAGCCCATAGTTACCTCTTTCCGCTAAGGGCATATTCTGCCTTGACCTTCTTATCCGCATTGGCGCACAGGTATGTAAGAATCCCGGCAAAGGCAAGCACAAACAGCCCTCCGCCCACAGCCGCGCCCACATTCAATGTTGCGGGAGCGGTGATCAGTGTGCCCACGGTATAAACAAGATACCCAACGGTATAGCCTGTGCCAAGCTGCAAACCGATGCCGCCCCACAGCCACTTTTTCTGGCTGATCTCGGCGTTCATCGCGCCCATAGCCGCAAAGCAGGGGGGCGTAAACAGGTTAAACATCAGGTATGCCAGGGCTGCTACTTTGGTGATGCCGAAGATCGCGGCGATCTCCGCACCCGCACCCTCCACCATTTCCAGGGCATCCGTATCGATGAGATTGGAAATGCCAAAGCAGACCGCCAATGTGCCCACCACATTTTCCTTGGCGACAAAGCCGGTAACCGCAGCGGCAGCCAGCTGCCACGCAGCCACGCCGATCACAGGCACCAGCACCACAGCCATGGGGCTGGCGATGGACGCCAGAATGGAGGTGCTCTCCATACCCTCCTCCACCAGCTGAAACTGCCAGTTGAAGGCCTGCATAATGTAGACCACGGCGTTGCACAGCAGGATGACTGTGCCTGCCTTGACGATGTACGACCAGCCACGGCTGAGCATAGACAGACAGGCCCGCTTCAGGGAGGGCAGCTTGTATTCCGGCAGCTCCATAATGAAGAAGGACTTGCGGTTCTTATAGCCTGCGATCCTGTTCACCAGCAGCGCCCCCAGCAGGATCAGCGCGATGCCCACGAAATACATCAGCGTACCCACCCAGGAAGCTTTATCGAAAAACGCACCGGCAAACAGGGCGATCACCGGCAGCTTTGCGCCGCAGGGCATAAAGGGCGCCAGCATAGCGGTGGCGTTGCGCTCCCGCTCATTGCGGATGGTACGGGCAGCCATCACACCGGGGGTGGCACAGCCTGTGCCGATAACAAAGGGGATCACGGATTTGCCGGAAAGACCGACCTTCTTGAAGATAGGATCCAGAACGACTGTGGCACGAGCCATATAGCCGCAGTCCTCCAGCAGGGCGATGAGGAAATACATCACCATGACCAGAGGCAAGAAGCCCACCACCGCACTAACGCCGCCGATAATGCCTTCGGTAAGCAGCGCTGCCAGGAACGCGTTGGCATTGGCGCTCTCCAGCAGTCCTGTGACCCACGCCTTAAATGCATCGATCAGGGTAACCAGTCCGGGGATCACCGCACCGTTTTCAAATTCGTAGCCCTCGGCGATCCAGGGGCCCAGCCAAGCCTGAGAGATCTGGAACACCAGAAACATCACCACCGCGAAAATGGGCAAGCCCGCAACCGGATGGGTCAGCACCGCATCGATGGTATCCTGGTAGTTTTTGTCCCGGGTACGGATCTTGCGGGTCTCCACCTTCGCCACGATCTTATTGACGAACGCAAACCGCTTTCTGTCCGCCGCTTCCACCGCCTGCTTACTGGTCAGATCGATGACGCCTTGGGTATAAGGCGCTTGCTGCTCCACACCTGCCTGCGCCACAGCCGCGGCGACCAATTCCCGCAAGCCCTCCGCGTGGGTGGATACGGTCTCTACCACAGGACAGCCCAATTTTTGAGACAGGGTCGCTGTGTCAATGACCGTCTCTTTCTTCTCGTTAATATCCGCCTTGTTCAGCGCCACCACCACAGGCACGCCCAGCTCCAGCAGCTGAGTGGTAAAGAACAGGCTGCGGCTTAAGTTGGTGGCATCCACGATGTTGATGATCACATCCGGGTGCTCGTTCTTTACATAAGCGCTGGTAATGCTCTCTTCGGATGTGAAGGGAGACATAGAATACGCACCGGGAAGATCTACGGCGGTCAGCTCCAGATCGCCTGCATACGCCTTCCTGATAGACGCCTCTTTCTTGTCAACTGTAACGCCTGCCCAGTTGCCGACCTTTTCGTTACGACCGGTCAGGGCATTATACATTGTGGTCTTCCCGCTGTTGGGATTGCCCGCAAATGCAATTCTCATTTTTGTTTCCTCCTTACGGTTTTACGGTTACCCTCTGCTAACTCCCACGCAAAAGGCAATTGGCGGATGCTTCCCGTGGGTTTGCCTGTCAGACAACCACGATTGCCTCTGCCAACTGCTCATCAATGCTGTATCTGCCGTCCTTCACGGCTACCACACAGCTGCCCCTGCGCCGGGAGACCACCGTGATCGGCTCCCCGCTGTAGCAACCCAGGGAAAAAAGGAATGCGTTGAGTTCTTCGTCATCAGTCTCGATCCGCTGGATGATATATTCTTTGCCTTCCTGTGCCGTTATCAAATTCATTCTATATCACCTGGCTCTGTCACACTTGTTCGTTAGCCTCTGCTAACTGCCACCTTATAATAACCCCAGGTGCCCAGTTTGTCAATACCTTTTTTTGAAAATTTTGTCAGCAGCTTGCCCTGTAACCACGCACTTGCATTCCTCCGAAAAATACAGTATAATACGAATAAACTGGAACTATCCGGAGGAATCAGCTTATGGCTTTGCACGAATCTGCCGAAATGTACCTCGAGACGATCTACCTTCTTTCCCAGAAAAATACATCCGTCCGAAGCATCGATGTGGCAGAGGAAATGGGCTATTCCAAGCCCAGCGTCAGCCGGGCGGTGGGCCTGCTGAAGCAGGCAGGCTATGTGGTCACGGACAAGGACGGCTTCCTCACCCTGACAGACGATGGCAGCCGCGTTGCCAAAAATATCTTTGAACGGCACACCGTTCTGACCGGGCTCTTGGTTCGGCTCGGTGTAGAGGAATCGATTGCCTCGGAGGATGCCTGCAAGATCGAGCACGTGATCAGCGACGCCACCTTTGCCGCCATCAAGGCGTATCTGGAAACATAATATGCTTTTTCTATAAAAATAGCACCTCTTGTAGGGCGGGGGCTTGCCCCCGCCGAATTTAATTAAGCGATGATTTGCGGCGGGGGCAAGCCCCCGCCCTACAAAGGTTATAAGGAGGGTGTTGCGAACCATCGCAACACCCTCTTGTTTTTTATTTACCAGAGTTCTTCTTCGTCGTCGTTAGGAACAGGTGCGGGTCTCTGTCTGATCTGCAAAAACCAGTACGCCCCTGCGCCGGCGATCACCAGTGCTTCCAGAATGCAGATGATCCACCAGGGGAATTGTCTGTTTGCCTCACGGCAAACCTCACAATTTTCCGCATCCGCCACATAATATTCTCCGCATTCGCAGCTATGGGTATGCACGCTGTTAGGATAATGCTCATGAGCAAGCACCGGAGCGATCACAAAGCCGCACTCGGTACAGGTCTGGGGCTTGCTGTTGGTGGCCTTGTCCCCGGGAATGTGTTCGGCAAACCCGGTCTTTTCTCCGCAGTCGGCGCAAATATGCCAATGCCCGGTCTTATCCGATTCAAAATCCTCCTTGGGCTGATGCTGAGGCTCCCGCCTTGTGCCGCAGAGGTCGCATTTCGCGTCACAGGCATCGTCATAGACGTGGGCTTCAAAATCGCTGCGCTCCAGACACTCCGTGCAGAAATGCCAATGCCCTGTGCCGTCTCCGATCCATTGCTCCACAAAACTGTGGATATGATCGGACAGCAGATTGCGCCCACAGACCGTACAGACTTCCCCGGCAGTATCCGGGGTGTGCGCCTGCCGGTCGGCAATATAGCCGCAGTCGGAACAGCGCTTGTAGTGATCTTTGGAATCACCTGCCCAATCCTTTCCGAACTTATGGGCTTCCGTATGCTCCTTGCCGCAATCGGCACAGACCGCCTTATGCACATTGCCGTCTACTTCCGTATAGCTGGGATAGGTGTGTCCGGTCTTGGCGATGGTCTCTGTCTTTTGCGCACCGCAAGCGGTGCAGGTGCGCACTCTCGTGCCGGTCTCCTTGCAGGTGGCTTTCTTGGTCACCTTGCCGGCATTCCAGGTGTGATTCTGGGATTCCTCCCGCTGACACACACTGCATACCCGGGCGTGGGTCGCGCCATCCGGTTTTTTCTCCCAAGCGCCGAAGGCGTGGGTATCGGTGAGCGGAATATCCGTCGTCCGCTGTGCGTGGCAGTCGGCGCATTCCTGCTTTTTGCTGCCGGTCTCCTTGCAGTCGGCTGCCTTCAAAACCTCCGTGTCCACCCAGTTGTGGGATTGCTTCAGCACATCCCCACAGGTCTTGCAGGTGCTCTGGTGGTTTCCATCGTCCACCTTGGTGCAGTTTTGATAATCGTGCCGGCAAGCCACCGTGATCCGGATGCTCGAGGACGGGATTAAATCATTTTCTCCTATGCTAGACTTGGAATTGATGCTGTGGGTGCCGAAATCGGCATTCTCCTTTACCTTCATTTGGAATGTAAAGATTTTACCGGAAACAACCTGCTTTGGGTTAACAACAAATGTTCCCACTTGTTGCCCCGGCTTCACTTCACCGAATGCACCTTCCACATCACAAGTGCCGCCGGTCATTTCAAATATACTGTCGTCGTAAAGAAGCAGCACTGTTCCCAAACCAATTTCGTCTGTATTGTTCAGTACCGCCGTAACGGTAAAGGTATCGCCCCGGTACAGTGTGGTTGCAGAGGACGATATGGTCACACTGGCATTGGGTGCTGCCGCTACAGGCACAACCAGCAGACAAATCAGCAGTGCGCACAGTATGGCTGTCAGTAATTTTTTCATACACTTTCCTCCACATACAACGGGAATGTATCTGGCATCGATACATACAACAGAAGCTGGATTACATCTTCCCACTCTGTCTGACCATCACCAGTAAAGTCGGTAGGCACTTCTGCCGGGAACGTATCCGGCATTGAGATGTGCAGCAAAAGCTGGATCACGTCCTCCCACTCCACCAGTTTGTTCTGGTCAATGTCTCCGGGAATATAAGTGACCACCTCTGTATCGTAGGTCACTGTCACAGTTTCATAAGTCACCGTCACAGTCTTGACGCCCAGAGTATCCGCATCAAAGCCCTCGGCGGTAAAGCCCTGGGTGATATGGTGGGCTGTGCCGTCGGAATAGGTCAGCCGCAGTATCAGTCCCGTGGTGTCCAGGGTCTCTCCCAGCAAAAACAGCCGCCTTGCGGGCATCTTCTCGATCTGCAAGGATTCCGGCGCTGCCGTATCCGATTTCCAAACCGCGTACAATGTCAGGTCCGCGTCGCTTTGCACGCTGTCCCCGGGCAGATACTGCGCAAGCTTGGCTTCTTCATCGGGTGTCCATCCCAGGAAGGTGTAGCCCTCCCGGACAGGGGTTTCCGGGTGCAAGGTCAGTTTTTGCCCTAAGGTCTGGATCTGCTGCTGGGGGGCAACTGCCCCCTCACCCACTTCATAGCGCACCGCGTAGGTATCCCTTACCGTCACCTGCAGCCTGCCCGCCGGGGAAGAGCCGGTCTTGTTCCCGGCGTAGACCGAAACCTCATATGTACCCGCCGGCATTTCCGGCATAGAGACAGTCCGTTCCAGTCCCATATCCCGGTCCAGCACCGGCACGCCGTCTTTGGTCACCACGATCCGGTAGCCCTCGGCGTGGGGCGATTCTGTCCAGCTTAGCTGCAGGGTATCTCCCACGGTGTAGTCCTGCCGATCTGCAGAGACTGCAGGAGCAGCCGGGGCAGGATAATATTTCTGCAAATGCTGCATCAGCACGTGACCGCGCACCCCGTCGTGCTCGATGTACGCCCAGCCATTTTCCGAGGTCGCACCGTATACATACACCACGGTATTACAGCCCACATTGCCCAGCTTTTTTCCGCTGGCGCTGTGGCGGTCCCGGATATTCAGGAATTGATTATAGTAGCTGTTATAATAGGTGCTGATATAATAGCCTTCAAACTCTGAAGAGCAGCCGCAGGACATACATTGGGTGCAGCTACTGTAGCAGGCGGTATAGCCGGTATAATACTGATCGCCGCAGGTCTGGCATCGGTAATATGTACGGTGAGGATGGGCGGTCTCCTCTTCCCGGATATAATTGTGGTCTCCGCTGCCTTTATAATTGGGGATGCCGAAATAATACTTGGAAATTTCCCGCTCATTGATAATGACATACTGGCCCTCGTTGCTGCCCATTTCGTTACCGTTGCCCTCAATGGCGTAGAACTTGTCCCCCTCTACATGGCACACGATTCCCACGTGGGCGAATTTCTTTGTAAAGAACAGATCGCCGGGCTGGGGAGTGTAGCTTGTTCCGCTTTTATAGGGGATGTTGAAATAGCCGTTACGGGGGTCAGCCACCGCACTGCCGTGGAGAACATCTTCCGAAATGTCCGCTTGTCTTGCGCACCAGGAGATAAAGGTAGCGCACCAGGGCTGCAGGGGCATACCGAACCAGGTGCCGTACTTGGTATCGTTCTCTCTGCCCTCGGTGTAGCCCACCTGGGTCAGCGCCACGCCAACGATATCCTTGCGCTGGTCACCGGTATTGACATATGTATTTTCGTAGGCGTAGGCATTCGCCTTGATCGGGCGAAATGCGGGCAGAAACACACCGCACAGTGTGAGTATTGCCAGCATACATGCACAGATCCGCAAGCTTTTCTTTCTCATTTCAGCACCCCGACTGTAAATTCACTATTACCGTTTATTTTAGCAAAAAGTCAGGACAAAAACAAGCCCCGATTTGCGTTTGCAACGCAAATCGGGGCAGTGCTGTATATCTTAAGCGATGGGCTCAAAATCCGCCGCGCCGTGCTTGCACAGGGGGCAGACGATGTCCTCGGGCAGCTCCTCGCCTTCATAGACCCAGCCGCAGATCTTGCAGGCATATCCCTTCTTGCCCTCGGTCTCGGGCTTGGGCTTCACATTCTGCTGGTAGTAGGTGTAGGTCATGGTCTCCTTATCGGAGATCACCCGGGCTTCGGCAACGGAGCAGATGAACATTCCGTGGGTGCCCAGATCCACATAGTCCTCCACCTTCAGGCTCATAAAGGAGTTGATATACCGGGACAGGAAACGCAGTCCGTTGTCGGAGCGCAGCGCCTCGATGCCTGCGAACTTATCCGCCGTCCGTCCGCTCTGGAAGCCAAAGGTCTGGAACAGATCAAAGGGTGCAGAAGTATCCAGGCAGTTCACATTCATAACCCCTGTCTGCTTAATGATGTGGTGGGAATAATTTAACTTGTTGATGGTCACCGCCACCCGGTTGGGGGTGCTGGTCACCTGTGTGACCGTGTTGACGATCAGACCGTTGTCCTTATCACCGTCCCGGGAGGTCACCACATACAGACCGTAGCCGATATTGAACAGTGCGGACAGATCGTTTTTATTGGCGGTGGCATCCTGCCGGGCAAGGTAGTCTCTGCACAGCTCATTGGCCATTGCCTCGATCTGCGCCTTGCTGTCCTCGTTCAGGGCAGACAGGATCTTCACCGTGGTATCGGTAAAGGACAGATTTTTGCTATTCTCAAAGAGTCCCCGCATCGTCTTTGCCGCCAAAGGCGCCCAAGAGCCGTTCTCCATCAGACCCACGGTGCGGTTCTGGAAATTCCGCTCTGTCAAATGATGGATAAAGGTTTTCATAAAGGGGAAGATATCTGCATTGTAGGTCGTGGTCGCCAGCACCAGCTTGCCGTAGCGGAACGCATCCTCCACCGCCTCTGCCATATCGCACCGCGCCAGGTCATTGACCACCACCTTGGGGCAGCCCTTTTCCTTCAGCTTTTGTGCCAGCAGCTCCACTGCGGCCTTGGTGTTGCCGTAGACGGAGGTGTAGGCAATGACGATGCCCTCGCTCTCCACCAGGTAGGAAGACCAGATGTCATAGAGGTTAATATAGTAGCCCAGGTTTTCCGTCAGCACCGGTCCATGGAGAGGGCAGATGACAGAAATATCCAAGCCTGCCGCCTTTTTCAGCAGCGCCTGCACCTGGGCACCGTACTTGCCCACGATGCCGATGTAATACCGCCGGGCCTCGCACGCCCAGTCTTCTTCTGCATCCAGCGCCCCAAACTTGCCGAAGCCGTCGGCAGAGAACAGCACCTTATCATAGGAATCATAGGTCACGATGACCTCGGGCCAGTGGACCATGGGTGCCGTCACAAAGGTCAGGGTATGCTTGCCCAGACACAGGGTGCTGCCCTCACCCACCACGATCCGGCGGTCCTCATACTCCTGTCCGAAGAAATGCCCCATCATAGTAAATGCCTTTGCCGAGGACACCACAGTGGCCTCGGGGTAGATCTTCAAAAAGTTGGCAATATTGGCAGAATGATCCGGCTCCATATGCTGCACGATCAGATAATCCGGCTTGCGGCCGCCCAGTGTCTTCTGAATGTTATCCAGCCATTCGTGGGTAAAATTCTTATCCACCGTATCCATAATGGCGACCTTCTCATCCAGGATGGCATAGGAATTGTATGCCATACCGTTGGGCACAACATACTGCCCCTCGAACAGGTCTACCTTGTGGTCGTTCACGCCGATGTATCGGATATCCTTGGTGATGGTCATAGTCATTCTCCTTGTTTTCCTTTTTGATAGGCACATTATAAATATTTTTTCTGTTTGCTACTGTGATTTTATCACAGACTCTGTTAAAATACTATAGTAAACTGGTATCAACCGGCAGAAAGGAGTCTTCCTATGCATATTGAAACACTCAGTGCTATATTCCTGCCGTTTCTCGGAACGGTCTTGGGCGCCGCCGGCGTCTTTTTCCTGAAAGGGAAAATGCACCGCACCCTGCAGCGGTCGCTCACCGGCTTTGCCGCAGGCGTGATGGTCGCCGCCTCTGTGTGGAGCCTCATCATCCCGGCCATGGAGCAGTCCGAAGGACTGGGCAAGCTGGCATTCCTGCCGGCGTTTATCGGCGTGTGGGCAGGCTTCCTGTTCCTGCTGATGCTGGACCGTGTGATCCCCCACCTGCACCTGAACAGTCCCTGTCCAGAGGGCACGCCCTGCAATCTGGGAAGATCTTCTATGATGGTGCTGGCAGTGGCGCTGCACAACCTGCCGGAGGGTATGGCTGTGGGCGTGGTCATCGCAAGCTGGCTGTCCGGGAGCGAGAGCATCTCCCTGACCGCCGCCTTTGCCCTTTCGTTGGGAATCGCTTTGCAGAACCTGCCCGAGGGCGCGATCATCTCTATGCCTCTGAAAAGCAACGGTATGCCCCGGGGAAAAGCCTTTGTCTACGGTGTCCTCTCCGGAGTTGTCGAGCCCCTGGGCGCGATCCTCACCATATTGCTTGCCAGTCTGGTAGTACCGATCCTGCCGTATCTGCTCACCTTCTCCGCCGGCGCTATGCTGTATGTAGTGGTGGAGGAGCTGATCCCGGAGATGTCCGAGGGTGAGCATTCTCACGTAGGCACGATCTTCTTTGCCGCAGGCTTTACGCTGATGATGGTACTGGATGTGGCACTGGGATAGTTACAGCGCCTGCATCTGCTCCAGTCGCTTGCGGTCGGTGATATCCACCGCACCTCTGGTGAGCTTTACCATTCCTTCGCTCTGGAAGTAACGGAGCATCCGGGTGACCACCTCCCGGGCAGTGCCCATATGGTTGGCGATCTTCTCGTGGGTGATCTTCAAGGTGTTGGAATCTTCCAGCGCACTCTCCTGCAGCAAAAATTCTGCCAGCCGCTTGTCAAAGCTCTTCCACATGACCTGCTCCATCAGCCACATCACCTCGGAAAAGTGATTGGTGATCAGATCGTGGGAATAGTTAGACAGGGCGATGGATTCATCCATCAAATTCTGATACAGACAGGCGGGGACGACCCAGATCTCCGTGTCCTTTTCCGCCTCGATCATAATATTAAACTGCATATTGGGCATCACGCAGGACGCAGAGAACAGGCAAATGTCCATTTCAAAGAATCGGCAAATGGTCATTTCCCGACCTTCCTCAGAAAGCAAATATGCCCGAAGCTGACCGCTGCGCACCAGCAAAAGACCCATACAGTTGGGACCCCCATCGTGCAGGAGCGTACCGCTCTTCACAGTCCGAAAATCCGAAACCGCCAGCAGCCGTTCCTGCTGCTCCCGCGTCAGCTTGTCCCATACGGGAAAACACTCTGCAAAATCCATTTTGGATCACCCCTCTCAATGTTCTAACTATAATCGTTTTTTTAGAGGTTGTCAAACAGCAGTTAGAAATCCCAAAATCCGGAAATACTACTACAAACAAATGAAAGGAGCATTTGATTATGATCACAATGAACCAATCTCTTTTTCAGCAGCACGTGAAAGAGGGCGAAAAGCCCGTTCTGGTAGAATTCTGGGCGCCCTGGTGCAGCTATTGCCGCCGGATCGCACCGGCGATGCAGAAGATCTCCGAGCAATACGAAGGCACTCTGGTGACCGCACAGGTAAACATCGACGACGAGCCTCTGCTTGCCCAAAACGAGCAGATCGAGGTCATCCCCACCCTGATCCTTTACCGGGGCGGAAAGGCTCTTGGCTCTATCGTAGCCCCGGAATCCAAAGCAAGGATCGAGGAATTCATCCGGGAACAACTGAACAAGTGAGGTGCTTCCTATGCCGCACATCTATGATATGGTGGTGATCGGGGGCGGACCCGGCGGTTATACCACCGCCCTCTACGCCGCCCGGTCGGGACTGGATACATTGGTATTGGAGAAGCTGTCTGCCGGCGGGCAGATGGCGCTGACCTCCCAGATCGACAATTACCCCGGCTTTGAGGACGGGGTAGACGGCTTCACCCTGGGAGAGAAAATGCAATCAGGCGCGGAGCGGTTCGGTGCGAAAACCGAGCTTGCCGAAGTCTACCGGGTAGATCTTCAGAAAGAAATCAAGGAAATCGAGACCAGTGAGGGTACTTTCTACGCAAAGACCGTCGTACTTGCCACCGGCGCTGCTCCAAGGCTGTTGGGACTGCCGGGAGAGGCAGAGCTGACGGGCAGGGGCGTTCATTACTGCGCCGCCTGCGACGGGATGTTCTATAAGGGCAAGACTGTTGCGGTGATCGGCGGCGGCAACTCCGCGGCAGCCGACGCCCTTTCCTTAAGCCGAGTGGCAAACAAGGTGATCCTTATCCACCGCAGGGATGCTCTGCGAGCCACCAAGGTCTACCACACCCCTCTGGAAAACGCGGAGAATGTGGAGTTTCTCTGGAACAGCACCGTGTCCGCCCTGCTCTGCGGCGACCGGCTCACCGGTCTGCGTGTTCTCGACACCGTCACCGGGAACGAAACAGAAATCGAATGCGACGGGGTCTTCATCAGCATCGGCAGAGCGCCTGCCACAGAGTTGGTACGGGGGCAGCTGGTACTCAGCGACGATGGATATGTGGTGTCCGACGAGACCACCTGCACCAACCTGCCCGGAGTGTTCGCCGTGGGAGATGTGCGGACAAAGATATTGCGGCAGATCGTCACCGCCGTTGCCGACGGTGCAGCCGCCGCCCACTCCGCGGAAAGCTATCTTGCCAGTATGTCACCACCAAAGGTCTGATCGAATTTGTAGGGGCGACTATCAGTCGCCCGCGGGCGGATACTATCCGCCCCTACATCCACAGAATGCAGGCAAAAGCATAGTTTTAGAGGGTGTTGCAGTGTTTTGCAACACCCTCTTGCTCTATCCGTTTATATCCAACGAACGCTCTCAATCCCGAATCACTCCATCTACGGAGACGGTGATCACCTGCCAGGGCAGGAATTTCCCGCTTGCCCGGATGGCCTGCTCCGCCGCAAAGGAAATGCCGCCGCAGCAGGGTACTTCCATCCGCACCACAGTCACGCTGCGGATATCGTTGTTTTTCAGAATGGCGGTGAGCTTCTGACTGTAATCCACCCCGTCCAGCTTGGGACAGCCGATGAGGGTAACCCGATCCTTCATAAATGTATTGTGAAACTCCGGGTATGCATAGGCGGTACAGTCTGCCGCGATGAGCAGATCCGCACCCTCAAAAAACGGGGCACTCACCGGCACCAGCTTCATCTGCACCGGCCACTGCTTCAGCCGGGACTTTTGCCGGGCGGCGGCACGGACCGCCTCTGCATCATATGCAGGGGCTTCCCGCTCCTCGAAGCTGATGGCATTCATCGGACACGCCGGGAGACAATCTCCCAGACCGTCACAGTAGTCCTCCCGCAGAAGCTTCGCCTTGCCCTCTACCATACCGATGGCCCCTTCGTGGCAGGCATCGGCGCACAGACCGCAGCCGTTGCATTTTTCCTCGTCGATGGTAATGATTTTCCGGATCATGCGGACTCCTCCTTTTTCTGCTTTTGGAGCGCAGCGACCTTCATCATCTGCTCGTACATTTCATCGCCTACGCACTTTCTGGCATACTGGCACCACTGGACACAGCTTAAGGTATCGTTGTAAGCCACAAAGCCGCACTGGTCGCAGGCGACCTCGGTATCGATAGAAAACAGCTCGATCACATTTCCGCACTGAGGACAGATTTTCTCGTGGATGGTAGGTGTCCTCGGCTTTCCTTGACAACTGCTAATTACCATATAACATCCCTCCTTGACTTTGTATGGTTATTATAGTATACTGATTGCGGTTTGTATGTTGAATTTTCAACAAAAGGAGGCTTCTATGGAAGAATTTTATTCCGTTCTGCTGGCTTGTCCTCTCTTTCAGGGCATCCAGAGAGAAGATCTGCACGGGATGCTGGGTTGTCTGCAGACCAGAATGCTCTCCGTACGCAAAGGACAGACGGTTTTCCGGGAGGGGGACACTACGGTGTCCATTGGCATCGTGCTGACCGGAAGCCTGCTGCTGACCCGGGAGGACTATTACGGAAACCGCACCATCGTCGCCCACATCGCCCCAAAGGAGATGTTCGGGGAATCCTACGCCCTGTCTGACAGCCAGCCGTTAGCCGTCAGTATCACCGCCGAAGAGGACAGTCAGCTTCTGCTGCTGGACAGCCGCCGGATCGCCGGTTGCTGCGCAAATGCCTGTTCCTTTCACAATCAGCTGATATGGAATCTTCTGCAGATCGTGGCGACGAAAAATCTGATGCTGCACCAGAAAATACAGATCACCGCCAACCGCACCACCCGGGAAAAGCTGATGGCGTATCTGTCAGCGCAAGCAAAACAACATGGCAGCCGCAGCTTCACCATTCCCTTTGACCGACAGGCGCTGGCAGACTATCTGGAGGTAGATCGCAGCGGTCTGTCCGCCGAGATCAGCAAGCTGCGGAAAGAGGGCGTTCTTGCCTGCCGGAAAAACCGCTTTGAACTGCTGCATTTTGGTGAGTAAATCACAGAACATCGGGAAAAACTATGGTATTCTTTGCCTGGGAAAGGTTAGAATATAAAACACCAACCATTGATTATCCATTTTAGGAGGAAACGATTATGAAATATGTATGTGACGTTTGCGGCTGGGAATATGACGAGGAACTGGGCTACCCCGAGGGTGGCATCGCCCCCGGCACCAAGTGGGAGGATGTCCCCGAAGATTTTGAATGCCCCCTGTGCTACGTGGGCAAGGATCAATTCTCCGAAGCGTAATCCATTAAAACAAGGGCGTGCAGTTACGAAACTGCACGCCTTTTCCTTTTTGTAAATCAGCCCTCTTCCCCACCAAAGGGAATTTCTCCGTTCTTGCTCTCAAAATCCTGGATACACTGACGGATCAGATGCAGGATTTGTCCGTTCCCGGAGCGACCCTCATACTTTGCAATATAGTGGAGCTTATAATGCAGCTACGGGTCGACCTCGATGCCCAAATGCTTGTTGTCCTTGTTTCGCATAAGCCACCTCAAAATATCCTAATTTGAGTATATTTTAAGATTATAATATGTTATACTTAGCAAAGTATACTTATGCTAAGTATACTAAATTGCAAGTAGGGGCGACCATCGGTCGTCTGTAATGTAGGGGCTGGCGCCCACGACAGCCCGTAAGATTACCACCCGCAAAGTGCCTCTGCGGAAAACCTAAGACATCCTTGTAGGGGCGGATACTATCCATCCGCAAAAGAGCAGATCTGCAAGCATGCAGATCTGCTCTTTCTTTTTCCCCTATTCAGCGTTTTGCAACGCCTGAAAATACTCCACCAGGAAATCCCGGTAGGCGGTGCTGAGCCGGGACGGCGATTTTTCATTGTTCCAGAACACATAGGTCATCCTCTGCATCTGCGGCTCAGTGGGCACAAATACCACATTCCCCTGACCCAGCCTCTGCCAAGCGATCTCAGGTCCTACGGTAATCGCCATACCGGCTGCCACATATTTCATCAAACAGTGCAGGTCGGCACAGGTGATGGACACCCGCGGCTCAAAGCCTGCCTGCCGGCAGTGGAGCAGTGTCTGCACCCATTGGTTGGCGTTGCGGGAGATGATGGCAAATTCCTCATTTTGCAGCTGAGAAAATTCCACACAGTCCGCATCGGCTGCCCAGTGCTGTTTGGAAACAACCAATTTCAGCTTTTCGGTAATAAGCCGCTGACTGCTCCCAAAGCTTTCCTCCGGCTGCTGACTGGAGATACACAGATCAAACTCCCGGTAATCCCTTGGCTCCGGCTCATAGGAGATCCGGAAAGAAACCTGAGGGTGCAATTTCTTGAACGCCATAATACAGTCCACCACCGTATCCCGGTGCTGATGGACCCAAATTTTCAGCTCTCCCGTCAACGGGCCTTCCGTGCGACCCAGTCCTCCCACCGCATCGTCCAGTCCCTGTAAGGAGTAGGAAACCTTCTGATAGAAGGCTTTGCCCTGCTCTGTAAGGGACAGCTTGTTTTTGTAGCGGTCAAACAGAGGCACGCCCAGCTCCCGCTCCAGCTTGGAGATCGTCCGGGACATATCCGGCTGGGGGATCATATGAAGCCTCGCCGCCTGGGAGATATTCAGTGTCTGCGCCACAGTGACAAAATAACGCAACTGCAACAATTCCATATTCTAACACCTCTTCCGTTTTTTATATCATACAGTATATATCTGATATATGCAATAGTACATTTGTAAATATTTGCATTTTGTTATACACTAGTCTCGTGAACATATAGTAGAAGGTGTATATCATTTATGGATCTTATATCATTGATCGTATTCTGCGCTGTGATCATTGCCGCCTTCGTATGCAAGGTCAATACCGGCTATATGGCGATCTTCGCCGCGCTGGTGCTGGCGCATATCGCCGGTGTCAGCGAAAAACGGCTGATCTCCTCTTTTGGCAGCTCTCTGTTTCTGATGCTGCTGGGCGTTATGTACCTGTTCTGCATCGCCCAGGAGAACAAGACCCTGGATGTGCTGGCAAAAAAGGTGATCGCCCTGTGCAAGGGACGGATCAAGCTGTTCCCGCCCATCCTGTTCCTCATCGGCGCGGTGCTGTCTGCCATCGGTCCCGGGCTGATCTCCGTAACCGCTCTGATGGCCGCTATCGTCGTGGCACTGGCAAAGCAGACCGGCTGCGACCCTATCCGCCTGCTGCCCTTTGGCGCACTGGGCGCCTTCGGCGGCGGACTTTCTCCCATTACCCCCTCAGGCATCGTGGCGGTCACCACCGCCGCAGCAAACGGGATCGAGGGTCTGGAACTTCCCATGAATATCGCAATGGCTCTGAACTGCACCCTGTTTGCAGCGATCCTGTATTTCTTCGTGTTCAAGTGGCATAAATATCAGCCCGCCCCCTCTGCCCAAACCGAAGGCGAGAAAGCCCCCTCCTTCACACTGATGCAGTGGATCACTTTGGCGGGCATCATCCTGGTAGCTCTATTGACCGCCCTTTTTAAGGTCAATGTAGGTTTGGCTGCCATTTCCGTCTCTGTGATCCTGACCATTCTTCACGCAGCTGATGAATCTGTGGTTATGAAGAAAGTGCCGTGGAACACCCTGGTTATGATCGCCGGTGTGGGCATCCTGATCTCCCTGGTGACCGAGCTGGGCGGCATTGACCTGCTCTCCCGCGTACTTTCCTCCCTGGTGGGCGAAAAAACTGTCGCCGCGATTATGACCGTGCTGGCAGGCTGTATGTCCTGGTTCTCCTCCGCCTCCGGTGTGGTGATGCCCACCTTGATCCCCACTGTACCCGATATCGCCGCATCTCTGTCCGGTGCCGATGTGATCAGCATCACCGTGGGTGTGTGCGTGGGTGCCAATATGGCAGCGCTGAGCCCCCTGTCCAGCTGCGGCGCGCTGATGCTGTCCGCCTACGCCTCCTCCGACGATGTCACTGCCAAGGATCGCAACCGGGTCTTCGGTCAGCTCTTTGCTATGTCCGCCGGTGGCGTCCTGTTCGGCGCTCTGCTCGCCCTGTTGGGGGTATTCTGATCTTTTCTGAAACAAAAAGCACCCCAAAGGGCGGCGCGCCATAGTGAGGAACCGGTTTTGAACGGTCCCTTTTCTCCAATACTTCATGAAAAATTCCCGAAATGCATCAAGCATTCCGGGAATTTTGTTATTTTGTCTTGAAGAAAAGTTTCCACTTCAAAACTGCAAGGCACCTGTAAAGGGCGAAGATTTCCACCAACCAAGGCAAAAAGCGCAGAAATTCTTGGTGTATTTCGAGCATTTTTAACGCAGGATGGTGGGAATAAACGCCTTTTACAGGCGATTTCTCACTATGGCGCGCCGCCCAAAGGGGTGCTTTTTTATGCGGTTTGTTTTATGAGATTTCAGTAAAAGGTGATCAATACCATCGGCTTTTGCGATCATCAAGCAGAATGTTTCCTTTTGAAAGATCAGCAATGCACTTTAGTAGAACTTTTTCGATTCCTAAATATTCGGGCAGGGATATACATCACAAGAATCACAACAGGCAAGAGTATGGGGAAGCCCCAAAGGTGAGAACCTAAAAGTTTTTCAAACATTTCTAAGGGATTGCCGGAATCAGGCTCCATCAAAAACATAAAATTGGTATCCCAAAGCAGATTCAAAAAGTACACAGGGATGGCTATAGCAACAAGAAGGAGCGTCCCCTGAAGGGCTGATCTTAAGTCAGTAGACACCTGATCGGCAGTAATCAGCAGCAAGGGGTACAGCACCAGTAAAATATGTATTGTAAAGCTGTGAATATGGAAGAAATTCCAAACAGGCATTGCCGTCCAGTTGGGGAAGAGTAATGCCAGCGCAGCACCGGGGATTGCAAAATAATACAGGAAGCTCCTAACAATTTTTGATTGCTTTACGGTATCAAAGACAATCAGCAAAATATTGATGCCGCAAAGGTGGAAAGGAAGATATCCCCAGCTGAATTCGCCCAGGAAAATCAGCACCAGGTTTTTTGTCATCTCCTGCAGGAAAATGTATGCTCCCAGTACCGTTAGCATACGTTTCTGCTTGTCCGCGGAAAGCTTATGATAGAAAATACAGGCGGCAACGCAGAAAAGCAAGCCCGCCAAAAGCCAGAGAATATGGGTAAGGCCAAAGGTCTGAAAACCCACACCCTCCGGTATATTATCACTGGTTACAAAAAACATATTTACCACCCCAGGATACTATACCATAGTGTGACAAAAAATGCATCCGCAAAAATATAAATTTATATTGAAAAATTTTTCATTAACCGTTTATATCGCGCGAACTGTTGCATTTACATCTGTTTGCGCCCTGTCTTTCCTTAGACCAACAATAAAAGGGAGGCCTCCCTTTTATCGTTGGTACGAGTTGTTTTATAGGATTTAAGTAAAAAATGAGTAATACCAACGGTTTTTGCAGTCGATAAAGAGTACAGAAACCTTAAATGGCTTGAAATACTTCCTCTTAAAAGAGAGGATCATAAATGACTGTGGATATGTGTACTAGATGTTTGTGCAAATCAGTATATCCTAACTTCGTATCCTGTGCCTATAAGAACCGGTTTATAGCTACCAGCTTCTGTTACCCATACGTCCAATCCAGATAGTTTAATATAAGATATATCTCCAATTTTTAGTCCGGACAGTTCGTGGACCGGGAATTCATATGTTGTGTATGCACCATACCAAGAATTACGTTTCCCAAGCCTAAGATCAGAAGATTTATACGGAAAGGAACTTTCGAGAATATCGTACTCCTTGACAGTACCGTCCTTAAGAATGACGATGATGTTAACATCGCGACTAATGTTAGCACCGTAATATTCACCATTCCAGTCGAGGGTGAAATACAAATTGACAGCATCTTCTACATCAACAGACTTTGCAAGCTGTACACCTGATGCAGTAACGAAGCCATCTTCCATAACAATATGCCCATTGTTGTATGGGCCAACATGCTCAAACTTTTGCGCAAACTCACTTAATTCTTGCTCAGCAGCGGCAATCTGACCGTCAGCATAAGTGCGGTACTGGGAGCACACAAAAAAGGACAATATAATGCATACAACGACGGCAATAGCCGCAGAAGTAATTGTAACAAATGTTTTCTTTCTCTCGGTTTTTTCTGCCGCAAGAAAAGCATTTTTGGCATTATCCTTTTCGTTATGGAAATCTTTAACGATGTTGTTAATGTACTGGTGAAACGGAACAGATTCTCCATCGACAGTAACAGGCTTGGTAGTGATGGGAGAGAAAGAAACGAGTTCATTAAATATACCGTCAATACGGTTGATGTCAAACAGCTTGCTCCGCGTTTCCAAGAGGTGAAGCGGGATGTAAAGATTACCCAGCTGGCAGACGGTGATATCCAATTCATTGCACTCAACACGTAAGTCGCATTCCGGGCTTGTGAACACAATGAGAGAATGAATGGGGATACTTGGGAACATCCTTTGTAAAGCCTTGATGTGATATTGATTCTGGAGAATGGGATTATAGAAATGAGAATTGGGGGCGGTACGAAAATATTGTGTCCATTTTTGGTCAGAAGCTTTTCCGTAGATTGTTCCCTTATAGTGCTTCATTTCAAAGACATATAGCCCTGTTTCGTGGATAAGCAGGAGATCGATTTCGGTTGTCTTGCCGTCGCCGGTGGGAATCTGTAAATTCATTAGAATTTTGCAGCACCCGGTAAGTTCGGGATACAGCTTCTTGAAAACTAAGTATTCACCATAGTATCCTTTGCCTCGTTCGTCCCAAAGGAGTCTTTGCGTGTCAATATCCACACCGGTTAGATCTCGGTAGATTTCGTCAATATTAGCCATAGAAGAACCTCCAACTAATTATTACAATCATTTGGAATATTATAGCATAATAGGTTGGAGATGAAAAGACAGTTTTACTGCGAAACTGTCAGTTTTTCTTAAACATGTCTCACCATAAAAAGAAATAAGCAGAAACGGCATAAAGCCATTTCTGCTTATTTGGTGCGGATGACAGGACTCGAACCTGCACGTCAATGACAGAGGAACCTAAATCCACCGAGTCTACCAATTCCACCACATCCGCATATTCTATTTTCATTCACGCAAAGACAACAGGAACCAAATCCACCGAGTCTTCCGTTTGCGGTGCCCGGCAGCCGCTGCGCCTGACGAAGCTGGCTGGCGTCTTGCCGCCCGCGGCACTCACTGCGCCCTCGCTTCTTCTGCCACCGGCAACGCGGCCACCACATCCGCATTGTCCTCATTTTACCACGGCGCACTTCCCTTGTCAACGCGAAACTCCGCCCCCGATCACATTCCCTTTTTGTTTTTGGGCTAGTTGCATAATTTTCTCCCAAATTTCCTCCCTTTTTGTGCAATTGTTCTTGACATTCCTATTCTATCCCGGTAAAATAGATTTGGTATAGTGTACGCCTGTGTGCTGTGCGCCACAGCGTTTCATTTTTATCCGGTGAAAGCCGGAGGACAGCGTTTTTCGCCTCATGGCGTTTTGTTTGTATTAATATCGATATGTCTGCAAATTGAACATGAGGTTACCGCGCCACCCCTTTGGCTTTGCCTATTTTATAAAAGGAGGTGTGCTTAATTTATGGAACCGTTACAGATCATTTTGATCGTCCTTGGCGTTTTAGTGGCGGCATTGATCGGCTTTTTCATTGGTATTGCTTACCGGAAGAAGGTAGGCGAACGTCAGATCAGCTCTGCGGAGCAGGAGGCCACCCGCATTATCAACGAAGCGATCCGCAGCGGCGAGAGCCGGAAAAAGGAAATGCTTCTGGAGGTAAAGGACGAGATCCATAAATCCCGCACAGAGTACGAAAAAGAAGTAAAAGAGCGCCGCGCTGAGCTGAGCAAGCAGGAGCGCCGGCTGCAGCAAAAAGAAGAATCTCTGGATAAAAAGGCCGATTCCTTCGAGCGTAAGGAAGAGGAGCTTGCCCGCCGTATGGTGGAGGTAGCCCAGGCGAAAGCCGATGCCGACGCTATAAAGCAGCAGCACCTTGCCACCCTGGAAAAGATCTCCGGTCTTACCCAGGAGCAGGCCAAGCAGTTCCTGCTGGAGAGCCTGGAGACAGAGATCCGTCACGAAACTGCTATGAAGATCAAAGAGATCGAGCAGCAGATGAAGGACGAGGCAGACGAAAAGGCACGGGAGATCATCTCCATCGCTATTCAGCGTTGTGCCGCAGACCACGCAGCAGAAGCCACTGTTTCTGTTGTACCCCTGCCCAATGATGAGATGAAGGGTCGGATCATCGGCCGTGAAGGTCGGAACATCCGCACACTGGAGACCATCACCGGCGTGGATCTGATCATCGACGACACCCCGGAAGCCATTACCGTCAGCAGCTTTGACCCGGTCCGCCGGGAGGTTGCCCGACTGGCACTGGAGAAGCTGATCGCTGACGGACGCATCCATCCCACCCGCATTGAGGATATGGTGGAGAAGGCCCGTCGGGATGTGGACCGCACCATCCGCGAAGAGGGTGAGCGTGCCTGCTACGAGACCGGTGTCCACGGTCTGAATCCCGAGCTGGTCAAGATCCTTGGCCGCCAGAAGTACCGTACATCCTACGGTCAGAATGTGCTGAACCACTCCATTGAGGTCGCCCACATTGCAGGTCTGATGGCCGCTGAACTGGGCGTGGATGTGGCAATGGCAAAGCGCGCCGGTTTGCTCCACGACCTTGGCAAGTCCATCGACCATGAGGTGGAGGGCAGCCACGTACAGCTGGGTGCGGATCTTGCCCGCAAATACAAGGAAAACCCGGTGGTCGTCAACGCCATTGAGGCGCACCACGGTGACGTAGAGCCCAAGACCGTCATCGCCGTGCTGGTACAGGCCGCTGACGCAGTCTCCGCTGCCCGTCCCGGCGCACGCCGCGAGAATGTGGAGAACTATATCCGCCGTCTGCAGAAGCTAGAAGAGCTCACCGGCTCTTACCCCGGCGTAGAAAAGGCCTTTGCCATCCAGGCAGGTCGCGAAGTCCGTATTATGGTCAAGCCCGAGGAGGTCACCGAGGACAATATGATCGTCCTGGCAAGAGAGGTTGCCAAGAAGATCGAATCCGAGCTGGAATACCCCGGTCAGATCAAGATCAACGTGATCCGGGAGACCAAGGCTGTGGAATACGCAAAATAATATCCCACCGGGGTCAGGTAACACACCTGACCCCGGCTTCTTTTATCAACAAAAAACGGCAGGTGCATTTGCACCTGCCGTAATCATATTGTTATATACGATGATCTCTTACCCATTGCAGCAGAGCGTCATACTCCATTTTTCCGGAAGCCACTGCAAGACCGGTGTCTGACACTTCTTCGTTTGTGCAGTCCATATGGACACCGTTGACTTCTAAAAAGGTCAGCATTACATACATACCAATTCGCTTATTACCGTCAACAAAGGCGTGGTTGGAAATCAAATTATAGCCCAACCGCGCACCTTTTTCTTCTTTGGTAGGGTAAAACTCTTGATCACCAAATCCGGAAAACGCAGCTTCCAAAGCAGATTCCAATAATCCCTCATCCCGGACACCGATGCTACCACCGGTCTCTTGGGCGATCAGCTTGTGCAGCAAAAGTACCTTATCTTTTGAGAATTTGATCATTTGGCAAGCTCCTCAAACGCAGGCTTAAACCGCTTCAAGATCCGAGCGGCAACAATGTCGATCTTCTCATCATCGGTCAGCTCCAGCATCGGCGAGTGCTCCAAATCGATCACCATATACTTGGGGCGATTGTTTTTGAAGATGACTGCTTGACCATTCTTCTCTGCGATCCGGGTAACTCGGGAAAAATTCTGATTGGCTTCTGTTACAGATACAATAGCATTGGTATTGATTTGCATAAAACCATCTCCTTCTCTCTGTAGTATATACAAGAAATAGGTAGAAGTCAACCTATAATTTATTGGTAATTAGTCGTCGCGTGCTTATAAGAACAGCCCGGTGCCGAAGCACCGGGCTGTTGTTTTGTTTTTTACTGGTTTTCTTCCATTTCCTTCAGGGCATCCTTGCGGCTGAAGTTTGCGCGACCCTTCTCGTCGAAGCCCATGAACTTGACCCAGGTCATATCGCCCAGATTCAGTACATCCTCGACCTTTTCAACACGGCGGTTCTCCAGCTTGGAGATATGCACCATGCCGTCGTGACCGGGAGCGATCTCAACGAATGCGCCGATGGGCAGGATGCGGACGACCTTGCCGTAGTACAGCTTGCCAACCTCGGGAACGAAGCAGATATCGTCCACCATCTTCTTAGCGGCGTAAGCGGCAGCGGAGTCCACAGCGGAGATGAAGACAGAGCCGTCATCGTCGATGTCCACCTTTGCGCCGGTATCGGCACAGATCTTCTGGATGGTCTTGCCACCGGAACCGATGACCTCGCGGATCTTGTCCACAGGGATCTTCATGCTCAGCATCTTGGGTGCGTACTCGGAAACCTCAGCCCGAGGCTCAGCAATACACTTGAGCATAACCTCGTCCAGGATCTCCAGACGGGCAACGCGGCAGCGCTCCAGAGCGTCAGCAATGATCTCCATCGTCAGACCCTTGTTCTTCAGGTCCATCTGGATGGCGGTGATACCCTCGGTTGTACCGGCGACCTTGAAGTCCATCTCGCCGTGGAAGTCTTCCACGCCCTGGATGTCGGTGAAGGTTCTCCACTCACCGGTCTCCTGATCGGAGATCAGACCGCAGGAAATACCGGCAACGGGACGCTTGATGGGTACGCCTGCGTCCATCAGTGCCAGGGTAGAGCCACAGATAGAGCCCTGAGAGGTAGAGCCGTTGGAGGACAGGACCTCAGATACCACGCGGATGGCGTAGGGGAACTCCTCCACGGAGGGGATCACAGGCAGCAGAGCCTTTTCAGCCAGTGCGCCGTGACCGATCTCCCGACGGGAGGTAGAACGGGCAGCTCTTGCCTCGCCGGTGGAGAAGGAGGGGAAGTTGTAGTGGTGGATATACCGCTTGGTCTCCTCGTTGTAGATGGTGTCCAGCTTCTGTGCAGCGGACAGGGTGTTTAAGGTACAGATGGACAGCACCTGTGTCTGACCGCGGGCGAACAGACCGGAGCCGTGTACCCGGGGCAGCAGACCGACCTGAGCATCCAGAGGACGGATGTCATCCATGCCACGACCGTCAACACGCTTACCTGCCAGCAGCCACTTCTTGACCACCTTCTTCTGCATCTTGTACAGGCAGACCTCGATGTGGGTCTCAAAGTCCTCGTACTTCTCGCCGAACTTCTCCTGGAAGTCCAGACGGGCAGCAGTTAGACGCTCCTCACGGATGTTCTTGTCATCGGTGTCCAGAGCATACTCGATCTGACCCAGACCGTACTCGATCAGGTCATCCAGCAGGTCGTGGTTGACAGCTGCCTTCTCGAAGGTGAACTTGGGCTTGCCGATCTCTGCCACGATGGAGTTGATGAACTTCACGATCTCCATATTGGTCTCGTGAGCGATGCGGATGGACTCCAGCACCACAGCCTCGGGAGCCTCGTTGGCCTCAGTCTCGATCATGACCACCTTTTCAAAGGTGGAAGCGATGCAAACAAAGCAGTCGCAGGCCTCACGCTCTTCAGCGG
>JAZOCJ010000035.1:0-26222 GCA_045596405.1 Faecousia sp. | reverse complement strand
TTACGAAAATCGCCTGCAGATACCATAACTTAATTCCTCCATATTGTCAGACTACTATACATTGTACCCTATATCTTGTGAAATTTCAAGCACTATTTTGCGGAAAATGGATTTTTCGGCCAATTTTTTCAACTTTTTAGCCCAAAGCACCCTCATAGAGCGCCATCATTGCCGCCGCATCCGCCGTTTGGGTGCCGGCAGACTCGCAAATCACCGTGGGACACAGCCCCTCCTCCGCCAACAAGGTCATCAGCGGTGCCGGGTCGGGACCGAACACCGTGTCCGCAAAGGTCAGATGCTTTTTCTCACCGCCGCCGGTATATTCGATCTTGGAGAAGTGGATGTGGAAGGAACGGCGGCGCTCCTCCCCCAACTCCTTACCGATGGTGTCGATGACCGCCTTGAAGGCTTCGCGGCTGTTGGTGGCACCAAAGGTACGGCTATTGAGGTGGCCGAAATCCACGCAGGGGATAAACCGCTCCTCGGCGCGGCAGAAAAACAGCACCTCTTCCAACGTGCCCAACTGGTTGATCTTACCCATTACCTCCGGGCAGACATGTACGTGGGACAAGCCCTCGGCATCCAGCGCCGCTTGGGCTTTCAGCAACGTTTCGGTGGCCAGGGCGGTAGCCTCTTCTCGACTGCGGCCACCCAATCCGCCGGGGTGTACCACAATGCGGTCACCGCCCAGCATAGACACCGCCCGGGCGCTGTCCAAGATATAGCGGATGCTGTTCTCTCGCTTCTCTTCCTCCGCCGAAGCCAAGGAAATGAAATACGGCGCGTGCAAGGACAAGGTGATGCCGCACCGCTGTGCCTCTGCCCGCATCTCGGCGGCGGAAGTCTCGGACAGACGGACACCGCGACCGCACTGGTATTCGTAAGCGGTCAGGCCCTGGGTCTGCAACCACGGAAAAATCTGCAGGGTGCGTTTATTGCCGGCGGCATAAAACGCCTCACAATTACCGGCAGGGCCAAACAAGGCTTTATCTCTCGCCATAATCCTGCTCCTTTCTGCGCCGTTGACGGCGGCTGTTTAGCATCGGTTTCTCTACCTTACGCTTAAACGCGATGAATTTCTGCTCCACCTCAAACTGAATCGGCTCCAGCAGAATGGATTTCATCCCCGACAGATTCGCGCCCATCGTATCGGTGAAGATCTGGTCGCCGATGGCCACACACTCCCTCGCGGGAATGCCCAGCATTTTGGCGGCTTTACGATAACCGGTGGGCAACGGCTTGCGGGCATGGGCGGTAAAAGGCAACCCGATCTTCTCCGCAAAGGGAGCCACTCGCTCAGGCCGGTTGTTGGACACAACCGCCAGTAAAAAGCCCTCTGTCTGCATCGCGGACAGCCACGCCTTTACCTCGTCGGTCAGGTCCGGGGCATCGTGGATGGTAAGGGTATTGTCCACATCCAGCAGGATGCCGCGAACACCCAGACGGCGCAGATCCTCCGCCGTTACGTCGGTGATACGCCGACGGTATATAGTAGGATAAAATAAGGACATTGTAAAATCTCCTTTCGCAAACAAAAAGCGGGCAGCTCGACACTACCCGCTTTTTCTACGCATTATTTGAATTTTCTCTTGCGCGCAGCTTCCGATTTCTTTTTGCGTCTTACGGAAGGTTTCTCGTAGTGCTCTCTCTTACGCACCTCGGCCAGAGTACCGGCGCGAGCGCAGGACTTTTTCCAGCGGCGCAGAGCGCTATCCAGAGATTCATTCTCTTTTACACGAACTTCAGACATTCTTTATTTCCCTCCCTCCGCCATATAGCAGGGGTAATTTTGCATAAATGCACAAGTAATTATAACTGAAAACCTTATGGTAGTCAAGTGTAAATTTGCTTTTTCACAAAATATTTTGCAAATTTTGGTTACTGGGGTTTAACTACCAAGTTCACCAGCTTGCCGGGTACGTACAGTTCTTTGATAATCTGCATACCCTCCAGAAGCGGCGCCACCTTCTCGTCCGCTTTGGCGGCGGTCAAAGCGTCGGCGGCAGAAATATCGGCGGCCACGGGAATGCGGCTGCGAATCTTACCGTTCACCTGCAGGGCAATCTCAAAGGACTGCTCAGCGCACTTAGCCTCGTCATAGGTGGGCCAAGACTCGAAGGCGATGGTGTCCTCGTGACCCAGCAACTGCCAGATTTCCTCACCCACGTGAGGCGTGATGCAGGAAATCATCTTGATAAAGCCCTCGGCGTAAGCTCGGGGACAAGAACCCACCTTATACACCTCATTGACAAACACCATCATCTGCGCGATGGCGGTGTTAAAGCCAAGCACCTCAAAGTCTGCGGTTACCTTCTTGACGGTCTGGTGGTAGACCTTGGTCAGCTTGCCGTCATCACTGTCTGTGATATTGGCGCTTTCCGTAAAGAAGTTCCACACACGGTTGATAAACTTCTTGGCGCCTGCCACTGCAGTGGTGCTCCAGGGCTTGGACACTTCCAGGGGACCCATAAACATCTCATACAGCCGCAGGGTATCGGCACCGTACTCCCGGACAACATCGCTGGGATTGACCACAAATTCCGGGAAACGCTTACCCATCTTGATACCGTTCTCGCCCAGGATCATACCCTGGTGCACCAGCTTCTTGAAGGGTTCTTTCACGGGGGACAGACCCTGGTCATAGAGGAAACGGTTCCAGATACGGGAGTAGATCAGGTGACCGACCGCATGCTCCGGTCCACCGATGTACAGATCTACAGGCATCCAATGCTCCAGAAGCTTCTGGTCGCAGAACTCCTTGTCGTTCTTCGGATCGATATAACGCATAAAGTACCAGGAAGAACCTGCGCTGCCGGGCATAGTGGAGGTTTCCCGAACGCCCCGGATGCCGTTATTGTCGTACTGCTTCCACTGGGTAGCATTCTCCAAGGGCGCCTGACCGTTTTTGCCCTTGTAATCTTCCAGCTCCGGCAGGATCAGAGGCAGCTCCTCGTCCGGCAAGAACACCGTCTTGCCGTCTTCGGTATACACACAGGGAACAGGCTCGCCCCAGTAGCGCTGACGGGCAAAGATCCACTCCCGGAAGTGGTAGTTGTTCTTCCGTCTGGCAACACCCATCTTCTCCAGCTTGCAGGTAATGGCTTCCTTGGCTTCCTCAACAGTCAGACCGGTAAACTCCTCAGAATTGATCAGCTTGCAGCCCTTGCCCAGGTAGTCCTGTTTCTCAAAAGCGCACTCGGAAACATCTCTGCCATCGATAACCTGGATCATAGGGATCTTATGGGCAACAGCATACTCAAAGTCACGCTGGTCATGGCTGGGAACAGCCATAACTGCGCCGGTGCCGTAATTGCCCAGCACAAAGTCACCGATAAACACCGGCACTTCCTTGCCGTTGACGGGGTTAATGGCATATACGCCCTGCAAAGGACAGCCGGTCTTGGTCTTGGTGGCATCGGTGCGGTCAATGTCGCTCTTCTTTGCCGCCTCGGCAATGTACGCCTCTACCTCTTCCCTGTTCTGCACCCGGTCCATCAGCGACTTCACGATCTTGCCGTCGGGAGCAAGGACCATAAAGGTAATGCCGTAGATGGTCTCGATACAGGTGGTATAGATAGAGAATTCGCCGCCGCCAACCAGCTTGAAGTCCACTTCCACGCCGGTAGACTTGCCGATCCAGTTGCGCTGGATCTCCTTGGTGGATTCCGGCCAATCGATCTCGTCCAGGCCTTCCAGCAGCTTTTCCGCAAAGGCAGGCTGGTCGATGACCCACTGCATCATATTCTTCTTGACTACAGGGTAGCCGCCCCGCTCGGACTTGCCGTCAATGACTTCGTCATTAGCCAGCACAGTACCCAGCTCTTCACACCAGTTCACAGGCATTTCGATCCGTTTGGCATAGCCTGCTTCCCACAGCTTCTTGAAGATCCACTGGGTCCACTTATAGAAATCGGGGTCGGATGTAGCAATTGCCTTGGACCAGTCGTAGGCAAAGCCCAGCTCCTTCAGCTGTGCGGAGAAAGTCTTGATGTTCTCCTGTGTAAAGCCGTTGGGATGGTTGCCGGTGCTGACCGCATACTGCTCCGCAGGCAATCCAAAGGAATCGTAGCCCATAGGGTGCAGCACATTATAGCCCTGCATCCGCTTCATACGGGACATAATGTCCGTAGCGGTATAGCCCTCGGGGTGACCTGCATGCAGACCCACGCCGGAAGGGTACGGGAACATATCCAGCACATAGTACTTAGGCTTGGAAAAATCCCACACATCTGTGTGGAAGGTATCGTTCTCTTCCCAATATTTGTGCCACTTGGCTTCAATGGCACTGAAATCGTAGTTCATACTGCCCTACCTCTTTTCTTTATTCTTCCACGATGATCTGGCTCAGGTCCACCTGCTCAGCATCTGCCCACAGGCGCTCAAGGGAGTAGAACTCTCTTGCCTCGTCGGTAAAAATATGAACGACAACAGAGCCAAAATCCAAAAGCTCCCAGGAATTGCCCCGGTGTCCTTCCCGACCCAGCAGAGGCTCACCCAACTGCTCCAAGGTGTACTCCGCGTGGTCGCACAATGTCTTGACGTGGGTGCTGGATGTGCCGGTGCAAATCAAAAAGTAATCGGCAAGACTGGACACCTCATCGATTCTCAACAACTTAATGTCCATACCCTTCTTGCTGTCCAGGGCTTTGGTTACCTCGTAGGCAACTTCCTTTGCGGTTAACATAACATCTTTCCTTTCCGATGTGTTTATCTGCTCGTGTGCTGTAAATAACGCAGCGCTTCCATTGATGCGGGAGAGACCGCCCTGCCCTGCTTTTGCAGCATTGCCAAGGTCATCTCCAAACCGCGTTTTAAGGCACTGTCTATATCGGTATATGCCAGACTGCGCAGCTTCTCTACCCCAGGGAAATCCCGGTTGGGCTCTACATAGTCTGCCACATAAATGATCTTCTCAAGCATATTCATATTGGCTTTTCCGGTGGTATGCCAGCGGATGGCTCTAACCACACGCTCCGATTCTCCAAAAATGCGATCTGCCACCAAACTGCCGGTGAGTGCATGGATGGTTTTTGGGTTTTCCCCGGAAAAATCATCCAGAATCATACCATATTCCCGGCACAAAGTCAATTGCGCAGGACCGTCCAGCGCTTTGGTAATATCGTGCAGAAGCGCCGCTCTGGCAGCCTCTGTTTCATCCACGCCCCAGATTCTCGCCAGCTGCACCGCCGTATCCCGACAACCCAATACATGGGCTACCCGGCTGGGCTTCAAAAGCCCCGTGACCACCTGCTCCAGTTCTTCAAGAGATAGTCCGCGATCGTCCCGGTCTGTGCCGTAAAGTCCGTTTCTGCGGATATAGTCCCCTACGCCCGCAGGCAAGAAGGGATCTGCACATCCGAACAGCAGTAATCGCCGAATATCCGTGGAGGAGATCTGGGTCACAGGATTATCGATCCGATAAATCTTCGCTCCCCGGGCTTCCAATTTTTCCTGCATAGCGGTTATTCGGTCGTTTTCCTCCGCCTCTCCCCGGGAGAACACGGCGATGGATGCCTGCTGCAAAATCCGCTGAGGCTCTCGCCAGGACTCGAATGTTGCGAACATATCGGAGCCCATGCACAAAATGAGTTCCGCATCCGGGTAAACTTCACGCAGCTGCGCCACAGTCTCATAGGTATAGCTGACGCCGCCCCGCTGCAGCTCCAGGTCTGAAAGCTCCAACACAGGCTCTTGCTCCGTTGCCAGCGCCAGCATTTCCAATCTTTGTTCCGAGGTTGCAAAATTCTCCGTGACTTTATTGGGCGAGATACAGGAAGGGATCATCAGCATTTTGGAAAGGTGCAGCAGCTCCACCGCCATACAGGCAGCGCGGATGTGCCCCAGATGTGGCGGACTGAATGTACCACCGTAAATGCCAATGCGTTCCATTTCTCTTCCCCTTTACCTGCTCATCCGCGATCCCGCAGCTGTCTTTCTCTCTCCCGTTCGATACTCTTTTCAATCGCCTGCTGGCGGAAGTATTCGTTGCGCTGCTCGCGCACTTTCCTGGCTGCCTGCCGACGCGCCTGGGCGCCCTTGCGCACAGGGTTTACCTTTTCCGGCTTGCGTTTGGCACGACCGGTCTGATTGCGCTCTGCTTGCCGCTTTTCGCTGAAGCGGTAGATCACAAACTTGGTGCCAATGACCGCAACGCCGTCCGCTCCTGTAGCTTCACAGATAGCATCGCTGACCTCCCGGGGAGTCATCATCGCGCCCTCCAAAACCTTGCCCTTTACCAGTTCCCGGGCTTCCAGCTGAGTCTCTGCCTCGGCGATCACCGCGTCGGTCACGCCGCCTTTTCCTACCATAAGGGTAGTCTCCAGAGAATTAGCCTGTGCTCTCAGCTCCGCACGCTCTTTACTTGTCAGCATAGCCTGCCTCCTTTAGCTTCCCATAAAATAGCTTTAACGCCTCTGCCCGGTGGGAGACCTGATTTTTCTCCTCTGCGCTAAGTTCGGCAAAGGATTTTCCCAAGGGCGGATAGTAGAAAATAGGGTCATATCCGAAGCCGCCCTGTCCCACAGCTTCCCGCAGCAGTTCGCCATGGGCCTCACCTCGGGCCTGGATCACCTGTCCATCCGGTGTCACCATTGTGATCACGCACACGAACTGCGCCTGTCTCTGCCCGTCGGGTACATTCTCCGTGTTCTTCAGCAGCAGAAGGAGTCTTCCCCAGTCATCCAGGCTGTCGTCAAACCCGTACCGGGCAGAATAGATGCCGGGCGCTCCATCCAGAGCGTCTACCGCGATGCCGGAATCGTCTGCCAGAGCAGGCAGACCTGTTGCTTTCATAACCGCCTCCGCCTTAAGGAAAGAGTTTTCCTCAAAGGTCGAGCCGGTCTCTTCCACATCGATATCTACGCCAACTTCCGATTCCATCACCAGTTCGATGTCAAACTGCTCTGTAATCTTGCTGATCTCCACCAACTTATGCTTATTCTTGCTGGCCAATACAACTTTCATGTTTTTCTCCCTATATCAGTGCCTCAACAAACGCTTGTGCATCAAAGGGCATCAGATCATCGGCTTTCTCACCGACACCCACAAATTTCACCGGGATCTGCAGCACATCCGCCACTGCGATCACAATGCCGCCCTTGGCTGTGCCGTCCAGCTTGGTCAGCGCCACCGAGGTGACACCTGCGATCTCCTTGAATTGCTTGGCCTGGATCAGTCCGTTCTGCCCTGTTGTGCCGTCCAGCACCAGCAGCACCTCCCGGGAGGCGTTGGGCAGCTCCCGTTCTACGATGCGGCTGATCTTATTGAGCTCGTTCATCAGGTTTTGCTTGTTATGCAGACGCCCGGCGGTATCAATGATGATCACATCTGCGCCTTTTGCTTTTGCCGACTGGATGCCATCGTAGACAACCGATGCAGGATCTGCCCCTTCGTGCTGCCGCACGATGGATGCGCCTGCCCGCTCTGCCCAGATTTCCAACTGATCGGCAGCTGCCGCACGGAAAGTATCGCCGGCCACCAGAAGCACCTGCTTTCCCTGCCCCACAAGCTGGGTGGCGATCTTGCCGATGGTAGTGGTCTTACCCACACCGTTGACACCGATCACCAAAATGACAGAGGGCTGTGTGCGCAGATCCAGTTCCGTGTCACCCACCTGCAGCATTCCCACAAGGATCTCCTTCAGGACACGCTTAGCTTCCTCCGGGGTCTTCAAATGTTGCTCCCGCACCGCTTTACGCAGACGGTCTGTGACCTTGGTGGCTGTTTCCACGCCCAGATCCGCCAGGATCAGGCTTTCTTCCAGCTCGTCGTAGAAATCATCATCGATCTCACTGAAGCCGGAAAACACACCGCCCAAAGTGGCGCCCAGTGCATCCCGGGTCTTGGTAAGTCCCGATTTGATCTTATCGAAAAATCCCATTGTTTGCTCCTTTATTCGGTAATGCCTAAGTACTGCTCCATCTGATTCAGATCCAGCCGCAGAAGCTTACTGACACCCTGCTCCTGCATCGTCACACCGTACAGCACATCAGAAGATTCCATCGTGCCACGGCGGTGGGTAATGACAATGAACTGGGTATTCTGGCTCAGATTCCGCAGATAAGTCGCAAAGCGTTCCACATTCCGGTCATCCAAGGCAGCATCGATCTCATCGAGCATACAGAACGGCGTCGGACGCACCTTGAGGATGGAGAAATACAGCGCGATAGCAACGAATGCCTTTTCGCCGCCGGAGAGCAGCGTAATGGTCTTAACCTGCTTTCCGGGAGGCTGTACCCGGATCTCAATACCACAGGTCAAGGGCTCTTCCGGATTTTCCAGAAGCAGCTGTCCCTTACCGCCGCCAAACATCTCCTCAAATACCTGACCGAAATAATGGTTGATCTTCTGGAACTCTGCCACGAAGATGGTGGTCATCTCCTGGGTGATGTTCCGGATAATGCTCTCCAGCTCCCGCTTGGAGGTCAGCACATCATCCCGCTGAGAGGAAAGGTAGGTATAGCGCTCATTTACCCGGGCATATTCCTCGATGGCGCCCAGATTGGGTGTGCCCAGTGCGGCGATCTTGCGTTTCAGCTCGCTGATCTGCCGGTTGCCTGCAGTGACAGATTCGATCTGTCCCCGCTTTTCCACCGCCGTGCCGGGGGTCAGCTCATAGGAATCCCACAGCTTGTCGATGATCTGCCGTTCCTCCATAGAGGCGGTCAGCTTCTTCTGCTCCAGCAGCGCGCAGGCACGCTCCATATTAAGAATGTCCTTGTTCTTCTCCTGACCTTCCCGTTCCGCACGGGTCTTTGCCGCTTCTGTTTCAGATCGCTGGGTCATGGCGGTGGTCATAGACTGGCGCATCCGGTCGGTCTCTCCGTCATTCTCCTTTTGACGGGATTCCAGGGTCTTGACCTCTGCCGTCAGTCGGTCGGTATCCGTCCGGATGGCATCGATCAGTGCCAGTTTCTTCTCCCGGTCGCCCTCCATAGCAGACCGGAGCAGCTCCAGATCCGCGATATGATTCCGGGCGGTATTTCTCTCTGCCTCCAGTGCCGCCTCCTCTGTCTTCAGGGCGGTCATCTGCTCGGTAACACCTGCCATTGCCTGGGAGGCGTCCTGCTGACTGCCCTCCAGCAGTGCAATAGACTGACAGGTCTGGGACAGCTCTGCGGTATAGACCTGGATCTTTGCCTGTTGGGATGCGAAGCGCTCCCGGTCATTGCGCTCTCTGGATTCCAGAGCATCCCATTCCCGCTGTGCAGAGGCGACTGCATCGCAGATCGCCTGCAGCAGGATCTCATGCTGCTTTTCCTCGCCTTGCAAACGAAGCACCTGATCCTCTGCTTCCCGCAGCTGATCTCTTGCCGCGTCCAGCTGGAATTCCACCTGATCCACTGCCCGCTGGGCTTCCTGCAGTTCTGCTTCGCAGGCAAGCTTCTTGGTCTCCAATTCCTTTTCCTGTGCCGTGAGCTTCTCCAGCTCGTTGGCACGGCTCAAAATACCGGCTTCCTTATTCACAGAGCCACCGGTCATAGAGCCGCCGGGGTTCATTACCTGACCGTCCAGGGTGACGATCTTAAACCGGTTGGCATACTTCTTCGCCATAGCAATCGCCGCATCGATATCCTCGGCGATCACAGTCCTGCCCAGCAGGTTTTCAACGATCTGCCGATAGGGCTTGTCGCAGGTCACCAGCTCTGAAGCGATTCCAAGGAAGCCCCGGCAGGCATCCAGCCCGTTTTCTTTCAGAGTCTTGCCCTGAATGGTAGCAATGGGAAGAAATGTGGCTCTGCCGCCACCGGTGCGCTTTAGGAAGGAAATTGCCGCCTTGCCGTCTGCCTCTGAATCCACAACGATCTGCTGCATCGCACCGCCAAGTGCGATCTCGATGGCAACGGTATAGGTATCGTCTGTGCGGATCAGCCGGGATACCGGTCCGTGGATATTCCGCAAAGCGCCCCTCTGGGACTCCTGCATCACCATGCGCACGGATTTCTGGTAGCTTTCAAAGTCCCGTTCCATCGCCCGGAACACCCGGGTCTTGGCCTGGACGCCCTCCAGGCTTGCCGTCAAGTCACGAAGTTCCTGGCTCAGTTCATCTCGGCGCTTTGTACGGGTGTTCTGCCGCAGAGAGTAGCCGGAGATCGTATTATTGGCAGCAGTGACTTCCTCCTGCGCCTTCTGCAATTCTTTTCGGCAGGCATTCCGGTTTTCCTCAGCCTCCCGCTGTCTGTCCTTGCCGGACTGGAGATCTGTATGCAGCTGCTGCATTCTCTGTCCGTTTTCCTGCAGGCTGGTCTCCAGACCCCGCAGGTCGGCTTCTCTGCCTGCAAGGTCCGCTGTCAGTGTGCTCTCCTTTGCCCGCAGCTCCAGGAACTGTCTCGTAATGCCCTCAGCGCTGGCTGTCATCGCCGCCAGCTCCTGCTGCAGAACATTCAGCGCCTGCTGCTTCTGCGCCAGCGTGTCTTCGATCTGCGCGATCCTCTGCTTTGCCTGCTCCATCTGGTTGCCGATACCGCCACTGCGGTCTTCCTGCCCCCGGAGTTCCTCTTCGATTCGCTGAATATTCGCTTCGTTATTCTGGATGTTGCCGTTCAGGACAGCCATTTGCCCATCCAATTGCTGATGGGTCGCTTCCAGCATACTGACCTTGACCCGGATATTCTCCAGATCCTCATCCCGACGGCGCAGGTCTGCACCCAGCTCCTCCGAACGGGCATACAGGGAGTCCAGGTCATCGTGGGCCTGCTGCAGCACAAAGGACGCGGATGCGTAATCCTCCTCTGCCTTCTTTGCGGCAACGGACAGCTTATCCAGGGTATCCAGCCATACCGCGATCTCAACGCCCTGGAGTGTTTCCTTCAGTTCCAGATACTTCTTCGCCTTTTCCGACTGCTGCTTCAGCGGCTCCAGCTGCAGCTCCAACTCGGATACCTTGTCACCGATGCGCAGCAGGTTGACCTCGGTATGGGCAAGCTTGCGCTCGGTCTCCTCTTTGCGGTGACGGTATTTGGAGATACCTGCCGCCTCCTCAAAGATCTCCCGGCGATCCGCACTCTTCAGCGACAGGATCTCGTCGATCCTGCCCTGTCCGATGTTGGAATAACCTTCCCGTCCCAGACCGGTGTCCATAAACATCTCGTGGATGTCACGAAGACGGGCGGATTGGCGGTTGATATAGTATTCGCTGTCACCGGAGCGATAATACCGGCGGGTGATCATAACCTCATCCGCTTCATACGCAAGAGCGCGGTCTGTATTGTCCAGTGTCAGGGTTGCCTCGGCAAAGCCCACCGCACTGCGCTTCTGTGTACCGCCAAAGATCACGTCTTCCATCTTGGCGCCACGCAGGGTCTTACTGCTCTGCTCTCCCATTACCCACAGGATCGCATCGGAGATATTCGATTTTCCCGAACCGTTCGGTCCAACGATGGCAGTGATATCATCGCCAAAACGGATAATGGTCTTATCCGGGAAGGACTTGAATCCCTGCACTTCCAAGCTTTTTAAGTACACAGCAAAACCTCTCACAAAAAGAATATAACAAATCAATTTATTATACTGTTTATCTCCAAAAAAAGCAAGTCCTGACAACAGAATTTCAGACAGAAAAACCCTCCGGTTATTTCAACCGGAGGGTTTGCTTTATTTCACGTAATCCATACTGATCCAGCCCTTGGAAATTCTGCCCCAAACCGTACCGTTTACGGTTTGTGTCTCCAGGATCTCCACCTTGCTGCCGGAATACAGATAGCCAACAATGTTGCTGTTTGTTCCGGCAGAGCCACGGACGCGCAGACAGCTTGCTGTTACGGTTTTCACCGTGCTCTGGGGCTTTTCTGCCACAGGCGGCTGACCGCCGTCCAGAGCAATGTAGTCCATACTGATCCAGCCCTTGGATACTCTGCCCCAGACCATACCGTTCACAGTCTTCTGCTCCAGGATCTCCACCCTGGCGTTGGACTTGAGATATCCAACAATAGAGTAGGATGTACCGGCGCCGCTGCGGATACGCAGGGGCTGCTTTGCGGTCACTGTACCGGTCTCTTTCTGCACCGGAGCGCTCTGAGAGCCGCTGCTGGTCTGATCCAGAACAACATACTCCATGCTGATCCAGCCCTTATCGGTCTTGCCCCAGGTGGTGCTGCCAACAGTTGTCTGCTCTGTGATGGTCACCTGATTGTTGTTATACAGGTATCCCGCAACGCCGTAAGAAGTGCCGGGACCGGAACGAACACGCAAAACACTGTTGACCTTGACCTTACCGGTCCGCACAGTGGGTGCAGGCTCGGTAACGGGGGGCTCAGTGACGGGGGGCTCAGTGACGGGAGGCTCAGTGACGGGAGGCTCAGTCACAGGAGGCTCAGTCACAGGAGGCTCGGTGACAGGAGGTTCCGTCACAGGAGGCTCAGTCACAGGAGGTTCCGTCACAGGAGGTTCCGTCACAGGAGGCTCGGTCACCGGAGGCTCTGTGGCAGGAGGCTCGGTGGCATCCAGCTCGATATAATCCATACTGACCCAGCCGCTGGGGATCTTGCCCCACACCATTGCGCCGACAACCTTTTGCTCTGAGATCTCGACCCGTGTACCGTTACTCAGTTTGGCAACGATAGAATACCCGGTGCTGGGACCGCTGCGCACGCACAGATAAGAGGACACCTTTACAGTGCCCATCACTACAGGCGGCTTCTCCGGCTGGGAGGGCTTTTCTGCTGTCACGCTGTCATAATTGGTGTATTCCAGGCAGATCCAGCCGCCGGAGTATTTACCCCACAGGTAGCCGCTGCCATTTGCGGTTTCGGTAATGGTATACTGCTCGCCCTTCCGGACCGAGCCGCAGATGCGATAATTGGTACCCGCACCTGTGCGCACATTTAAGTTGGCGGCGGTGATAGTGATCACAACACCTGTCTGGGGCTCTTGTGCCGGGGGCTGGGGATTGCTGCCCGCATTGGCTTCCCAGTGCGCATAGAGTCTGCTGTTCTTTACGCTGCCATCCAGCACGGTGACCAATGTGCCACCGTTGGCCGCAGTATACCAGCCCTTGAAGGTATGACCCTCATATGTAGGCGTAGGAATGATCTGCGATGTCAGGTTGGTATCGAAGCCCTGCACATTGGGATTGGACACGCCGCCGTTGGCATCATACAGCACATATGCATAATTCTCGGGCGGTCTCTGGGAATACACGCCGTTTAAGTACATATTGGCCTCACTCAGACGGCGTCTGAGCAGGTATGTTCTGATCTGACCGCCGGCATTACACCATCTTGTAAACCGGTCGATGAGTTCGTTGCCGGTTGCACCAGCGATGATCGCCTTACGCAGGTTGTCATTGGTGCTGCTTGTAAGCCAGCTTGTGCCGCAGTTATAGGAGAACAGCAGCATCGCATCAAACTGATTCTGGGTCACCGTAAGACCGTGCCGCTCGATCAGCTTCTTGTTGATGCTCTCCTCAAAGCCATTGAGGGCGTTACGGAGCAGGATCTCCGCCTCTTCCTCTGTGATTCCGTTTTTGGTGTACTCTTCCAGCTTGTCATCCGGGCACCGTGTGCCGTATCCAACGGTATACTGGGCATAATCCCAGTAAGGCACTCTGCTGAAGCCTTCCTCCGCCTTCAGGATGGCAATGCACGCATCACTGGCGTGGAAGCCGGTATCCGGCTCCTCGGGCACCGGAGGCTCTGTGGAAGGCTCGGTGGGCTCCGTAGAAGGCTCCGTTACCGGCTCCGTCGCAGGTTCTGTAGACGGCTCAGTAGCCGCTTCTGTGGAAGCTTCTGTCGATTCTGTAGTTTCCGTATTCTCCGTGGCCTGTGTTGTCTCGGTCTCGGCACTTACTCCCACCGAAACCACGCCCAGCAACATCACAACAGCCAGCAAAAGACTGATGATTCTTTTCTTCACGCACGGTTGCTCCCTTCACTGTCATTTCCCGAATATTATACCAAGCCGTCCGGTTGATTGCAACCCCTTTTTTGATAAATTATTACACTTTGTTACTTTTATTGCTGTAAATTTTTAATATTTTTTACTTTTTCTTCCTCTGTTTACATATTCATCCTGCACACTGTCCACATTTTGGAGCATCATTTTGCCGGGAAAGCATTTGCTTTTACAGTACTGCTGTGATAGAATGACAGCAGTACTTGTTAGGAGCGTTTTGTTTATGACGACTCAAAAAGCTATGATCGCAATGAGCGGCGGCGTCGACAGTTCCGTAGCGGCATATCTTATGCTGCAGGACGGTTTTGACTGCGTCGGCGCTACCATGCGGCTTTGCGATAACGCACTGCTGGGAAAATCTCAGGAGAGCACCTGCTGCAGCTTAGACGATGTGGAAGACGCCCGCAGTGTTGCCAATCGGCTGGGGATGCGGTTTTATGTGTTCAACGCCACAAATGCCTTTCGGGAAAAGGTGGTGGACAAGTTTGTGCGCAGCTATGAGCTCGGGGACACCCCCAACCCCTGCATCGATTGCAACCGCTATTTGAAATTTGAGAATCTGCTGCAAAAGGCGCTGACACTGGGCTGCGACCGGATCGTTACCGGTCACTACGCCAGAATTCAGCAAGATCCCCATACCGGTCGGTATCTTCTGTATAAGGCCGCAGACACCGCAAAGGATCAGTCCTATTTTCTCGCCAGCCTGACACAGCAGCAGCTGGCGCACATTGCATTCCCCTTAGGGGATCTGACCAAGGAGCAGGTACGCGCCATTGCCGAGGAGCAAGGCTTTCTCAACGCCCGAAAGCAGGACAGTCAGGATATTTGCTTTGTTCCGGACGGTGACTATATGGCTTTTCTGCAGCGCTACACCGGCAAGCAGTATCCCGCAGGCGATTTCCTAGATATGGATGGCTCGGTGGTGGGACAACACGCCGGGGCTGTCAGCTACACCATCGGCCAGCGCAAGGGTCTGGGGCTTGCCATGGGAGAGCCGGTTTATGTGTGCGGTAAGGATATGGCACAAAACACCGTCACAGTCGGCCCCAACGAAGCCTTATTTCGGCGGACGCTTCGCGCAACCGACTGGAACTGGCTTCCCTTCCCCGCACCGGACGCGCCCCTGCGGGTCAAAGCAAAACTGCGGTCAAGGCACACAGAACAGCCTGCCACGGTCTACCCGGAAGACAGCGGCTATGCAAGAGTGGAATTTGATGCGCCCCAACGGGCCATCACCACCGGACAGGCTGTGGTGCTGTACGATGGAGATCTGGTCATCGGCGGCGGAACAATTACGGAAGTATTATAAAAAATCGGCAGACCCACAGGTCTGCCGATTTTTATTTCAATGAAACGCCCGGAAAATACTCCTCTGCAAAGTCCACCTTGTCCACCTGAAAACTCTTTCCCTGCAGGTAACTCAGTTCCCCCGCATCTGTGGTAAAACAAAAGGTAAGCTTATAGGAATAAAGCGCCTGATAGGTTCGGTCATAACGCTTATCCAGCTTGCCGTACTTCCCATCTCCCAGCAAGGGATGACCGGCGTGGGCGAATTGAGCACGGATCTGATGTGTTCTTCCGGTGATCAACTCGCACACCACCAAAGAAAGCCCGTTGCGGCTTGCCAGTGTGCGGTAATTGGTCTGGCAGGTCTTGGCACCCGCCTGGGGTACATTGGTAACAAAGACTCTGTTCTTTTTGGCATCCTTAAACAGGTAGCCCTTAAGGCTTCCCGTGGCAGGCTTGGGTGCGCCTTCCACGATGGCAAGATACCGCTTATCCAGCTCCCGGTCCTTGATCTTCTGATTCAGCACCCGGAGCGCCTCCGCGGTCTTCGCCGCGATGACGATGCCACCGGTATTGCGGTCGATCCGGTTACACAGCGCCGGGGCAAAACCGTTCTCTGCCCGGGGATTCCATTCCCGCTTCTGATACAGATAAGCCTGAATATGGTCGATCAGCGTCCTCCCGTACTCCGCCCCGTCGTGGGGATGGACAGCAAGTCCCGGTCGCTTATCCACCAGCAGGATGTTTTCGTCCTCATAGACGGTGAAAAGCTTGGGCGATGCCACCGTGAGAAACGCATTGTTCTCCCGGGGAGTATCGAAAAACTCATCATTGATGTACAGTTGCAACACATCCCCGGTCTGTAAACGGGTATCCCGTTCCACCCGGGCGCCGTTACGCTTAATGCGCTTAATGCGAATATATTTCTGGGCAAGGGATGCCGGAAGCAGGGGCACTGCTTTTGCTAAAAACCGGTCCAGGCGCTGCCCCGCATCATTGGCTCCGATCACAAATTCTTTCATACTACCTCACGGATTTTGGTCTGCCGCCGCCTCAAAATGGCGATCCATCTGCTGTGTGAACTCCAATGCAGCATTATAGCCCATCTTCCTCTGGCGGTTATTCATCGCCGCCGTCTCCAGGATCACTGCCAGGTTTCTGCCCGGCGTGATGGGAATGGTATTCATAGGGATCTTTACATCCAGAATATCCATATGCTGTTCCTCAAGACCCAGCCGGTCATACTCCTTCTGGGTATTCCAGGGAACGATATTGACTACCAGATTGATCTCATTTTCCGCCTTAACCGCACCCATACCAAACAGCTTTGCCACATTGACGATGCCAATACCACGCAATTCGATATAATTGCGGATCAGCTCCGGCGCCGTGCCTACAATGGAATTACTGGAGACCTTACGGATCTCTACCGCATCGTCAGCGATAAGACGGTGACCGCGCTTGAGAAGCTCCACAGCCGCCTCACTCTTGCCGATGCCGCTGTCGCCGATGAGCAGTAATCCCTCACCGTACACCTCTACCAGAACACCGTGCCAGGTGATCCGGGGTGCCAATGCCGCCTTCAGGTAGGCGATGATCGCGGAGACAACGGTGCTGGTGACCTCGCGACTGCGCAGCAGTGTGATATTGTGTTTCTTAGCCATCTCCATACACAGGGGGTCTATGGGCAGATCCCGGGCGATCAGCAGTGCAGGAATCTTATAGGAAAACAGCCGGTCAAATGTAATGGCGCGCTCCGTGGGATCCAGCTTCTGCAAATAACTGGACTCCACATTGCCCAGCACCTGAAGGCGCATAGGCTCAAAATGGTCAAAGTAGCCCGCCAGCTGCAAACCGGGACGCGCCACATCTTCCACTGTCAGCCGGATGTTATCGTAATCCGTGGCTGCATATATGACCTCCAGGTGAAATTCTCTTACCAGGGTCGTCAAGGGCACACTATACATATCGGTCATGACCGCTCCCCCTTTTTGTTTCTCTTCGGGGCTATTATACCTTTCACAGGAAGGAATATCAACATTATTTTGAAAAAACAAAAAAAATTGCAAAAAACACTTGCATTTTTCTGTAAACTTTGGTATCATATCAAAGCGCTTGCAATCAGGCGCAATTTTAACGAGCCATCATATGGACGGATAGGAGGTGCAGTGAATGGCGAAGTGTGATTATTGTGGTAAGGGCGTTACCTTCGGAATCAAGGTCTCCCACTCCCACAGACGTTCCAACAGAACCTGGAAGCCCAATGTGAAGCGGGTCAAGGCCATTGTCAACGGTACTCCGTGCCATGTGTACGCTTGTACCAGATGCCTCCGTTCCAACAAGGTTGAGCGGGCTGTCTAATTCCCTGCAATCAATTACGGCATTGCTTCGGCAATGCCTTTTTTTGTTTTCAGGACAGAGCGGCACTACCTTCGGTAGTGCCGCTCTTATTTTCTGATATAGTTTACAGCCAGCCCGGGTCTTCCGACTCCGCACGACCCTGACGGTGCAGCAGATCCCGCACCACATCCTTGGCACTCGCGCCCTCGTAGAGAACGCGGTACGCCGCGTTTACGATAGGCAGGTCCACATTCTGTTCTTTTGCCAATTCCCAGGCAGATGCCGCTGCATAATAGCCCTCGACCACTGCGCCGACTTCCTGCATCGCCGCCTTAGGATCCATACCCTGTCCGATCAAAATACCGGCACGGCGGTTTCGGGAATGCATGGAAGTACAGGTAACGATCAGATCTCCCACTGCGGACAATCCTGTAAAGGTCTCCTTCCGGGCGCCCATCGCCACGCCAAGGCGGGCGATCTCCGTAAGCCCCCGGGTCATCAGCATCGCCTTGGTATTGTCGCCATAGCCCAGTCCGTCGGTAACACCGGCACACAAAGCGATTACATTCTTCAACGCCGCACCCAGCTCAGCACCCACTGCATCAGGACTTGTGTAGATCCGGAAGGTGTCCGACATAAATGCGTCCTGTACAAATTCTGCCAAAGCCCGATCCTCACAGGCCGCCAGACAACCGGTGGGCAGTGCCTGCGCCACCTCCTCAGCATGGCTGGGACCGGTAAGCACCACCACCTGTCCCCCTGTCTCCTGCTCCACGATCTGGCTCATCCGCAGATGTGTTCCCTGCTCAATACCCTTGGTGACAGAGACCAGCACTGTATCCTTATCCAGATACGGAGCTACGCCACGGCTAACACTACGGATCGGGAACGACGGGCAGGCGATCACAACCAGCTCGCAACCGGAAACACACGCATAGTCAGAAGAGATCTGAATCTCCTCAGGCAATGTTACCTGGGGAAGCCGGGGATTTTTTCGGGTGGTGCGCATCTGCTCCACGATTTCTTTTTCAAAGGTCCAAAGCGTCACTTGGTGACCGTTCTTATGCAGGCAGAGTGCAAGGGCTGTGCCCCAGGCACCACTGCCAATGACCGCTGTTTTCATTTGCTGTTCTCCCCTTTTCCAAACAGGTTCGTTTTCCGTTCCTGTCCTTTCAGCAACCGGGCAATATTTCCCCGGTGCATAAACACCGTCAGCGCACCCATAAACAAACCACATGCCAGCACCACCGGATTGCCGATATGAAGCACCGCAAAGGCGATACCAAAGGTGGTTGCTGCCAGCACAGAAGCCAGGGATACATATTGGGTAAGCAGATACACAGTAGCAAAGACCGCCAGAATGAGAAGCGCGATCCGCCAGTCTACCATAACCGCAATAAACAGACCGCTCAAGATCCCCTTGCCGCCCTTAAAGCCCAACAGTGCCGGAAAGTCGTGTCCCAGCATCACTGCCACGCCACCGATGGCTGCACCTTCCACATAATAACCATAAGGCGCCAGCAGCAAGCCGCCGGTCAGGCAGGCCAGAACGGCCTTACCCGCATCGATGAGAATAACAAAGCTGGCTCTGCCCGCACCATAGTTGCGGATAAAGTTCGTAAGACCTGCATTTCCGCTTCCGTGTTCCCGCACATCATCTTTCATCATGGCCGATATGCAGACTGCACCGTTGAGATTGCCCAGCAGGTAGCCAACCAGTACGGCTGTCAAAACAGAAAGCCACATGGTCATTCCTCCTTATCGCCCTTCTGGCGGATGGTGATCCTAACCGGTGTTCCCTGCAAGCCAAACACTTCCCGGATCTGGTTTTCCAGATACCGCTGATAGGAGAAGTGGAACAGTCTGGCGTCATTACAAAAGATCACAAAATGGGGCGGTTTCGTACCCGCCTGGGTCATATAGTAGATCTTCAGTCTGCGACCCTTGTCCGTAGGCGGCTGCACCCGTGCCGTGGCATCTGCCAGGACACTGTTCAGTGCGCCGGTGGTAATGCGGCTGGTATTCTGGGCATACACATCCTGAATGACCTGGAACAGCTTGTCTACCCGCTGACCGGTGAGCGCAGACAGGAACACCACAGGCGCATACAGCATATAGCTCAGTCCTTCGCGCACTGCCAGTTCTTTATCGCGCATAGTATTCGTTTCTTTGTCTTCTACCGCATCCCATTTGTTGACAACGATCACCGCCGCCTTGCCCGCCTCATGGACAAGACCTGCGATCTTGGTATCCTGCTCTGTTACGCCGTCATTGGCATCGATCAGAATCAGACACACATCCGCCCGCTCGATGGCACTGATGGTGCGCATATTGGAGTACTTCTCGATCAGGTCATCGACCTTGCTCTTTCTGCGCATACCCGCAGTGTCGATAAAGCAGTACTTTCCGGTCTCGTTCTCAAACTCGGAGTCGATGGCATCCCGGGTCGTACCTGCCACATTGGACACGATTACCCGCTCCTCGCCCAGGATCCGGTTCAGAAGGCTGGACTTTCCTACATTGGGTTTGCCCACGATAGCGACCTTGATAATATCGCTTTCTTCTTCCTCTTCCTCATCCTCAGGCATGTTCGCCAGACACCAGTCCAGCAGATCGCCGGTGCCGTGTCCGTGGACGGCAGATACCTCAAACAGATCACCGATCCCCAGACCGTAGAATTCATACACATCGGGATTCACAGGACCGACAGAATCACACTTATTCACTGCAAGAGCCACGGGCTTTCCGGATTTGCGCAGCATGGTCGCCACATCCTCATCCGCGGCGGTCACGCCGGAACGCACATCGGTGACCATTACGATGCAGTCCGCCAATTCGATACCGATCTCTGCCTGACGGCGCATAAATTTCAGCATATCACTGTCAGTACCCGGCTCAATACCGCCGGTATCCACCAGGGAAAACGATCTTCCACACCACTCGCAATCGCCATAGATCCGGTCCCGGGTAACGCCGGGGGTATCCTCCACAATGGAGGTGCGGTGTCCGGTAAGCTTATTGAACAGCATGGATTTTCCCACATTGGGTCTGCCAACAATGGCAACCAAAGGTTTTGCCATGGAAAATCACTCCTTCCGCAAAACTGTTTTCTATATTATGGCACAAAAGTCACTGCAAATCAATGATAAATGTACCAATTCACAAAACATTCACACTGACAATACGGAAAAAGAGGAAGGCAATACTGCCTTCCTCTCAGCTTACGCTTTTTTCCTGCCTTAGTCAGCCTTGGCAGCCAGAACCTGACGGCCATTGTAGTTGCCGCAAGCCTTGCACGCTCTGTGAGGCATGACAGGCTCACCACACTTGGAGCACACTGCTACGCTGGGAGCAGACAGCTTCCAGTTGGAACCACGGCGCTTATCGCGGCGGGCCTTGGACACTTTACACTTAGGAACAGCCATGGATGACACCTCCTTGGTCGAACTGCTTTTGGGGGCAGCATTCTAATACTTACTTATCGAGAAGCTGCCTTAAAGCAGCAAAACGGGGATCTAATTCCTTCTGGCAGCCGCAAGGACCTTCATTCAAGTTCTTGCCGCAACGGCAGCAAAGTCCCTTGCAATCCGGCTTGCACAGCAGCTTGGAATCCAAATTCAGCACGAACACCGTCCGCACGATATCCTCCAAATCTGCCGCATCCGCTTCCAGCGGGAAGACCCATTCATCCTCACTATCTTCATTGGTCAGCTCTGTTACCAACACCACATCGATGGGAAATTCGACATCCGATGTAAACTCAGATGCACAGCGGTCACATACACCGTGCAGCCGGGTCGTGATGTTTCCGGTCATCACCAGAACACCTGCTGTGTTGCGCACCGTGCCGGATGCAAAAACAGGCTCGCTGACCGGGTAACAGGTCCCAAACTGAAGATCGCTCAGATCGATACTGGTTTCAAAGGAGACCGATGCTCCGGGACAGTCAATGATTTTAGACAGCCCTAACAGCATACTCTTCCCCCTCTTTCCAGTCATACCTTGATATTATATAGGCTCTTACGGAATTTGTCAAACATTATTTTAACGAAAAACGCGCTTTTTGGCTGGGTACAGGCGTTCTATTTGTCCCACAACGGACATACCCTATGGTAGACCGTGGCAGGAGCTTCCCTTCCTGCCGGAAAAGGAGGCTGGCTATGGAAACGATTTACAAGGACATTGCCGCCAGAACCGGCGGCAATATCTACATCGGTGTGGTCGGTCCGGTACGAACCGGAAAATCCACATTTATCAAACGGGTTATGGAGGAATTGGTCATCCCTAATATTGATGACCCCTACCGCAAGGAACGGGCGAAGGATGAGCTGCCCCAAAGCGGCTCCGGCAAAACGATTATGACCAGCGAGCCGAAATTTGTTCCGGAAGAGGCAGTAGAGATCTCCCCGGACGGCACTGCCCAGCTGCGGGTACGGATGATCGACTCTGTGGGCTATATGGTAGACGGTGCTACCGGGGCTGAGGAAGACGGCGTCCCCCGAATGGTCACCACCCCGTGGTACGACTACGAGATCCCTATGACGGATGCGGCAGAGCTTGGCACAAAAAAAGTGATGGAGGAACACTGTTCCATTGGCATCGTGGTTACCACAGACGGAACAGTCACCGACATCCCCCGGGAGGATTACATCACCGCTGAGCGCCGGGCGATCGCAGATATGAAAGCCACCGGAAAGCCTTTTCTGGTGATCATCAACAGCCGCAACCCAGCCGGAGAGGATGCGCGGGCAGTGCAGGAATCCCTTCATCGGGAGTTGGGCATCCACGCTGCCATTGCGGATTGTCAAGCCCTGGATACCAAAGACATTTGCGATCTTCTCAAGCAGATTCTATACGCCTTCCCAATGCGTCAGTTGCAGGTATATCTGCCCCGATGGATGGATGCCTTAGATCCTGATGATCCCGTGAAAAGTGCCTTGTATCAGGCGCTGCTGCAGCGCGCGGATGAAATATCCACCCTTGGGCAGGCAGAGGTCACTCTGGCACAGCTTAAGGAATTGGAGCAGGTGCTGGACTTCTCCATCCGTAATATCGACTTGGCTACAGGAACGGTCTCCTGCGCGCTGAGTTTCCCCGAAAAGCTGTTCTATGATATACTGAGCAATAAAGCCGGGATCACTATCCGGAATGATGCCCAGCTTCTGGATCTGCTGACCCAGCTTTCTGCTATCAAGCAGGAATATGATAAGATCGCCGATGCCCTTTCCTCGGTGAAAGCGACCGGTTATGGCATTGTGATGCCCACCGCGGCGGAAATGCAGCTAGAGCCTCCGGAGCTGTTGCGTAAAAACGGCACATTCGGGGTCAAGCTGAAAGCAGGAGCACCATCGATCCATATGATCCGTGTAGATATCGACACCGAGATCAGTCCCATGGTGGGAGACGAAAAGCAATCCCAGGATTTGATCTCCTACCTGTCCGGAGAGGCGCCGGAAAAACTGTGGGAGAGTAATATCTTCGGAAAATCCGTCTACGATATGATCCAGGAGGGGCTTGCCTCCAAGCTGGTACGCACCCCGGAAGATGTCCGCGCCAAATTCCGTGGCAGTCTGACGCGAATCGTCAACGAAGGCGCTACCGGACTCATCTGCCTGATTCTATAACGAGCGCAACGCAGGGAAGAATTCACATTCTTCCCTGCGTTTATAATATATGTAAAATTTTTTATAAGTTCTTTACCCTCGGGAAATAATGTGATACACTAAGAATAGTTTACAATCCGGGGGAAATGTTATGAAATCACCAACGCTTAACGAAAAAAAGTGGAATTATCCATTCCTTGCCTTCCTGCTTCCGGTTTTTGGTATGCTGGTCTTTATGATCCTCAGCAAAATAAGGCCCTTTGGCACATATTCCATGCTGTATTCCGACCAGTACCACCAATACTATCCGTTCTTTGTCGCCTATCGGAAAGCGCTCCTGTCCGGCGACTCCCTTCTTTACAGCTGGGATGTGGGTATGGGTATGGATTACCTGGGACTGATCTCCTACTATCTGGCTTCCCCGCTGAATCTGCTCAGCGTCCTTGTTCCCGAAGGCTGGCTTCTGGATTTCTTTTCCCTGCTGGTGCCGATAAGAATTGGACTTGCTAGTCTGTTCTTTTCCATCTTCCTGAATAAGATCTTTCGGAAGGAAGATTTCTCCACAGTCCTGTTTGGTTGCTTCTACGCCACCTGTGCATGGGCGCTGGGATATCAGTGGAATGTGATGTGGATGGACACCTTTGCACTGCTCCCCCTGGTAGTGCTGGGCGCTGTGTCCCTTCTGAAAAGCAGAAAGTTTATCCTGTACACCGTCACACTGTTTCTGTCGATCTTCGCGAATTACTATATCGGTCTGTTCACCTGTATCTTTATTCTGCTCTTCTTTTTCTGCTACGAGATCTGTCGATGGAAAGGGATCAAGCGGTTTCTGACAGACCTGGGCTGTATGGCACTCTTCTCCGCCCTGGCAATCGGTATGACTGCCATTCTGGAGCTTCCCGCACTGGCGGCACTCCAAACCACCCAATCCAGCATCAACACCTTCCCTCAAGGTTTCCGGCTGAATATCGTCAGCAAGCACACCTGGCTCGGTCTTTTGGATGCCATGCGGCAGGTAGCCGGAAATATGAACGGCGGTCTGACCCCCACCTTCAAGGAAGGTCTTCCCAATCTTTACTGCGGCGTGATCACCACCGCACTGTCGTTCCTGTTCCTCACAAGTACCCGGGTGCGGCTGCGGGACAAGCTGTGCAGTGTTCTAATGCTTCTGTTCTTCTCCCTGAGTTTTATCCTCCGGCAGCTGGATTATATCTGGCACGGTTTTCACTTCCCCAATATGATCCCCTACCGGTTCAGTTTCCTGTACAGCTTCGTGATGCTGTATATGGCATATCGGGCTTACCTGATGCGGCACAGTTTCCAGTCTTGGCAGATACTCATCGCCGCGGCACTTTCTCTCATTATTGTGTTCTGCCCCAACGATCTAAGCGATACGGTCTTCTGGGCATACAATGGCATTTTCCTGTTGCTGTATTTCACCGCCCTGTTCTGTCTGTGCGCCCGGAGAACACTTCCCAAAGGCGCTGACTGGAAAAAAAGAAAGCGTTTCAGAGCAGAATGCGCATCCAGAAGAAATTGGTCCGGCACGATCCTGTGCAGCATTATGGTGGTGGAACTGGTTATGAATCTGGTAAACTTCGGCACCTCCTTTTCCAGAACCAGCACCGTGGGATATCCCAGAGGTACAACCTATACTGAATCCATGATCCGGTATATGAAAGAACGGGAAGAAGACAACCTCTTCTACCGTACGGAAGTCACCCATTCCCAGACTCTGAACGACGGCGCATTGAATGGGTATCACGGCATCTCCACCTTTACCAGTTCTGCCAATGTTCAAGTCACAGAGTTTATGCGGGTGCTGGGCTACGGCGCAAAAAACACCTACAACCGTTACTGTTTCGAGGAAAGCTCCCCCATCGCCAACCTGTTCCTGAATCTTAAGTATATGCTGGAGCGGGACGGAAGAGTGGAAGAAAACCCGTACTTTGACGACCTGCATCATTACGGAAATGTGCATCTTCTGGAAAATAACGCCTACCTTCCCCTCGGTTTCCTTGCAAACACCCAGCTTGTCAATGTGGACTTCGGCAGCAAAAAAAGCCCCCTGATGTTCCAGAATGATCTGCTGACAGCCGCTTCCGGTGTATCGGGAGCATATTGGAATTATATGAATGCCGATATCTCCTCCACCACCGTCCCCGTCAACAACACATCCCAGACCGGCTATTGCAGCTATAAGACAACGGACAAGTCCGGAATCATCACCTACACTTATGTGGCAAATTCCGAAGGGCTGGTGTGTATCGATCTGAATCTGTCCGCAAAAAACAACTTCTCTGTTTACAAAAACGGCACGGAGCTGTACTCAGAAACTTATAGCTTACCGCAGACACTGTCGGTCAGCAATGTAAAACCGGGCGACAGCATTGAGGTCAGACTAACCTGCAAAAAAAGTGAAAGCGGCACCATCCGCATCTACGCAGGTATCCTCAACGAAGAATTGTTCCGCAACGCATATGATGTCCTCGCAGCATCCACGCTGAAGCTGACCACCTTCCGCAACACATTAATTGAAGGTACGATCGACTGTGACCGTGACGGCGTGCTCTACACTTCTATCCCCCAAAACGGAAACTGGGTCGCTGAAGTAGATGGCAAACCCGCACAGACTATCACCATTGGAAACGCTATGGTGGGTCTGCTCCTGACAGAGGGCGAGCATACAGTCACATTCTCCTATGAAAACAAGGCCTTCTCCATTGGCTGGAAAGTCAGCCTCGCCTGCTTTGTAATTTTAGGCACACTCTATGTAGCAGTCTATAAGCCCAAGCTGAATGTCCTTCCCAAAGGAAAATATCAGAAATAAAATATGCAACCGCTCAATATAACTGTTGCAACAGAAGATCCTCGACCAAACGGCCGGGGATCTTCTGTCGCTATGCAGGTAAACCCACATCGCAACATAGCAAAAACTCCACTACCGAAGTAGTGGAGTTCTGTGTTCGCGTTACCTATCTTCCCGGGCAGTCGCCCGCCAAGTATTGTCGGCGTATATGTGCTTAACTTCTGTGTTCGGGATGGGAACAGGTGGACCCACATAACAATCAACACGAACTATTCAATTATATTAAAAGCTAT
>JAZOCJ010000034.1:0-2125 GCA_045596405.1 Faecousia sp. | reverse complement strand
GGTGTTCTCGTTGAGCCAGGCTCGCAGGGAAGCGTTCATTTTATCGCTGCCCAGTTCTCCCTGGTATACGGAAGCATAAAAGCTGTCCGTCAGGTGACCGACGGTCTCTTTATTAAAGGTGTAGCCATCCTGCAGCCAGAGGGAACTGGCAAGCACAGAGGTGGACAGACCGTCGTTCCAGTAGTGGGCATTCCACATATGTCCTGCCTGGGTACGCAGTGCCTCCATGCTGTTGCTGCCCAGTAGCGACAGCAGCTGCTGCCGGCTCTCCCCGTCTGCGGTCTGTGCCAGCATGGCAAGCGCCATATAGACGTTCAAAGGGGAATAGGCAATGTTTTTCTCGTTGTTGCCGGAAAGAAATTGGGTGATGCTGCGGTTGAAAAAGTCCTCAGTACCCGCCTGATAGTTTGGCGGCTGGTTGTGCTGTGCACGTTCGCTTTGCCGCCATTGGGAGTATCCGTCGTCATCGTAGTCAGTGGGGTAGGGTGCCATCTGGGGATAGCTGGGGGCAGCAAACAGCCCGTGTGCCTGTACCGGCACAGCGGCAGGTCGGAGAAAAAGCCCCACGGTGATGGCGGCAGCCAGAACGGCAGCCACTGCGCCCACCCACGGCAGGCGAAGTCTATTCTTTTTCGGTGCAATGGCATCGGCAAGGTAGCTTTCGTCAATATATTCCAGTGCGTCTTCCATCAGCTTGCGTTTCATAGAAAGATCCCCTCCTTGATCAAATAAGCTTTCAGCTTGTTTCGGATGCGGTTGAGCCGGACGGATATATTGCCCTCAGTAAGCCGTAGATCGGCGGCGATTTGCTTGACACTGTCGCCAAACCAATAGCGGCGCAGGAAGATCCTGCGGTTTTCGTCGCTGAGGGTGGACAGGAATGCATTGATGGCGCGCCCGAGGGTTCGGGCATCCATTGTGTCCTCCATAGAGGTGCCGGGTATGCATTCTGCCAGCTCGTCCAAAGATACGGCGTACGGGCTGCTCCGCTTTTGCGCGCTTAGAAAGCGGAGTTTTTTCAAGGCGAGATTCCGTCCGGTCCGGTAGACGAAGCCCTCGAAGCAAACGGGCCGCTCCGGGGGGATGCTATTCCATAAAGTCAAATATGTGTCGCTGACTACTTCTTCTGCATCCTCTGCGCTGCCGGTGATGGAGATGGCTGTGGCCAGCAGCCGTTTTCCGAATTTAGCGGACAGGGCGTCAATGGCATTTTCAGCCCGGTTCCAAAGCAGCTCCAGAATATCATTTGCTTCCATAGGAATCCCTCCTTCACCTATACAATACCGTTCCTGCGAAAAATCTTACAGTAATTTTATCACATTCACAGGTATAACACCATCCTGTTTTGCCAATACTACCCATATCTGCTCAGAACAGGAGGGAAAAGTATGAAAGTACGGGATATTATGACCAACGCGGTGATCAAGATCCACCCGGAGGAGACGGTGGAGGTGGCGGCAAGAGCGCTGACACATTATAATATAGGGGCGTTGCCGGTCTGCGGCGACGATGACAAGGTCTGCGGGCTGGTAACGGATCGGGATCTGGTGACCCGGTGTATCGCCTCCAACCGTTCTCCTGCCACCACCACAGTCCGGGAGATTATGACCGGACAGGTGCTGTCGGTGAAACCCGATATGGAAGCGGGAGTGGCGGCGCACCTGATGGGCAGGCAGCAGATCCTCCGGCTCCCGGTGGTGGAGGACGGACGCATCTGTGGTATGACCAGGCTGGGGGATCTGGCATCCAGAGAGGAGAGCGCTATGGATGCGGCGGACGCCCTGACCGATATAACCAGCAATATCTCTGACCGCCAGTGATGGTGCTTTTGCACAAAAAACAATGGGAAGTCTTGGGAAAATCGACAGAATTCCCAAGGTCGAAAAACGCGGTAAAAAAAGCGAAAAAAATTCAAAAAAACCCTTGACAAATGCGGCGTTGGGTGGTATCATATGCAAGCTGTCCGATGAACGGGGTACCGGGAGGGCGGCAGCTGTACCTTGTAAATTGAATAACGCAAAGACGAACAAACACCTTGGACAATTGATGAATTGTTTAAGTTTCGTGTATAACGAATTTAAGCCAACGAAAATTCTTGAGTAATATTGCTAGAAGCAAATTATTC
>JAZOCJ010000033.1:0-3995 GCA_045596405.1 Faecousia sp. | reverse complement strand
TCCAAGACTTCCAACAAGAACCCCGGCGGCCAGAGAAGAGCTAAGAAGTCCGAATATGCTGCTCAGCTGACTGAGAAGCAGAAGGTTAAGTTTGTTTACGGCATTCAGGAGAAGCAGTTCCGTAACTACTACGATAAGGCTACCCGCGCCGAGGGTAACACCGGCGAGGTGCTGCTGACTTTTGTTGAGCGCCGTCTTGACAATGTTGTCTACCGTCTGGGCTTTGCCAACTCCCGCCGTCAGGCGCGTCAGCTGGTGAACCACGGTCATTTCACCGTGAACGGTAACCGCGTCAATATCCCCAGCTATCTGGTAAAGACCGGCGACGTTGTTTCTGTGTGCGAGAAGAGCGCATCCAACAGCTTCTTCAAGAAGCTGAAGGAGGACGACGCTTTTGTTGCCGCTCCCAAGTGGCTGGACCGCGATAAGAATACCCTCACCGGTAAGGTCGTTGCTATGCCTACTCAGGCGGACATCGACTTCGACATCGCTGTGCACCTGATCGTCGAGTTGTACTCCAGATAATCGACACCCTATTTGTTCGCATATGTGCAAATGTGGGGTGCATTCTACACCCCACACACTTAAGAAGGAGGGTTAAGATTCATGGTAGAAATTGAAAAACCTCGCATCACTTGTATGGATTCCGCAGAGGATCCGTCCTACGGCAAGTATGTCGTAGAGCCTCTGGAACGCGGTTACGGTATGACTTTGGGTAACTCCCTGCGCCGGATTCTGCTCAGCAGCCTTCCCGGCTACGCGGCGACTTCTGTGAAGATCGCCGGTGTGCAGCACGAGTTCTCCACAGTCCCCGGTGTTACCGAGGATGTGACTGAGATCGTTCTGAATGTAAAGCAGATGATCATGAAGCTGCACTGCCAGGGCACTAAGACCGTATACATCGACGCAGTTGGTCCCTGCGAGGTCACTGCGGGTGACATCAAGGCTGATGGCGAGGTGGAGATCCTGAACCCCGAGCTGCATATCTGCACTCTGGGTCCCGATGCAACCTTTAATATGGAGATCACCCTGTCCCAGGGTCGCGGCTATGTTTCCTCTGACCGTAACAAGTCCGCCCAGACCGTGATCGGTGTGATTCCCATCGACTCCATCTATATGCCTGTTAAGAAGGTCAATTATACAGTGGAGCCCACGCGTGTCGGCGATAAGACCGACTTCGACAAGCTGACCCTTGAGGTCTGGACAGATTCCACCATCACTGCCAAGGATGCAGTGTCTCTGGGTGCAAAGATCCTGTCTGACCACCTGACGGTATTCACGAATCTGTCTGACACTGTCGGCGCAGGCTCTACCGTGGTGGAGAAGAACACCGATCGCCCCGACACCAAGCTTGCTATGACCATCGATGAGCTTGACCTGTCCGTCCGCAGCTTCAACTGCCTGAAGCGTGCCAATATCAACACCGTTGCTGATCTGATCAGCAAGACCGGTGAGGATATGATGAAGGTGCGTAATATGGGCAAGAAGTCTCTGGACGAAGTGCAGAAAAAGCTTGAGATGATGGGTCTGTCCCTGGCCAGTGAAGATTCTGGCAGCAACAACTAACCTAAGAGGAGGAAACGTTCATGTTCGGCACTCGTAAACTGGGTAAGACCAGCGCACAGAGAAAAGCCCTGCTGCGTCAGCAGGTTACCGATCTGCTGGAGAACGGCAAGATGGAGACCACTTTCTGCCGCGCAAAGGAAGTACAGCCCGTGGTTGAGAAGATGATCACCCTGGGCAAGAAGGGCAACCTGGCTGCTTACCGCAGAGCTATGGCTTACGTGACCAAGGAAGACGTGGTACAGAAGCTGTTCAAGGAGATCGCTCCCAAGTATGCTGACCGTAACGGCGGCTACACCAGAGTGACCCGTACCGGCGCACGCCGCGGCGATGCTGCTGAAATGGCAGTCATCGAGCTGGTCTGATAAGATACCAAATCAAAAGAGCGCACTGAATTTCAGTGCGCTCTTTTCATATCGCAATAGAAGCGTAGGGGCGGATATTATCCGCCCGAAATATTTGCCGGAATCCACCACTGTGGCAACTGTTCAAAGCGCATTTCTTTTCCCTTGTAGGGGAAGGTGATGCAGCAGGAGAATAGCATAGGGGCAGGGGATTGGTCTCTTGCGCCGTACTTGTGATCTCCCACCAGCGGAAATCCCCGGCTGGCGAATTGTACCCGGATCTGGTGACTGCGTCCGGTATGCAGCCGGATGCGTACCAGGGCAGGGTCATCCTGTGTCAAACGGGTGTATTCCAGTCGGGCAGATTTGACCCCGCTGCGCATCCTGTCTACCACGAAGACCTTGTTTCTGCGGCTGTCCTTGAACAGCAAGTCTTCCCAGTCACCGCGCTCCGGCGGTGTGCCGTGTACTAACGCTACATATTCCTTCACCATCCGCCCATTGCGGATGAGCTCGGACAGCTGTGCCGCCGCCACTTTTGTCCGGGCGTAGACCATCACACCGCCCACGTTTTGATCTAAGCGATGCAGGGGGAAAACCTCCCCACCCAGTGCCTGCTTCAGCTGCTCCGGCACTTGGTGCTCGGAATCCAGCCCAATTGGCTTGACACACACCGCAAGATCTTTGTCGGAATACAAAATTTTCACTACTTCACATCCTTTGCTACAAGAATAACGGCAAATCCGAAAAAAATCAAGCCACCGTTGCAACTTTTGAGAAATGGTGTATAATGGGGGCAGGAGGAGAATGCTATGACCATAAAGGAATTTCAGCGGAGAGGTCCGCTTTCTATATTTCTGTGTTATTTCCGGAGACATATTGGGTTGTTTCTGGCGGACATTACCTGCGCCGTGCTGATCGCGGGCATCGATCTGCTGTTTCCCCTGATCACCCGGAGCGCCCTGTATGAAATGCTCCCCAATAACCTGTACGGAACATTTTTTACCGTGATCGGCGCGCTGGTGGTCTGCTACCTTGTGCGTGCGCTACTAAATTATGTGGTCGCCTATTACGGACATATCTTTGGTGTCCGGGTGGAGGCGGATATCCGTGCCGACCTGTTCCGGCATATGCAGACATTGAATCACGATTTCTATGACCGCAACCGGACGGGACAGCTGATGAGCCGGCTGACGTCTGACCTGTTCGAGGTCACTGAGCTTGCCCACCACGGACCGGAGGATTTGCTGACATCCGGTGTCACCATCCTGGGCGCACTGGTAGTAATGGGTACGATCCAGTGGCGGCTTGCACTGATGGTTGGGCTGATGATTCCCATCTTCCTGCTGGTGGTTATGCTCATGCGCAAGCGTATGTCAAAAGCATCCGTAGGGGTCAAGCAGAAAACCGGACATATCAACACGGAGATCGAGACCAGCCTGTCCGGCTTTCGGACAGCAAAGGCATTTGCCAATGAAGCGCTGGAGAATGCCCGGTTTGATGCTGCCAATGAGAAGTTCCGGGGCTGTAAGCGGGAATTTTACAAAGCAATGGCGCAGTTTCACGGTACTATGGAGTTTTTTCTGTGCAGTCTGAATGTGGTGGTCATTGGCTACGGCGGCTATCTGATTATGAACAAGCAGATGGACTACCGGGATCTGATCACCTTTACTCTGTATATCTCCGCGTTTCTCACCCCTATGCGAAAGCTCTCCACCTTTTCGGAGCTGTTTGCTAATGGCTTTGCGGGACTGAACCGCTTTGTTACCATTATGCGCACCGATCCTACGGTGGAAGACAAGGAAGACGCTGCGGATCTTAGCAATGTGCAGGGCGAAATCGTGGTGGATGATGTCACCTTTGCCTACGGCAACAATCTGGATGTGCTGCACAATGTCAGCCTGACGGTTGCGCCCGGCGAAACGGTGGCCATCGTTGGCCCCTCCGGCGGCGGTAAGAGTACCCTGTGCCAGCTGATTCCCCGGTTTTATGATGTCACCGAGGGCAGCATCCGCATCGATGGCTTGGATGTCCGGGATGTGACCCAGAAATCCCTCCATGAAAACATCGGCATCGTCCAGCAGGATG
>JAZOCJ010000032.1:0-21789 GCA_045596405.1 Faecousia sp. | reverse complement strand
GGCTGCTGCAACCATAGAACGCACGCACCTCAATGTTGGTAACGCTGCCCGGGATGGTAATACTCTCCAGACTGCTGCAATCATAGAACGCACGCCCTCCAATGCTGGTAACATTGTCCGGGATGCTCACGCTGGTCAGGTTGCTGCATTCATGGAACGCATAATTGCCAATGCTGGTGGCGCCGTTTTCAAACACCACTTCCTTGATCCTCGTCCGCATGGAATACCAGGGCGAACTGCCTTCACCGAAGTTCGTCATTGCACCTTCGCCGGAAATGGTCAACACGCCATCTTCTGTCAGTACCCAGGTCAGATGATCGCCACAGGTTCCGCTGGCAAGGATGTCCTGAGCCTTCACCGGCAACAAAAACAGAAGCGTTAGACAAAGCGCTGTCATCAGCAGCGTAGCAAGCCACACAGCTCGTTTTTTCATAAAAACCCTTCTTTCTTGAAACAAAAGGCACGCAAAAACTATACGTTCCAGAGTATAATACCTCAATTTAAATTATATCATAACTGCCATAAAAATTCAATAGCACCCGTTTTTATGGATAGAAAGCAAAAACGTCCCGACCTTCCATCGGAAAGCCGGGGCGTTTTGCGTAGCAATTTTTGGATTAGTACTGAGTGGGCTCTACGTGCCAGATCTCCTTGGCGTACTGACGAATGGTACGGTCGGAAGAGAACTTAGCGCCGCTTGCCACATTCATCAGACACTTGCGTCCAAATGCCAGCCGATCTGCATAGTCCCGATTGGCGCGGAGCTTTGCCTCCATATAGGAAGCGTAGTCCATCAGCAGGAAGTAATGGTCAGCTTTGTGCCAATGGGTGCCGTCCAGCAGGGCGTGGTACAGATCCCGCTGGTCATCATCCGTGGGAACTGTGCCGTCCACCAAGGTATCGATGGCGCGGTGCAGGCGAGGATCGCTGTCATAGATGCTCCGGGCGCAGTAGCTGTCCCGGCTTTCATTGATCTGATCCACGGTAGCACCGAAGATATAGTTGTTTTCCATACCGGCTTCCTTGACAATCTCCACATTGGCGCCGTCCAGCGTGCCCAGAGTCACCGCGCCGTTCAGCATTAGCTTCATATTGCCGGTGCCGGAGGCCTCTGTGCCGGCGGGAGAGATCTGCTCGGAAATATCCGCCGCAGGAATAATATGCTCAGCATAAGAGCAGTTGTAGTTCTGCACGAACACCACCTTCAGCTTATCATTCACATCCGGGTCGTTATTGATCATCCTGGCGATCCGGTTGATATAACGGATGATCGCCTTTGCCCGGGCATAGCCGGGAGCAGATTTCGCACCGAACAGATACACCGTGGGCTGGAAGTCCGTCAGACTGCCGTCCTTCAGCCGGAAGTAGATATCCACAATGGACAGAGCATTCAGCAGCTGGCGCTTGTACTCGTGCAGCCGCTTGACCTGCACATCGAACACAAAGTCCGGATTCAGCTTGATGCCCTCGCGCTCATAGATCACCTTGCAAAGCTGTTCCTTCTTCTGGCGCTTGACCGCATTGAACTGGCGGACCATATCGTCGTCGATCATGGGCTTGAGTTTATTGAGCCGGTCCAGAGCCTACAGGAAATCACCGCGGATGCGGTACTTGATCAGCTGGGACAGCTCCGGGTTGCACAGACCCATCCACCGACGGGGGGTGACACCGTTGGTCTTATTCTGGAAGCGCTCCGGGAACACCTCATACCACTGACGGAAGCAATCGTCCTTGAGAATCTGAGAATGGATCTCTGCCACGCCGTTGACATAAGTGCCTACATACACGCTCAGGTTTGCCATATGGGCGGTGTTATCCCGGACGATGTACAGCTGGGGATGCTCCCGCTTCAGCTTCTCATCGATGCGCAGGATGATGTCCACGATCTCCGGCACAACGCTGCGCAGAAGGTCCAGATTCCACTTTTCCAACGCCTCACCCATAACGGTGTGGTTGGTGTAGGAGAAGGTCTTCTGTGCCACGTCAAAGCTCTGGTCAAAGTCCATACCCTCCAGCATCAGCAGACGGATCAGCTCCGGAATGGACATCGCCGGGTGGGTATCATTCAGCTGCACCGCGTAGTAATCGGCAAAATGGGACATATCCGTGCCGTGGGCGGACTTATAGGTGCGCAGCATATCCTGCAGGGACGCAGAGGACAGCACATACTGCTGCTTGATACGCAGGCGCTTGCCCTCCCAGGTGGAGTCGTTGGGGTACAGGACGCGGGTAATATCCTCGGCCTTGTTCTTCTGTGCCAGTGCGCGCAGGTAATCCTGATCGTTGAACGCACCGAAGTCCAGCTCCTCCTCCGCCTCACACTGCCACAGACGCAGGGTGTTGATGTTATCTGTGCCGTAACCGATCACAGGGACATCGTAAGGAATTGCCAGAACGGTGTGGTCAGGGAACTGCACCTTCACCGCGTGGTGATACCGGCGGTAGGACCAGGGGTCGCCGTACTTCGTCCAATCGTCCGCGCCCTCGCACTGACTGCCGTTGGCATCGAACTTCTGCTTGAACAGACCGAACCGATACCGCAGACCGTAGCCGGACAGGGGAATATTGGTACTGGCAGCAGAATCCAAGAAACAGGCAGCCAGTCTACCCAGACCGCCGTTACCCAGAGCTGCGTCCTCAATATCCTCCAGGATCGCCAGATCCACGCCCCGATCCGCAAACAGTTGCTTCATCTCGCCCAAAATACCCATATTGTACATATTGGAGTAAACCAGACGACCGATCAGATACTCAGCAGAGAAATAATACGCCTTTCTCTCGTGCATACGGGTGCGCTTACTGGTGCTCCAGTTATCAGAGATCGCCATCATCACCGCTTCACCCAGAGCCTCGTGCAGCTCCTGTGCCGTCGCCTCCCGGAGGGAAACGTCGTAGGTATATTTCAGCTTTGCCTCTGTCCACTTCAAAATGTTCAGGCAATTATACTTCATATTCATAATTCTCCATTCTATAAGCGTTCATACAATTTTGCAAGGTGGCAGATCTTCTCCGCCAGAGTATCGGAAAAGCTGTCCGGGGCGGCACGCCATATCCAGTTTGTACCGTCCTGGGTGCCGGGGAAATTCATCCGTGCTTCGCCACCCAGTTCCAGATAATCCTGCATCTGCACCATGCACAGGTCGGATACAGAACTGAATGCTGTACGGATCACACCCCAAACAAGCCCTTCTTCCTTCGTCAGGTGCATATAGTCTGTGGCGTATGCAACGGTATCCGCACCGGCACACTCCAACCACTGCCGCAGGGTCATATTATCGTGAGTCCCCGTGTAACAGACGGTATTGGATGTATATTTATGAGGCAAATAATCGGAGGGTTCTTGGGAATCGAAGGCAAATTCCAACACCTTCATCCCCGGAAATCCCGAGGCATCCCGCAGATCCAAAACCTCCTGGGTCAAAAAGCCAAGATCCTCCGCGATCAGCCGGATATGGGGTAGTTTTTCCTTTACTGTCCGGATAAAATCCATATCCGGACCCTTTACCCAGCGACCGTTTCTGGCTGTGGCATCTCCGTAGGGAACTGCCCAATAGGCTTCAAATGCCCGGAAGTGATCCAGCCGCACCACATCATACAACTGGCCTGCCGCCGCTAACCGCTGCAGCCACCAGTTGTAGCCGTCCCTGGCGAGGGCTTTCCAATTATACAGGGGGTTGCCCCACAGCTGACCGTCCTCGGTAAATCCGTCCGGCGGACAACCCGCCACCGCCACCGGTGTCAGGGTCTCATCCAACTGAAACAGCTCCGGGTTGCTCCACACATCCGCAGAGTCCAGAGGTACATAAATGGGTACATCTCCGATTATGGAGACACCGTTTTGATGTGCGTAGTCTTTCAGTGCATTCCACTGCTTATAAAACAGATACTGCTGGAAGCAGTAAAAGCAGATCTCCTCTTTTAGGGTCTGCCTTGCCTGCCAGACCGCATCCGGCTGCCGCTTTTTCAGTGGTTCTTCCCACTGATACCAGGGTTTTCCCTGTCTTGCATCCTTAAGCGCCATATACAGGGCATAGTCCGGCAGCCACCCGCTGTGTTCCCGGCAAAAAGCATTCAACTCTGCCTCCCGGGTAAACTTACTGAATGCGCTGCGGAGAACACAAAACCGGTTTGTGTACTGGGCTTCATAATCCACCGCGTCCTCACGGCTGCTCCACCGGATCTGCTGAAGTTGCTGCGTTTCCAACAGTCCCTCCTCCACAAGGGCATTCAGATCGATGAAATAGGGGTTGCCCGCAAAAGTGGAACAGGACTGATAGGGAGAATCCCCATAGCCTGTGGGATTCAGAGGCAGGATCTGCCAGTAGCGTTGTCCCGCCTTTTTCAGAAAATCAATAAACCTGCGCGCCGGTTGCCCCATAGAGCCAATTCCCCACGGACCGGGCAGGGATGTAATATGCATTAAAATACCGCTGCTTCGCATAGGGTTTCCTCACTTTTCCTATGAAACAATATATGAGATCCGGGCAAAAATGTTCCAGAAAAGTATACCCCTGATACTGCTGGCGCAAACCGGATTGCCACTTCACAAACACCCTATAATTTTAATATTTTTCCTTCTGTTTGTCAAGAAATGCTGTTGCCTTTTGGAGAAATTCATCAATGTTTCAAGAATGCATTTTATTTCCTCTCGGATCTTTATATATGCCTGCAAAATAAAAGCAGACCCGCCGTTTGGCGGGTCTGCAATTAAGTACAGAGATTAGGCTTCCAGGTTGATGCCGGTCTCCTTGCTGAAGACGTGAGCAACATTGGCGGGGAAGCTGAACTTGATGGTGGTGCCGGCAGACAGAGCTGCAATATCGGCGCCGGTCATTTCCATAGTGGAAACCACGATGATCATATCCTTGCCCTGCGCCTCTACGTGCAGGTGGATGGTGGAACCCATCAGTTCCTGAACATCGATCTTTGCCTCCACGCCCTCGCTTGCCAGAGTGATATGCTCAGGACGCAGGCCCAGAGTGATCTCCTGCTCAGCCGCATTGTTGGCAGCCAGAGCAGCCTGCTTCTCATCGGACAGAACCACAGTATGACCGCCAACCTCAACAGCATACTTGCCATCGACCTTAACCAGCTTAGCATCGAAGAAGTTCATCTGGGGAGAGCCGATGAAACCTGCTACGAACAGGTTGTAGGGATGGTTGAACACTTCCTGAGGAGTGCCGATCTGCTGGATGAAGCCGTCCTTCATAATAACGATCCGGTCGCCCAGAGTCATAGCCTCGGTCTGGTCGTGGGTAACATACACAAAGGTGGTCTTAATACGGTCACGCAGCTTGATGATCTCTGCACGCATCTGGTTACGCAGCTTGGCGTCCAGGTTGGACAGAGGCTCGTCCATCAGCATAACCTTGGGGTTACGGACGATGGCACGACCGATAGCAACACGCTGACGCTGACCGCCGGACAGAGCCTTGGGCTTACGGCCCAGGTACTGGGTGATGTCCAGGATCTCAGCAGCTTCCTTGACGCGACGGTCAATTTCAGCCTTGGGAGTATGGCGCAGCTTCAGAGCAAATGCCATATTATCATAAACAGTCATGTGGGGATACAGAGCGTAGTTCTGGAAAACCATGGCGATGTCACGGTCTCTGGGTGCCACATCGTTGACCAGACGGTCGCCGACATACAGCTCGCCTTCGGAGATCTCTTCCAGACCGGCGATCATACGCAGAGTGGTGGACTTACCACAGCCGGAAGGACCAACCAGAACGATGAATTCCTGGTCAGCAACATCGAGGCTGAATTCCTGGACAGCAACGACGCCCTCTTCGGTGACCTGCAGGTTGACCTTCTCCTTTGCAGGATCCTCTACTTCCTGCTTTTTCTTCTTGCCGACGACCTTGTTGATTACCTTTTTCTTGGATTCGAACTTGGCATCGTCTTCGTTGTGGGGGTAGATCTTCTTGATGTTTTTCAGGGTCAAACTTGCCATACTTTCTCGACTCTAAGCATACCGACTCCTCGCGTATGCCCTCACTGTCACCCGTAAAAGAGTGTGCAGTATTACGACAGGTCTCCACACTGCCGTACCGTGAGTCCAACGGTGTTTATATTTCCTCCTTTTGTGACACAGAACGCCTAATTAGTGGAGTAGGACGCCCTATGCCCGGATGCTATTATACTACCATAGATATCCATTTTTTGCAACCATTATTTTGCACAGTTTCAGTATGCCTTTTTTGTTATATTTTCACAACAATTGGTACGTTCCATCCCCCGGGCAGTCCAGCGCGCTTTCGTAGTAGGTTTTCATTGCCTCCGTAAGATATTGCACATCCCGGACAGCCACGGTCTCGTAGCAGGAATGCATCGCCAGCTGAGGCAGTCCGATGTCCGCAGTGGGTATGGATACGTGAGACAGAGAGATGTTGCCCAGAGTTGAGCCACCGGGAATGTCTGCCCGGTTATAATAGGTCTGCACCGGCACTTCTGCCTTTTGGCAAATCTTGCGGAACAGCGCCGCGGAAACACCGTCAGTGGCGTACCGCTGGGCGGCGTTGAATTTCAGCACCACGCCCTCCCCCAGCAGCGGTGCGTTATTGGCATCGCTGTATTCCGGGTGATTGGGATGCAGGGCGTGACCGTTGTCCGCAGACACCATCATAGACCGGCACAGGAGCTGAGACAATTCCCAGTCCATAGCATCGCTGATTCTGGTCAGCACGTCCTCCAGAAGGCCCGAAGCCGCACCCTGGGGAGTGCTTGACCCGATCTCCTCTCCGTCGAACAGGCAAAGCACAGGGATCGCCTTGCTCTCCCCGGAAGTTAAGAAGCCTCCGGCACAGCACCAGGCACAGCCCAGATCATCCAGTGCCGCGGCAGAGATATACTCCTCATCAACACCCCAGACTGTAGACTTCTGGCGCACATACAGGTACAGGTCGTGTCCCAGCACTTTGCCGCCGGCAGCCTGCTCCAGAAGCGTGTTCAGCTTGCCTGCCGCGCCCTTTCCCCCCAGCAGGGGCAGAGTGTCCACCGCAGGATTCCAGGCGTAGCCCTCATTGGCCTTCCGGTTCATATGGATGGCCACATTGGGGATCAGCAGCAGATCCTTATCAATATCCACCAGGCGGCTCTCTACGCCGTCCCTGGTGTCCACCAGTGCCCGACCGGCAATAGACAGAGGTCTGTCCAGCCACGGGGCAATGAGCATACCGCCGTACTTCTCGGTGGCGAGCCGGGTATAGCTGCCGGTGAGTTCTCCGTTCTCCTTGACCTTGAAGGTGGGGCGGTCTGTATGCCCGGCGCTGATCATAAAGCCCCGGGGCTGTTCCCGGGGGATACGGAACGCAATTAAGGCGCTTCCGCCCCGGGTAAGATAATACTTCCCGCCGGGTGTCAAAACCCAATGGGCACTTTCCTCCAGCCGGGTATACCCGGCAGTCTTTAGTTCTGCGATCAACCCATCTGCTGCGTGGTACACGCTGTGGGCACTGTCCAAAAAAGACTGGAATGCCTGTATCGTAGTATCCATAGTTTGTCCTCCCTATCGGCTCTCGGTTTTGCTTATTTTACAACATTTCTTTATCTTCGTCAACCGCGCCCCGACCTCTGTCGAATTTTATCGAAAAGTTTGGTTTTTGTTGTATTTTTGTTACTATTACCCATTTTTTGTCGAGCGATTGTTTCTGTTTTTCCTTGCAAAAAACTCTGTATTATGCTAAATTATATTTGTCGCAACGCGGCAGCAGCCTTGCCGTGTTCCAAAGGGGATCAATCTTCATATGTCAGGAGAGGAAACTATGGACAATCAAACAACCGTAATCATCGCAGATAATACAGAGGAATTCTGCAGCAGTCTGTCTGCGGCGCTGCAGCGAACCAGCGGCTTTCAGGTTCTGGGGACGGCCAACGATGGGGAGCAGGCCATCCGTATGATCCTGGAGAGAAAGCCGGATGTACTGGTGCTGGACCTGATGCTGGCAAAGCAGGATGGCATCGCCGTTCTGAAGGCAATCTCTGCTATGGACCGCCGCCCGGTCACACTGGCTACATCCAGATTCGTCACCGATTATGTGGCAACCACTGCGGCAAACTTAGGTGTGCGCTATCTGATGCTCAAGCCCTGTGATATGACCGCACTGGTGGAACGGCTGGAGGAGATCCGCGGCGGGGAGAGCCAGCGGTCCACACCGGCAAGACACAGCGGCAAGACCAGCATTGAGACGATGGTCACCAACATCATCCACGAGATCGGCGTCCCCGCTCATATCAAGGGTTACCAGTACCTGCGGGAAGCCATTATCATTGCGGTCAATGATATGGATGTGATCAATGCCATCACAAAAGTATTGTATCCCCAGGTCGCCAAAACATTCCAGACCACTCCCTCCCGGGTAGAGCGTGCCATTCGCCACGCCATTGAAGTGGCTTGGGACAGAGGGGACTTAGATACCCTGCAGAGATTCTTTGGATATACCGTTTCCAACACCAAGGGCAAGCCCACCAATTCCGAATTTATTGCTCTGATCGCGGACAAGCTTCAGCTTCAACTGAAAAACACCAGCGCAGTTCAGCTTTAACGGTTTTTCCTGATTGACAGACAGCGGCGCTGCCACTATAATAGTAGTATACGGACAGAAAAACTGTCACCAATCAGGAGGAAATAAATATGAACGAACTGCAAAAGAAAATCAGCGAGATCGGCGTTGTGCCTGTGATCAAGCTTTCTAATCCCCAGCGGGATGCTAAGCCCCTGGCAGATGCTCTGTGTGCCGGCGGCGTGCCGGTAGCAGAGGTCACCTTCCGCGCAGCAGGTGCTGCGGAAGCCATCCGTATTATGGCTGAGAGCCATCCCGAGATGATGGTCGGCGCCGGTACGGTTATGACCACCGAGCACGTGGATCAGACCATTGCCGCAGGCGGCAAGTTTGTGGTCACCCCCGGTCTGGACATCGAGATCGTAAAGTACTGCCAGGAAAAGGGCATCACCTGCTTCCCCGGCTGCACCACCCCCACTGATTACCACGCTGCCTACAAGCTGGGTCTGGAGGTCCTGAAGTTCTTCCCCGCTGAACAGTCCGGCGGTCTTGCCAAGATCAAGGCGATGGCTGCTCCCTTCCCCATGTTCAAGGTCATGCCCACCGGCGGTATCAGCCTGAAGAATCTGGGCGAGTACGCTGCCAGCTCTGTGATCTGCGCCTGCGGCGGCAGCTACATGGTCACCGCAGATCTGATCGAGAACGGCAAGTGGGACGAGATCACCGAGCTGTGCAAGAAGTCTGTGCAGATCGTGAAGGAAGCAAGAGGTTAATATGGAAGAATTGGAAAAAGAGATGGAGGAAGAAACCTCCATTCTGACTCTCACCGACGAAAACGGCGAGGATATGGACTTCGAGTATCTGGATTGCATCGAATACGAGGGCAAGGAATACCTGTTCCTGATGCCCGCGGAAGAGGAATCCTCTGAGATCGTCATTCTCGAGATCGAGCCTGTGGACGAAGAAAACGAGAACTATCTGGCAGTTGAGGATGAGAACATTCTGAACGCCGTTTATGATCTCTTCAAGGAGCGTTACAAGGACGTTCTGACCTTTGAAGACTAACCAAACAAAAAAGCACTGAGTTCCTGACGAACTCAGTGCTTTTTGCTTTTAGAAAGAAGTTTTCTCTTCCGGGCAGCAGCCGCTGCGGGTGCGAAACTGCAATTCTTGATTTTTGATACTGACAGTGGTGCAGGGGGCGATAGAGCCGGTAATGAATGCGTTGGAGCCGATGACTGAACCTCTGCCGATCACCGTGTCTCCGCCAAGAATGGATGCGTTGGCGTAGATGGTCACATCGTCCTCGATGGTGGGATGTCGGCGCCTGCCCCGCAAGCTTTGCCCGCCCCGGGTGGAAAGACCGCCCAATGTGACACCCTGGTAGATCTTCACATTGTCCCCGATCACCGTAGTCTCGCCGATGACGATGCCCGTACCGTGGTCAATGAAGAAATACTTGCCAACGGTGGCACCGGGGTGGATATCGATGCCGGTCACGCTGTGGGCATACTCGGTCATAATTCTGGGCAACATAGGTACTGCAAGGGTATGCAGCACATGGGCAAGCCGGTAGACCGTAATGGCGAACAGACCGGGGTAGGAATAAATGATCTCTGCCATCCCTGTGGCTGCAGGGTCGCCGTCATAGGCCGCCTGCAGGTCTGTCTGCACAAGGGCTCTGACCTGAGGGATCTGCCGGAAAAATTCCAGGCACACCTCCTGTGCGTGTTCCTGCGCCGCCGACTCCTCTTCTCCCGCCTCCTGGAACACCAGTGCGATCTGCTGATTCAGGTTGAACATCACGTCCTCGATCAGCGTGGAGAGGGTATGCTTTGCATTGTAGATCCGGTAGCTCTTATCCCGGAAATAACCGGGAAATACGATCCTGCGCAGTTTTTCAATACTGTCGATCACCGCGTCCCTGTCCGGTCTGCGGAACATATCCATCTTATCAATATCCCGTCCAATGCGGTAGTCTTCCAAAATGCTGTCGACCACATCTGCGATCTTCTGTTCGATGGTTGGCATATGCATCAACCCTTTCCTGTTTTCCTCTTTATATCATACCCGCTTTTTCTTGTCAATGTTCCTATTGACATCCCTCTGCTGCCGGGGATATAATTTGATCATCCATCCGTCTTGGAGGTAACTGTATGGCAAAGATCTATACTTCCGCCTATCAGCTCATCGGCAACACACCGCTGCTGGAGCTGAGCGCTATTGAAAATTCTCAAAAACTAACCGCCCGTCTGCTTGCCAAGCTGGAATTTTTGAATCCTGCCGGGTCTGTGAAAGACCGGGTAGCACTGGCTATGATCCTGGACGCAGAGGAAAAGGGTCTGTTGACTCCCGGCTCTGTGATCATTGAGCCCACCTCCGGCAACACCGGCATCGGTCTAGCTGCCGTGGCTGCCGCCCGGGGCTACCGAACGGTGATCGTGATGCCGGATACCATGAGCATGGAACGCCGGGCGCTGATGCGCGCCTACGGTGCAGAGTTAGTGCTCACCGAGGGTAGCAAGGGTATGCAGGGGGCTGTGGACAAAGCCATTGAACTTTCCAAAGAAATTCCCGGAAGCTTTATCCCCGGACAGTTTGAAAACCCCGCCAATCCTGCCATCCACAAGGCTACCACCGGTCCGGAGATCTGGGCAGACACCGACGGCAAGGTGGATATCTTCATCGCCGGTGTAGGCACCGGCGGAACGGTCACCGGTGTGGGGGAATATCTGAAAGCACAAAACCCGGATGTCCGGGTCATTGCGGTAGAGCCCGCCGCCTCTCCCCTGCTTTCCGCAGGTGTATCCGGCGCCCACGGTCTGCAAGGCATCGGTGCAAATTTCGTCCCCAGCGTTCTCAACACCAACGTGTATGACGAAATCATCTGCGTCACCGAAGAGGATGCCTATGCTGCCGGACGGCTTCTGGGAAAAACCGAAGGCATCCTTGCCGGCATCTCCTCGGGAGCAGCGCTCCACGCGGCAATGGAGACTGCCCGCCGCCCGGAAAACGAAGGAAAGACCATTGTTATATTGCTTCCCGACACGGGAGACCGATACCTTTCCTGCCCAATGTTCGCATAACAGAAGCCCCCGAAGTGTCAGCTTCGGGGGCTTTGTATTACGATTCTACTCTGGAAATATCTGCACCCAGGGCTTGCAGCTTTTCCACGATATTTTCATATCCGCGTTCGATAAAGTGAATGTCCTCGATACAGGTCTTTCCCTTTGCCGCCAGACCCGCAATGATCAACGCCGCGCCCGCCCGCAGATCGTGGGCATACACCGTAGCACCCTTAAGGGATTCTTTTCCGGTGACCGTGGCGGTCTTGCCGCTGATGAGAATATCCGCGCCCATATGCTCCAGCTCCGAACAGTAACCAAAGAAACGAGTTTCATACACGCTCTCGGTCAGGCGGCTGATGCCGTTGGCAATTGTCATGCAAACGCAGATCTGCGCCTGCATATCCGTGGGGAAACCGGGATAGGGACGGGTCTTGACCGTGGTATGCCGCAGTCTGCCATCACACCGGATACGGATAGCATCATCATAATTGATGACCTTTGCGCCCATCTCCTCCAGCTTGGAGGTGATGCACTCCATATGCTTGGGGATCACATTCTTCACCAGAATATTTCCCCCGGTGGCCGCAGCCGCCGCTAAGTATGTACCCGCCTCGATCTGGTCGGGAATGATGGCGTATGTGCCGCCCTGCAAGCTCTCCACGCCCCGGATCTTCACAGTATCCGTACCTGCACCGGAAATATGCGCGCCCATGGTATTTAAGAAGTTTGCAAGATCAACGATATGGGGCTCTTTTGCCGCATTCTCGATCACCGTCTGGCCGGGGATCAGTGTCGCCGCCAGCATAATGTTGACAGTAGCACCTACGCTGACCACGTCCAGGCTGACACGGTTGCCCTGCAGTCCCTCAGGACCGGGCTCCAGGTTTACATAATCATCCGTTTCATCCACGATGGCACCCAGAGCCGCAAAGCCCTTGATATGCTGATCGATGGGACGGGAGGCAAAATTACAACCGCCGGGCAGCGCCACATGGGCTCTGCCGAACCGGCTCATCAGCGCGCCCATCAGATAGTAGCTGGCACGCATCTTGCACACCAGCTCCGGATTGGGACAGGTGCTGCGTATTTCGGTACAGTCCAGCACCACCGTGCCGGGAGCTTCATATTCAATTCCGGCGCCCAGGTCTGCCAGAATATCCAGCAGGATGCGCACATCCGATATATCCGGGACATTCTCTACACGGCACTTGCCACGCACAAGAAGCGCTGCGGGCAGAATCGCCACCGCCGCATTCTTGGCACCGCTGATGGTCACTTCCCCCTTCAGCGGGATGCCGCCATTGATTTCATATCTGGCCAAGGATGATCCTCTCCTTGCAATTTATCACATATGCCGGCTCGCTGCGCAAGCCTGACTCCACTTTGGAATTATACCATACCGCTATCATTCTGTAAAGCACAATTTTCCCGTATTTATCGTCTTAAACCCTTTGGATAATGATTTTTCAGAATTTTTCCGTCTCCTTTTCCCCAGCCGATGGAATAGCCATCCACGGTGACCAGACACCATCCTGAGTGCTCGGTTGCCGGGGTCTCTCCGTGCAGGTATGCCTTGATCTCCTCCCCGGAAGCATCATAATCCTGTACCGCGGCGGCACTTTTGAGCCACATCGCCAGAGCGTGTGCCGGTGTGAATCTTCCCTTTCTGATTTCGCCCAGCTCCAGTCCCGGGCGTTCCACACGAATCCCCCGAAGATCCGGCATCTCCTCCGGTGCCCAGTACAGGCTCTGCCCGAACAGCACCGCCTTGCCCCGGGGCAAATCGATCTCTAGTTTCTTTGCAAACTCCGTCCATTCCTTGGGCAGACGCTCTCCTGCCGGGAAAGTTTCCTCTTCCGCCGCGTCCTCCCGTTTGCGCAGGACTGCGGCAAAATGCCCTTCTCCCAGCAGCTTGTGAGGCCACATCCGGAAGCTGCCGTTCGCGCCCTTGGCAAACCACGGCGCTTCCAATTCCTCCGGGGTAAATTCCGGGTGATCTGCAAGAAACCTTGCGATCACCTGTTCATTTTCCTCGGTTGCAAAGGTGCAGGTGGAGTATACCAGTCTGCCGCCGGGACGCACCAGGCGCGCGCCGGACTCCAGAATGGCACTCTGCCGCCGGGCGCACATCTCCACGGTCTCCTGACTCCAGTCGGTCACCGCCGCCTCTTCCTTTCGGAACATTCCCTCCCCGGAGCAAGGGGCGTCGATGAGCACTCTGTCAAACAGTCCCTCGTAGCGCTGCGCCAAGGCTTCCGGATGCTCGTTGGTCACCAGCGCATTGGCAACGCCCAGCCGTTCTATGTTGCGGCTGAGGATCTTTGCCCGCTTGGGATTGATCTCGTTGCATAGCAGAAAGCCTTCACCGTTCATCCGTCCGGCGATCTGGGTGGATTTGCCGCCGGGAGCGGCGCACAGGTCACAGATCCGCCCCCCGGGCTGGGGGTCCAGCAGTGCCACCGGTGCCATAGCACTGGCCTCCTGTAGATAGTATACGCCCGCCTCGTGATATGGGTGCAAACCGGGACGGGACTCCGGATCATAATAAAACCCCTGTGTCTCCCAAGGAACGCCCTGCCCAACAAAGGGCAGCGCCGGCGCTTTACCCTTTAAGGGATTGAAACGCAGCGCCACCGCCCGGGGCCGCTCCAGGCTATGAAGAAACGCCGGGTATTCCTCTCCCAGCTGGTGCTCCATTCGATTCAAAAATTCTTCCGGCAGCATAAGCGATCCTCTCTTACTGCATTTTTTACAATTATAGCATACTATACCGCACATTTCCAGCATCAAAAGCGGACGAGCAATGCTCGCCCCTACAAAAACTCCGGGGGTGCTGCTTCTGCAGCACCCCCGGGTGGATCGGTATTATTCTTCGTCCTTCTTGGCCTCGTCAATGATCTTTTGCTGGTTTGCCTTGGGGACTTCCTCGTAGCGCTCGAACTTCATTGTGAAGGAGCCACGCGCCTGGGTCATTGCCCGCAGGTCAATGGCGTAGCTGCTCATCTCTGCCATAGGCACTTCCGCCTCGATGACGGTATTGCCGTCAGCATCGGGATTCATACCCATAGGACGACCGCGACGCTTGCTCAGATCGCCCATTACGTCACCGACATAGCTTTCCGGAACAGTAACTGCCAGAGAGCCGATGGGCTCGAGCAATGTGGGCATTGCGTTGGGCATTGCTTCCTTGAATGCCAGGATCGCCGCCAGCTTGAACGCCATTTCGTTGGAGTCCACAGGGTGGTAAGAGCCATCGTACAGGACAGCCTTCAGACCAACCATAGGATAGCCTGCCAGAGGTCCTTTCTGAACAGCTTCCTGGATACCCTTTTCAACCGCAGGATAGAAGTTCTTGGGAACGGAGCCGCCGAAGACTTCCTCAGCGAAGATCATTTCGTCCTGCTCCTCCTGGGGCTCGAAACGCACCCAGACATCGCCGAACTGACCGGAGCCGCCGGTCTGCTTCTTATGACGGCCGTGTGCCTGAACAGTCTTCTTGATCTTCTCCCGGTAAGCCACCTTTGCGGGGCTCAGCACCGCATCCACGCCAAAACGGCTCTTCAGCTTGGAAACCAGCACATCCAGCTGCTGATCGCCGGTGCCGGAGATCACCAGCTGCTTGGTCTCGGCATTGCTGTATACAGAGAAGGAGGGATCTTCCTCGTTCAGTCTGTTCAGACCCGCTGCCACCTTTTCCTCCTGACCCTTCGCCTTGGGAGCAATGGCCATAGAATAGCAGGGCTCTGCATAGGGCAGACCCTTCAGGCTGACCACCTTACGGGGGTCACACAGGGTGTCGCCTGTCTTGACCTTATCCATCTTGCCAATGGCGCCGATGTCGCCGCAGGACAGCGCCTTGACTTCGGTGGCCTTCTTGCCGCACATAGTATAAAGTCTTCCCAGCTTCTCCGTCTCGCCGGTGCGGGAATTGACCAGAGTGGTATCAGAAGTGATCTCGCCGGACAGCACCTTAATAAAGGAGTACTTGCCGTACTGATCAGAAACAGTCTTGAACACAAATGCGGAGGGAACGCCGCCGGGAGAGACTACGAATTCCTCGGTAGTGCCGTCGGCCAGAGTTGCCTTGTGGTAGTTGCCTTCCACAGGGTTGGGAAGCAGGTCGATGATATGATCCATCAGCATCAGGCTGCCCAGGCAGGTCACACCGGAGCCGCAGAGCACGGGGAACAAGGTGCGATCCAGCACGCCCCGGTGCATACCCTTGATCATTTCTGCGTAGGTGAAGGGCTCTTCCGCGAAGAACTTATCCATCAGCTCCTCGTCGGTCTCGGCAACCGCTTCCTTCAGCGCGTAATTGAACTCTTCAATGACGTCTTCCTTGCCCTCGGGTACATCGATCTCCACCCGCTTCAGGTTCTGCATCTCGTAAGCGCGCTTATTGAGCACATCGATAATACCGGTGACCTTATGACCGGCATCCCAAATGGGAACGACCACAGGGGCGATCTTGTTGCCATACTTTTCACGCAGAGCGTCAAAGGTGGCATTATAATCAGAGTTGTCCTCGTCTACCTTGGAGATGTAGATAAACCGGGGCATATTCCGCTCTTCGCAGTATTTCCACGCCTTTTCAAAGCCTACGGTAATGCCGTCCTTGGCGGAGCAGACAATGATCGCCGCGTCAGCAGCCCGGAGCGCTTCCACCACTGCGCCGGAGAAATCAAAGCCGCCGGGGGTGTCCAGCAGGTTGATCCGTGCGCCCTTGTAGTCCAAAGGAATGACTGCTGTGGAGATGGAGATATTGCGACGGATCTCTTCCGGATCGTAGTCGCACACAGTGTTGCCGTCGGCATTTTTGCCCATACGGTCGATGGCTCCGGTCATATAAAGTAAGCTCTCCGCCAGGGCAGACTTGCCGCTGCCGCTGTGGCCCAGGAGGCAGATATTACGGATGGAATTAGCTGTGTACATAGTGTTCAATCTCCTTTCGGGAAGGCACTGCCTTCCGCCTATAATAAGGACATTATACACGAAGGGACGGTGGATTTCAATGCCTAATTTCGTCAGATTGCAAAATTCGTGAAATCCACAGACGGACATTTGTTCTTCTGTGCAAAACACACAAAAATACGTCCCAAAATACAGCGGCGTCAACAAACCTCAAGCATAATAAAAAGCGGGGCACTGCTGATTAGCAGTGCCCCTTGGGCAGAGGGGAGTCAATCCCCAACAGGTTTTCGGAGGACTGCATTCCCCAATACTGCAGAAAATCCCTTGATAATACAAGAAAGTATTGTCTTCGTGATTTTCTTTGTCTTGGAAAATGCAGACCGCCGAAAACTGCGAAGCACCCCTCAGCAAGAAATTTTTGATTGATTTTTGGTACGGATGACGCAGCCTTGCTTGCGCAAGGCAAGGAAGACAAGGCAAAAAGCAACAAAAAGAGCTGCTGAGGGGCTATTGGGGTTCGGCTCCCCTCTGCCCTAAAAGAGGAAAGAAAATGAAAAAGCAAATTGTTTTATTCCTGATGCAGGAATTCCAGTGGGTCCATAGGCTCACCGTCACAGGTCACACTGAAATGGACGTGGTCACCGATAGCACTTTCCAGCAGCGCGGAACTGCCTACACAGCCAATGGCATCACCGGCCTTCACCGTATCTCCTACAGACACGGACACCTCTTCTGCCAAACTGGAATATTTGGTAATATAACCGTCGTCGTGGCGGATCACCACGGTGGTCCCCATAGTCTCATCCTCGTAAATGGTGTATACCGTGCCGTCTGCCGCCGCGCAGACCGTAGCACCCTCTCTCGCCGTAATGTCGATCCCGTTATGCACCCGCCAGTCCCTTGTGGTGGGGTTGTAGGTCAGGGAGTCCATTGCATACACGCTCACCGTCTCTCCGTCCACCGGTGCTACGGTCTTAAACGGCTTGCCGGGCTTTACAGGCTGCGTGTTCTGTCCGGGCTGGGTCGCATCCGTCTGTCCGGGCTGGGTCGCGATAGCCTGCACGCCGCCCTGTGAGGGGTCAGTGGAGACCGTAGGATTGCGCAGCTGCGGGTCTGTATCGTTTGCGTTTCTGTAGTACAAATAGCCGGTGATCCCGATGGCAACAACACACAGGATCAGGGCTATGTAGTAGCCCTTCCCGCTGATGTTGCCGCTGAATTTTCGTTTGCTCATAATCAAACACCTCCGAAGACCAGTATTGCCATATTTTCGGAAGTTAAACCATATTTTTGATTTTTTCTTTTTGTTATCGCAAGCACACCCGCAACGGAATAAAATATCGTTGACAATCTGTATATTTTAGAGTATATCTATAATCGACATATTTTATAAAAAGAAACGGGGGAGGATAATGTCCAAAGAACTCATCAGACTCCAGGATCTTACCATGGAGTTCGACGGGGAGCGGATACTTGATGGTATCAATCTCTACTTTAACGATCACGAATTCCTCACGCTGCTGGGTCCCTCCGGCTGCGGAAAAACCACCACCCTGCGGATCATCGGCGGTTTCCTGAATCCCACTTCCGGAAACGTCCTCTTTGACGGCAAGCGCATCAACGACGTGCCGCCTTATGAGCGCCAGATCAACACGGTGTTCCAGCGGTACGCGCTGTTTCCGCATCTGGATGTGTACGACAATATCGCCTTCGGTCTGAAGGTGGCAAAGCTGCCCAAGACAGAGATCCACGAGCGTGTTCACGAAATGCTTGGCATCGTGGGTCTGAAGGGCTACGAAAACCGGCGGATCGACTCACTCTCCGGCGGTCAGCAGCAGCGTGTTGCCATCGCCAGAGCGCTGGTAAACCGCCCCAAGGTGCTGCTTCTGGATGAACCCCTGGCAGCACTGGATCTGCGTCTGCGTAAGGATATGCAGAACGAGCTGAAGCGTATCCAGCAGGCAATGGGCATTACCTTTATCTATGTTACCCACGATCAGGAAGAGGCCCTGTCTATGTCCGATACCGTGGTGGTGATGGATAAGGGCCGCATCCAGCAGATCGGCAAGCCTGAGGATATTTATAATGAGCCGAAAAATGCATTCGGCGCAGACTTCATCGGCGAAAGTAACATTTTGGACGGCGTAATGCTTGCAGACTATAAGGTCAAGTTCTTCGGACGCACCTTCAAATGTCTGGATGCCGGCTTTGCCCCCAACGAGCCTATAGATGTGGTCATCCGCCCGGAGGACATTGACTTTGTCCCCCCGGAGGAGGGTCATCTGGTGGGTACGGTCACCAGCGTCACCTTCAAGGGCCTGAACTACGACATCATCGTGGACTTCAAGGGCTTCAAGTGGCTGATCCAAACCACAGACTTCCAGCCGGAAGGTTCTACTGTGGGCATCCGTCTGAACCCCGAGGATATTCACATTATGCACAAGAGTGAGTATTCAGGTCAGTTTGGTGACTACAGCTCCTACTCCGCGGAGTACGACGAGCTGACGGAGGATGCCGGCGATGAAGAAGAATAATTCTTTACTGCTCAGCGGTCCGTATATTCTTTGGATGGTGATCTTCACCCTGATCCCTCTGGGGGTGGTGGGCTACTATGCCCTCACCGACCCGGACACCGGGGCGTTCACCCTGCAAAATATCAGGGATCTGGGTATGTTCCTGCCCACCCTGGGCATTTCCATTGGATATTCCCTGATCTCCGCACTGATCTGCCTGGTGCTTGGCTACCCGGTGGCGTATTTCATCGCCCACCGCTCCCCCACCGCCCAGAAGATCCTGTATATGCTGGTGATGCTGCCCATGTGTATGAGCTTCCTGCTGCGGACACTGGCCTGGGTGGGTCTTCTGGAGACCAGCGGCATTATCAACACCCTTTTAGGGTTCGTGGGCATCGGTCCGGTGACGATGATCGGTACGCCCGGTGCGGTGATCTTAGGTATGGTATATAACTATCTGCCCTATATGATCCTGCCGCTGTACGCAGTCATCGTAAAGATCGACAACCGTCTCATTGAAGCTGCCGAGGATCTGGGCTGCAACGGCGTGCAGGTCTTCGGTCGGGTGGTGCTGCCCCTGAGTATCCCCGGTATCCTGTCCGGCATTACGATGGTATTTGTGCCTGCGGTGTCCACCTTCTACATCTCCCAGAAGCTGGGCGGCACCGACACACTGCTGATCGGTGACGTGATCGAGCGGCAATTCAAATCCGCCGGTAACCCCAATCTGGGCGCGGCGCTGAGCCTTGTGCTGATGCTGCTGGTGTTTATCTGCACCGGCATTATGAACCGCTTCGGCGGTGATCAGGAAGGCGGTGTGGTGGTATGAAAAAAACAAACCGCTGGATCACCGCGCTGATCTTTGTATTCCTGTATATCCCCATGCTGGTGCTGATCGTGGGATCTTTCAACACCGGCAAGAGCCTGTCCTCCTTTGAGGGCTTCACCTTCCGGCAGTATGCTGAGCTGTTTAAGGATGACGATCTGATCGCTCTGCTGGGTAACTCCCTGCTGATCTCCATTCTTGCCACCCTCACCGCCACCGTATTCGGTACCTTTGCGGCAGTGGGCATCCACTCTCTGAAGCCCCGGATGCGCAAGGCGGTCATGAGCCTGACCAACATCCCCATGACCAACCCGGATATCGTCACCGGTATCTCCCTGTCTTTGCTGTTCGTCTTTATCGGCACAGGGATGCTGGGGCAGCGGGAAAGCTTGAATTTCTGGACGCTTTTGATGGCGCATATCACCTTCAATCTTCCTTATGTCATATTGAATGTGATGCCCAAGCTGCAGCAGATGAATCCTGCTCTGCAGGACGCGGCTATGGATCTGGGCTGTACCCCCTTACAGGCATTCTTCAAGGTGACCCTCCACGAGATCATGCCCGGTATGATCGCCGGCGCGATCATGGCGTTCACTATGAGCCTTGACGATTTCGTGATCAGCTACTTTGTTACCGGCAACGGCTTTGTGACTTTGCCGGTGAAGATCTACTCCTTTACCAAGAAGCCAATCCACCCCAAGATCTATGCCATGTTCACCCTGCTGTTCCTGCTGATCTTTGTGCTGATGATGTCTATGAACCTGCTGCAGCTGCGCGCTGACAAGCGCAAAGTGCAAAAGCAGACAAAGACGAAAAGCAAGGCTATGCGGACGTTCAAGCGGGTGGCCGCCATCGCCTGTGCTGCGCTGCTGCTGTGCGGCAGCTTGTTCCTGATCGTCACCACCCGGCAGGATAAGATCACCCTGAATGTGATGAACTGGGGTCAGAACATTGCCGACGGCAGCGACGGCACAATGGACATTATCGCCGCCTTTGAGGAAGCTTATCCTCACATCGATGTAAACTACTCCGAATACGCCTCCAACGAAGAGCTGTACTCCAAGCTGTCCACCGGCGGTATCACTGTGGATGTGATCATCCCGTCTGACTATATGATCGCCCGGATGATCAACGAAAATATGCTTCTGGAGCTGGACTTCGACAATATCCCCCACTACGAAAACGTGCTGGACACCTATAAAAATCAGGCATACGACCCGGACAACAAGTATTCCGTGCCGTACACCTGGGGTACTGTGGGCATTATCTACAACAGTAAGTTCGTGGACGAAGCCGATGTGACCGGCTGGGATCTGCTGTGGAACGAAAAGTACAAAGGGCAGATCCTGATGTTCGATAACTCCCGGGATGCCTTCGGTGTTGCCCAGTATAAGCTGGGGATCGATGTGAACACCACAGACAAAGCACTCCTGCAGCAGTGTGCCGACGAGCTGGCAAAACAGCGTCCTCTGGTACAGCAGTATGTGATGGATCAGGTGTATGAGAAGATGATCGAGGGCAACGCACTCATCGCTCCCTACTACGCCGGCGATGCCATGATGATGATGGATGAAAATCCCGACCTGCGGTTCTATCTGCCGGAAAAGGAGCATTTCAACCTGTTCATCGACGCTATGTGTATCCCCAACTGTGCCGAGGAGAAGGAAGCCGCGGAGCTGTTCATCGACTTTATGTGCCAGCCGGAGATCTCCGGCGCGAATATGGACTATATCTGCTACGGCTCTCCCATTGATGGCGCAACCGAGTATATGGAAGAATATTTGGCAGAAAGCGAAGTGATCTATCCCCCTGCCGAAATTCTGGAGCGGGGACGCGCCTACGCCTTCCTGCCCGAGGACATTACCCGGTTTGTGGAAAATCTGTTCCTGCAAGTGCGAACCGCTTAAAACAACAAAACGACCGCCATCTCCCGAAAGGAGATGCCGGTCGATCTATATTTGACTTACTGC
>JAZOCJ010000031.1:0-45400 GCA_045596405.1 Faecousia sp. | reverse complement strand
CTTCTTCAGTGCCTCGTTGGCATCGTCGCCCTTCTTGATGAAGTCCATCATCTTGCCCAGATTGATGAACTCGTAACCGGTGATCAGATCGTCCTTGTCCAGAGCGATGCGGGTAACGTAACCCTCAGCCATCTCCAGATAGCGGGGACCCTTTGCCTTGGTGGCAAACATAGTGCCAACCTGGCTGCGCAGACCCTTACCCAGGTCTTCCAGGGAAGCGCCGACAGCGAGACCGTCCTCAGAGAATGCGGACTGGCTGCGACCGTATACGATCTGCAGGAACAGCTCGCGCATAGCGGTGTTGATGGCGTCACATACCAGGTCGGTATTGAGTGCCTCCAGGAGGGTCTTTCCGATCAGGATCTCGGAAGCCATAGCTGCGGAGTGGGTCATGCCGGAGCAGCCTAAAGTCTCAACCAGAGCCTCTTCAATGATGCCCTCCTTCACATTCAGGGTCAGTTTGCAGCAGCCCTGCTGAGGAGCACACCAGCCGATACCGTGGGTAAAACCGCTGATGTCTTTTACTTCCTTGACCTGTACCCACTTACCCTCTTCAGGGATGGGTGCGGGGCCGTGATAGGCGCCCTTGGCCACGGAACACATATGCTGTACTTCTGCGCTGTAAATCATGGCAAAATTCCTTTCTTTAAAAGGCGATCAACCCGCCTTCTATAATACTGTGTTGAAAAATCGGGATTTTCCGCATACATTATACAAAGTTGTAAAGAAAAAGTCAATTCCCAGAGGGAAGAATCGGTACAATTTTATCGTACAAAAAATAAAATTTGGCATTCAACTTTATTTTGTCCGCAGTATGATTTGGGCCTTTTCAGACATACTAACTTCGAACTCAATTAAAGGAGGTAATATAAATGAACACCAACGCCAATAAGAGCATTGAATGCACCGTGAAGCAGTGCGCACATCACTGTGACGAAGCAAACTACTGTTCTCTGGAGCGCATTATGGTTGGTACTCACGAGGCTGATCCCACGGTCGACCAGTGCACCGACTGTATGTCCTTCCGTAGAAAGTAAGGACTCTTTTTATTTGCGGCGACGCTTGTCGCCGCATTTTCCTTGCAATAAGAAAAATATCTTCCGTATAATAGAAAAATACATAGATTTTTCATAATCTTCTGCTATACTATTTACAAAATATAGAAGCGGAGGCGCGTTTATGGAAGACGGTCACGACTATACAGCTGAATTCAATGAAGAAAGCCAAACCAAATTTGAGCCGGAACGCAAAAAGGTATCGCCCTATGAGGACTCACCTTATGTTGTGCAGCATCCTGTAGAAGCTCCGGTGCAGAAACCGAAGAAAAACGGCGGACGCAGATGGTGGAAGACGGCGATTAGCATTGTGCTGATTTTGCTGTTGGTATTGAGTGCGTGTGCAATTACAGCGGAGGGACTAAATCTGCATTGGCAGATGAAATATGAGCTGCTTCAGGATGTGACAGGGAACAGGCTGTCTGCTATGCAGGAGCAGCTGGATGCGGCTCTTGGTCTGCTTGCTCCCGGAGTTCCGTCTGCGCCTGCGAAGGATGCTCTGACACCGGCACAGGTGTATGCGAAGAATGTCAATGCGGTGGTCGCAGTGTCCAGCCAGACATCCTCCGGATCGGGCTTCATTATCTCGACAGACGGATATGTGGTTACCAATTACCATGTTATCGAGAGCGGCGGAGCGCTGCGTGTGATCACATCCCAAAAACAGGAGTACACAGCACAATTGGTAGGATACGAGTCCTCCAATGATCTGGCGCTGCTGAAGATCAAGGCGGATAACTTGCCCTATGTTACCATCGGAAGCAGTAATGCTGTTGCGGTGGGCGATCAGGTGGTGGCTATTGGCAATCCCTTGGGCGAACTTACATCCACACTGACGGTTGGTTATGTCAGCGCGAAGGACCGGGTAGTTGATACAGAAGGTACGGCGATGAATATGCTGCAGACAGATGCGGCTATCAACTCCGGCAATTCCGGCGGACCGCTGTTCAATATGTACGGCGAGGTGGTGGGGATCACAACGGCGAAATATACCGGCTCTTCCTCCTCTGGCGCTACCATTGAGGGGATCAGCTTTGCGATCCCCGTCGATGATGTGGCCGGTATGATCGAAGATCTTCGTGTATATGGCTATGTGACCGGCGCAGGACTGGGCGTTATGGTCCGGGATGTGGAATCTGCGGTGGTCCAGTATTATGGTCTGCCTGCGGGCGCGTATGTCGACAGCGTGACACCGGGTAGTGCTGCGGCACTGGCAGGTGTCCAGGCAAGAGATATTATCGTGAATCTGGGTGGATACAATGTTACCTCTATTTCGGAGCTGACCCGTGTACTGCGGAAGTTCAAGGCAGGCGATGAAACGACCATCACTGTATACCGTGGCGGTGCAGAGGTCCATTTGCGGATCATATTGGGAGAAAAACCGCGGGAGGACGTAAGTAACGAACCTGTTGCGGATGCAACAGAACCGACCTATGAGGATTCCTGGAACAATTTGTTCCCTCCGTTTTTTGGCCGCGGTTGATATGATAATGAAAAGGTCTGCTGACAGAATCGTCAGCATACCTTTTCCAAATCTTACCTAAAATTATTGTTAAAAGACACGGATATTTGTTAGGTATTGCTCTTGAAGTCTATAAATGAGGGTGGTATGATACGACACGGATAATTTTGTAATAAAAGAAGGCTTGTGTTATGAATAACTTGTTGATCTGCCTTGCTGTTGCGATCATTGGCGGATTGTTGCTGTCCCGTCTTACTAAGCTGCTGAAACTACCCGCAGTTACAGCATATCTGGTTGCAGGACTGCTGCTTGGGCCGTTCTGCCTGGGCAGACTGAATGTACCGGGTTTAGGCTTTAACTCCCTGGAGCAGGTAGAGGGCTTTGGAATAATAACTCAGACAGCGTTGGGATTCATTGCCTTTGCCATCGGCAATGAGTTCCGTCTTGCACAGCTGCGCAGTATGGGTAAAAAAGCCATCATCATCGGCATTGTACAGGCGGTAGTCACAACCTTACTGGTGGATATTGTTCTGATCGGGCTGCATTTGGCATTCCCCAATATCCTCTCACTGCCCGCTGCAATCACACTCGGTGCTATTGCATCGGCGACAGCACCCGCAGCCACACTGATGGTGGTAAAGCAGTATAAGGCGGACGGACCGCTGACCCGCCTTCTGATGCTTGTGGTCGCAATTGACGATGCTGTAGGCCTTGTACTGTTTTCTGCCTCCTTCGGAATTGCATCCGCTTTGGAAAACGGTTCGGTCAGCCTGATCGGTGTGGTGATTGAGCCGATCGTAGAGATCGTACTGTCATTGGGTGTCGGCGCACTGATGGGGATCCTCCTTGACCTTGTTGAAGATTTCTTTCATTCCCGCAGCAAGCGTATGGCTGTTTCGGTTGCCTTTGTGTTGCTGACAGTGGGCATTTCTATGCTGGAAGTCCAAATCGGAGCAGTCCATTGCAGCTTCTCTTTGCTGCTTGTGTGTATGATGGCAAGCACGATTTTTTGCAATGTCTGTGATACTTCAGACGAGCTGATGCTCCGCGTGGACAGCTGGACGTTCCCGCTGAGTGTTTTGTTCTTTGTGATCTCCGGTGCGGAGCTGGATTTGATGATCCTTGCAAACCCGGCAACCTTGCTGGTGGGCGTGGTTTACATTATTGCAAGATCCGCAGGTAAGTACATCGGCTCTTACGCCAGCTGCCGTGCGAATCATTGTTCCAAATCAATCACGGATAACCTTGGTATTACACTGCTGCCCCAGGCAGGTGTGGCACTGGGTATGGCAATGACAGCAACGGTACTGGCAGATGGGGCTATCGTGCGGAATGTAGTCCTTTTCGGCGTGCTTGTTTATGAATTGGTAGGACCTGCACTGACCAAGCGGTCTCTTATGAAGGCTGGAGAGATCAAGCCGGAAGGGAAGACCAGCGCAAGAACGACCAATATGCCAAAGCAACACTTTAGCATACACTAAATAACAAATCCTCCGGTCATAAATCCGGAGGATTTGTTATTTTATTAAGAATGCGGAATATGCTTGCATTTTGTCCGGAATGTGATACTATCAAGAAAGAGGAGGTGCAAATATGAAAGCACTAAAAATTATTGGTAATATCTTTGGAGTCCTTTTTTCTGTTGTATTGAGTCTGGTCCTTGTAGTCTTACTTGTTGTAATGCCGATCATCTCTGCGGCGTCTTCTTTTACGCAACCGGAAACACTGGGTGATGTGATTGAGAATATTGATTATATAGAGCTGATCAAAGCAAATCCCGAGGTATCCAAAAGCCTGGAGGAGATGGGTGTCACAGGTGAGCTGATGCAGGATGTATTGGAATCTGATGTTGTTGAGGATCTGATCGAGGTCTATGTTGATGATTTCCTCTCTTCCCTTGATGGCAATACAGAATCCAAGCTGAATGTTGATACACTTAAGGGCATCGTGGATGACAATATGGATGAACTGGTGCCGCTGGTCAAGCAGTTTATGGTAATTTCCGGTGAAGGGGAGCCGGTGGTGACAAATGATGAGGTCAAAGCGATGATTGAGGATGTTGTTACTCAGTACGGCGGAGATCTTATTGCAATGCTGCCTTCTCCCCAGGATCTTGGTCTCGTCCCTCCCGGAATGTCCCCCGGTAATAGCAGCCGTACAGTTGAGCCGTCGGTGCCCACAGAGGAAACGATTGGTGAAATGTTGGACGCGCCTGCGGATGCGCCTGTTGACCAGACTATGGTGATGGTTTTCCAGATTGCCAAAGAACTGCATAATGGAACAATTATGATGGTATTGATCGCTGCCATCGCAATTATTTCTTTGCTGATCGTACTGTTCCGCTGGCCGCGTTTCAAGGGCTTTATGTGGCTGGGCGTGGATTACATCCTTGCAGCAGGCATTTCCTTCCTGGTTACATCCTCTGTTGGAGTGGTGATCGGAATGGCTGAGATTCCTGTGGAGCTCCAGCCTGTAATTGCATCCGTATCCGGGGCCCTTGTTGCGAATTTGACGAAGGTCGCAGCAATTGAGGCAGGATTGGCTGTCTTGTTCATTGCAGTGTTCGTAGTAGGCAGGATTCTGCTGAAGAAGTATAAGGCAAAGAAACTGGCACCGGTGGCAATTGACCCTCCTGAGCAGATGCCTGCAGAATCATAAATATATCCCCCGAAGAAAATTCTTCGGGGGATAACCTTATGCTGTTGGATTAATCCTGATCCCAGTTGTGCCAGACATTCTGCACATCGTCATCATCTTCCATGATGTCGATGAGCTTTTCCATCAGCTTGATATGTTCTTCACTGTCCAGCTTTTGGTAATTCTGGGGTACCATTTCGATCTGAGCAGAGGCGAATACATACTTCTTTGCAGTCATTGCATCGGCAACTGCATTGAAATCATCGGGCGTGGTGTAGATGGTGAAGCAGTCTTCTTCAGCTTCGAAGTCATCTGCGCCGCAGTCCATAGCATCCATCATCACAGTGTCTTCATCGTAATCGCTGTCTTCATTATCGATGACAAGAACACCCTTCTTATCAAAGCTCCAGGAGACACAGCCGCTGGCGCCCAGGTTGCCGCCGAACTTGTCGAAATGATGGCGCATAGAGCCTGCGGTACGGTTGCGGTTGTCCGTCATGGTATCTACGATCACTGCCACACCGCCGGGGCCGTAGCCCTCGTAGGTGATCATTTCGTAGCTGTCACCGCCGCCGGCTCCGGCAGCTTTTTCAAGGCAACGCTTAATGTTATCATTGGGCATATTGGCAGCCTTTGCCTTTGTAATAACGGTAGCCAGTCGGGAGTTGTTTGCGGGGTCAGTAATACCGCCGCCCTCTTTCACAGCGACGATCAGCTCTTTGGCGATCTTAGTAAAAGCAGCAGCACGCTTTGCGTCCTGTGCGCCCTTTGTTTTCTGGATATTATGCCATTTGGAATGTCCGGACATAATGATCCTCCTTTCCTTGCGTTCCTCAATAAAGTTTCAATGTATTTTAGCACATACCCGCACTAAAAATCAACACATCAGTAAAAGAATTTGGCACAATCTGTGTGTTTGCGCGATACTTCTACAGAAATTTCTGTAAAATGCTCTGCTAATTTATTTGTCAAGTATTGGCAGACAGGGTTTTCTGTATAAAAATGTCCTGCATCGATCAGGTTGATGCCGTACGCTTCGGCATCCCAGAATTGGTTGTATTTTACATCGGCAGTTATAAAGGTGTCACAGCCGGCCTGTACTACATCGCCGAGCATATCTCCGCAAGAACCGCCCCCCACCGCAACACAGTTTACCGGCTTGCCGGCACTTACATAGCGCAGCCCGGGGCAACCCAGTACTTCCTTTATGTGCGCCATAAATGATTCAAAAGATTGTGATTCTACAGTGCCCTGGCGGAGCAATCCATATGAATCGGATGAAATGGTGTGGATATTAGAGAGTCCCAGTGCAGATGCCAGACAATCATTGACACCGCCTTCGGCGCAGTCCAGATTGGTGTGGGCATTGATGGCGGATATGCCGTTGGAAATCAGACACATAACTGCTCTTCCCACAGGTGTATCGTCAGCGACTGCATTGAGCGGCTTAAAAATAAGGGGATGATGGGTAACGATCAAGTCAGCACCGATTTCCGCTGCTTCCCGGCACACACTCTCAAAGGGATCCAGTGCCACCAGGATTTTGTTGACAGGCTGGTCTCCGCGTCCGCAGAGCAGCCCTACATTATCCCATTCCATTTTCATATCACGGGGGGCAATGGTATCAAGATACCGGAGAATATCATTTACAGTTGTCATTGCGATCCTCCTTAAGCCACATAGTGGCGGGGTCATCGGCAAGTGCCCTTAATTCGGAAAGTGCGGTGATATGTGTCGGGTCGGCGCAGTCTCCGCGACCATCCACCGCCCGCTGCAGTTTGGCGATTACCTGACGGTAATACTCTGCAGCTACCGGGGAGGGCTTAATAAGCAAGGCGGGGGAGAAGTAGCGTTCTCCAACAGTCAGACAGTGTCCGGGTTGCCAAAGGATATTCATAACTGTGTAAAGAAACTTGCCGTCTCTGAGTACGGTTTCCTCCGCAATATGCCAGCCGTTCTCGGACAAATACTGCCGCAGCATAGGTGTCTTTGACTGACACTGGAGGATCAGCCGATAGCCTTCTGACTGTAACCAGGGAGCACCCGAAAGAATCGAAATGATGGTATCAGCACCCATACCCGCACAGACCAGTGTGTCAAAATCACGGGGCAGGTTATTTGCCCCATCGGATAAATGGAACGACATCCTGTCTGTAACCCCAAATTTGCTGGCGTTGCGTTTTGCACTGTCCAGTGGCTGGGGGTTGATGTCCGCAGCGATCACAAATGAGGCGATGTTGTTCAACAACAGATGGATGCCAAGATAACCGTGATCACAGCCGATATCAGCGACCCTGTCTCCCTTTGCGATATAAGCGCAGCAGGCAAGCAGCCGATCAGAAATCGGAAGATTCATATTGTACCTCCCAAAAAGATGCCATCCCGTTTATGGGACGGCATCGATGGTCTGTTACGCCTTTTGTGCTTCTTGGTCAGCCTCGTAGGCCTCCAGAAAACGATTCAGCTGAGCAAGGAACGAATCGCAATCAATACCGTGTACCTGGCAGGCTTCCTCCACGGTCTCACCTCTGGAAGAGGGGCAGCCGAGGCAGTGCATACCGATGGCGAAGAACAGGGGAGCGGACTGGGGTGCGATGTCCAGAACGTCTCCGATAATTGTCTCTTTTTCAATTTTTACAGCCATAATATGACCTCCTATCACATTTCTCGGTTTATTATAACCGCTGATAACCAAAAAAACAAGGGTAAGTTTTTTGTTTTTAGTAAATTGCTTTTGTGGTTGACAATATATGGCGCAACTGGTATAATGATCGCAATTGGAGGGATCACGATGCAGCTGTCAGAGTTTATCGATTGTCTGGAGCGGGATCCGATCATTGCCGCGGTCGGTGATGACAAATGGGACGATGCAATTTTATCTCCGGCGCGTGTTTTGTTTTACCTCTCCGCAGATCTGATGTCCGTCAGAGATCGCATTGGGCAGGCACATGAAGTCGGTAAGATCGTTTTTGTCCATATCGATCTTGCCCAGGGAATTGGTAAGGATCGAACAGGGATCCGGTTTCTTGCAGACGCAGGGGTAGATGGGATCATATCTACCAGAGCGCAGATGATCCGTCTTGCAAAGGAGCAGGGGCTGCTTTCTGTTCAGCGTTTTTTTGCGCTGGATTCCAAGGGGATGGATAGCATTGATGAGATGCTCCACAATACCAACCCCCAGCTTATGGAATTGATGCCGGGAGTGATTGGAAAAGCACTGCTAAGATTTAGCCATAGCGGCGTGCCGGTGATCGCGGGCGGCCTGATTCAGACAAAGGCTGAGGTGACAGAAGCATTCCGTTGTGGTGCTTCAGCGGTATCTACCGGTCAGAAGGATCTGTGGTATCTGTAAAGTAAATATTTCCGTAGAGATTTGGAGAAACGGATAGCTTGGGACGCTGAGATATGCGCCCCGGCTATGCCGTTTCTCTTTTTTATTTTGAAAGGAGAATCCAAGTGGTATATGATGTTTTGATCGCGGGTGCAGGTGTGATTGGTGGTATGCTCGCCAGAGAATTGAGCAGGTATCAGCTTTCCGTATGCCTTATGGAAAAAGAGAATGATGTTGCCTGTGGTGCATCCAGAGCAAACAGCGGCATTGTGCACGGCGGATATGATCCTGTCCCCGGTACACTGAAGGCGAAGCTGAATTCCGAAGGTGTGGCACTGCTGTTCCGCACTGCGGAGGAACTGCATGTTCCTTTTAAGAAGAACGGCTCAATGGTGTGTGCGTTTTCTGCACAGGAGGAAGAGACACTGGAGGAGCTGTACGAGCAGGGACTGCGTAACCGCATTGAAGGACTGCGTATAATCTCCGGTGATGAAGCACGGGAGCTTGAGCCTATGCTGTCGGACAAGATCACTAAGGTGCTCCACGTAACCAATGCGGGAATCATCTGCCCGTATGAACTCACCATTGCCGCGGTTGGTAATGCCATGGACAACGGCGTGTGTCTGCGTCGGAACTTTAAGATCAGCGGTATTTCCCGGGAAAATGAAGTGTTTACCGTCACGGCAGAATCCGGAGAAACTGTCTGCGGCAAGTACCTTGTTAACTGTGCCGGTGGCTATTCGGATGTGATCTCTGCTATGGCAGGAGATGATTCCTTCAAGATCATCCCCAGAGCCGGTGAGTATATGCTCCTGGATAAGGCGGAGGGCAGCAGAGTCAGCCATACCATCTTCCAGGTCCCCACGGTGGAGGGTAAGGGCATTCTTGTGTCTCCCACTGTGGATGGAAACCTTTTGGTTGGTCCTACCGCTGCAAAGGTAGAGACACCGGAAAGTCGTGAGACTACCCCGGATGGGTTGTCCATCGTTAACCGTTTGGCGGCAAAATCCGTTCCTGCCGTGGACTTCCGGCAGGTGATCACCTCCTTTACCGGCGTCCGTGCATCCGGGACTGACGGCGAGTTTGTTCTGCGTGCTTCGGAAAAAGTCCCTGGCTTGGTCAATGCCGGTGCCATCGATTCCCCGGGACTGACCTGCTGCGTATCCATTGCAAAGTATCTGGTGGATATTTTACGCGCACAGGGGCTGGAGCTTACCCAAAAGAAGGATTGGGACGGCACACGGACAGACCCTCATATGTTCCGCAAGATGTCCGATGATCAGAAAAATGCATATATTCAGAAGCACCCCGAATACGGCAAGATCGTTTGCCGCTGCGAGATGATCAGTGAGGGAGAGATCCGGGACGCGATCCGCAGAAACCCTGCGGCGATGGATATGGACGGCGTGAAGCGTCGCACCCGCAGTGGTATGGGCAGATGCCAGGGCGGCTTCTGCGGTCCCTATGTAATGGAATTGCTGGCAGAGGAATTGAACATACCTATGGAGTCCGTCACAAAATCCGGCGGGGATTCTTATATGGTGACAGAAAGGATCGGTGAATAAGTGTGAAACAGCATGATATCGTAGTCGTCGGCGGCGGTTCTGCCGGTATGGCAGCAGCGATCGCAGCTTATGATGCCGGCGTTCAGGATGTAGTTATCCTTGACCGAGAGCCTCAGCTGGGCGGCATTTTAATGCAGTGTGTCCACAATGGCTTTGGTTTGCACAAGCTGGGTCGGGAACTGACCGGTCCTGAGTATGCGGCAGTTTACGCGGAACAGGTAAAACAGCGAAATATTAAGGTCTATTCCGAAGTGACTGTTTCCAATGTAACAAAGGACCGTGTTGTTACTGCATACAGCAGAGACGGTGTTTTGACCATACAGGCAAAGGCTGTAATTCTGGCAATGGGATGCCGGGAACGCAGCCGGGGCGCGCTGAATATCTGCGGTACCCGTCCTGCGGGCGTTTACAGTGCCGGCACAGCGCAAAAGCTGGTGAACTGTATGGGTTACCAGGTCGGAAAAAGGGTCGTGATCCTCGGCTCCGGTGATATTGGACTGATTATGGCCCGCCGTATGACCTTCGAGGGTGCGAAGGTGGAGGCGGTCTGCGAGGTGATGCCCTATTCCGGTGGTTTGACCCGGAATATCGTACAGTGCCTTGAGGACTTTGGAATCCCGCTGTACTTAAGCACTACTGTAGTGAAGATCCACGGTGACAGGCGACTGGAGGGCGTGACCATAGCACAGGTCAATGAGCGCCGGGAGGTTGTTGAGGGGACTGCGCGTTATATACCCTGTGACACCCTGCTGCTGTCTGTTGGACTGATCCCTGAGAATGAATTGACAAAAAATGCAGGTATTCCAATGGATCCTGTTACCAACGGCGCTCTGGTGGATGAGAACTGTCAGACAGCAGTTCCCGGCATCTTTGCCTGTGGCAATGTGCTGCAGGTGCACGATCTTGTGGATTATGTATCCGAGGAAGCGGAGAGAGCAGGTAAGGGAGCTGCCAAGTGGATCAGCGGTTTGACCGTGACACAGGAGCCGATCAGTACTGAGCCGGGAAATGGCGTTCGCTACGTGCTGCCGCAGATCCTTAACACCAGACAGGAAGATGTATCTCTGTTCCTGCGTGTAACAAAGCCTTTTGGAAAAGTGAAATTTGTGGTCTCCGACGGTGAGAATGTGCTGCTTACCGCCAAGCGGTTGAAGGCTGCCCCCGGCGAAATGGAAAAACTTACGGTTAAGGCCGAGATGCTGAAAAATGCCGTTGGTCCGATCCGGGTCAGCTTGGAGGAACTGTAATGGAAAGAAATCTTATTTGTATTATTTGCCCCAGAGGCTGCGCACTGACCGCAGACATTGCAGATAACGGCGTGACTGTCAAGGGAAACGCCTGCCCAAAGGGTGCAGAATACGCCGTCAACGAATGCACAAACCCTGTTCGAACCGTCACAGCGACTGTCCGTGTGGGCAACCGCTATAATACGATGGCAAGTGTCAAAACGGAGAATCCGGTTGCAAAAGATAAAATGATGGCTATAATGGAATTACTGCGCAGTACAAAAGTGGACGCACCTGTCGCCATCGGCGATGTTGTGCTTTCCGATGTGTACGGCACCAGAATCGTCATTACAAAAGCGGTGGATTAATATGATGAAACAAGAGATCATTAAAAAGATGCGTCTGTATCTTTTTGACATGGACGGCACTCTATATTTGGGTGACAGGCTGTATTCTTTTACCATCGAATTGCTGTCAGAGATCCGCAAAGCAGGCGGCAAATACCTGTTTATGACCAATAACTCTTCCAAGAGCGTGGCGGATTATATTAAGAAGCTGGGAAAGCTTGGTATTACAGCGGACAGAGAAGATTTCATCACATCCTCTCAGGCCACTGCCTATTACCTGCATAAGCACCACGAGGGGCAGATCCTTTATGTCTGTGGAACAAATTCTCTGAAAGAGGAGCTTCGCAGCGAAGGCTTTGCTGTCACTGAGATCGCTGACGATGCCCAGTGCGTTGTTATGGGCTTCGATACAGAGCTGACCTTCAGGAAGCTGGAGGATGTGAGCCGGCTGCTGCTGACTCGGGAGATCCCTTATATTGCAACTAACCCGGATTTGGTCTGCCCCACGGAATTTGGCAGTGTGCCGGACTGTGGCAGCGTGTGTCAGATGATCTTTAATGCCACAGGAAAGCGACCTGTGGTCATTGGAAAGCCCTCACCGCTGATGCCGGAGCTTGCTATGGATCGGCTGGGGTATGCAAAGGATGAGACCTGTGTCGTCGGTGACCGCATCTACACGGATATTAAGAGTGGACTGAATGCGGGAATTACTAGCATCTTAGTAATGAGCGGGGAAACTACACCGGAGATCCTGGCGGCGTCGGAAGATAAGCCACATCTCGTGTTGGAGGATGGCGGCGAAATTCTGGAAGTACTTAAGAATAAGTAGAGGAAACCTCCGCCGGCAAAACCGGCGGAGGTGCTGTTTTATAGGGAGACTCCTTTGTGTGAAGGAACAGGATAGCGCGTCATTGCGAGGAGCGCAGCGACGTGGCAATCCGTTCTCTTGCCGCCCGTAGGGCGGCGTACGCCGGCGGGACTCGTTTTCATTTTGCTCCGCAGGAGCAAAATAGAGGTGTTGCCGCCATCCACCTGGCGGCAAACAAGAGTCCACTGGACTGTTGCATTGAATCTTTCGAGTCCCTCCCGTGCGGAGCACGGAATAAACAAGAGGGATACCCATTTGGGTATCCCTCTTGTTTATTTGGTACGCCGGAAGGGACTCGAACCCCCGACCTACTGATTCGTAGTCAGTCACTCTATCCAACTGAGCTACCGGCGCATGCACGCATCGCTTAACGCGCTTGCATATAATAGCACATTGCACTAGAAAATGCAAGCCTTTTTTTGAAAAAAGCATAAAAATTTTGGATGTTGGTTATTTGTGTTATTTCCCTTGCGTTTGCTTGACATAAACAGCGAAAACAGTGTAAAATAATTAGGAATTTATGTAAGGAGGTGGCGCTGTGCCCCAAAGTGTATATTCTGCATTGCCGGGCGCGCTGCTGCCGTGGTATGAAGCAAATCGTCGGGATCTTCCCTGGCGAAAAGACCGGGACCCCTATCATATCTGGCTATCTGAGATTATGCTCCAGCAGACGCGGGTAGAGGCAGTAAGGGGGTATTATACCCGATTTCTGGAGAAATTGCCGACGATCGCATCGCTGGCAGCTGCCGATGACGAACTGCTCCACAAGCTTTGGGAAGGACTTGGGTACTACAGCCGTGTCAGGAATCTGAAAAAAGCGGCCTGCAGGATCATAGAAGGCTATGATGGTATTTTTCCCGATTCTTATGAGGATGTTATATCGCTGCCGGGAATTGGAGAATATACGGCAGGGGCGATCTGTTCCATTGCATTTGGTCAGCCAGCTCCGGCGGTGGATGGGAATGTGCTTCGCGTGATCGCAAGATTGACGGATGATGACACTCCCATCGACGATACGGCCTTCAAGCGCAAGGTGAGAGATGCTCTGCAGGATGTTTACCCGACCGATGCTGGCGCGTTTACTCAGGCGCTGATGGAATTGGGCGCTACTGTGTGCGGTCCTAACCGAAAACCGGACTGCACCCATTGCCCGTGTAACGCGTTCTGCTTAGGAAAGAAAAGTGGCAGAGCGGAACAACTGCCGGTAAAAAATCCGAAACGCCAGCGCAAGGTCAGGGATATGACCGTGTATATTCTGCGGTGTGAGGGGAAATATGCCCTGCGCAAGCGCCCTGACAAGGGTCTGCTTGCCGGACTGTGGGAATTTCCTAATGTGCCCGGCAGACTGGAGACTAGGGGTGCACTGGAAGTATTGGAACAAAAGGGACTCAGGTTGAAGGAACTGCTGCGTCAGATAGAGCGAAAGCATATCTTTACTCACGAGGAGTGGCTGATGCGTGGAATATATGCAGAAGTTTTCACCCAGATTTCGGAATATGATTGGTTTACCCCGGAGCAAATTAACAGGGAAATCGCACTTCCCACAGCGTTTCGTCAGTTTTGGGATGAAAATAGTTGACCGCCGTCGTTATGACGGCGGTTTGCCTATATATTGTGGTTTTGGTTGACTTTGTGACACAAGATGGGTATAATAACATAGATATATTATGGATAAGTTTGGCAGGTAGTATTTATGGCTAAAACAAGACAGGAACAATACGGCAACTCCAGTATCTCTATGCTCAAAGGGGAAGACCGGGTACGGAAACGCCCTGCGGTCATCTTCGGATCGGACGATCTGGAGGGGTGTAAGCACGCGGTTTTTGAGATCTTATCCAATGCCATCGACGAAGCCCGGGAAGGTCATGGTGACACCATCATCGTTACGCGTTACGAAGACCTGTCCGTGGAAGTTGAGGACTTCGGTCGTGGCTGTCCCGTGGATTATAACGAAAAAGAGAAGCGCTATAACTGGGAGCTGGTGTTCTGTGAGATGTACGCCGGCGGCAAGTACGGCGAAAACGGCGAGAACTACGAATACTCTCTGGGCTTGAATGGACTTGGTTCTTGTGCTACTCAGTATGCCTCCGAGTTCTTTGATGCCACCGTCCGCCGTGACGGCTTCCGGTATGACCTGCACTTTGAAAAGGGTCGGAACAAGGGCGGTTTGAAAAAAGAGCCTGTTGACCGTAAAAAGACCGGCTCTGTGTTCCACTGGCGCCCGGATAAGGAAGTCTTCACGGATATCAACATTCCTGTAGAGTACTACCGGGATGTACTGCGCCGTCAGGCGGTGGTAAATAAAGGTGTGACCTTCCAGTTCCGCAACCAGGTGGGCAACAAATTTGAAACGGAAGAATTCTGCTATGCTGACGGCATTAAGCAGTATGTTGAGGAACTGATCGGCGACAATGCCTTTACCATGCCTGTTTTCTGGGAGGCAGAGCGCCGCGGTCGGGATGCGGATAACCGCCCGGAAATGAAGCTGAAGATCACGGCGTCGTTTTGCTTCAGCAAACAGCTCAGCCACGTGGAATACTACCACAATTCCTCTTGGTTGGAGTACGGCGGCAGCCCGGACAGGGCGGTTCGCTCCGGTTTTGTCGCGGCATTTGATAAGTACCTGAAGGATAATAATAAGTATACCAAAAATGAGAGCAAGATCCTGTTCCAGGACATTCAGGACAGCCTTGTGATCGTGACCAACTGCTTCTCCACCATTGGCTGCTTTGAAAACCAGACCAAGAAGTCGGTTAACTCCAAGTTTACGCAGGAGGCAATGACAAACTTCTTTAAGGAGAAACTCCAAGTCTGGTTCCTCGAGAATAAGCAGGAGGCAGACCGTGCGGCGGAGCAGGTGCTGATCAACAAGCGTGCCCGTGAAAGCGCGGAAAAGACAAGGAGCAGCATCAAGAAGAATCTGATCGCCAAGGTGGACATTGCAAACCGTGTCCAGAAATTTGTGGACTGCCGCAGTAAGGATACCGCCATAAGAGAGCTGTATATCGTCGAGGGCGATTCTGCATTGGGCAGCGTCAAGCTGAGCCGGGATGCGGAATTCCAGGGCATTATGCCGGTGCGGGGAAAGATTCTGAACTGCCTGAAAGCGGACTACAATAAGATCTTCGCCTCTCCCATTATTACAGACCTTATGAAGGTGCTGGGCTGCGGTGTGGAGATCCAGGGCAAGAAGGCAAAAGAGCTGTCCTCCTTTGACATTGATAATCTGCGGTGGAATAAGGTCATTATCTGCACGGATGCGGACTATGACGGTTTCCAGATCCGCACACTGATCCTCACAATGCTCTATAGACTTTGCCCCACCTTGATCCGGGATGGCTATGTGTATATTGCGGAGTCGCCGCTGTTTGAGATCACCTATAAGGACAAAACCTGGTTTGCCTACAGTGAGGCGGAAAAGGTGAAGATCCTGCGGGAAGATCTGGATGGAAAGAAGCCCGGCAACATCCAGCGGTCTAAGGGATTGGGCGAGAACGATCCTGAGATGATGTGGATGACCACTATGAATCCGGAGACCCGCCGACTGGTCAAGGTAATGCCGGAGGATGCGGAGCGGACAGCCTATTATTTTGATATGCTGTTGGGCGATAACTTAAGCGAGCGAAAGAACTTTATTGCGGAAAACGGCGCCAGGTATTTGGATATGGCGGATATTTCCTAAGAGGGGTGCACTATGGCACGGAAGAAAAAAGAAAACCAGGTGGATGTGAAGAAGATCGATACCAGCCATGTGGTTGGCTTGGTAGGATCGACTACCGAGCAGGGGATCTCCGAAACACTGGAAGTTAACTATATGCCCTATGCGATGTCCGTCATCGTTTCCAGAGCGATCCCGGAGATCGACGGTTTTAAGCCGTCCCACCGGAAGCTCCTGTATACGATGTACAAAATGGGACTGCTGAACGGCGGAAGAACGAAATCTGCCAATATCGTGGGTCAGACCATGCGTCTCAACCCTCACGGCGATGCGGCCATCTACGAGACGATGGTGCGACTGGCAAGAGGTAACGAGACACTTCTGCACCCCTTTGTGGATTCCAAGGGCAACTTTGGTAAGGTCTACTCCCGGGATATGGCATATGCTGCGTCCCGGTATACCGAAGCAAAGCTGGATAGCATTTGTGCAGAGCTGTTCAAGGACATTGATTCCGACACTGTGGATATGGTAGACAACTACGATGCCACGATGAAAGAGCCTGCTCTGCTGCCCACCACATTCCCCAATGTGCTGGTATCTGCCAACCAGGGAATTGCCGTCGGTATGGCAAGCAACATCTGCTCGTTCAATCTGGCGGAGGTCTGCAATACGGCTATCGCGCTGATTAATAACCCGGAGCACGATGTTCTGGAGACGTTGCCCGGACCGGATTTCTCTACGGGCGGCGAATTGCTGTTTGATGAGGCAACCACCAGAGAGATCTACACTACCGGTCGGGGAAGCTTTAAGCTCAGAGCCAAGTGGCGTTATGAGAAGAAGGACAATGTGATCGAGGTCTACGAGATCCCATACACCACTGCCAGTGAAGTCATTATCGACAAGGTTGCCGATCTGATCAAGACCGGAAAGATCAAAGAGATCAATGATATGCGTGACGAGACCGATCTGAACGGTCTGAAACTGGCCATCGATCTCAAACGCGGTGCGGATCCGGAGAAACTGATGCAAAAGCTGTTCCGGCTCACCCCGCTGCAGGACAGCTTCCCCTGTAATTTCAACATTCTGATTGCGGGTATGCCCAAGGTGATGGGTGTTAGCGAGATCCTTGAGGAGTGGACAGCATGGCGGACTGAGTGTGTCCGGCGCAGACTGTATTTCCAGATCCAGAAGAAGGAAGCCCGCCTGCACTTGCTGAAGGGCTTGGAGAGCATCCTGCTGGACATTGATAAGGCCATCGCCATCATCCGGGAGACAGAGCTGGAAAGCGAGGTCGTCCCTAATCTGATGATCGGCTTTGGCATCGATGAAGTGCAGGCAAATTATGTTGCAGAGATCAAGCTGCGCAATATTAACAAGGAATATATCCTTAAGCAGACCCGTGCCATATCGGATCTGGAGGCAGAGATCGCCCAGATGCGCGATACACTCAACAGCAGCAGAAAGCTGAAGAATGTGATCGTCTCCGAGCTGAAGCAGGTCGCGGAGAAGTACGGTCAGCCCCGAAAGACGGAGATCGTCTACGATTCGCAGCAGGCGGAGCTTGAGGAAGAGGTGGAGGATATTCCGGACTATCCTGTTACTGTTTTTGTATCGAAAGAAGGATACCTGAAGAAGATCACGCCCCAGAGCTTACGCATGTCCGGTGAGCAAAAGTTTAAGGAGGGGGATAGTTTATCCTTCTCGAGAGAAACTACCAACAGGGGAGAACTGCTGGTATTTACGGATCAGTTCCAGTGCTATAAGTCGAGACTGTCTGATTTTGAGGACGGAAAGGCTTCGCAACTTGGCGATTATTTGCCACAGAAGCTGGGGATGGATCCAGGTGAGAATGTTCTGCAGGTCGTGATGCCCGGAGACTATAAGGGCTTTATTCTGTTCTTCTTTGAAAACGGCAAGGCAGCAAAAGTGCCGCTGAGCGTCTACGAAACAAAAACCAACAGACGCCGGCTGACAGGCGCATTCTCGGATAAAAGCCCGCTGAAGGCGGCGATCGTTCTGGAATCCGACGCCCAGGTCGTGCTGTATTCTACGGATGGACGCGCTTCCATCATTTCCACGGCGCAGCTGCTTCCGAAGACGACCCGTAATACCATCGGTGTTGCTGTGATGTCTCTCAAGAAGAAAGCGGCCATCAGCAATGTGTCGCTTTTGGAGAACAGTGGAATTGTCAATGCCAGCAGATACCGCAGCCGCTCTATACCCACTGCGGGCGCACTTTTGAAGGAGGAAGACTCCCCTGAGAAGCAGATCAGCTTTGATGTATAACGGAGGAAGACGATGAAAAAGCGAGGGCTGGTTATTTCAGCAGTTAAAACCATTGTGGGCTGCGCATTATTTGGTCTGGGGTTTAATCTGTTTTTAATACCCAATGGGCTAAATGCCGGCGGAATTTCGGGTCTGTCTATGGTTTTTGTGCATTTGCTGAAGTTTGGCAGTATCGGTACATTGACTGCAATGATAAACCTGCCGTTGTTTGCCCTTGCCGGAGCGAAGATCGGCAAGAACTTCTTTGCTGGCTCGCTGTTTGGAATGGCTTGCTCGTCTGTTTTTATTGATCTGTTTGCTTTACTGCCGAGACCTGCTACAGAGCCTTTGGTTGGTGCTCTCTATGGCGGATTGCTTTGCGGTATCGGCTTAGGTATCGTTTTTTCTATCGGGTATTCTACAGGTGGCTCGGATATTATTGTGCGGCTGCTGAAGAAGAAATGGCCCAATGTGTCCATCGGCTTTATTAGTACGTGCTTTGATCTGGTGGTTGTGGCGCTGACTGGCATTATGTTTGGGGACATTAGCCGCGCTCTTTATTGTGGCGTTGCAATTTTTGTGACTGGGCAGATCATTGATGCGGTGGTATATCGGTTTGATTACTCCCGCGTTGCGCTGATCATTACTAAGAAGCATGAAGAGGTGGCATCTGCCATAGCTAAGGAATTGGATCGCGGTGCAACCTTCCTTTACGGTGAGGGCTCTTACAGCCAGACGGAAACGAAGGTTATCTTGACTGCAGTCAAGAAACAGCAGCTTGCAGAACTGAAAGCATTGGTCGTTGGGATCGACCCTGATGCGTTTATTATTGTGCAGGAGGCTCACCAGGTTCTTGGAGATGGCTTTACGCAGTATTCTAAGGACGCATTATAAGAAGAAGGTGGAGCGATGAAGCGGAAATGGATATGGTTAGCAGCGGTGCTTGCACTGACTGCTCTCTTGGGCGGATGTGCGGTACTGCGCGGAAACTATGTATCTATAGAGCCGCATCATGGGGAAGATGTCAGGGTGGAAACCGAAATTACCGACGTATATAACTATAGCGAATTGCAAAGGATATTGGTCTCTCTTGTAGAGGATGGAATCCAACGAAAGGTTATTTCTGTGCCCACTATGAATCAATCCAACATCCATTACTATATGGATGCGGCGATTAATTATATTACAGAGAAGTATGCCATTGGCGCATACTTTGTCGATGAGATGAAGTATGAATTAGGTGTGAATGCGGGCTTGCCTGCAATCGTCATAGATATTACCTACACGCAGGAACAGACGCAGATCCTCCGTCTGAACAGAGTGAAGGATATGGATGCTGCGGCAACCACGGTCAAGGCTGCGTTGGACGCCTGCGAGGGGAAGGTAGTCTTCCTGGTTGAGGATTATCAAGATATGGATTTTACTGCATTAATCCGCAATCACGCATATATGTATCCCCAACGCGTTGTTGAGATCCCACAGGTAACGGTCTCGACTTATCCGGAAACCGGCGCACAGAGAGTTGTTGAGCTGTTGTTTACATATGAAAACGATTCAAATGACCTGCTGACGATGCAAAACTTTGTTCGTGCGATCTTTACATCCGCACGACTGTATGCTGAGAGGAATACAGACGATGCAGAAAAGTACGCACAGCTCTATTCCTTTTTAATGGAACGGTTTGCGTATTCGTTTGAAACGACGAAGGCACCTGCATATCATTTGCTTCGTGAGGGAATAGGCGACAGCGAGGCGTTTGCCTGTGTCTATGCTGCGATGTGTCGCGAGGTAGGTTTGGACTGCCGCGCAGTATGGGGTAAGATGGACGGGAAGCCAAGGGTTTGGAACGCACTCACTATCGATGGTACTGACTATTATATTGACTTGCTGGCGTGTTACCAGGGGGACGGTTTTTGTATGATGCGCCAGTGGGAAATGGGTGCATACACCCAGAATCCATCGTGATTAAAAAATGCAAGAGGAAATTTAGATATTTTCGAAAAACTGTATTGACATATCCCGAAAATGTGCTATAATCACTCTTGTTCCGCGGGTGTAGCTCATCCGGTAGAGCGCCACCTTGCCAAGGTGGAGGTAGCGAGTTCGAGCCTCGTCACCCGCTCCATAATAAAAGACCACCATTTGGTGGTCTTTTATTTTTTAAATAATGATACAACAAATAACGGCGAAAAGAACAGGGATTCTTTTTGCCGTCATTCATTTCTATGATTTGAGCCATAAAAGCTTTGGATTTTGTCAAACGGTTTTGTGACCTGCAGGCACAAATTCTTCCGGTTTCCCTAGGAATCAAAACTGTCCCACCTTTATAATGTCTGCATATATGGGAAAGGGTGGGGGAAATGTCAGCCAGGCGTATTCTTTTGCTGATTACGGGGATCGCAGCAGGCTTATGTATGCTGCAGTTGCTCCTGATCTATAATTTTATCGCCATAGATCACAATGGTATGCACCATAGTCCGCAAACGGAGACCAACGAGCCTACTATTGTGCCGTCCCTCCCGAGAGCGGATATCACATTACCCTGTAAAATCTCCGGGACAAGCCTGGTTGCTGAACGGCTGGTTTCCTACGAGGGTAGCTTCGTGGAAGACAGTAATTCTGCTGAAATGGTCATTGCGTCAGCACTGCTGCTGCGCAATACGGGGTCAGATGGTGTTATAAATGCGGTGGTCACACTTGAACGGGGTGAGGAAGCCCTAATATTTGAGGTAACCTCACTTCCGCCGGGTGAGTGTGCACTTGTGCTTGAGAAAAATGGCAGATTGTGTTCCCAGGAGAATTTCACAGCCTGCAGAGGACAGGAAATACGAGATAGCAGTGACTGGTTATCCTTAGAGCTGCTTTGCATCTCGCCGGTGGATATGGAAACGGTCTCTGTGACAAATATAACGAATGAAGCGATCCCATATGCCTGCCTGTATTATAAGACGATGTATGCGGACGGATTATTCTATATTGGCGGTATTACCCACGAAATAATCGTGGAGCAACTAGCGCCGGGAGAGACCAGATTTTTACGCCCGGAATATTATGCCGATATCCATAGCCGGATCGTGCGCGTTTCTGTAAAGATACAATAAATTACTCCCCTCAGTGCAGAGGGGAGTAATTTATTGCATCTATCTTTTTGCAAATTTGCTGGTTGTAAATGACGGATAAATATTATATAATAAGTTAGATGAGCAAATTCTATTCGAAATTCTAAGGAGAAGATCCTATGATCAATCGAAGCGAGGAACTGAAGCAGTACCTGCAGCCGGATAAAAAGATACACCTTGTGGGTATCGGCGGCGTTTCTATGCGCCCCCTGGGGCTTGTACTGAAAGGGATGGGAATGACAGTTACCGGTTCGGATATGAGTTCTTCTGCATCTACCGATGAACTGATCGCTAACGGCATTCCTGTGATGATCGGGCATCAGGCAGAGAATATTGAGGGTGCGGACTGTGTGATTCGTACAGCTGCTGCACATAATGATAATCCGGAGATCGCTGAAGCGCGCAGCAGGGGAATCCCTGTGTTTGAACGGGCACAGGCCTGGGGCGTAATCATGCAGGCGTATCAAAATGCAGTCTGTATTTCCGGTACACACGGCAAGACCACGGTCACCTCTATGGTCACTCATATCCTGATGGAGGCTGAGGTGGATCCCACGATTATGATCGGCGGCTACCTGCCACTGCTTCGGGCAGGCCATCGTGTTGGCAAGGGAGATACCATTGTCCTTGAGAGCTGCGAATACTGTGACTCCTTTCTGAACTTCTTCCCGACCTTGGCTGTGATCCTGAATATTGAGGCTGACCATCTTGACTATTTTAAGGATCTGGCGGATGTGCAGAAATCCTTCCGACAATTTGCGCAGCTTTCCACCAACGGCATCCTTGCCAATGGCGATGATCCCCATGTGGTAAGCGCACTGAATGGGCTGGATTATATCAGTTTCGGCTTGCAAACTGCCAACCGCGTCCACGCTGAGAATGTCTGCCCCGATTGGAGACATCTGGATGTGGTGTGCGATGGACAGTTCTATTGTCATTTGGATCTGAATGTTCTCGGCAGACATAATGCACTGAATGCGCTGGCGGCTGCCGGAGCGGCTTGGATGCTTGGCGTCCCCGGTGAGGTCGTAACCAAGGGTATCGCAACCTTCAGCGGCGCGGAACGGCGTATGCAGTTTAAGGGTAAATACAACGGTGCAGATATCTATGATGACTACGCACACCACCCGGATGAGCTGGCAGCAACAGTAGAGGCAATCGCAACGATGGAGTACAAACGGATCGTTGTTGCCTTCCAGCCCCACACATATACGAGAACGAAAGCGTTGTTCTATGATTTTGTCCGGGAGCTGCGGAAGGTAGACCACGTTGTTTTGGCAGAGATCTACGCGGCCCGGGAACGGAATACCATAGGCATATCTTCCAGAGACCTTGTTGAAAAAATCCCCGGCGCTGTTTATTGCGAGACATTACCTGATGTAACTGCCTATCTCAAGGAGATCGCTCGGGAGGGAGATGTGATCCTGACGGTAGGTGCGGGTGACATTTTCCGGGCAGGAGAGGCTCTGCTGAAGGATTCGTGATAATCAATTATTTTACCGACTGTGAAATGAGGCGAATTTCTTGCGAAAACTGAATGTTTGCGTGTTGTTTGGCGGAATCAGCCCCGAGCATAAGGTTTCTCTGCGCTCTGCTGAGTCTGTGCTGAACAATATGGATCCCGAAAAGTACAATATCTTTCCGGTAGGAATTACAGAGGAGGGCGACTGGATCCTCTATACCGGAACGGACTATTCGCTGCTTCCTACCGGCGAGTGGCAGAATTACCCCGATAACCGCCGCGCAACGATTTCACCGGTGCGCGGACAGGGACTTCTTACCTTCGAGGGAGACTGCGTTGTCCGCGAGCTGATCGATGTGGTTTTCCCTGTTCTCCACGGAGAGAATGGCGAAGACGGTGCAATGCAGGGACTATTACAAATGGCGGGGATTCCTTATGTGGGCCCCCATGTTGCGGCTTCTGCGGTATCTATGGACAAGACATTGACAAAGCTGGTTGCAGACAGTGTAGGCGTTGTTCAGGCGGCTTGGAAGCTAGTCCGCAACAGCGAATTGCATAACCGTATGGATGCGGTGCTGGATAGTCTGGAAGAGTTCTTTGCTTACCCAGTATTTATCAAACCTGCAGGAACGGGTTCGTCTGTTGGTGTGTCTAAGGCGTCGGACAGGGAACAACTCCGAGAGGGTCTGCTGCAAGCGGGTGCTTATGACGAGAAGATCCTTGTGGAGGAGTTTATAGACGGTCGCGAGATCGAGGTTGCAGTGATGGGCAACGATAGCCCGGTTGCATCGATCTGCGGCGAGATCGACTCCGGCGCAGAGTTCTATGACTACAACGCCAAGTATATTACAGATACCTCTGTTGCCTATATCCCTGCGCGCATTCCTGAGGCGATTGCGGAACAGGTGCGGGAGATGGCGGTGAAAATCTACAGTGCCATTGGATGTCAGGGTCTCAGCCGCGTTGATTTCTTTGTGACGCATAATGAGAACCGGGTCGTGTTTAATGAGATCAACACGATTCCCGGCTTCACTTCTATCTCTATGTATCCTAAGCTTTTTGCAGCCAGCGGGATCGCATATCCCCAGCTTATCGATGAGCTGCTCCGGTTGGCATTGGAGGCTGCGCAATGAAGCTACCTGTGGTGCTGTCTATACGCGGGCGGCAGATATATTTAGATCAAGAGCCGGAGCTTATTGAGCTGGTAACAGAAGGCACGATGGAGCGCCGTGATAACGGCTGGGATCTGCGGTATGAGGAAAGTGCATTGACTGGGATGGAAGGGGTAACCACCACATTCCACGCAGAAAGTGACAAGATCGTTCTCTCCCGTACAGGAAAACTGCATTCCCAGATGGTTTTCCAGGAGGGCATTTTTCACGAGTCCCTTTACCAGATGGAGTTTGGTGCGCTGATGATCAGTGTATGTGCAACGAAGGTAAAGGTAGACCTGGATGAACAGGGCGGTGTCATCGATCTTGTCTATGGGATCGAGATCGAGAAGACAGAAGCCGGTGTGATCGAGTATCATCTTGAGATCCGTACAAAGAAATAAGAAATGGCGTGTTGCCCGATGGGCAACACGCCATTATTATTTAGATCTCAGGCAGAGCGCCCGGTGCGTCTGTAATGCCGGTGTCAATATCGGGGGTAGTATCCTCCGGGACACTGGGCTCAGTGGGTGTCTCAGGTACTTCCACCTTGCAGATGACCTTGTCACGTGCCTTATATTTGGAGGTGGCTTCCAGCTTCTTGGAAATCAAGGTGTTTGTTTCCTTGTCGTACTTGCACCGATATGTCTTCACATCATATCCGGTATAGGGAGTAACAACGACCTTGCCTTCTGCGTAGCCCTCTGCAGTTTTGTCTTCATACCTTGTCTGATATGGGTATTTTGCCAGAGTCTCGGATTCCATTTTTACATAGTAATCCTTGTCATCCGTACCGTAGATGGTGACTGTTGTAGTGCCGCCGGAAGCGGTTGCCTCAATACGGATGGGGTGATTGGTGGTGTTGCGGAAACGGAAATCCAGCGCGCCCCAGCTGACGGTAGCATCCAGACCAAGTTTGGTATATACCGTTGTATAGGTATGATTCCACCGCTCCAGGATCTGCAGATCCGCTAACAGGGTGCAGTTGTAGAGCATAGAGGAGACCTGGCAGATACCGCCGCCTACGAGGTTTACAGTTGCCTCACCTACATAGGCTGCGCCGGGCTTATAGCCTTTTTCTGCAGTGCGTTCGCCCAGTGTTTCATTGTAGGAGAACACCTCGCCGGGGTAGATGATCACGCCGTTGATCGCCTTGCAGGCAAGATCCAAGTTGGTTGCACGGTTGGCATCGCTGTTCTGTGAGCCGGAATAGGTGCCAAGCACATCCTGGAACCAATCAGAGGTAAGGGACTCTGTGGTGATCTCAGGGGCGATACGCACGAAGGGAATTTCTACAGTTGCGCCAAAGTCTGCAGCTGCAAGTTTCGCCTTTGCTTCTTCCACATTAAATCCGTATCCGTAGACCTCGGGGATGGGACGGGAAGTGGCAGTATCGATGGAGGCGTTGATAGGCGCAATATAGTTCGCTTTCAGGATCGCATCGAGATCAATGGGATCAGGCTCTTTTACATTGCACTTGCCGTCAACGGAGAATACATTATCGCTGTATGCTTCCATCACTTGGGCATAGAGAGCGTTGAGGTCCAGACCATACTCAGGAGTGCCAAGCTTAACCACCAGTGTTTTGCCGGGCGCTTCCTCTGCATTGTACTCCAGGGAAGGCACTTGCCCTGTGACGGTATAAGTGCTCTGAGACAGAACACTGTCATAGTGCTTGCCTACTTCGCTGAGGGCGTTTTTGATCGCCTTGGCATCCAACGACAGATACGGGGAAAGATCCACACTGTAGCCGTGCATTAGCGCATTGTACTGCTGATCTTTTCTTTCTTTTCGACTGCCGGTACGACCGTAATCGTAAGCAGCATCCACTGCGGCTTCTACATCCAGTTTTGCGCCGGTCAGACTGGGAGCAAGCTCTGCCTTGTGATTCAAAACCTTCACGACCATAGTGTTTTTGGTGTAGGTATTTGCAGTAGCCTTGCTGACTGCGGAAATAGCTTCTTCCTTGCTCATTCCACCCACATCCACACCGGCAATAGTGATGTTATCCAGGATCAGACCGTTGTTAATGGTGCTGGACAAATAGAAATACCCGGCGACAAGACCAACTACGATAGCGACCAGAGCCGCACAGATGGCGATCAAAACGATTTTGCGGTTTCCGCCGGATTGACCGGAGGCTTTGCGGTTAGCGCGGCTCGGCTGGGTCGTTTTCTTTACCTTGGGGGATTTTTTGCTGTATTTTCCCGCCATAAAGAGGCCCTCCTTTAGGTTAAGACTCATCGATACGGAACGTTTCCGTTACCGCGAATCAAAGGTAATGTAATGATAATGTGATATTCTGATCACATTTGTCTTATTATATCACATTATCGGAAAAAAGCAAGCTAAGTGTTGCTAAGCTTTGTATAATGCTCGATGAAAATTTTGGATTGTCGCAGGCTGTCAACGCCGCTTGCCAGCTTCAAACGAAGGGTAGGCTCTTTAGCGGTGGCTACCAATTGCACCCTTGCTTTATATGCTGAATCGGCACAGATCGCACTGACAGCCTCGAAGTTCAGATTGCGCATGGTGAAAAGTACATCACCGGACTTTTGGCGGATATCGGTAATGCCGATTTTTCGGGCATTGGCACGCAGAAGCGCGATCTCAACCAGATTGAGAACGCCCTTAGGCGGCTCTCCGTATCGGTCGATGATCTCATCCAGCAGATCATCCGCATCGGACTGACTGCGGATCGCCGCCATACGCCGGTACAGATCCATTCGCTCTTCGCCCCGGGAGACGTAATCCTGGTCTACATTGGCTGTGACGTTGAGATCGGCGGTGCAATCCGGCTCCGCCGGCTTTTCGCCCCGCTCCTCAAGGATTGCTTCATCCAAAAGCTTCAAATACATATCGTATCCCACAGACATCATATGCCCGGATTGCTCAGACCCAAGAAGATTACCTGCACCCCGGATCTCCAGATCCCGCATGGCGATCTTAAAGCCTGAGCCAAATTCCGCAAAGTCACGAATGGCAGACAAACGCTTCTCGGCAACCTCGGTCAGGGACTTATCCGGGCGGTATGTGAAATAAGCGTAGGCGTGCCTTGTGGATCGACCCACGCGACCCCGGAGCTGATGCAGCTGACTAAGACCGAATCGATCCGCGTTTTCAATGATCAGGGTATTGGCATTGGGTATATCCAGACCGGTTTCGATAATGGTGGTGCAGACCAGCACTTGGATGTCGCCGTCCGCCATTGCCTGCATCACATCATTCAAGGCATCCTCGCCCATTTTGCCGTGGGCGACTGCAACCTGCAGACCGGGAATGCGCCGTTTCAGCGCAGAAGCGCACTGCTCGATGGTCTCTACTCGATTGTGAAGGTAATACACCTGACCGCCGCGTTCCACCTCTCTGCGGATGGCATCATCAATGATGGCGTTGCTGTGCTCCATAACATAGGTCTGGACAGGGTAACGGTCTGCCGGCGGCTCCTCGATAGTGGACATATCCCGGATACCGGAAAGAGCCATATTCAGCGTTCTGGGAATGGGGGTTGCCGACAGGGTGAGCACATCCACACCTTTGGAAAGCTCCTTCAGTCGTTCCTTGTGACTGACGCCAAACCGTTGCTCTTCATCCACGATCAGCAGTCCCAGATCCTTAAACACAACACTCTTTTGTAAAAGCTTATGTGTACCGACGACAATATCCACAAGGCCTTTTTGCAGATTTTGCAGGGTTTTCTTCTGCTCGGTGGGGGTACGGAATCGGCAGAGGAGATCCACATTGACAGGAAACCCGCGGAAACGGGACAGAATGGTCTGGTAGTGCTGATTGGCAAGGACAGTGGTAGGGACAAGGATCGCCACCTGCTTGCCGTCCATAACGGCTTTCATCACTGCTCGCAGAGCGACCTCTGTTTTGCCAAAGCCTACATCGCCGCAGAGCAAACGATCCATAGGGGTAGGGGACTCCATGTCGGATTTGATCTCGGCAATACTGCGAAGCTGATCGTCGGTTTCCGGGTAGGGGAAATTATCTTCAAACTCCCGCTGCCAGGGGGAATCCGCGGCAAAGGCGAATCCTTCCTGACGCTTTCTCGCCGCGTACAGCTGAATCAGTTCACCAGCCATATCTTTGGCGGCTTTTCTGGCCTTTGCCTTGCTCTTATGCCAGGCATCGGTGCCGATTTTGTTTAGCCTTATCGGTGCATCTTCGCTGCCGCCGCCAATGTATTTACTGACCATATCCAGCTGCGTGGCGGGGACAAACAGGGTATCAGAGCCTTGATAGGCGATCTTCACATAATCCTTGACCGCGCCGTCTACCTTGATCTGCTCCATAGCTATAAAACGCCCAATGCCATAATTCTCGTGTACCACCAGATCTCCGGGAGACAGGTCGGTAAAGGAATTTAACTTCTGGCGATTTGTTGCGCTTTTCTTTGTCTTTTGCTTTCGCTCACCCTTAGCGAGCAGTTGGCCTTCTGTAAGAACTGCCAATCTTGCGTTGGGATACTCCATTCCGTAAGGAAGCGTGCCTTCCGTCAGCAGGATCTGACCGGGGGAGGGCATTGTAGTCAGGGGAATGCACTGCAGTGCGGAAAGCCCTTTATCTCCCAACATCTCCTGCAAAAGCTCCGCCCGGCGGCGCGTTCCGCAAAGAACCAATGTGGCAAACTCCAGCCGCTGATAATGGGCAAGGTCGCTGACCGCGGTGTCCAGACTGCCGCCGTAGCAGGGTAGCTGTTTTGCAGTCATTGGTAGTAATTGCTTTGGAGGGCATTCTTCGGGGTAGGATGTACCACCGAAAGAGTCCAGATATAAAACAGTCTTACCCCGGAGATGACAGCAGAAATCCTCCCACTGGATCACGTAGTCGCACAGCTCTCCCGCGACGAGACCGCTTTCCAACAGAGAATCCAGTTGCAGTCCGATCTCCTCGATCCGCGTTCTGGCGGCGCGGCGTAAATTGGTCTGATCGCACAGCACAAACACCGCGTCCTGGGGGATATAATCCATTGCACACGCTGTCTCAGGGTAGATCAGGGACATATATCGGTCAGAGGCAGGATTTTGCAGACCGTTCTCATACTTCTCCAGATCCTTTTCCAGAGTAGCGATCAGTGCTTCGTTGGGTGTTTTCCTGCGCCTTTGACGAACAATCATATTGCGAATGTCTGCACAAAGCCCGTCAATACCGTTCGGGTGCAACCGCGGTTGTGTTTCTCCAACGGGCAGGATAACGACCTCATCGATATTTTCAATACGCCGCTGGGTATCAGGTGCAAAATAGCCCATAGCATCCAGTTCGTCACCGAAGAATTCGGCACGGACAGGGTAGTCGGCGGCAGGAGAGTAAACATCCAGAATGCCGCCGCGAACAGCAAACTGTCCCGGACCTTCAACCATGCCGCAACGGGTGTAGCCGGCTCCGGTCAGCTTTGCTGTAAGGGTATCGATGGAATAAGTCTCGCCGGTTTTTAGCAGGAATGCCGCTTTTTTCAATACGGAAGGGGGCATTGTGCGTTGGCTTAAGGATTCCCAAGAGAGGATCTGCACTGGCGTTGCGCCATTAGCCAGAGAGAACAACTGACGCAGACGCTTCTGCTCCCAGCCGCGGGAGACAACAGAGGAGTCATATAAAGTGAGTTCTCTGCCGGGAAGAACAGACGCAGATACTCCGAGGAATGCAGTCAATTCCTGCTGCATCCGTTTCGCCGCCATATCGTCCTGACAGATGACAACAATGGGCTGCGTGGTATCAGTATGCAAACCGGCGATCAGATGGCTTCGGTTGATTTGTCCGATGCCGGTTACGGCAACAGACTCTCCATTCTGTAATGAAGACAATAAGGCTGCATATTCCGGCATCAATTTCAGAAATGACAGAAGTTGATTCATAGCATACCTCTCCAACAAAAATTTGTTCCACGCAAGAACGCGGAAAGGGGAATTTTATCCCCTTTCCGTGTTGATTCGACAATATTTTTACCGACTGCCGTTATAGCGGTTAGCGGCATCAGATACACCCTTTTCCAGAATGCACAGCGCAGAATCTGCGGCAGTAACAAAGACATCGGCGATAGCCTTTTCTTCCGCAGCGGTGAAGCCGGAAAGCACCCAGTCTGCAAGATCTGCATCGGGATTCGGTTTTGCTCCAACGCCTATCTTAACTCTCGGGAAGTCCTGACTGCCCAATTCCGCAATAATGGATTTAATTCCGTTGTGACCGCCGGCTGAGCCGTCAGCTCGAATACGAAGTGCTCCCGGTTTCAGCGAAATATCATCAAAGATCACGATGATTCGCTGGGGTGGGATGTTGAAGTAAGCAGACAGCTGCAAAACAGACCGGCCGGATGCGTTCATATAGGTCTGGGGCTTTAGTAAATACAGCTTCTTACCTTGATATACAGTCTGCCCATATAACCCTTGAAACTTGCACTTGTCGATCTTACAGCCCAGCTTTTCCGCAAGGGCATCCAAGGCTCGGAAACCGCAGTTGTGACGGGTGCGTTCGTATTCACGCCCGGGGTTTCCCAGTCCGACGATCAGCCAGGCGTCTGTACTTTTCTTAAACACAGCTTAGAACAGATCCGCGATGGAGGTGCCGCCGTGGATATGTGCAATAGCGCGGGCGAAGATAGGTGCAACATCCAGCTGCTTGATCTTGCTGGAGGGGCAGTTCTCCGGCACAGGAATGGTGTTGTGTACAACAAGCTCCTTGATGGTGCTGGCGTCGATCCGCTCAAAGGCAGGACCGGAAAGAACACCGTGGGTGGCGCAGGCATAAACTTCCTTAGCACCGCCGACTTCCACAAGGGCATTGGCGGCGTTGCACAGGGAACCGGCAGTGTCCACCATATCATCGAACAGGATGCAGGTTTTGCCGCGCACATCGCCGATGACGTTCATAACTTCGCAGACATTGGCCTTCTGACGACGCTTGTCGACAATAGCCAGACCCATATGCACCTTAGCGGCAAATGCGCGGGCGCGGGCAACAGAGCCTACGTCGGGGGAGACAACCACAAAATCGTCGTGATTGTACTTATCTTCGGGGAATTTATCCATATAGTAGTTCACAAAGGTGGGGTTACCCAGCAGATGATCCACGGGAATATCAAAGAAGCCCTGAATCTGGGATGCGTGAAGGTCCATGGTCAGCACCCGGTCAGCACCGGCGGTGGTGTTCATATTGGCAACCAGCTTGGCAGAGATGGGATCACGGCTCTTGGCCTTACGATCCTGACGGGCGTAGCCAAAGTAGGGGATAACGGCGGTGATGCGGCCTGCGGAAGCACGGCGGCATGCATCGATCATAACCAGCAGCTCCATCAGATGGTTATTCACAGGCTTGCAGGTGGACTGAATAAGAAATACATCAGCACCACGGACGGTTTCTTCAAGGGAGACAGAAACTTCACCGTCAGAAAAGGTCTTTACAACGCCTTTGCCCATAGGCAGCCCCAGCTCTTTGCAGACTGTTTCTGCAAAGGCAGGGTTAGAGTTACCGCAAAAAATCTTAACATTATCCCCGTATGCAATCATTTGTGAAATACCTCGCTTCATTCTTCTTTTTCTTGATGTGTCTGCATATCAGACAAACTATTTGTATTATAGCACTTCATACCACCAAAAAGCAACCTCTAACTGGATAAAAATAGCACGAAAAATTGCAAAAAATATGTACTTTCTTCCAACAAAGCGACAAGGGTATATTCTTTGTGCGATGAAAAGAGAAAAAGTACGGAGAACATAAATTTTTGTTTGAATTTATGCTTGTGAAGCCGGTAGATGCGTGATATAATATAAAGAAATATTTTTGAGGATTGGGGGATGGCTATGAACGATAAAATTTGCATTCAGGGCGCCAGAGAAAATAATCTTAAAAATGTAGATTTGACGATTCCCCGGGATAAGCTGGTGGTGTTCACCGGACTGTCCGGATCGGGTAAATCCAGCCTTGCCTTTGATACAATTTATGCTGAGGGGCAGCGCAGATATGTAGAGAGCCTCAGCTCCTATGCGCGGCAGTTTTTGGGACAGATGGACAAGCCGGATGTGGATTCTATTGACGGACTGTCTCCTGCCATCTCCATTGACCAGAAGACCACCTCCAAAAATCCCCGTTCCACCGTTGGCACGGTGACGGAGATCTATGATTATCTGCGCCTGCTGTGGGCGCGGGTGGGCGTACCCCACTGCCCTCTCTGCGGCAAGGAGATCAAGAAGCAAACCATCGACCAGATCGTAGACCGTGTTGAAGCACTGGGCGAGGGCACAAGATTTATTGTCCTGTCGCCCATCGTGCGGGGCAAAAAAGGTGAACATACCAAGGTGTTTGAGGATGCCAGAAAAGCAGGCTTTGCCCGGGTACGGGTGGATGGCATTCTGTTTGATCTGAATGAGGAGATCACCTGTGAGAAAAACAAGAAGCACACTATCGAACTGGTAGTAGACCGTTTGGTGATCCGGGAGGGACAGCATCGCCGTATTGCTGATTCCGTGGAGACTGCGTGCAGCCATTCCGGCGGTCTCGTTATTATATCGCTTCCGGATAGAAACGAAGAACTGAGTTTTTCCCAGAACTATGCCTGTGAGGACTGCGGTATCAGCTTGTCGGAATTAGAGCCAAGAATGTTCTCGTTCAATAATCCTGCCGGCGCGTGTCCGACCTGTACGGGACTTGGGTATCAGCTGGTTGCTGACGAGGATTTGGTCATCCCGGATAAGAGCAAGTCCATTTTTGAGGGTGCGATCCAGGCTTCCGGATGGAGCAGTGCCAGAACCGATTCTATTTTCCGGATGTACTTTGAAGCACTGGCGCAGAAATATCATTTTTCACTGACAGCCCCTGTATCAGAGCTGCCCAGAGAGGCGCTGGATGTCATTCTCAACGGCACGAAGGGCGAAAAACTCCGTATGACCTATAACCGCGGAAACGGAATGGGCGTTCTGGAGCAGCCGTTTGAGGGCATTTTGAACAATATCAGCCGCCGATTCCGGGAAACCCAGTCGGATGCCGCCAGAAAGGAACTGGAATCCTGCATGGCAACAGCACCTTGTCCCGGTTGCGGAGGCAAACGGCTTTCCGATATTGCAAGGGCAGTTACCGTGGGCGGTATGGGCATTATGGAATTCTGCAGCATGAGCATCCAGAAGGAACTGGAGTTCCTGGATGCACTCCATCTCGATGGCAATATGGCGATTGTCGCAGAACAGATCGTTCGCGAGATCAAGGCAAGACTGCAATTTTTGATGGATGTGGGCTTGCAGTATCTGACACTATCCCGGGCAGCGGCGACCTTGTCCGGCGGAGAGAGTCAGCGTATCCGGTTGGCAACTCAGATCGGGTCATCCCTGATGGGTGTGTTGTATATTCTGGACGAGCCCTCCATCGGTCTGCACCAGCGGGATAATGACAAGCTGCTTATGACCTTAAAACGCCTGCGGGATATTGGAAATACCCTGATCGTTGTGGAACACGATGAGGATACTATGCGTGCGGCGGACTATATTGTGGATGTAGGACCTGGTGCAGGCAGTCACGGCGGTGAGATCGTGGCGGCTGGTACGATTGAAGACATTATCCAAAATGAGCGTTCCCTGACCGGACAGTACTTGTCTGGGTTTAAGAAGATCCCTGTTCCTTCTGCAAGGCGAAGCGGAAATGGCAATGTGCTGACTATCCGCGGTGCCACGGAGAACAATCTAAAGGATGTGGATGTGACGATCCCTCTTGGGGAGCTTGTGTGTGTGACCGGTGTGTCCGGCTCCGGCAAATCGAGCTTAGTGGGAGAGGTTCTCAATAAGACCTTGTTGGGGAAACTGAATCACAGCCGCACACGCCCGGGAGCTTGCCGCTGTATCGAGGGGATCGAGCATCTGGACAAGGTGATCGATATTGACCAAAGCCCCATTGGCAGAACACCCAGATCCAATCCTGCAACCTACACAGGTCTCTTTAATGACATCCGTGACCTGTTCGCCTCTACGGCGGATGCAAAAATGCGCGGTTACGGTCCGGGAAGATTCTCCTTTAATGTCAAGGGTGGACGCTGTGAAGCTTGCAGCGGCGACGGGCTGGTAAAGATCGAAATGCACTTCCTTGCGGATGTGTATGTGCCCTGTGAGGTCTGCCGTGGACAGCGATACAACCGGGAGACGCTGGAGGTCCAGTATAAGGGGAAAAATATTGCACAGGTTCTGGATATGACAGCCGAGGAGGCGGTCGGCTTCTTTGAGAATCTGCCGAAAATCGCAAGAAAAGCACAGACTTTGGTTGAGGTTGGTCTGGGTTATATCAAGCTGGGACAGTCCAGCACGACTCTGTCCGGCGGTGAGGCGCAGCGGGTAAAACTGGCTACAGAACTGGCAAGGGCATCCACAGGACGGACGATCTATATTCTGGATGAGCCTACCACCGGTCTGCACGCAGCAGATGTGCATAAGCTTATTGATGTTCTGCAAAGGCTGGTGGATGCCGGCAATACGGTGCTGGTGATCGAGCACAATCTGGATGTGATCAAGACCGCCGACCATATTATTGACCTTGGACCGGAGGGCGGAGATATGGGAGGATATATAGTGGCACAGGGCACGCCGGAGGAAGTCGCCGGTGTACCGGAGAGCTATACAGGTATGTATCTCAAGCGGTATTTAGAGTAAAAATTTCCCGACCCGGGGTTTCCGGGTCGGGAGAGCGTAATCAGTTGATTTTACGGTATAGAGTTGAGGGGAGAGCGTCGGAGAGTTCAAGCAGCGCGTGATCCCGTTCGCCTGCGTAGTCAACTCTGAGAATCCCGGAACGGACGATGCCACTATCATTCTTGCGCAGTGCGATACTCATAGTGACGCGAGTGCCGACACCCTCCGGTTGATCGATTAGCACGGTACCCCCGTGCATAGTAGCCACGGAGCGCACAAGCACCATACCAAGACCGATACCGTGCCGTCCGTCTTCGATCCCGGGCTCCCGCAGAAAACGGGAGAAAACGGCATTCCGGAACTTTGTGGGAACACCGGGTCCGTTGTCCCGGATGCTGAAATAAAGTCGATCTTTGTTTTGGGTCAGCTTTGCCTCAATGGTAGCGCCTTCCGGCGAGAATTTAATGGCATTGGAAAGAAGATTGTAAATAGCCCGTTCCAGCTTGCCTCTGTCAGCAAGACCGTAGACAGCTTGGCGGATACCGGTAAACTTCAGTTGCCGGTTGGCACCGTTGACCATATCGGCGGCTTTGCTGAACAACTCGTCGAAAATCGCAGGAATATTGCACATCTCGAACTGGTTAATTGTCCGGTTATGGTAAAGACCGGCATCGGTCATATTTCCCACCAGCCGGAGCATCTGGAAGAGTCCACGGTTGATCTGTGCAATATATTGCTGGTTATCTGCTGTATCCATATTCGGGAACAGGCGATCTGCCACAGTCATAATGCTGGCCAGCGGTTCCCGCAGTTCCTGGGCGGCCAGTGCCATTGCATTCAGCTCTGCGTGCTCAGCTTCCTGTTCCAGCAGAAAAATGTCACCGTCCGCAGTCCGTGTGACTGTTGCACCGCTGACAGCTCCGGCGATGTTCAGTGTGAGGTACAGACTTCCGTCGGTGTAGGATTCATATTCCTGAGAGCCGGTTTCCAGCAAATCAGTAACTGCGGTACCTTCGGAGATCTGGCGCTGGGATGCGGCGTAATTGGTGTATGCGATCAGCCCGTCACGCACACAAAATGCAGGCTGGATCAGTAGATCTATTAGCTCTTTTGCTTTATCTGTTTGTTCCATAATGTTCCTCCCGATGGGCATAGCATATGCGTTTTTCTATAAAACTTACATCGACAGCTTTCGTCAAGAAATCCTAGTACCATCATTCTAACGAATTCTTTGGAAAATAGCAAGAAAAACCTGAAAGTGGTGAAATTATGTCTGTTCATAACGGTCATCGTCAGCGCCTTAAGCGTCGTTTCCGACAGGAAGGTCTGGATAATTTCAATGAGATCAATGTATTGGAACTGCTGCTGTTCTACTGTATTCCCCGGCAGGACACCAATCCGCTTGCCCACAAACTGTTGGATCATTTTGGGACTCTGTCCCAGGTGCTGGAGGCGACACCGGAGGAACTGGAAAAAGTACCCGGAGTCGGGGAACATATTGCTACATTTCTTCCGTTAATAACTGCGGCAGGTCGGTATTATCAGGTCAATCGGTGTATACCGGAGCGAATTTTGAGAACAATTGACGATTGCGGAAAGTTTCTCTTACCGTACTTCCACGGCAGGAGAAATGAGACGGTTTTCCTGCTTTGCCTGGATGCGAAGTGTAAGGTGCTGTGCTGTAAGCAGATCGGTGAGGGCAGCGTAAACTCTGCCGGTGTACCGATCCGGAAGATCGTTGAGGCAGCGCTTAACGCCAATGCCACATCCGTTGTTCTCGCTCATAACCACCCCAGCGGTCTGGCATTGCCCTCTGCTGAAGATATCCATACCACGCATCTGCTTGCCAAAGCTCTGTACGGTGTGGAGATCGCCTTGGCTGACCATATTATTGTTGCGGATAATGATTTTGTCTCCCTTGTCCAATCCGGTGCCTATAAACCTGAAGATGGAGCTTATTTTTAATTATGAACATTATCGTATGCCTGGATGACCGGGACGGACTGCTGTTTAACGGTCGCCGCCAAAGCAAGGACAGCCTTCTGCGCCGCAGAGTGCAGCAAATAGTCGAAGAAGGGAAGCTTTGGATGAATTCTTACTCTATCAGGCAATTTGACGAAAGGCTCTGCGATATTTGCGTAGACGATGCGTTTCTTCAAAAGGCGGGAGAGGGCGACTACTGCTTTCTTGAGACTGCCGATGTTGCAAATTGCCTTGACAGGGTAGAGTCTGTGATCATTTATCGGTGGAACAGAACCTACCCCTCGGATGTGAAGTTCCCGATAGCAGAACTGTTGCAAAACCGGCACTTAACAAGTCGATTTGAGTTTCCCGGAAGCTCTCATGAGATGATCACTGAGGAGGTGTATTCCCTATGAAAAAGAAACAGTTAAAACGGTTATTACCTCTGTTGATCGCTGCTGTTATGGCATTGGTATGGTATTTGCAGAGGGATGCCCTAAAGCCGCAATACAGCGATTCTGTGCAGAATGTGCCTGCATTTTCCGGGGAACCCTACATTGTGATCAACAACAATCAGCCGGAATTTGAGGACTCCGAACTGGTTACGAAATCCTATGAATTTTACTCAGACCTGGACTCCCTGGGCAGATGTGGTTACGCTATGGCGTGTATCGGATATGATATGATGCCGACGGAAGACCGTGGCAGCATCGGGCAGGTAAAGCCCTCCGGCTGGCAGACCGTGAAATATGATTTTGTGGATGGGAAGTATTTGTATAACCGCTGTCATTTGATTGGGTATCAGCTGACAGGGGAGAATGCGAATAAGAAGAACCTGATCACAGGCACGCGCTACCTCAATGTAGAGGGAATGCTGCCCTTTGAGAATATGGTTGCTGACTATGTCAAGGAAACGAAGAATCACGTTTTGTACAGAGTGACCCCGATTTATGACGGAGATTCATTGGTTGCCAGAGGTGTCCAAATGGAAGCGTTTTCGGTAGAGGACAATGGGGAGGGCATCTGTTTTCATATCTATGCTTATAACAACCAGCCGGGTGTGACCATCGATTACGCAACCGGCAATAGTTTCGCGACATCTGAATGATACCTACGAAAGGAGCAATGCAGCGATGGATCGATTTCAATTAGTGTCGGATTACCGACCCTCCGGTGACCAGCCGGCGGCGATCAGGTCGCTGGTGGATGGCGTAAACTGGGGCCTTCGGGAGCAGACACTGCTTGGTGTGACCGGCTCCGGAAAGACCTTTACTATGGCATCGGTGATCGAGCAGCTAAATAGACCGACCCTTGTGCTGGCGCACAATAAGACCCTTGCGGCACAGCTGTGTTCGGAGTTTCGTGAGTTTTTCCCCAACAATGCTGTGGAGTATTTTATCTCCTATTATGATTACTATCAGCCAGAAGCATATATTGCCCACACGGATACCTATATCGAGAAGGATTCGTCCATCAACGAGGAGATCGACCGTCTGCGTCACAGTGCTACCTCTGCGCTGTTTGAACGGCGGGATGTGATCGTGGTATCCTCGGTCAGCTGCCTGTACGGTCTGGGTGACCCGATCGATTACAAGAGTATGGTGATCTCACTGCGTGTAGGACAGGAGCGACCGTTGGATGACATTCTGCGCAAGCTGACAGAGATCCGTTACGAGCGAAATGATATTGATTTTTCCAGAAATAAGTTCCGGCTCCGGGGGGATACTCTTGAGGTATATCCTGCCTATTGGTCCGGCAGAGCCATCCGCGTGGAATTTTTCGGCGACGAAATTGATCGCATTTCGGAGATCAATGCTGTATCCGGAATGGTGGAGCGGTATATTGATCACGTTGCCATCTATCCGGCAAGTCACTATGTGGCATCCAGAGAGAAGATGCAACGGGCAATGCTGGACATTCAAAAAGAGTGTGATGAGCAGGTTGCTTGGTTTCGTGCCCACGATAAACTGATCGAGGCACAGCGGATCGCCCAGCGCACCAATTACGACTTGGAAATGCTGACCGAGATCGGTTTTTGTACCGGTATCGAGAACTACTCCCGTGTGATACAGGGGAGAGCGCCGGGGACACCACCGACCACGCTGCTGGATTACTTCCCGGAGGATTTTCTGCTGTTCGTGGACGAAAGCCATGTTACACTGCCCCAGTGCCGTGCTATGTATGCCGGCGACAGAAGCCGTAAGGATGCGCTTGTCAACTATGGATTCCGTTTACCGTCTGCCTATGACAACCGTCCTCTGAATTTCCAGGAGTTTGACAGTAAGCTCAATCAGGTCATTTATGTATCCGCAACGCCATCCGATTATGAGAAAACGCGTTCGGGTCAAATTGCTGAGCAGATCATCCGTCCGACCGGACTGCTGGATCCCATTGTTGAGGTGCATCCGATTGAAGGGCAAATCGATGATCTGATCGGACAGATCAATTCCAGAAGCGCAAAAAATGAGCGTGTATTGGTTACTACATTGACCAAGAAAATGGCAGAAGATCTGACTGCCTATCTGCAAAAAGCCGGAATAAAAGTGCGGTATATGCACGCTGACATTGGCGCGATGGAGCGCATGGAGATCATCCGGGATCTGCGGATGGCGAAATTTGATGTACTCATCGGTATCAACCTTTTGCGGGAAGGTCTGGATATACCGGAGGTCAGTCTTGTTGCAATTTTGGATGCGGATAAGGAAGGCTTCCTCCGTTCGGAAACCAGCCTGATCCAGACCATTGGGCGAGCGGCGCGGAATGCGGATGGATTGGTGATTATGTATGCAGATACCGTAACACCATCTATGAAAGCGGCTATCGATGAGACAAAGCGCCGTCGGGAGATCCAAAGTGCCTATAATGAGGCCAACGGCATTGTACCCAAGACGATCATTAAGTCTGTGCGGGATCTGATCGAGATCTCTTCACCCACGGCGGAACGCAAGGGACGCTCCGGGATCAAGATGACCAAGGCGGAAAAGGAGAAAGAGATCGCACGCCTGGAAAAGCAGATGAAAGAAGCTGCCAGAATGATGGAGTACGAGTATGCTGCCGTTCTGCGTGACCAGATCATTGAACTTCGTGGTGAAAAGTAAAAAAGTCGCTGCAGAAATTCTGCAGCGACTTTCTCTATTCACCGATATATTGGAAACGGGGACCGCAATAGTCCTCCCGGGTTACCGTCTCATTCCACATTGCGGCGGGACGCACCCAAAGCTTCTGCTCACCGTACAGTGCGCGGTAGATGACCATTGGCTCCAGGGTTTCAGAATGGAACGCAGTGCCGATCAGCTGATATTCGTTTCCCTTGAAGTGGCGGTATCTCCCGCATTTTAATTCCATGTATAACCTCGGATGCTTTCCACAACGGTTTTTACATCAAACATATCGTTAAACCAATCCGGATGCTGTTTCATATTCGATCCGGTGACGAGGATACGACCCATACGGACATATGTGTCTGCAACAGTTGCCCAGGAGTTGCCGTCGGTGGAGAAGCCGAGGTAATACCGGAAACCTGTGCTCTGCAAGGCATTGAATTTTTCGCCGGAGTATTCGCCGGAGGTGCTGATGTCACCGTTGCGTGCAAAGGCAAGGATGTCAACAGATCCCAAAATGGGAAGAACCTCGTTTGTCCACTTAAGCAGATCGGCCTTGATCTGTGCCGCACTGGACTGACTGTAGTCCGTATTGCTGTATGTGTAACAGGCAATATCATAGCCGGAGGCACGGAGTGCAGCGGCTACTGCACCGGCATCGGAAATGGCTTTGGCATAGGCATCTGCGCCGAAAAGCTCCTTTGCTGCGGGGTTGGTGCGGTAGCCAAACAAACCGTCATATCCGGTGACCGCCAGAACAGCCTTTGCACCCTTGTAGGAGAAGTCCGGGTGGGCTTCGATAAAGGCGTCAAGGATCGGCACAAGATCATAAGCACCCCGTACGGTATTGCCGTTGCTGTCTACCATCTCACAGGTGAGCTTGCCATTTTCCAATACTAGCTTGCTTGCAAAACCGGCGCCGTTCTTGTCTGGCAGCTTATCGCCGTCTCCATCGATCATATATGTATTGTAATTCACCTGTGTCTGTGTCAGGATCAGCGGCTTCTTTCCCTGGGGCAGATAGAGGGTCTTGGCGGCGTTGTTTTCGAATACATCATCCAAACTGACGAGAACATAGCCGTTGTCATAAAGCTGCTGGAGAATAGCGGAGAATTCGTTGATGGTCACAAAATTCTTCTCGTAGGAACTGCCATATGTTTTGTCCACAAAGGCCCGGGAAGGATCTGCGATCAGAAGCTGGAAGGAGAGATTCTCGACTTTGCCGGGATCGTTCCAGGCGACCAGCTTGCCTTGTGCATCTGTGTATGCTGCGCGCTTGTCCACAAGCTGCGGATACTTGGTCATATCACCGGAGAAACTGTCAAGGACGGCAATTGCGCCGGCATAATCATACTGGGCTACCAAAACCTCAGCTTCTTGAATCAATGTCTGCGCTTCCTCGGTCAGGCGCTTTTCCTCCTCAGCCATAGAGATGGATGCGGCGATGCTGGCATCTGTTTCTGCCTTGCGCCTCTCAATTGCACGGGAAACAGAGCCGATAATGAAGATAATGATCAAAAGCACCGCAATTCCGGCAATAATGATCGGCAGATACGCTTCCTTAAAAACTTGCATCTGGCTGCGCTTTCTGCGCCGGGGATTTACCGGGCGGGAGGAGTCGTTTTTCATTTCATCCATAGCAGGCACCACCTTTGTTTACTAATGCTGTAATTATATCTTTTCTTTGGTAAAAAAGCAAGATAATTTGCGTCGGAATATGGGTAATAGGATAATTCACCTTGCATTTAGGCATTTTATGCGATATGATACCATCATAAGTGCAGTAAAAGTGCTGAGAGGGAAAACAGTATGGAGAAAATCACAAGTTTTACCATCGACCATATCCGGCTGCAGCCGGGTCTGTATGTGTCCAGAAAGGACAGCGTAGGCGCGGAGACGGTCACAACCTTTGACTTGCGTCTTGTAAGTCCCAATGAGGAGCCGGTTATGAATACCGCGGAAATGCATACCATCGAACATCTGGCGGCGACATACCTTCGCAATGACCCTGTCTGGAAAGAAAAAGTTCTTTACTTTGGACCTATGGGCTGCCGCACAGGCTTCTATTTGCTTCTGGCAGGGGATTATTCCTCTGAGAATGTGCTGGCGCTTGTAAAGGACTGTTTCTGCTTTATCCGGGATTATGAAGGAGAGATCCCGGGTGCAAGTCCAAGGGATTGCGGAAACTATCTGGATATGAATCTGCCTATGGCAAAATACTGGGGACAGCGGTATGCACAGCTGCTTGAGAATATCGATCCAAGCAGACTGGTGTATCCTGTATAAGGAGCGATCATAATGAAACTTGGTATTATTGGCGCGATGGATGTGGAGGTGCAAACCCTCAAGTCTCAGATGGCGCAGCTGCAGATCACCCGGCAGGCGGGGATGGAATTTTATGAAGGAACATTGCAAACCGTTCCTGCTGTTGTGGTGCAGTGCGGCGTAGGTAAGGTCAATGCCGCTATGTGTACCCAGATCCTGTGCAGTCGGTATGAGGTGACCCATATTATCAATACAGGCATCGCAGGCTCGCTCTGCGCGGCGTTGGATATTGGTGATCTTGTTGTAAGCACTGATGTGATGTACCACGATATGGATGTAACTGCTCTTGGCTATCCTGTTGGGAAAGTTCCGGGACTTGACGTGCTTGCGTTCCCCGCAGATGATCGGCTCAGACAGTATGCTCTTGCGGCGGCGGAAGAGGTCCATCCCGGTCACATCCACTCTGGCAGAGTTGCCAGTGGTGATCAGTTTGTGGCAAGCAGGGAGCAGAAGAATGCGATCATTCGGAATACCGATGCGGTCTGTACGGAGATGGAAGGCTGTGCCATTGCGCATACCGCCTATCGCAATGAGATACCGTTTGTTATCATCCGTGCAATCTCGGACAAGGCTGATGATTCTGCACAGATGGATTATCCTTCCTTTGAGGCTGCAGCGGCTGTCCGCTGTGCGGCAGTGATCAATGCATTGGCAAAACAAATGGCAAAATGAGATAACAGGCGTGCCTTGCACAAGGCACGCCTGTTTTATATATGCATTACGGAATTATATATGTTTGCTCGGAAATATATTGCAGGGGATAGGGGAAGCTGTCAATGGTATAGAAGCTTCCATAACGGATCCCCGAGGTCAAAGGCAACCCGGTAAGAACATCAATAGTAAGATAGCCCTCCATTGTATTTGTTGTGTGGGCAGATGCCATGGTGTTCAGCAGGTCTGGATTTTGATAAAGGATTTGGCAAACAGATTGGCTCATAAGCTGCGACAATTCTTCATTGGCGGTAAAGGAATAATACCGTACGCCGTCTTGCTCGCTAACAGTAGCAGAGGTAATGTATTCCGGCAAAAGGATTGTGCCTAACAGATTGTTCTGGCAGTAGCGACGCATTGCTGCGGCATCGGTATCTTTCTTTGTGACCGGTGCACCAGCGTCTTCGGTTATGGTATATTCTTGGTCCTTGAAGGTGATGGTCTGGGTCTTATGGATGGTTTCGCCGCCGCGGCTGCTGTTGACAGAGGTGGCAGATATATTGATCTCAGCAGTGAAAGAATCACCAATTCCGCGCATCTGCAGTGCAGTTTCCTGTGTGCGGTGATCACCAAATGCCTCGCAAATGATGGTGTCCTTGATCGTTGCAGAAGCATTTTCTGTTTGCAGAAGCAGACCGCAGGCGCGCTCCAATGCAATTGGTGCGTCCAGATTTTCCAGCAATAGATAATCATCTGCATTGGGCTTGTCGACAGAAGACGCGGTGCGTGTAATATCTAGCTCGATTGTTTCCTCGATCAGTGCATTGCCGAGCTTATAGTGAATGGTATAGGCGCTTCTGATAAGTTGATTGTCTGCGTTGAGGACTGCATAACCGGAGGCTTCCCGCAGTGTATCATATTCTGTTACAGCCCAGTCTTCCGCTTCGGTAGCCTGGGAGAAATAGATCGAGGTAGTAGTGCCGTTATAGATTGCCTGACAGCTATCATAGTTGATATGATCAAGCATAACCACAGGAGCGTATCGGTTGCGGTATTCCTCCTCGGTCATTGCGCCGTAAAATTTGGTATCTCCAAGGTTAAGATAAGCAAAACCGTCAGAATATGTAAGCGTTGATTGTATGCTGTAGTCACCGACCGTTCGGGTTTCTGCTGTTTGGATAAGCGCACCATCATTGCTGACAGTTTGCAGAGTCTCTTCTGTAAATGACTGGTTTCCAATGCGTGTTTTTGTGACCGATGTGATGGTTAGCACATAATGATCGGGATCGTGAGCTTCGGCTATAGCTAGCTGATACAGCTCCTGCGCGTTATCCAATATGCTCACTGTGGGGTACCCGGAGATATTGTCAGAGCGGTCAGAGCCGGATGCTGCCAGTATATAACCCAGTCCCACAATTGTCAGGATCAGGACAGCGCATACTAGATAAATATTAATTTTCAAGTTCTTTTTCACAGGTAACGCAAACCCCTTTCAGTTTTTTATCTTTTTGAAATGCAGAGGAGAGGGAGCAATCTTTTTTATAGGGCATATCGCAAAACCATATGCAACATTTTTGTATCACAATTAATCTTGTGATACAAAATTACCTGTGCTACGACTCTATTTTGTAGTATTTGCTAATTAGGGTCTCGAGTTCTCCCTTGTCACATCCAAAGTGCGAAGAAGATATGCAGTTACCTTCGGCATCAAAAGTTTCACCGTATCCGGCGCACGAATAAAAGGTATACTGACCATTCGTAAAGTTGATTCTTACGACCCATTCACCGTATGAAAAGCTGGGATCAATCGCCGCAAGTGCAATGATGATAGTATCAGAAAATTTGAGTTTTGAAAAATCGTTCAGAAAATCTTTCTTATTTTCCACCGGTACAGTATAGGTAGCTTCAGAGGTTATATAAAATGGGGGAGAAATCGCTGACTCTTGAACACGCAGATCGTAAAACTGTACAGAATCTACTTCTTCTGCAGAGATGTTATAATGCTTTGACAGGGGAATTATGATGCAACCACTCAGAGATACAATCAAAGCAAAGATCATAAGTACTAACAAAAATGGCTTATATGGCTTCATAATCTCTCCTCCTCTATGGATATTATAGCACAAAAAGAAAATAACCGCAACCTTGTATCAAAGTTTCGATTGTGCCTTGCTGGAGGCGAGGGGAATCGATTTGCATTTTCTCCCGCTGGGAGAAAATTAAGGTGTCACGCCCGTCCAGCTGGGCGTGAGCAACAGTCCACCGGACTGTTGCATTTATAACTGTTCGATTCCCGCTCTTGACCAACAAAAATACCACCCCTTGTGGGGTGGTATTTTTATTGGTGGAGGCGAGGGGAATCGAACCCCTGTCCGAAAGCAACTTGGAAGGAACTTCTCCGGGCGCAGTTTGTTATTTACATTCCCTTATCCCGGCGGGAACAAACACCCTACGGGATTTAGTAGCTTCATGATGCATGGTACGCGCAAAGCTTAGCGTACGCACGGTCTCCACTCAATCACACCCGAGCCCGGCTCGTGGACCTTCCGGGGCGGATGGGCGCCTAATTAGGCAGCCAGAGCAACAGTATTGTTGTCAGTTAAATTTAAAA
>JAZOCJ010000030.1:0-48968 GCA_045596405.1 Faecousia sp. | reverse complement strand
GCCAAGAAGATCGTTATGGTCGTTACCGGTGCAGATAAGAAGGAAATTCTTCGTAAGACCTTCTGGGGCCCTGTTACACCTGAAGTTCCTGCTTCCATTCTGCAGTTCCACAATGATGTAACTCTCATCTGTGACGAGGCTGCATACCCCCTGTAAAATTAAGTGATCGCATAAGTAAAACTGACCCGCTTTGGCATTGCGCCGAAGCGGGTCGTTATTTTTGTCCTTAAAAGTATATTCAGAGATTATTTATAAATTGGGGCTTTCGTTTTTGTTTGGGGTATGCTATAATTATACGAGTAGTGGTATGCACTCTATTGCTTATGATGAAAATAACAAACCATACAGACCTGCAAGGGTTAGTGTAATGGAGGATAACGATATGGCAGAAGGGAATAAGAAGCCGAGAAAGTTTACACCCAGTGAGTGGAAGCTTGACCGGATATTTGCGATATTGAAGAAGATATGGATGGTCGTTTTTACGGCAGCGAAAGTAGCAATTGGCGCACTTGCGACAGTTTTGCTGATCGGCATTGTCTGCGGATTTGTGTTTGTGGGCATTTTGGGCGATTATCTGCAGGATGATGTAATGCCTATGGCAAGTGTTGTTCTGGAAGACTACGATATGGATACGCCGTCGAAGTTCTATTATGTGAATGAAAACGGCGAAATTGAGGTGCTGCAGACAGTCTTTGCTGTGACCAGCTGGCAGGAAGCATCCATTGATGAGATGCCGGATGCAATGCTTCATGCAGCGGTGGCAATAGAGGATAAGCGCTTCTATGAGCACCAGGGCGTTGACTGGTTTACCACCATCAAGGCAGTTGCCAATATGTTCTTTGGCGATACCACGGTAGGCGGCTCCAGTATTACACAGCAGCTTGTCAAGAACGTGACCGGGCGGGACAGTGTGACGGTCCAGCGTAAGGTCCTGGAATTCTTTGATGCGGTGTATGTGGAGAAGCGTTACGATAAAGATGTGATCCTGCAGGCGTACCTGAACACTATTTATATGGGTCAGGGCTGTAACGGTGTAAAAAGTGCGGCGGCTGCCTATTTTGGCAAGGAACTGCAGACGCTGACCATTGCCGAGTGTGCCAGCCTGATCAGCATCACCAACAACCCCTCTATGTTTGACCCTTACAGTACCAATGAGTTTATGTATAAGGGGCAAATGATGAACGGTATGCAGAGAAACCGTTACCGTCAGAAACTGGTGCTGGAGGAAATGCGTTCCCAGGGCTGGATCACGCAGGAGGAGTACGACGAGGCGATAGCACAGGAGCTCGTCCTGAAAAGAGGCATCGACGAGCAGGACCGCTGGACGGTCTGCCCCAACGAAAACTGCGGTTATGAAAATATCCGCAGCACTTTCGTAAAAGAAAAAAGTAAGTATTTCTGCCCCCAGTGCAGAACGGAAGCAACCATCACTGAGGATGCCTCCCAGAGTGTGTATTCCTGGTTCGTTGACGCCGCGCTGGAAGATGTTGCAAAGGAACTGGCTGCGAAAGACGGCATTGAGTGGAATGATGCCGTTGCCAGAAACTACAAGAGTATGCTCAGCCGGAGCGGCTACAGCATTTATACCACTCTGGATATGAGAGTCCAGAATCAGGTGGATAAGATTTATGAAGATCTGAAACAGATCCCGGCGACCTACAGTGCCCAGCAGCTCCAGTCCGGTATCGTTGTCATCGATAACAGAACCGGTGACATCGTTGCTCTGTTCGGTGGTGTTGGCGAGAAGAAGGTCCACGATGCCTTTAGTATGGCGGTGGATGCCAAACGTCAGGCAGGCTCTTCCATCAAGCCGCTGACGGTCTACGGTCCGGCATTTGAGACCGGAGAGATCACTCCGGCTACCGTGATCAAGGATATGCCGTACCAGTATGATGAAAACGGCAAGCCCTATCCCAACAATGAATCCAGAACATTCGCTTATGCAAGAACCATCCGCAGTGCAATTATGGATTCTGCCAATACTGTGTCCGTGAATACACTCGATACCATCGGAACAGGATATGGATTCACATTTGGCACAGAGAAGTTCCGGCTGTCTACACTGCTGGAGCGTTACAATAACGCCAGCGGTGGATATTCCACCGACAATAATATCGCCTCTCTTGCTTTGGGTGCAAACCTGTTTGGCGTGACCGTCCGGGATATGGCAAATGCCTTTGCCACTTTTGCCAATAACGGTGTCTACCGGGAAGCCAGAACATTCACCAAGGTATATGACAGTGAAGGCAAGATGGTCCTGGATAATGTGCAGGAAACGGAGCGGATCCTCAGCGAGAAAGCCACGGCGTACACCAACTACTGTCTGGTCAGTGCTGTCAGCGAAGGCACCGGTGTCAGCGCAAGGATCAATGGCGTGGAAGTAGCCGGTAAGACCGGTACTACCGCAAGCAATAAGGACCGCTGGTTCTGTGGCTACACCGGCTATTATACCGCGGCAGTGTGGTGCGGCTACCTGACGCCGGAGCAGATCAACCTGGTGGGCGTGAATCTGAACCCCGCCGGTCAGCTGTGGAAGAAAGTGATGCAGCCGCTGCATTCCGGCAAGGAAGTGGCGCAGCTGTACGACAGAAGTCAATTTGTGGATGTTACGGTCTGCCTGGACTCCGGCAAGCTGGCAACAGATGCCTGCACCTCCGACATCCGCACCAGCGGCAGCTTCCGCCGTGTGGAAACGGTTAAGGTTTTTGCGGAGGACGTACCCAAGGAAACTTGCGATAAGCACGTTATGCTGGATTACTGCACCACCGGAAAGGGTATGGCAAACGAATACTGCAAGCATTTTGCGGCAGTAGACGCCTCTGTGGTGCTCACAAAGCGCGCCCTGGTGAAGATGACTGATGTTGACGTGGCAGAGCTGCTGAAAGCGGAGCCGTACGGTCTGGAAAAGGTGTATCTGCGGGATGACTATATCTACCTGACAGACAGTGAAGGAAAGAATATGGTATTCCACGGCATCCACGGGAATGTTGCAAACAATGCACAGACGCCGTATCTTGGTTGCACAGTGCATACCAAGGCGGGATGGGAAGCCTATCAGGCGGCACATCCCACAGAGCCCAGTGTACCTGAAGAACCGGGGAATTCCGGTAACGGAAATTCGTGGGATGATTGGCTGAATTCGATCCTCCCCTGATACAGCAAGGAGATACAGATGATTTGGATTTCCGATGAGTGGAAAGAGTATGAAGTTCTGGATGCCTCTAACGGCGAACGGCTGGAGCGGTGGGGGAAATACCTGCTGGTCCGTCCCGACCCGCAGGTGATCTGGAATACCCCCCATACCGATCCGGGCTGGAAGAAGTACGATGCCCGCTACGTCCGTTCCTCAACGGGCGGCGGCCATTGGACGGATCATAATTTGCCGGAGCGGTGGCAGGTTCGTTACAAGGACTATTTGACTTTTAATGTAAAGCCCATGAACTTCAAGCACACCGGCGTATTTCCGGAGCAGGCGGCGAACTGGGACTTTATCCGTGACCGCGTGGCATCCGCAGGACGCCCCACACGGGTGCTCAACCTGTTTGCCTATTCCGGCGGTGCGACTCTGGCGGCTGCTGCCGGCGGTGCAGAAGTGTTCCATGTGGATGCCTCCAAGGGTATGGTGGCTTGGGCAAAGGAGAATGCAAAGTCCTCCGGGCTTGCAGACAAGCCCATCCACTGGATCGTGGATGACTGCGGAAAATTTATCCAGCGGGAGATCCGCCGTGGTCGCAGATATGACGGCATCATTATGGACCCGCCCAGCTACGGCAGAGGACCCAGCGGAGAGATATGGAAGATGGAGACAAGCTTCTATCCCTTCCTGTTGGAGGTGGGGAAACTGCTGTCGGACGATCCTCTGTTTGTAATTATCAACTCTTATACAACCGGCCTTGCGCCGTCTGCTGTGGGATATGCCTCGGATGTGGTGTTTGGCGGCATCTGTGGTGGCAGAACGGAAGTGGGCGAACTGGGTCTTCCCGTGCGCTCCTCCGGTCTGATGCTGCCCTGCGGCGCAACGGGAAGATGGACTCCCTGATTGGAGGAAACAACTTGGGTACAGCGATTTCTGTAGAGCATTTGGCATATACGTATCCGGGCGTGGATGACACGCCCGGCGTTGCCGTATTTGAGGATCTGCAGCTTTCCATTGAAGAGGGGAGCTTTGTAGCAGTTTTGGGCGGTAACGGATGCGGAAAATCTACATTTGCAAAGCATCTCAATGCGATTTTACTGCCTTGCGGCGGCAAGGTATATGTTTGTGGTATGGACACGGCAAACGAAGAAAAACTCATCGCCATCCGGCGAAGCGTGGGGATGGTCTTCCAGAATCCGGACAACCAGATCGTTGCCAACGTGGTGGAAGAGGATGTGGCATTCGGACCTGAGAATTTAGGCGTCGCCAGTCCTATGATCCGCAAGCGGGTGGATCAGGCGCTGAAGCAGGTAGGAATGTACGAATACCGGGAGCACGCACCCCACCTTTTGTCCGGCGGACAGAAGCAGCGGATCGCCATTGCCGGTGTGATCGCTATGGAGCCCAAGTGCATCGTTCTGGATGAGCCTACGGCAATGCTTGACCCCAAAGGTCGTCGGGAGGTTATCGACACCATTTCTCGTTTGAATCGGGAAAAGGGGATCACCGTGATACTCATTACCCACCATATGGATGAAGCGGTCAGCGCGGACCGTGTGATCGTATTGGATCAGGGGAAGATCGCAGCTGACGGAAGTCCCCGGGAGGTATTCTCCCAGGTGGAGCTGCTTCATAGTATCCGCTTGGCAGCTCCCGAGACAGTCGAGCTTTGTAACGTATTGAATGATAACGGATTTGATTTGCCTTTGGACCGTTTGCGTCCTGAAGAATGTGCGCAGGCACTTTTTGAACAGATAAAGGCCTGACCCACTGGAGGTTAGAAAACATTGGCACCTATTTTAGAGATCAAAAATCTGCAATATGTGTATAGCCTCGGTACGCCGTTTGAGCATATGGCACTGGATAATATCTCTTTCTGCGTGGAACGGGGAGAGTTTGTAGGCGTCATAGGACATACAGGCTCGGGAAAATCCACACTGATGCAGCACCTGAACGGCTTGCTGAAGCCTACCTCCGGCAGTATTCTGTTGGACGGCAAGGATATTTGGGCAGACAAGACACTTACCCGGCAGTGCCGGTTTCGGGTGGGGCTGGTATTTCAGTACCCGGAGTACCAGCTGTTTGAAGAGACGGTCTATCGCGATATTGCATTCGGACCGAAGAATATGAAGCTGTCGGAGGCGGAGATCGACCGGCGTGTCCGTGAGGCTGCGGGTTTTGTCGGTATCACGGAGGAGCAGCTTTCCATGTCGCCCTTTGACCTGTCCGGCGGACAGAAGCGTCGGGTGGCGATTGCCGGCGTGATCGCTATGGAGCCGGAAGTCCTTGTTCTGGACGAGCCCACGGCGGGATTAGATCCCGAGGGAAGGGAAGAGATCCTTGCCAATGTGGAAGCTTACCGACAGGCAAAAGGCGCCACCGTAATGATGGTCAGCCACTCTATGAATGATGTGGCACGATTGACCGACCGCTTGCTGGTGATGAACGGTGCTAAATTGGTGCTGGACGGCACGCCTAAGGAAGTTTTCTCCCACGCACAGGAACTGGTGGAGATGGGTCTGGATATCCCGGAGGTCACAAGGGTCTTTCTGGAGCTGAAAAAGCTGGGTCTGCCGGTGGAACCGGTCTATACGGTTGCGCAGGCGGTGGATACTCTGGCAAAGCTGAAGGGAGGTCTGCCCCATGCTTAAAGACATTACATTGGGTCAGTATTTCCCGGGGAATTCCTTTGTCCATCGGCTGGATCCCAGAACAAAACTGCTGATTCTGGTAATTTATATCGTCGCTTTGTTTACGGCATCCAATTGGATCTCCTATGGGATCGTATTGGCTTTTTTGGCGATCTCCATATGGATATCCACAATTCCCTTAAAATCTATCCTGCGGGGAATGAAGCCCCTGGTAATGATCCTGATCTTTACCGGTATCCTTAATTTGTTCTTTACCGCAGGGGAGACGGTGTTGGTGTCCTTCTGGGGAATCGACATTACGCTGGAAGGTATTGTCCGGGCTGTTTTTATGATGGCGCGAATCCTGATGCTGATCACCGGCACATTCCTGCTCACCTACACCACTTCACCTATCTCTTTGACCGACGGTCTGGAATCCCTGCTTGGACCGCTGAAGGTGCTGCGGTTGCCTGTTCACGAGCTGTCTATGATGATGTGTATTGCCCTGCGGTTTATCCCCACGCTGATCGAGGAAACGGATAAGATTATGTCTGCGCAAAAGGCAAGGGGTGCTGACTTTGAAAGCGGCAATCTGATGCAGCGGGTGAAGGCACTGGTGCCGATTCTTGTGCCGCTGTTTATCAGCGCATTCCGGCGGGCGGACGAACTGGCAACAGCTATGGAGTGCCGGTGCTATCAAGGCGGCGACGGGCGTACTAAAATGAAGCTTCTGCGCTATAAACGCGCTGATTTTACGGCGTTCGGCGCAGGTATCCTGCTGATGGCTGCGGTGATCGTTGCCCGCGCCATTGGCTTGTGAGGGAATTATGAGAAATATCGCCTTATTTCTGACCTATGAGGGCACTGCCTACCACGGCTGGCAGATGCAGAAAAACTTAAATACTGTGCAGCAGACACTGGAAAAAGCCATTGCTATGGTGACCGGAAGTGCCGCGCACGTAACAGGCTGCGGGCGCACCGATGCCGGTGTCCACGCCCGTTGCTATGTAGCGAATTTCCGTACGGAATCCACGATCCCTGTGGACAGACTGCCCTATGCCTTAAATACCCACCTGCCGGCAGATGTGGTGGTGACCCGTGCGTTTGAAGTCCACGAGGGCTTTAATGCTATCGGGTCTTGTGCCCGTAAGGAATATACCTATATGATCTATAATTCCCGTGTCCGGGATCCGTTCTATGTGAACCGTGCCTGGTTTTATCCCAAGCACCTGGACGAGAAAATTATGCAGGAAGCGGCGCAGCAATTCGTGGGAACTCACGATTTTGCAGCGGTGCGCAGTGTGGGGACGGATGTAAAATCCACGGTCCGCACTGTATACTATTATGACGTGGAGCGGCAGGGAAATCTGCTCCTGCTGAAGGTCTGTGCCAACGGATTTTTGTATAATATGGCGCGGGCAATGGCAGGCACGGTGGTTTATGCCGCCGAGGGTAAAATCAAGCCCGCGCAGATCGGTGAGATTCTGTCGTCCGGAAACCGTACGGCAGCAGGTCCGACTGTGCCTCCGGGGGGACTGTATATGACACACCTGTGGTATGATGACGGTGTGGAAAAATTTGAGTGCCCCGATCCGGTGTAAAATTCAAAAACTGTTCTTCTTTTGCAATCGCGGCTGTGTTATACTATTGCAAAGGAAATTCCCCGCAGAAACGGAGTGAAGCGCATATGCAGCCAAAAGTATGTACCAAATGCAAAAAGAATATTGCCGTTGTTTTCATCACCAAGATCGAAAACGGCGTAACATTGAATGAGGGATACTGCTTAAAGTGTGCCCGCAGTCTTGGGATTCCCCAGATTGAGACTGCAGTCAAGCAGATGGGTCTGTCTGAGGAAGATCTGGATGAATTGACGGATGAAATGAGTGGGATGTTTGGGCAGATGGAGTCGGAAGATACCGATGACGAAGAGCCGGACAGCAGAACCGCCACATTTCCCTTGCTGAATCAGCTGTTTGGGGCAGGCAATTTGCCGAAAAAACAACCGCCAGAATCTTCTGGTGACAACGAGACCGGTGAACAGGATCCTAAAAAGAAAAAATCCAAGAAACATAAGTTCCTTGACAGCTACTGTATGGATTTGACTGGAAGAGCCCGGGAGGGGAAGCTGGACAAGGTGATCGGCAGAGACACCGAGACAGAGCGGATCATCCAGATCCTGAACCGGCGGCAGAAAAATAATCCCTGCCTGATCGGCGAGCCGGGCGTTGGCAAGACCGCTATCGCAGAAGGCTTAGCGCAGCGGATCGTTGCCGGGGATGTTCCCTACAAGCTGAAAGGCAAAGAGGTCTTTCTGCTGGATCTGACATCGCTGGTGGCAGGCACACAGTTCCGGGGTCAGTTTGAGAGCCGTATGAAGAGCTTGATCGCAGAGGTCAAGGAGTGCGGCAATATCATTCTTGTCATTGATGAGGTGCACAACCTTGTGGGCGCAGGAGATGCGGAAGGCTCTATGAATGCCGCCAATATCTTAAAGCCCGCACTGTCCCGTGGAGAGATCCAGGTGATCGGCGCCACCACCTTTAATGAATACCGCAAGCATATTGAAAAGGATGCTGCTTTGGAGCGGCGTTTCCAGCCTGTGACAGTTGCAGAGCCTACTATTGAGGAAGCTTGCCAGATCATGCAGGGCATCGCAAAGAGCTATGCCGAATTCCACGGGGTTAGCATCTCACCCGAGATCGCCAGACAGTGCGTTATGCTTTCTGAGCGGTATATTACCGACCGTTTCCTGCCGGATAAGGCCATCGATCTTCTGGATGAAGCCTGCTCGGATGTGAACCTGCGCTGCAAGGAGATCTCCCAGCTGGCGGAGCTGAAGAAGGAGCGGGATGACTATGAGCTGGAGCTGAAAATGCTCACCGACGACACGGAAAACGAGCATTACGAGCGCCTTGCCCATATTCGCAGCAAGCTGTGTCAGATCGCGGCACAGATCGAGGAGCTGGATAAGATCCCCGCACCCGCTGTGACCATTGAAAACCTTGCCCGCATTATCGAGCTCTGGACAAAAATTCCCGCTAGCAAGATCAAAGCCCAGGAGTATATGCAGATCCGGGGTCTGGCTGACCGCCTGAAGACCCACATCGTGGGACAGGATGAGGCGGTGGATGCGGTATCCCGGGCGATCCGGAGAAACCGCGTGGGTATCAGCCTGAAGAAGCGACCTGTCTCCTTTATTTTTGTAGGACCTACCGGTGTTGGTAAGACGGAGCTTGTGAAGTGCCTTGCCAATGACCTGTTTGATTCTGTGGATTCTTTGATCCGGCTGGATATGTCCGAGTATATGGAAAAGCATACCGTTTCCAAGCTGATCGGATCGCCTCCCGGCTACGTGGGCTATGACGAGGCAGGACAGCTGACGGAGAAGATCCGCCGGAAACCTTATAGTGTGATCCTGTTCGATGAGATCGAAAAAGCGCACCCGGATGTGCTGAACATCCTGCTGCAGGTGCTGGACGACGGCCGGATTACGGACGCACAGGGCAGACTGGTCAATTTTGAGAATACCATCATTGTCATGACCTCCAATGCCGGCTCTGAGGGCAGAGTGGGCGGCTTGGGCTTTGGCAGATCCGATCAGGATATGGTCAAGGATAAGACCATGAAGGCGCTGCAGGAATTCCTGCGACCGGAGTTTATCAACCGTGTGGATGAGATCATCACCTTCAACCACCTGACGGAGGAGAACTTCCTTGGCATCGCGGATATTATGCTTGGAGAACTGCGAGACAGTCTGGAATCCCGCGGCTTGGCTCTGAGCATCGGGGAGGGCGTCAGAGAGCTTTTGGTGAAAAAGGCGTTCTCTGTAACCTACGGCGCACGGAATCTTCGACGGACGATCCAGCGGGAGCTGGAAGACCCCATTTCGGAATGTATTATTGACTCTTTTGAATCGCCGATTGAGACAGTTTGTGTCAGCGCAGACGGGGAAACCATCGCCGTCAAGGCAAAATAGAATTACCGGGAGGCATTTGCCTCCCGGTGTTTTACATATCAAATTTTTGTGTCAGCTTATCGGACACTTTCCAAGCGGCGTCCTCTACCTTGTTTGCAGCCTGTGCCGCCAAACGGCGGGTGACATTATCCCGGGGCATCATCAAGATCGCAACAGCGCCGGCTGCTGCACCGATGCCCATAGTCACAGCCCATCCTTTCAAACTCATAATTCAGCCTCCTTTCGACATTAGTATGCCCAAATCGAAAAAAACAACACAGTTCTATCTTTCCATTCCAGAAAAACTGTGATATACTGTAAAAAACAGGGAAACGGAGGTATCAAAATGTCTGTAGATAAGCTGCAGGAGAAGATCCGCAAATGCAAAAATCCCTCTGTGATCGATTTTGGGATTTTGGAAGAGCATATTCCGCCTTATATTCTGGAAGATGCAGGAAGTTTTTTGGAAGCCTACGGTCGGTTTTGCAGAGAGCTTCTGGAGGGACTGAAAGGGGAGATCCCGGCAGTCCGGTTTAGCCTCAATGCATTTGTTTTGCACGGCGGGGATGGATTTACTGTTCTGGCAGACACCCTGTGTTATGCCAAAGACTGCGGTTACTACGTTTTCCTGGACATTCCCGGTGCGCTGTCTGCGCAGGAAGCGGAATCCACAGCGAAGCAACTGTTCTCTGAGGCTTGTGTTTTGCAGTTTGATGGACTGATCACTACCGCCTATATCGGCAGTGACGCATTGCGTCCGTTTCTGCCCAAATTAAAGGAATGGGAAAAGACGCTGATTTGCGTGGTACGCACTTCCAATAAAACCGCCCCGGAGCTTCAGGACCTGCTCACCGGCGCTCGCCTTATGCATATGGCAAATGTAGATGTTATCAATCGCTATACCGATGCGCTGACAGGCCGGTTCGGCTATTCCCAGCTGGCAATTATGGCAGGTGCATCCTCTGCGGATAGCCTGTGTGCGATCCGTACCAAATACAAAAACATCTTTATGTTGCTTGACGGATACGATTACCCCAATGCCAACGCAAAAAACTGCAGCTACGCTTTTGATAAATTTGGACACGGTGCGATTGCCTGTGCCGGAACATCTGTGACTGCCGCCTGGCAGACAGAGGAGTCAGATGGAAAAGACTATGTTGCCGCCGCTGTCCTTGCCGCTCAGCGGATGAAGAAGAATCTGACGCGGTATGTGACTGTATTATGATCTATGTAGCCGGGGCAATCGCCTCGGCTATTTTTTAGAAGCCGCCCATACCGTTACGGGATCCGCCGCCCATACCGTCGTCTGTCATGTCGGGCATACTGGTATCAATACTGGGATCGGGGATGTTAGTATCCAATGTGGGATCAATGCCGGGCAGGATAGTAGGCGCTGTGCTGGGCTGAGTAGTGGGTGCCTGTGTTGCGGTAGTGGGGCTTGTAGTCGTGGGTACGGTTGTTTCGCCACCGTTTCCTCTGCGACATGCCGCCAAAGATGCGATCAGCACAAGCGCAATTGCAAATACGCCGAATTTTTTCATATAGATCCTCCTTACATATTTGATTTCAGCATTATTATTTCCTGCTTAAAAAGGTTTAGACTGGTAAATCCACCCATATATGCGTAATATTATAAAGAAAAATCATTTTTAGGATTGCTATTTTTGCACACTTCCTGTATAATAGTGTGGAATTATTAAATTATAAAGGGGAGTTCCTTTACTATGAAGAAACTTGTTGTGAATAAAACTGCTGAATGTATGGCTTGCCTGGAGTGTGTTCGGGCTTGCTCTACTGCGTTCTATAAGGAGTTCAACCCGGATCTTTCCTGCATTCAGATCGTGGCAAAGGGAAGCGGCGCAAAGCCCATGACCTGCATCCAGTGCGGAAAGTGTATGAAGGCTTGCGAGGCCGGTGCGATCACACAGAACCCCAAGACCGGCGTTTATATGATCAATAAGAAGCTTTGCACCTCCTGCGGCAAGTGCGTGGAAGCCTGCCCGATGAAGGTGATGGTTGCCCCCGCTGAGGGACCTACCAGCAAGTGCATTTCCTGCGGTATTTGTGCCAAGGCTTGTCCCATGGGCATTTTGGAGATCGTAGAGAAATAAAGTGATACATAGCAGGGCAACCGGCGTTCGGTTGCCCGTTTTCCCCCTATAAACAGACACGAGGGGATACAGGAGGCTGTTATTATATGAATGAAAAAAAGCCGGGTGGGAATAACCGCAAGCGCAAATTGCTGACGGCTTTGTGTATTTTTTTAGCGCTTGTTCTTGTCATAATGCTTGGCTTAGTGATTTGGGGAAAGACTTTGCTCGGTAGGATCAACCGGTTTGACCCCAATGAAAACACATTGTCATCCAGCGAGATGGATGATATTCTCAATCAGACAGATCCGGATGTTACCGGTCCGGTGCTGAATCCCGATGATGTGACCCTGCCTACCGGTCCGGTAGATGTTATTCCGACAGATGAAAATATTATCAATTTTCTTCTGGTTGGACAGGACCGCAGAGAGGGACAGGGGCGTCAGCGTTCGGATTCTATGATTTTGGTGACGATCAATAAATCCGCCAAGACGCTGACTATGACATCCTTTATGCGGGATGTCTGGCTGACGATTCCCGGATACCGTGACCAGCGCTTGAATGTGGCATATATGATCGGTGGATTTGATATGCTCAACGCAACACTGGAGAAGAACTTCGGCGTTTCCTCCGATCATAATATCGAGGTGGATTTCTCGGGATTTATGAAGATCATAGACTCGGTGGGCGGCGTCGATATTGAACTGACCAAGGCGGAGGCGCAGTATCTGAACAAACGCGGCAACTGGGAGGTCGATGACGATAAAAGCTGGAAGCTGAAGGCTGGCATCAACCATCTTACCGGCTCTCAGGCCTTGGCGTATTCCCGTATCCGTGACATCGGTGATGATTTTGGACGCACCAACCGTCAACGCACAGTGTTGACTGCACTGGTGGATAAGGCAAAGACGCTGAGCTGGCTGCAGCTGTATCCGTTGATCAACAATATTTTGCCTCTCATTACCACGGATATGACGGACGCAGAGATCCTTGGGTATGTCAGAGACCTGCTGCCGATCCTGCCGGAGTTGGAGATCGTGTCTCAGCGCGTCCCGGTGGACGGCAATTTTTCCTATGCGAATATCAACAACAATTCGGTGATCCTTCTTAGAGAAAAAGATATGAAAATAGCGTTGGAAATGCTGAAGAAGACGATGTCAGAGGATTAACCGTTGGTTGATCATCAAACTTTGGAGTGATTATTTTGGAAGAAAATAAGAAGCGTCCTGTATCAAAAAAGCGAATTGCGTTTATCATTTTGTGCTCTTTTCTGGCACTTGTTTTGGTGGTACTGTTGGGTGCTGCCATTCTGTTCAAAGGCTTGCTCGGTCAGATCGGGCGGGTCGACGGGACGGAGGATACGCTTTCTTCCGAACAGCTGGAGAGTATCTTGGGCGCTACAGATCCGGTGGATCCGGACTTTACCGGCCCGGAACTGAATGGTGACGAGGTGACTATGCCCACGGAGCCTGCGGAGACGATTCCGGTGGCGGATGATGTGATCAGCTTCCTGCTGGTGGGTCAGGACCGCAGAGAGGGACAGGGACGCCAGCGTTCCGATTCTATGATCCTGTGCACCATCAATAAGACTGACAAGACCCTTACTATGACCTCGTTTTTACGGGATCTGTGGGTCCAGATCCCTGGTCGCTACAATGAGCGGCTGAATGTGCCCTATGTGGTCGGCGGCTTCAAATTGCTCAACGAAACTCTGCAGCACAATTTCGGTGTTTCAGGAGAGCACAACATCGAAGTGGACTTCTCAGGCTTTGAGAAGATCATTGATCTGGTTGGCGGCGTGGATATTGAACTGACCAAAGCAGAAGCCAATTATATGATCAAGAAGAATGTAGACTGGGAACTTACGGAGGGTGTTAACCATCTGAATGGAAAACAGGCGCTGTTCTACTCCCGTATCCGTGCCATTGGTAACGACTTCGGAAGAACAAACCGACAGAGAACTGTATTGACCGCGCTGGTGGATAAAGCAAGCACAATGAACTGGCTGCAGCTGTATCCACTGATCAACGGCATTCTGCCTATGATCACAACGGATATGACAGATGCGCAGATCCTTGGCTATATCCGGGAGCTTGCACCGATCCTGCCGGAGCTGAAGATCGTATCTCAGCGAATTCCTGCGGACAATGCCTATGCATTTGCCCGGATCGACGGAAAATCTGTCATTGTATTGAGTCCGCAAAACCTGGAAAAGAATCTGCAGATTCTCAGAGATACCATCGGATAAGGATACTGTTTTTGCCCTGCCGCTATGCGGCAGGGCTTTTGCATAAAAAACAGAAAAATCCTGCTTGTAATAATTGCATATTTAAGGCATATATGATATAGTATTATCAATCATACACCCGGAGGCGTTTATGACGATTATGACAGATTTTCAGCGGAAAATCACCGCTTTACTCCCGGAAACTGAACTTCGGATGGAAGAATCTTTGGCGAAGCACACCTCCTTCCGCATTGGCGGACCTGCGGAAGTAATGGCGTTTCCGAAAAATGGGTCGGAACTGTCGGCTGTTTTGAAAGCGTCCGCTTTATTGGACTGCAAACCGGCTATTCTAGGCGCAGGAACGAACGTGCTTGCCCCCGATGAGGGTGTGCGGGGACTGGTGATCTGTCTGAAGGATTGCCTGGGCGGTATGGAACGCTTAGACGGAAACCGTATTGCAGCGGCGGCAGGCGTTACTATGGCACGGGTTGCGACCTTTGCGGCCAATCAGGGACTGAGTGGACTGGAATTTGCCCACGGCATTCCCGGTACGGTGGGCGGCGGCGTGTATATGAATGCCGGCGCTTACGGCGGTGAGATCGCAAATGTGTGCCAGAGTGTGGATGTAATGTCTATGACCGGTGAGGTCGTGACTTACACCGCAGAACAAATGGAGTTTTCCTACCGTCACAGCCGACTTGCGCAGACTCCCGGAATAGTGATCCGCGCGGTGTTTGCTTTGACTGAAAAACCGGAGGCGGAAATTCGAGATCAGATGCAGGAGCTGATGCGCAGACGCAAAGCGTCTCAGCCGCTGGAGTATCCGTCGGCAGGCTCTGCATTCAAACGACCTGTTGGGGGCTACGCGGCAGCGCTGATTGACCAGACGGGCCTGAAAGGGTTTCGGGTAGGCGGTGCGGCGGTGTCAGAGAAGCACGCCGGATTTGTTATCAATTTGGAGTGTGCCAGTGCAGAGGATGTAAAATCCTTGCTGGAGCAGGTATCTGAAAAAGTATATGACCATACGGGCATCCGGCTGGAGCCGGAAATCAGAATCTGGTAAAAGAAAGGTGGGGGAACGATGGCAATCTCATTTTCCGGCAGTGCAAAGGCGGAAGTCTGTCGCAGCTTCCCCCAGAAGAAGTGCTGCGCGCTGGCACAGTGCTTTGGCATTTTGCTGTTTTGCAACAGCTTCGGCAGTGACGGCATCCGAATCATTACAGAAAGCAGAGAATTTGCCCAAAACTTACCGAAGCTTTTCAAGAAAGCTTTTTCGGTGACCTTTGATATGCAGCCGGACTGCGACGCGGCAGGAAAGCTGGTTTTCCAAATCACAGATCCGGAAAAAATCACAACAATTATGGAGGCCTATGGCTTCCATCCCAGAGGAACGCTTGCACTGCACATTAACCTGCCGGTGGTGGAGGATGATTGCTGTAAAACCGCTTTTCTCCGGGGTGCGTTTCTTGCAGGAGGATCTGTGACAGACCCCGGCAAGGGCTACCATCTGGAGCTGGCTACTACCCACCAGAGTGTGGCAAGAGAAGCCTATACCCTTATGCAAGAGGTTTTGGGCTTCTATCCCAAAACCGCCCAGCGGGGCGGCGGTCAGGTTTTATATTTGAAGCAGAGCGAGCAGATTTCTGACTGTTTGACATTTTTGGGCGCACCGGTGGCGGCAATGGGTATTATGGAAGCGCGGCTGGAAAAGGAACTGAACAACAAAGTCAATCGCCGCTGTAACTGCGATGAAGCAAACACTTCGAAGGTTGTGGAGGCGGCGCAGGAACAGCTTGTAGCCATCCGCATTTTGCGGGATAACGGTCAGCTGGCACATCTTCCTGCGAAGCTGCAGCAGGCAGCGATCGCCCGAGAGGAAAACCCGGAATCCTCTCTTACGGAATTGGCATCCATGATGCAGCCACCGATCACAAAGCCGGCTATGAATCATCGGCTGAAAAAGCTGGTACAGCTGGCAAAGGAGAAAGAACAATGAGCTTTGTACATTTGCATGTTCACTCTGAATACAGTCTGCTGGACGGTGCGTGCCGGATCAGCGGTATGATGGACCGGGTCAAAGAGTTGGGACAGACGGCAATTGCCTTGACTGACCACGGCGTGATGTACGGCTGTATCGATTTTTACAAGGCGGCGAAAGCTGCCGGCGTGAAGCCCATCATCGGCTGTGAGGTCTATGTTGCCCGTCGGGGAATGGAAGACCGTGTCCACGGCATTGACAACAAGCGCTATCATCTTGTGCTGCTGTGCAAGGATCGCAAGGGCTATGAAAATCTTTGCCTGCTGGTGTCTGAGGCACATATCCGTGGATTTTACGGCAAGCCCAGAGTGGATCTTGAATTACTGGAAAAATACCACGATGGTTTGATCGCTTTGTCTGCCTGCCTTGCAGGCGGTGTCTCCCAGCACCTGCTGGAGGAGGACTACGAGGGCGCAAAGCAATACGCGCTGCGGATGTCCGAGATCTTCGGACCGGATAATTTTTATCTCGAAATGCAGGACCACGGCATCGACAAGCAGCGCTTTGTCAACCAGGGACTGATGCGGCTTTCCCGAGAGACCGGTCTGCCGCTGGTGATTACCAATGACGCCCACTATCTGCGCAAAGAAGATGCCCAGATGCAGGATGTGCTGATGTGCATCCAGATGGGTGTGACACTGGACGATGCCAACCGCAAGCTGGAATTTGAAACGGAAGAGTTTTACCTCAAAAGCGAGGAGGAGCTGCGTCAGCTGTTCCCGGGGTGCGACGAGGCGTTTGAAAATACCGCCAAAATTGCAGACCGCTGTAATGTGGAGTTCGTGTTCAACGAATATCACCTGCCTGCGTTCCCTGTGCCCGAGGGCTATACCAATGAGGAGTACTTCCGCCAGTTGTGTATGAAAGGCTTTCGGGAGCGCTATGAGAATCCTCCGGAAAGCTATCTGGAGCGGCTGGAGTATGAGATCGGTGTCATCAGCCGGATGGGCTATGTGAACTACTATCTCATCGTCTGGGATTTTATCCGCTTTGCTAAGGAATCCGGGATCCCGGTAGGACCGGGACGTGGCTCGGGCGCGGCGTCTATCGTCGCCTACTGTATGCACATTACAGAGGTTGACCCGATGCAGTACTCCCTGATCTTCGAGCGCTTTCTGAATCCGGAACGGGTCAGTATGCCCGATTTCGATACAGACTTCTGTCAGGAGCGCCGCGGGGAAGTCATCGACTATGTTATGCAAAAGTATGGGGCAGACCACGTTGCGCAGATCGCTACTTTTGGCACGATGGCAGCCCGGGGTGCGATCCGGGACGTGGGCAGAGTGCTGAATTTCACTTATGCTGAGACGGATGTGGTGGCAAAGCAAGTTCCGTCTACGCCTCACATTACCTTGCAGGAGGCGCTGCAGGTCTCTCCCAAGTTGAAGGAAATGTACGATACCGACGAGCGGGTCAGACTGCTCATTGATACGGCACGCAGCTTAGAGGGAATGCCCCGAAACACCTCCACCCACGCGGCGGGCGTGGTGATCACAGCTGACCCTGTGTCCAGCTATGTACCGCTGTCCAGAAACGATGATACCATCGTCACCCAGTACACTATGACCACCATCGAGGAACTGGGACTGTTAAAAATGGACTTCCTTGGCTTGCGCAACCTGACAGTGATCAAGGACGCGCAGGAGCAGATCAGAGCCATTGACCCCGGTTTTAATATCGATACCATCCCGGACAATGATCCTGAAACCTTTGCTATGCTGGCAGAGGGAAAGACACAGGGCGTGTTCCAGCTGGAATCTGCCGGCATCACAGGTGTGTGCGTCAATATGAAGCCCACCTCCATCGAAGATATGACTGCGATCGTGGCGCTTTACCGTCCGGGTCCTATGGATTCTATTCCAACCTTTATTGCCAACAAGCTCGACCCGCGGAAGATCACCTACAAGACCCCGCTCCTCGAGCCGATCCTGAAGGTTACCTACGGCTGTATCGTCTACCAGGAACAGGTCATTGAGATCTTCCGTTCTCTGGGCGGTTACACCATGGGTCAGGCGGATAACATCCGCCGTGCGATCTCCAAGAAGAAGATGAAAGTCATCGAGGAAGAGCGCAAGGTTTTCGTCTACGGAGATAAGGCGCAGGGTATCACCGGTGCTGTGGCAAAGGGTGTCAGTGAACAGGCGGCACAGTCGATTTATGATGAGATCGTCGCTTTCGCCAACTACGCCTTTAATAAGGCGCACGCGGTGTGCTACGCGGTGGTATCCTATCAGACGGCATACCTCAAGTGTCATTATCCCCGGCAGTATATGGCGGCACTGATGACCTCGGTGCTGGATTCTGCCACCAAGATCTCCGGTTATATTGCCGAGTGTAAGGATATGGGCATCCCGGTGCTTCCTCCCAGCATCAACCAGAGTGTGGATAACTTCAGCGTGGAGGGAGACGCTATCCGCTTTGGCTTAGGTGCTGTGAAGAATGTGGGCAGAGGTTTGATCCGCAGTATGGTCGCCAAGCGAACAGAGGGTGGTCCTTTCCGTTCTCTGGAGGACTTTATTCAGAGAATGGGTGAAGGGGAACTGAATAAGCGCGCGGTTGAAAACTTCATCAAGTGCGGCGCGATGGATTGCTTCGGATATCACCGCAGTGAATTGCTGGCTGTGTATGACGCAATGATGGACAGCATCGCCTCCAGCCGGAAGAAGAATCTGGATGGGCAGATGGGCTTGTTTGCAATGCTGCAGGAAGAGGACAGCGCCGCAGCGATCCCCATTCCTAAGCTTGCGGAGATGAAGAAAGCGGATCTGATGCTTCTGGAAAAGGAGACCACCGGAATTTACCTGTCCGGGCATCCCATGGATGATTACCGGCATCTGCTGAAAAATACCCATGTTGTACCTATGGCGAAGCTGATGGATGAGGAAAGCACCTACCGGGACGATCAGATCGTCAGTGTGGCAGGTATCGTTCAAACGGTCAAGATGAAGACCACCCGCAATAACTCTATGATGGCATATGTGACGGTGGAGGATGATACGGCTGCCATTGAAATGCTGGCATTTTCCAATGTGCTGAACGAGTACGGAAGTTATCTCCGGGAAAATCAGCCGGTTGTTATTACGGGGCGGCTTTCCCTGCGGGATGACAAAGAACCTCAGATCGTCATTAACCGCGCAAGACCGATTTCGGACTACGCTCAGGTTGGGACAGAGAGACCTGCCGCGCAGTCGACAGTATACGCTGGACGCACACTTTATCTTCGCCTTCCGTCGGAGGAGGGATATCTGTTTCCGAAGGTCCGTTCTGTTGTGAATATGTTCCCGGGAAACGATAATGTGGTGGTCTACTTTGCAGATACCAAGCAGCGCAGAGGAACGCGTTGCAGCTTGAATGAACAGATGCTGTTGGAGTTAAATACGATCCTTGGACCGGAAAATGTTGTTTTGAAATAGCTTTCATTTTTACCGGAAATATGTTATACTGAGAAGAAGGAGGTGCTGCAAATATGCGAAGAATCCCAATGATCTGCCTGCTGCTTGCAGTGCTGATCCTGACAGGATGCTCCGTGCAAACGGTGGACGACCTGTACAGCCCGCCCAAGCGGTCTGAGCAGTATAACAATCTCCAGTCATCCATCGACAATGCGATGACGGAGCTGGAGTACAGCGCGCCTTTGGCCGGTGAGTACCAACAGGCCGTCCAGATGGCAGATCTGGATGGCGACGGCACACAGGAATACCTGCTGTTTGCTAAGGGGAATACGGAAAAACCCTTGAAGATCCTGATCTTCCGGGAACTTAACGGAACGTATACCCACGTAGACACCATCGAGAGCAACGGCACTTCCTTTGACCAGATCGAGTATATGCCTATGGATGACCGTCCGGGTATGGAGATCGTGGTAGGTCGGCAGCTGAGCGGTCAGGTTTTGCGATCTGTGTCTGTATATACCTATACCGACGGCAAGGCGGAACAATTGCTTACTGTGAACTACACAAAGTTTCTGTCCACCGATCTGGATGAGAACGGATCTAAAGAACTGTTCGTTCTGCGTCCGGGGGTGTCCAACACCGACAACGGTGTGGCAGAGTTCTACAGTGTCCGGGAGGGGGCGGTGGAACGCTCCAATGAGGTCAATATGTCTCAGCCTGCGGATATGCTCAAGCGGATCGTTGTGGGCAGACTCCACGAGGGATGCCCGGCAGTCTATGTTGCCAGCACCGTGGGAGATACGGCGATCATCACGGATGTATACGCCTGTGTCAGCGATATGCTGACGAATGTGACCTTCTCCAACGAATCCGGCACCAGCGTGCAGACCATGCGCAACTACTATGTGTATGCCGATGACATCGACTTTGACGGCATTGTGGAGCTTCCACACCTGATGACAATGAAAGCATTGGCAGGTACAGAAGGTGCAGACAGGCACGATCTGATCCGCTGGTACGCTATGAAATCCGATGGCGGAGAAGTGGACAAGATGTGCACTTACCACAATTTTGTCGGCGGCTGGTATATGCGGCTGGACAGTGATTGGGCGCCCCGGCTGACGGTGGTAAATGTTGGATATCGCTATGAATTTTACATATGGAATGAAACCTATACCTGGGCAGAAAAGGTGATGACTGTTTATGCGCTGACCGGACAAAACAGGGAAGAGCAAAGCAGAACAGATGACCGGTTCGTACTGCTGAAAACGGAATCTGTGATCTATGCCGCTGACCTTGAAGACGGCGCACAGAACTACGGTATCCAGCAGCGGGATGCGGTGGAAAGCTTCCGCCTGATCCGACAGGACTGGAAAACCGGAGAGACATAAGAGGGTTTGATATGAAGAAAGTTTTGATATTGGAAGATGAAGAGAATATCCGCAGCTTTGTGGTCATCAACCTGAAGCGGGCAGGGTATGAGGCGATCGAAGCCGCCACCGGTATGGAGGCACTGAATAAGCTTGCGGAAAATCCGGATATCGGCGTAGCGATTTTGGATATTATGCTCCCGGATATTGACGGCTTTGAGGTCTGCAGACGCATCCGTGCCACCAGTAAGCAGATCGGCATCATTATGCTGACTGCCCGCACACAGGAGATGGATAAGATCACAGGTCTTATGACCGGCGCGGACGATTATGTGACAAAGCCCTTTTCTCCTGCGGAGCTGACAGCACGGATCGATGCGCTGTTCCGTCGGATCGGCGGGAATGCGGGTGCGGATATGCTCCTGCTGTCCCAAGGTCCGTTTGTGATGAATACCCGCAACCACACACTGGAAAAGGCGGGCAACCGGGTACGGCTGACGCAGGTGGAATATGCCATTCTGAAGCTGTTTATGCAGAATCCCGGACGCGCTCTGTCCCGGGAGGAGATCCTTTCTGCCGTATGGGGAAGGGATTATGAGGGAGAATTGAAGATCGTCGATGTGAATATCCGCCGTCTGCGGATCAAGATCGAGGATGATACTGCGAATCCTACTTACATTACTACGGTCTGGGGCTTTGGTTATAAGTGGGGCGCATAGCACCTGAGAAAGAGGGGAAGCCCTTGTTTAAAGTTAAAGGCCTGCGCAGGCGCTGGCTGATCAATACTATGAGCGTATTGTGTGCGCTGGGACTGGTGTGCGTTACGGCGGTCACCGCTGTCTTTGCGGCATACTACTACTCAGCTTTGGAATCGGATATGCGGTTTCGTGCGAAAACCACCACGGAATTTTTTGCAGACTACCTGAACCAGAGCTATAACCAGTATTACCAGTCGTGCATCACCTACGCCAAGACGTTTGAGGACCGGAATAGCATTGAGCTTCAGTTCATCAATGCACAGGGGCGGATTGTGGCATCCTCCTACGGTAGCTGGGCGGGAGAATCTCCTACCACACAGGATATTGAAGACGCCATCAGCACCCGGACGATCCAGCGTTACCTGGGGGAAAATCCACAGACCGGTGAGCGGATCCTTGCGGTGACCAGCCCTATGATCTACAGCAACGGTGAAGTGATCGGCGTTCTGCGCTATGTGACTTCTACCAGAAAGGTAGATATCCAGATTGCGGCGGTGGCAGGCATTTCACTGACGGCGCTGATCGCGGTGGCGTTTGTGGTGCTGATCAGCAGTAACTACTATATCCACTCCATTCTGAATCCGCTGGCTGAGATCATTGAAAAAGCCAAAAAGATCACCAACGGAAGCTACGGCATCCAGATCCAGACGAAATACGACGATGAAGTGGGAGAGCTTGCGGATACCATCAATGAGATGTCCATTAAGATCAACCAAAATGAGATGATGCAGACAGAGTTTATCTCCTCACTTTCCCACGAACTGCGCACCCCCTTGACCGCCATCACCGGCTGGAGCGAGACACTGCTCAATGGTGATGAACTGGAAGATGAAACCCGGCGGGGTATGAAGATCATCTACCGGGAGGCTAGACGGCTCACAGAGATGGTGGTGGATCTGCTGGATTTCACACGGATCCAGGATGGTCGAATGACGCTGAATATGGAGCTGACAGACATCCGTTCGGAATTTGAGGACACCGTTTATATGTACGGCAGTCGGTTGTCACAGGACGGCATCACTCTGGATTACGCGGAAAATGATGAGGAGATCCCGGAGATCTCCTGCGACTCCAAGCGTTTGCGGCAGGTGTTTTTGAACATTCTGGACAATGCGGCAAAACACGGCGGAGAGGGAAAGCGGATTGAAGCTGCGATCTATTATGAAAATGATGCGGTAGTGGTCAGTATTCGGGATTATGGTCCCGGCATCCCGGAGGACGAACTGCCGCTGGTGAAGAAGAAATTTTATAAGGGAAGCTCCAAAGCCAGAGGCTCGGGCATCGGTCTTGCGGTATGCGATGAGATCGTCCAGATGCACGGCGGTACTCTGACATTGGAGAATGCAAACGGCGGCGGCACATTGGTCACAGTGGTCCTGCCGGCATCCCAGTGAGTGAGGCATACAATGGCAACGAAAAATAATAATCCCTGTTGCGAAAAATTTAAGACCACTATTGGTGGACAGGCACTCATCGAGGGCATTATGATGCGCGGTCCGGAAAAGGATGCCATCGTAGTCCGCGGGAAGGACGGTATCAGCGTCGAGACCACAATACGCAAGGTCCCGCCCAAGCGCTCGGTGCTGAATTGGCCGTTTATCCGCGGCGTGCGGAACTTCTTTGATGCACAGGTGGTTGGCGTGAAGGCACTTCTGCGTTCTGCCGACCTGTCCCCGGAGGAGACCCAGGAAGAACCCTCCAAGCTGGATCTGTGGCTGGAAAAGAAGTTGGGAGACAAGAAGTTTCAGAGCCTGATCGTTGGCATCGCGGTGGCAATGGGTATGGGTATGTCCATCCTGTTGTTCTTCCTGCTTCCTATGATTGTAGGCGGCTTCTTTGACCGCTGGATCAACAGTACCTTGCTTTTGAATCTGGTGGAAGGCGTTGTGCGGATCATTATCTTTGTGACATACCTTCTGCTGGTATCCCGGATGCCCGATATGAAGCGGGTATTCGCCTACCACGGTGCAGAGCACAAGACGATTCGGTGCTATGAGGCAGGACTTCCGCTGACAGTGGAAAATGTGCGCCGGCAGACCCGTCTCCATCCCCGTTGCGGCACAAGCTTTTTGCTTGTGGTGATGATCCTGTCGATTCTGGTCTTCTCTGTGGCATCTTCGCTGCTGTTATCCGCCGTTCCGGCATTGGCGGCGATTCGGGGAAGCTTCCTGTATCGGCTGTTAATGATCCTTTATAAGCTCTTGCTGCTGCCTTTGGTGGTTGCCATTAGCTATGAGATCAACCGTCTTATTGGACGGCACGATACTGTACTCACCCGCATTTTGACCGCACCCGGAATGTGGTTTCAGAACTTTACCACCAATGAGCCGGATGATGATATGATCGAAGTCGGCATTGCGTCTTTGCAGGCAGTGCTTCCTGAGGAACAGGGGGCCGACCTTTGGTAAAGAAGATCTCGGAACTGTATCTGCAGATCCGGCGGCTGTTAATGACACAGGAAGACCCGCAGACAGCCGGGCTTTACGCAAGAAACCTGCTGTGCAAGGCCACAGAGAAGTCCCAGGAGAAGCTGATCGCCGATTGGGAGCAATATGTGTCGGATGCAGTGTGTGGCACTGTGGAAAGCGACGCAAGAAGGATTCTCAGCGGAGAGCCCCTTGCCTATGTGCTGGGGGAGTGGGACTTCTATGGTATGAAACTGGAGGTGAACCCGGGCGTTTTGATCCCCCGGGATGACACCTGTGCAGTGACAGATCTGGCGATCAAACAGGCAATATGCCTGAAAGGACCGCTGCGTATTTTGGACCTGTGTACCGGTTCGGGTTGCATCGGCTTGGCAATTGCCGACAAGGTAAAAACGGCAAGGGTGATCCTTGCGGACATTTCCCAGGATGCTATAGCAGTGGCAAAGCGGAATATTAAGGCGCATAAGCTCTCTGCCCGGGTGTGCTGTGTGCCGGCAGATGCGCTGGCAAACCCTACGGATCTTCTGGGAACATTTGATATGATCGTCTCCAATCCACCCTATATCACCACGCTGGAGATGCTGGAGCTTCCGGAAAGCGTGCGCGGTTTTGAGCCCCATATGGCGCTGCATGGCGGTACAGACGGACTGGATTTCTACCGTGCCATTGCAGAAAACTACCGCAAGATTCTGAAGCCGGGTGGTTATCTGTGCTTTGAATTTGGTATGGGTCAGGGAGATGCCATTTGCGACATCTTGCGAATGAATGGGTATACCATCCTGGAGCGAACCAGGGATTATAACGATAGAGAAAGGGCAGTACTTGCTCAATACGGCAGGAAGGAAAATGGATATGGCAACTAAAAAGACAGTATATGATGCCCCCACCCCCGCAACTGATAAGAAAAAGGCGTTGCAGACAGCATTGTCTCAAATCGAAAAGAATTTCGGTAAGGGCACAGTTATGCGCTTGGGCGACCGCCCCGAGATGAACGTGGAAGCAATTCCCACCGGCTCTCTGGCACTGGATGCAGCACTGGGCATCGGTGGCGTTCCCAAGGGACGTATTATCGAGATCTACGGACCGGAATCCTCCGGTAAGACTACCCTTGCTCTGCACATTCTTGCCGAGGCGCAGAAGATGGGCGGCGAAGTGGCGTTCGTGGATGCGGAGCACGCATTGGACCCCGTCTATGCAGCGGCACTGGGTGTAGATACCGACAGTATGCTGGTATCCCAGCCCGATACCGGCGAACAGGCTCTGGAGATCACCGATGCGCTGGTGCGCTCCGGTGCAGTGGATGCCGTGGTTGTTGACTCCGTTGCGGCACTGGTGCCCAAGCAGGAGATCGAGGGCGAGATGGGTGATACCTTTGTGGGTCTGCAGGCAAGACTGATGTCTCAGGCACTGCGTAAACTGGCAGGCACGATCTCCAAGACCAACTGTGTTGTTATTTTTATCAACCAGCTTCGTATGAAGATCGGTGTAATGTACGGCAACCCGGAAACCACCACCGGCGGTAATGCGCTGAAGTTCTATTCTTCTGTGAGACTGGATGTGCGCCGTGTGGAATCGCTCAAAGAGGGCGGCAATGTGATCGGTAACAAGACCCGGGTAAAAGTGGTTAAGAACAAGGTTGCACCTCCGTTCCGGGAAGCTTACTTTGATATTATGTACGGCGAGGGCATCAGCAAGTGGGGCGAACTGGTGGATCTGGCTGTGCAGATGGAGATCGTCCAGAAGAGCGGCAGCTGGTTCTCTATGGGTGATGAGCGGATCGGTCAGGGCAAGGATAGCGTAAAGGCGTTCCTGCAGGCAAATCCCGACATCGCTGATAAGGTAGAGGCACAGGTGCGCGAGAACCTGTGGAAGCTTCAGGGCGGCAATGCCAAAGCCCCTGCCAAGGCAGCGGAGCGCCCCATAGCGGTCAGTGCTGACGATTTCGATGACGAAGATTGAATCTGTTGCCTCCCGGCCGGACAGAGCCGGGAGGCACCTGGTGCGTTTTGAGGACGGCAGTGTGATGCGGCTGTATCGCCAGAGTGTAGAGGATTTTGGACTGTACCCCGGTCTTGAATTGACTGAGGAGCAGATGAAGTCTCTGCGTACCGCAGCCGGAGCTATGTCTGCCAAAATGCGGGCGGTGCGGATCGTTTCTGCCACCAGTGTCTCCAAGCGGGATCTGGAACAGCGCCTTGTACGCAAGGGGGAAGACCCGGAGCAGGCAAGGGCGGCGGTGGATTGGATGTCTGAACTGCATCTTCTGGATGACCGGAAGACGGCAGAGCAGGTAGTCCAGCGCTGTATCAGCAAAGGCTACGGACTCTCCCGGGCGAAACAGGCACTTTTCGAGAAGCGTATTCCCAAACAGTACTGGGAAGAGGTGCTGCAGGACTATCCCGATCAGACAGAGAAGATTGTTTCCTTCCTTCGTTCCCGACTGGGGGAAGAGTGGGAAGAAAAAGATCTGCAGCGCACCATCAGCGCCTTGATGCGCAGGGGACACAGTTATTCAGAGATCCGGTGCGCACTGGAGCAACTTTCTTTTGACACAGAGGATTTTCCGGAGGACTAATATGGCAAATATAGGGTTTATATCGTTAGGCTGTGCGAAGAATCAGGTAGACTGCGAGCGGATGATGTACCGGGTGCAGGAAGCTGGATTCGCGGTGCAGCCGGATGTGGTCGGCTGTGATGTGGTGGTGATCAATACCTGTGGGTTTATTGACTCTGCCAAATCAGAGGCTATCGACTATATCCTCCGGATGGCACAGCTGAAGGAGCAAGGTCTGGTGGGTAAGATTTTGGTGACCGGTTGCCTGTCCCAGCGGTATCAGCAGGAGATTCTGGAACAGCTTCCGGAGGTCGACGGTATTTTGGGAACAGGAAGCTACACAGAAATCGTCCCGGCGATCGAGAAACTGCTGCAGGGCGAAACCGTACAGGACTTTGGCTCTATCGATGCACCGGAGCAGGAGACGGGTCGAATTCTGACCACACCGGAGCATTATGCTTTTATTAAAATCGCAGAGGGCTGTGATAACCGCTGTGCCTACTGCATTATTCCGTACCTGCGGGGCAAATTCCGCAGCCGGAGTATGGATGATGTACTTTATGAGGCAAGGCTGCTGGCAAGCAGCGGCGTGAAAGAACTGATCGTAGTTGCCCAGGATACCAGCCGCTACGGTACAGATCTGCCGGGGCATAAACGCTTGCTACCGGAGTTGCTTCGTGAGCTTTGCCGCATTGATGGAATCCATTGGGTGCGTATCCATTACGTTTACCCTGACGAGATCGACGATGCACTGATCGATGTGATCGCATCGGAGCCCAAGATCGTAAAATATCTGGATATTCCTATCCAGCATTGCAACAGCAAGATCCTTTCCCTTATGAACCGGAGAGGGGACGGCGAGTTCCTCCGGGAACTGTTTGCCAAGCTCCGCGGGCGTATTCCGGGACTGGTCTTGCGTACCAGTGTGATCACCGGTCTTCCCGGTGAGGATGAGGATGCATTCGGTGAACTGTGTGATTTCTTAAAGGAACAACAGCTTGAGCGTGTTGGTGCATTTCCGTTTTCCCCCGAGGAGGGAACACCGGCAGCGAAAATGGAGTACCCGGATGGGGAGATCGCCCAGAAACGCGCCCAGATGGTGGAAACCATACAGTCCCGAATTATGGATGCCTATAATAGTGCTATGATCGGCAAGACCTTGGAAGTGCTGGTGGATGGTTATGATGAAGAATTTGAACAATTCTATGGCCGCACCTATGCAGATTCTCCGGATATTGACGGCAGAGTCTGGATCGCTTCTGAGGAGGCATTGACAATAGGAGAATTTATTACCGTTTGCATTGACGGACTGATCGATGGAGATCTGTCCGGCTACCCAGTGGAGGAATGAGAGATGACAACTGCAAGTAAGATCACACTGATTCGTGTGGCATTTATTCCGTTGTATATGGTGCTGATGTATTTAAGCGGCGGACAGCCCGGAATTTGGATGTGGGTGAGCTTGGCGGTATTTATTATTGCCAGTCTGACCGACTATGTGGATGGACAGATTGCCAGAAAGTATAACCAGGTCAGTGACTTCGGTAAGTTTCTTGACCCGTTGGCAGACAAGCTGCTGGTGATTGCGGCCATGGTGATCTTCTGCGAGTGGGGACAGATCCCCGCCTGGGCGCTGATGATCATTCTGACCCGGGAGTTTGCAGTCACCGGACTGCGGTTGGTAGCAGTTGGCAAAGGAGTTGTGATCGCGGCCGGATGGAGCGGAAAGGTAAAGACCGCAAGCACTATGGTTGGCTTGTGCGTCCTGATGACTTTCCCCCAGATCGGCTGGTTGGCAACGGCGGTGACAGCGGTGATCGTGGTCACCACCCTATATTCCGGTGTGGAATACTTTATCCAGAACTGGAAGTGCCTGTGGGAGAAATAATTTATACGCCGGTGCGACGCACCGGCGTAAATTGTGATAGTATTCGCAGAGATTCTGTGATATAATCCAAAGACAGGATTACATATTAAAGAGGTTGTTATGAACGAAAAAGAAATTGGCGAGATCCGTCGGCGTGTTCGCCGGGATCGCAGTAATATGACGGCAATCCATGGCTGCTATGTAAGCGCCCAGAAGGAGATCATCTCCGTCTTCCGCCGCAGTGTGGGTATGATGCCCGAAAATGAGGCGGAGAAATATTTCGGGGTGATGAAGCGGACATTATCCGGCACTGTCGGTAAGAATCTGATCGATATATCCTTCCGCACCCAGCAGGTGGCAGACAGCCCGGAGCATAAGCTTCTGATGGATCTTCGCAGTACAAGGCTGCAGGACGATGCATTGCTTATGACATTTTTCCAGAAAATCATCGATTCCGTATCCTTCCACGATAATTTCCTGATCCTGGTTGGCTGCGAAAGTTATGATGTGCCTTTCAAAAACAGGGAAGGGAACAATGATGCAGATGCTTCCGGTGAAACATTTACATATCTGCTCTGTACGGTTTCTCCTGTCAAGCTGACAAAAACGAATCTGCGCTATGTTGCAGAGGAAAAGCAGTTTCAGGATGGCGGAACAGCACAGGTGGTTTGCGCGCCGGAGATGGGATTTCTGTTCCCGGCTTTTGATAACCGGGCGACCAATATCTATAATGCACTGTTTTATACCCGGGACATTAAGCAGAGCCACGAGGCGCTGATTGGGACGCTTTTTAACACCCAAGTCCCCAAGCCGGCTGCAGAGCAAAAGAAATTCTTTGAGGCGCTGCTGAGCAAATCTCTGGATGAGGAATGCAGTATGGAGGCTGTGCAGACGGTGCATAACCAGCTTTGCCAGTGCATCGATATGCATAAGGAAAGTCGGGTGGCAGATCCCTTGCTGATCAGCAAGGAGCAGGTAAAGGATGCATTGAAGACTTGTGGCATCTCCGAATCCCATATAGCCAAATTCAGTGTGGATTATGACGAAGCTTTTGGCTTTGAAGCAGAACTACACCCGAAAAACATTATCAATAACAAGCGGTTTGAGATCACCACTCCCGATGTGTCCATTAAAGTGGATCCTGCCCGCAGTGATCTGATCGAGACCCGCATTATCGGCGGCGTGAAGTACATTCTGATTTGCGCAGACGAAAATGTGGAGGTCAACGGCGTCAGTATCCATATCGGCGAATCGGAAACAGCGCTGGTCTAAATACAACACCCCTCTGATCGAAATGATCAGAGGGGTGTGTTGCTTTTATTTTATGTTCTGTACCATAGAGACGATGATATCCGCGCACTGCTCAATGCCGAGCACGCTGCTGTTCAGGCAAACATCGTAGTTTTGTGCCTGCCCCCAGGTCCTGCCGGTATAGTGGTGGTAATTTACACGGCGGCGCATATCCTTTTCCTGCAACCGTGCTTCGGGACTTTTTTCGGACTCGCCGTAAAGCCGCACGATGCGGTCAGCACGGAAGGCTTTATCTGCGTGAATGAACGCGTGGAAGCAATCCTGCCGATCCTTGAGGATGTAATCCGCATTTCGTCCCACAATGACACAGGGACCCTTGTCAGCCAGCTGGAGGATCACACTGCACTGGATGTTCCAGAGGAAGTCTGCGGTAGAAAGCCCATTCATTACGCCGGGAACACCGTGGTGGGCAAATGCGTAGGAAAACAGACTGCCCCCGGGGGCGTGTTCTCCGTGCTCCTCGATAAATTTCGGGGCAAAGCCGGATTCCAGAGCAATATGATCCACAAGATCTTTGTCGTAGAAGGGGATACCCAGTTTCTCCGCAACAGCGTGACCGATGGAACGACCGCCACTGCCGAACTCGCGACTGATCGTAATGATTTTCTTTTCCATATAGAGACCTCCTTTTTGCGATGTGCGCCTAAGCACACTTTTATTATAATGGCTTGCAAGGAGAATGTCAAATATGATATACTGAATTTATCTCAAATGGAGGCGACTGTGATGATACCGATCGAAGAAACCCTTGCCCAGGAGTTAGGGCAAAAGGTGCAGTACGTTAAAAACGTAATTACTTTGCTGGACGATGGTAATACCATCCCCTTTATTGCCAGATACCGCAAAGAAATGCACGGTACGATGGACGATACCACCCTGCGTACCCTGGAAACCCGGCTGACATACCTTAGAAATCTGCAGCAGCGGAAGAAAGAGGTCTGTAACGCCATTGATTCCCAAGGGAAGCTGACAGAGGAGCTGTCTGCGGCGATCAACGGAGCATCGACCCTTGCGGAAGTGGAGGATCTGTACCGCCCCTACAAGCAGAAGCGCCGTACCCGCGCTACCGTTGCCAAGGAGAAGGGGCTGGAGCCGCTGGCACTGGCGATCTACGAGCAGGACGGAAAAGACCCTGCTGCCCTTGCTCAGGATTATATTGATCCGGAGAAGGGCGTGGAGACTCTGGAGGATGCATTAGCCGGCGCATCGGATATTATTGCGGAGATGATCTCGGATGATGCCGATATTCGTAAGGCGCTCCGCCAAAAGATGGAGAGACAAGCACTGATCACGGTGCAGGCAGTCGATCCCGAAGCGGAGAGTGTTTATAAGCTGTACTATGACTTTTCCGCCCCGGTGTCCAGAATCCAGAATCACCAGATCCTTGCCATCAACCGAGGTGAAAAAGAGGAATTTTTGAAAGTATCGGCAATGCTTCCCGGAACAGAGGGACAGGCGTTGGTGTGCCGGTATGCATTAAAGCCGGGTAGCTTCGTGTCTGCATTTGTCCGTGCTGCGGCAGAGGATGCTTATACCCGTCTGATCGCCCCCAGTGCCGAAAGGGAACTGCGTAACATTTTGACAGATCGGGCGGCAGAATCTGCTATTGCAAATTTTGCGTTGAATCTGAAGCCACTTCTGATGCAGAGACCGGTAAAGGGCTTTGTGACTATGGGACTGGATCCCGGATACCGCAACGGATGTAAGGTTGCCGTTGTCGATGCCACCGGTCGCGTGCTGGATACCTCTGTGGTATATCCTACCTTCTCCCAGAGGAAGAAGGAAGAGGCGATCGCTATCCTTTCCGCGATGATCAAAAAGCACAATGTCAGGCACATTGCCATCGGAAACGGCACAGCATCCCGGGAAACGGAAATGATGACAGTGGAAATGCTGAAATCCCTCCCAGGTGTCAGCTATATGATCGTAAATGAGGCCGGTGCGTCGGTGTACTCCGCATCCAAACTGGCGGCAGAGGAGTTCCCGGAGTATGATGTGAATCTGCGGTCCGCGGTGTCCATTGCCCGGCGTTTGCAGGATCCTCTGGCGGAACTGGTAAAAATCGATCCCAAAGCCATCGGCGTCGGTCAGTATCAGCACGATATGCCTCCGAAGCGACTGGATGAAGCATTGGGCGGCGTGGTAGAGGACTGCGTGAATGCCGTTGGCGTGGATGTGAATACCGCCTCTGTGAGTCTTTTGAAGCAGGTGTCTGGCTTGACCGCGGTAACCGCGAAGAATATTGTTTCCTACCGGGAAGAAAACGGCGCATTTACCGCCAGAAATCAACTGAAGAAAGTGCCCAAGCTTGGACCGAAGGCGTTCCAGCAGTGTGCGGGCTTCCTCCGGGTCCCGGAAAGTAAGGAAATTTTAGACAACACCGGTGTCCACCCCGAGAGCTATGCGGCGGCTCAGACGCTGCTGCAGCTTTGCCGGTATGATATGAAGGATGTGACCGCGGGAAAAATTGGGGAGCTGGAGGATCGTTTCCGTGCATACGGCGCTGAAAAGGCTGCTGAAGTTTGCGGTGTCGGCGTGCCGACTCTGGAGGATGTGGTCAAGGAACTGCGGAAGCCGGGACGCGACCCTCGTGACGATCTGCCTGCGCCTATCCTGCGTACGGATGTTATGGAGATGAAGGATCTGAAGCCCGGTATGGTTTTGTCGGGGACGGTGCGCAATGTTATTGATTTTGGCGTGTTTGTGGATATCGGTGTCCATCAGGACGGGCTTGTGCATATCTCACAGGTTTGCAACCGGAAATTGCGCCATCCCTCCGAGGTCGTCAAGGTAGGCGATGTTGTCAAGGTTTCTGTTCTTGAGGTAGATGAAAAGCGCAAGCGCATCAGTCTGACAATGAAAAACATACCCGGTGCGTAACAGAAGAATTTGAACAAATTTTGAATAAAGTATTGATTTTCACCGTTGATTAAAATATAATAACTTTATCTGTTATTTTGCAGAAAAATTAGATAAAGGAGAAAAGTCAATGGATAAGTTCTTCAAGATTTCCGAGCGTGGATCCAATGTCAGGACTGAGATCATCGCAGGCTTGACAACCTTCTTTGCAATGGCGTATATCATCATCGTTAACCCCAATCAGGTTACCGGCTTTACTGCGGGCCTTACCGGGATTTGGAATGCGGTATACGTAGCCTCCATTCTGGTGGCGGTCATCGGCACGCTGCTGATGGGTCTGTATGCAAAGATGCCCTTTGCCCAGGCCTGCGGTATGGGTCTGAATTCCTTCTTCTTCGTTTCTTTTGTTCTGCCTGCTGTGATCAGCGGAGGCGATGCCATCGACGGCTATCAGTCCGGTCTGGTGATCATTCTGGTATCCGGACTCATCTTCCTGATCCTGTCTGTTACCGGACTTCGTTCCAAGATCGCCCGGGCGCTGCCTGACTGCCTGAAGAAGGCAATCCCTGCCGGTATCGGTATGTTTATTGCTTTTATCGGCTTCCAGAATGTTGGCATTATCCAGGCCAATCAGTACACACTGGTCCAGTTTACTGATTTCCACGGTGCGATTCAGGCAGGCACATTTATGACTGTCGCACTTCCCGCACTGCTGGCGCTGGTTGGCTTCCTGCTGATCGCCATCCTGGAGAAGCGGAAAGTTAAGGGTGCGATCCTCATCGTGATCGCTGTGATCACCGCTGCTTACTATCTGATCACCGCTACAGTGCCTTCTTTTGAACTGAGCCAGATCGGTCAGTCCTTTAAGGACTTTGCAGAGGTTGGTGTTTCCGGTGTGTTCCAGGCACAGTCCTGGAAAGACGCATTCACCGGCGAGGCCATCGGCGGTATCCTGTCTGCTGTTATGCTGATCATTACATTCTGCCTGGTGGATATGTTCGATACCATCGGCACTCTGTACGGCGCTGCCTCTCAGGCAAATCTGCTGGATGACAATGGCGATCCTGTGGATGTTGACAAGTGTATGATGTGTGACGCCGTCGGTACAGTAACCGGCGCAGTTCTGGGCACCTCTACCTGCACTACATTCGTGGAATCCGCAGCTGGCGTTGGTGCCGGCGGACGGACAGGTCTTACCAGCGTTGTAACTGCTCTGTGCTTTGCAGTCTGCTTGTTCCTGTCTCCTTTGGCATCTCTGGTGCCTTCCTGCGCAACCGCTCCCGCACTGATCTGGGTGGGCGTTCTGATGCTGAAGGGCTTTGCCAATGTGGATATGAAGGATCCTCGCTCTGCAGTTCCTGCCTTCCTGGCTCTGATTATGATGCCCCTGACATATTCTATCTCCAACGGTATCGGCATTGGTGCGATCGCTTACACACTGATCACCCTGTGCACCGGCGAGTATAAGAAGAAGGACATCCCTGTTACCATTATTGCTCTGCTGTTCATTCTTCGCTTCTGCCTGATCACTATGTAATATTTACGCCCCCTCCGTGCAAACGGAGGGGGTTAACAACATAAAAAACAACGGCAAGTTTCAGTGAAACTTGCCGATGTTTTTTGGTGGACTTGAGGAGATTCGAACTCCCGACCCCCACAATGCGAATGTGGTGCGCTCCCAGCTGCGCTACAAGCCCATATACAACTGCCCAGATTATAGCGCTTTCTATAAAATTTGTCAAGTATAACCGGGACAGAAAACAAGGGACTCCCGAATGGGAATCCCTTGTGAATTCGTATAGAGACAAATTATCTCTTGCTGAACTGGGGAGCGCGACGTGCGGCCTTCAGACCGTACTTCTTTCTCTCCTTCATTCTGGGGTCGCGGGTCAGGAAACCTGCAGCCTTCAGAGAAGTGCGATACTCGGGGTTGACAGTCAGCAGGGCGCGGGAGATGCCGTGACGGATCGCACCGGCCTGACCGGAAACACCGCCGCCGGCAACAGTGACGACTACATCGACCTTACCAACCAGGTCAGTGGTGACCAGGGGCTGACGGACGACCAGCTTCAGGGTGTCCAGACCGAAATACTCATCGATGTCGCGACCGTTGATAATGATAGAACCGGTGCCGTTTTCGAATACGCGAACACGGGCAACGGAGGACTTACGACGGCCAGTGCCGTAGCTATACTTCTTCTTGCTCTCGTACATAATCGTTTACCTCCAAATCAGTCCAGGGTCCAGGCTTCGGGCTTCTGGGCAGCGTGAGGATGCTCATCACCCTTGTACAGGTGCAGGCGGGTCAGGCTGTGACGGCCCAGAGTGTTCTTGGGGAGCATGCCCTTGACAGCCAGTTCCATAGCGTAGTCAGAGCGGTTCTCCATCATAATGCGAGCCTTGGTTTCCTTCAGACCGCCGTTCCAACCGGATACGCGGTAGTAGGTCTTCTGCTCTGCCTTCTTGCCGGTCAGTACAGCCTTGTCGGTGTTGATCACGATGACGTAGTCGCCGCAGTCAACGTTGGGGGTGAAATCGACCTTGTACTTGCCGCGCAGCAGGTTGGCAACGGTGACGGCGGTACGGCCCAGGGGCTTACCGGCAGCGTCGACAACATACCACTTGCGCTGTACGGTCTCGTTCTTAGCGAGTGTAGTGGACATTATGCTTTCCTCCAATAGGTAATTTATTTTGACAAACTTTCAGTTAAGCAGTACAATGACTGCAAACGCTAGATTCTTATATCATATTTGATTTTGAATGTCAACTGAATTTTTAGGTTTTTTTACGGGAAGCGGAATAAACTCTCGAAATCTCGCAAATACTCCGTTAATCTCTTGAATACTCGCTTTCTATTTTTGCTCTATTGGAGGAAAAAATGATGCAAAGAATGGTAGGACTTCTGCGTCGCTGCGTAGAGGACTATGGAATGATCACTGCCGGTGACCGGATTGGCGTCGGTGTCTCCGGCGGAAAGGACTCTTTGGTACTGCTGGTGCTGTTGGCAGAGCTGCAGAAGTATAACAGTATCCCGTTTTCTTTGGAAGCGATCACCATCGATATGGGATTGGGAATGGACTATTCCGGGATCGAAGAACTGTGCAAGACGTTGAATGTTCCTTTTACCCGTGTGGAGACCCAAATCGCGCCGATCATTTTTGAACACAGAAAGGAAAAAAATCCTTGCTCTATGTGCTCTAAAATGCGCCGTGGCGCTCTGAATCAGACACTTTTGGACAGGGGACTGAACAAGCTTGCCCTGGGTCACCATTACGACGATGCGGTGGAGACGTTCTTAATGTCGCTGCTCTATGAGGGGCGCATCAGCTGCTTTCAGCCGGTAACGGACCTTGACCGGACGGGAATCATCCAGATCCGACCGATGCTCTATATCCACGAGCAGTCCATTGACCATTTTGCAACCAGACAGAATCTTCCGGTGATTATCAACCGCTGTCCCGTTGATAAACAAACCAAGCGGGAGGAGATCAAGAAGCTGGTATATGATTTGAGCGCGGTGTATCCGGATCTGAAGGATCGGGTTTTCGGCGCCATGCAGCGGTTTCCACTTCCGGAATGGGAGCCGAAGGGAAGATATAAACGCCCGAAGGATACAGATTGAAAAGGATGGGGTAGCCCCCATCCATTTTGTATGAAATCGGGTCTGGCGGGAATACTGTTTCCAAGAGGTGGTAGAAGTGGTAAAAGGTATCTCCCGGCAGGTGATTGTGGTGCAATCTCCGGACCCGAAATTGTTTGAGCAAGCAATCTTTATTCTGAAAGATGAAGCCATTGGCAAGGAGGGCATCACTGACGAGGCGCTTCTGAAGGAAGCCAATCGGCTGATCAACAGACCGGCTAATCGCAGAAAGAGAGGGTCAATGCTGTATGCTCCTGTATGGGCGTGCGGCGGCGCACTGGTAACCGGACTTGCTTGGTTGTTAAGCGCGCTGCTTTGACTTGCGAAAACCGTCGGTCTGTGATATACTTGCTCCCGTAAGGGAGATGATGTTGTGCGAATCGGCAGTTTACAAGTGAATGACCCGCTGATACTAGGCCCTATGGCGGGGGTAACGGACTGGGCGTTTCGCACGGTATGTGCACAGCTTGGTGCGGACATCACAGTTACAGAGATGGTCTCATCCCGGGCGCTTGTGTATAAGGATAAAAAAAGCGAAGCCCTTTTGCGTAAGAATGAGGGAAGTATCTGCGGCGCGCAGATATTCGGAAATGACCCGGACGTGATGGCGCAGGCTGCGGTGATTGCCCTTGGGAAATCCGGATGCGATTTTATTGATATCAATATGGGATGCCCTATGCCCAAGATCGCCAATTCCGGTGATGGCAGCGGGCTTATGCGCACACCGGAGCTGGCAGGTCAGATCGTCAACAAGGTTGTAAAGGCGGTGGATGTGCCGGTGACGGTCAAGTGCCGTCTTGGCTGGGACAAAGGCTCTGTGAATGTGCTGGAATTTTCCAAGCGAATGGAAGACAACGGTGCGGCAATGCTCACCGTGCACGGTCGCACCAGAAGTATGCTGTATTCCGGTGTGGCTGACTGGGATATGATCCGTAAAGTGAAGCAACAGCTGACGATCCCCGTGATCGCAAACGGTGATATTGTCAGCGGGGAGACGGCTCTGAAATGTAAAAACTGGACCGGGGCAGATGGACTTATGATCGGTCGTGCGGTTTTCGGAAATCCCTGGATCTTTACAGAGGTGCGCGCAGCATTGTCAGGACAGCCTGCGCAGGATCGCCCACCTTTGGCACGAAGGGTGGATGTTGCAGTCCGCCAGTTTGAATTGGCATATGAGGATAAAGGGGAACATATTGCCTGTCTGGAGGCAAGGAAACATTTTGCCTGGTATCTGCGCGGTGTGGCTCATAGCAATTACTATAAGGAGCAAATATCTTCTATACAGAAAATGGAGGATATTTACCGGATCGCTGACGGCATCCGTCGGGATTTGAAATAATTGTATGGTATGATCCTGTCCGCCGTTTCGCATCCTAACCAAGAGGTGAGGATGTTGAAGCGGCGGATACTTTTTGCTTGGGTCATCATTTTAACAATGGTCATTCCGGTGCGCGCGGAGATGATTCGGTGGGTGGATTTTCAAGTGCCTTATGAGTCACTGAAGTATGCTATGGACGCGGATATCGCGACTTTTGAGCAGGAAAAACACATCAGCTGGATCGATGCACTGGCTTTAGCGGCTTGCCGCACCGGCGGCAAATGCGGTCTGGCATCTGTGAAAAAGGCAGTCAGTGATTTGCGAGGGGATAAATCCCCTGAGGAGTTGCTGGGAAACCTCTATAAATACTATTCTTATTATCACGAAGCATATAGCGCAGCTCTAGGAGGTTTGCTGGGCTCTTATGCCATAGAAGTCAACGGCAGTATGCAGCCGACCTATGGGCTGAAAGCATTTTCTCCCATTGCAGCCGGATATGGGTACAGTCATTGCTCCGATTTCGGAAACAGCCGCAGCTTCGGCTTTGCGAGAAAGCATTTGGGGAACGACTTGATGGGCAGCCAGGGAACGCCGATCGTAGCGGTGGAGGGCGGCGTGATTGAAGCCATGGGCTGGAATCGGTATGGTGGGTGGCGGATCGGAATCCGATCCTTTGATTCCAAACGCTATTATTACTATGCCCATTTGCAGAAGGATCACCCGTTCGCGGAAGGATTGCAGGAGGGAGACATCGTTCAAGCGGGAGACTTGATCGGCTTTATGGGACGGACAGGGTATTCCGATAAGGAAAATGTCAATAATATCGAAACGGTCCATTTGCATTTCGGAATGGAGCTGGTTTTTGATGAGAGCCAGAAGGAGTGTAATGCTGAGATCTGGATCGATGTGTATGACATTGTGCGGTTGCTCAATTCCCACAGAAGCAGTGTGCGCAAATCAAAGGACGGCTGGGAACGGGTATATCCCTTTGTGGATTTAGATACGGAAGCCTACGCTGAATAACGTTTTTTTGTGTAATTTTCAGGCAGAAAAAAGACTTGCACCATTTGACAAATATCCTCTCCTGTGGTATACTGACACAGATAAAATGAACAAGGGAGGAAATGCAATGATGAGCGCGGCAGGAAAGCTGAAGAGTGTTGGCTGCAATAACGATGCTGTTATTTCCTCTGTTTCTCCTTTGATGAAGGAATTGTTTTCTGTTGACGGATGTGAATATGTTGTTTTTCCCGGCTTTTGTGATGTGCATGTGCATTTTCGCGAGCCGGGATTTTCTTATAAAGAGACGATTGAAACAGGAAGCAAGGCATCTGCTCGCGGTGGTTATACCGCGGTATGTACCATGCCAAACTTAAATCCTGTCCCGGACAGCCGGGAGCATTTGGAGGAACAGCTGACACTGATCCGGGATCAGGCCGTGATCCGCGTGTATCCCTACGGTGCGATCACCGTTGGGCAAAAGGGCGAACAGCTTGCGGATCTGGAAGCGATGGCACAGGATGTGATCGCCTTCTCTGATGACGGCAGAGGCGTCCAGAGTGACGACAGGATGCGCGATGCGATGCTCCGCGCCAAGGCGCTGGGGAAGATGATCGTTGCCCACTGTGAGGTCAACAGTCTGCTCCGGGGCGGCTATATTCACGATGGAGAATATGCAAAGGCGCACGGACACAAAGGTATCTGCAGTGCCAGTGAGTACGAGCAGATCGCCAGAGACCTGCGCCTTGCGGAAGAGACAGGATGCCCCTACCACGTCTGCCACATCTCCACAAAAGAGAGTGTGGAATTGATCCGGCAGGCAAAGCTGCGGGGGGTGGATGTGACCTGTGAGACTGCACCTCATTATTTGGTAATGGACGACAGCGATCTTCAAGAGGATGGGAGATTCAAAATGAATCCGCCCCTGCGAAGCAGGGAAGACCGCCTGGCGCTGATCAAGGGTATTCAGGATGGCACCATCGATATGATCGCTACGGACCACGCCCCTCATTCTGTTGAGGAAAAAGCGAAAGGATTGGCAGGCAGTGCTTTCGGCATCGTGGGAATCGAGACGGCCTTCCCGGTACTGTATACTCATTTGGTAGAGCCGGGAGTGATCTGCCTGGAGCAGTTGATCCGGCTGCTGGCAGAGAATCCCAGAAAACGGTTTGGCATCCCTGCGGGTGAAGACTATACCGTGTGGGATCTGAATAAGGCGTTTGATGTTGACCCGGAGGCGTTCCTCTCCAAGGGTAAGGCCACGCCCTTTGCCGGCTGGCATCTGAAAGGCGAGTGTGTACTGACAGTCTGCGATGGCAGAGTTGTTTACAAGAAGTGATTTAGGAGGAGTATAGTATGGCAAAGAGAACAGATATTAAGAAGATTCTGATCATCGGCTCCGGCCCGATCGTCATCGGTCAGGCTGCGGAGTTTGACTATGCCGGCACACAGGCGTGTCTGGCGCTGAAGGAAGAGGGCTACGAGGTTGTTCTGTGCAACTCCAATCCCGCCACCATTATGACCGATACCGCCATTGCGGATAAGGTATATATGGAGCCGCTGACCTTGGAGTACATCGCCAAGATCATCCGCTATGAGCGCCCGGATGCCATCGTCCCCGGCATCGGCGGACAGACCGGTCTGAATCTTGCAATGCAGCTTGAGAAGAAGGGCGTACTCAAGGAGTGCCAGGTGGAACTGCTGGGTACCAGCAGTGCGTCCATTGAGCGGGCAGAGGACAGAGAGCTGTTTAAGGAAATGTGCCAGTCCATCGGTGAGCCGGTCATTCCTTCTGAGATCACCTATTCCATTGAGGAAGCCAAAGCTGCTGCAGAGCGCATTGGCTACCCCGTTGTGCTGCGCCCCGCATTTACCCTTGGCGGTACCGGCGGTGGCTTTGCCTACAATGAGGCGGAGCTGATCGAGGTCGGCAACAATGCCTTTAAGCTTTCTCCTGTCCATCAGGTGCTGATTGAGAAGAGCGTTAAGGGCTATAAGGAAATCGAATTTGAGGTTATGCGCGACTCCAAGGATCACGCCATCACCATCTGCGGCATGGAGAACATCGACCCTGTAGGCGTCCATACCGGCGACAGTCTGGTGGTTGCACCCATTATGACCTTGAATGATCACGATCTGAAAATGCTTAACGATTCCGCTATTAAGATCATCCGGGAACTGAAGATCGAGGGTGGCTGTAATGTCCAGTTTGCCCTGAATCCCCATACCAGCGAATACTATCTGATTGAGGTCAACCCCAGAGTGTCCCGGTCTTCCGCACTGGCTTCCAAGGCTTCCGGCTATCCCATTGCCAGAGTCACTGCCAAGATCGCGGTAGGAATGGCTCTGGAGGATATTAAGATCGCCAATACCACCGCTGCCTTTGAGCCCAGACTGGACTATGTGATCGCGAAACTCCCCAGATTCCCCTTCGATAAGTTCACAACAGCTTCCAACACCTTGGGCACCCAGATGAAGGCCACCGGTGAGGTTATGGGTATCGGCTCTACGCTGGAGGAGTGTCTGCTCAAGGGCATCCGTTCTCTTGAGGTAGGTGTCAACCACGTTTACCATCACAAGTTTGACGATATGGCTACGGAGGAGATCCTGGAGTATATCGGTCAGTTCCGGGATGACAACATCTTTGCCATTGCTGAGCTGATGTACCGTGGCATTACTGTGGAGCAGATCCACGATATTACCCAGATCACACCCTTCTTCCTGGAGGCGATCCGCCGGATCGTGGATATGGAAGAAATGCTGAAGGCCAATCCCCGGGATCTGGAGATCCTGAAGGCAGCCAAGAAGATGGGCTTCAGCGATAAGTATGTAGCAAGAATGTGGAAGTGTAAGGAACTGGATGTCTACCACTTCCGCAAAGAGCACAACCTGTTCCCGGTGTTCCGTATGGTCGATACCTGCCACACCGGCGCCTATATTCCGTATTTCTACTCCTCCTATACCGGAGAAAACGACTCTGTGCTTACCGATAAGAAGAAGATCGTGGTGTTGGGCGCAGGTCCTATCCGTATCGGACAGGGCGTGGAATTTGACTATTCCACAGTCCACGCGGTTATGACCATCCGCAAATCCGGTTATGAAGCCATCATTATCAATAACAACCCGGAAACAGTTTCCACAGACTACACCACTGCGGATAAGCTGTACTTTGAGCCGCTGACCCCGGAAGATGTTATGAACATCATTGAGTTTGAGAAGCCGGAGGGCGTTATCGCCTCTCTGGGCGGTCAGACTGCTATCAACCTTGCCCAGCCGCTGATGGAGCGCGGTGTGAAGATCATCGGTACTGACTGTGCGGCTATCGACAAGGCAGAAAACCGGGATGCCTTTGAAAAGCTTCTTACTGAGCTGAATATTCCCCAGCCCAAGGGTAAGGCTGTGACAAAAATTGAAGATGGCATCGCCGCTGCAGCAGAGATCGGTTACCCGGTGCTGGTGCGTCCCAGCTTTGTTCTGGGCGGACGAGCTATGCAGATCGTTGCCAACGAGACACAGCTGCGCCACTATCTGCGCACAGCGGTTGAGATCGACGAGGACAAGCCTGTTCTGGTGGATAAGTATATCGAGGGCAAGGAAGTCGAGGTGGATGCCATCTGCGACGGACACAATGTGTTTGTCCCCGGTATTATGGAGTTGGTGGAACGCACCGGTGTCCACTCCGGTGACTCGATGAGCGTCTACCCCTCCTTCAGTATTTCCAACAAGGTCAAGGGCATCATTCTGCAGTATGCAAAGAAGCTGGGTCTTGGTATTGGCATTGTGGGACTGTTCAATATTCAGTTTATTGTTGACAAGGATGACAACGTATTTATCATCGAGGTCAATCCGCGTTCTTCCCGTACCGTGCCGTTCCTCTCCAAATCCACCGGATACTCTTTGGCGGATATTGCCACGGAGGTCATTCTGGGCAAGAGCCTGAAGGAACAGGGAATCTTCGATATTTATCCGGAGGAGAAGAACCGCTGGTATGTAAAAGCTCCTGTGTTCTCCTTTAACAAACTGCGTGGACTGGACGCCTATCTGAGCCCGGAGATGAAATCTACCGGCGAAGCCATCGGTTATGATGATAAGCTGAACCGTGCGCTGTATAAGGCTTTGCAGGCATCCGGAATGCACCTGCAGAATTACGGCACTGTGTTTGCTACGATTGCGGACAAAGATAAGGAAGAGGCACTGCCTCTGATCCGCAGATTCTATAATCTGGGCTTCAATATCCAGGCGACAAAGGGTACGGCCAAGTTCCTGAAGGCTAACGGCATCCGCACCCACATCCTGCAGAAGATCAGCGAGAACAGTGAGGAGATCCCGGATGCACTGCGCCAGGGACATATTGCCTATGTAATCAACACCAGAGATCCCAGCGCAGACGGCCGTGCCAATGACGGTCATCAGATTCGCCAGATCGCTACGGAGAACAATGTTACCATCTTTACCTCTCTGGATACAGTGAGCGTCCTGCTGGATGTTCTGGAGGAGACGACCCTGACGGTTTCCACCATCGATGCGTAAGAGGTGTATATGAAGCAGGGATATTTTGAGATTATTGAAAATATTGCCCTTACGGACAATGTCTACCGAATGACGCTGTCCGGAGATGTGTCCGCCATTACTGCACCCGGACAGTTTGTTAACATCCAACTGGACGGATTGTATCTGCGCCGCCCGATCTCTGTTTGCGATGTGAACGAAAACATCTTGACAATCATCTACAAGGTGGTGGGCAAGGGGACAAAGCAGATGTCCCAAATGCAGACAGGCAAGCTGGATGTGCTGACAGGACTGGGTAACGGCTACGATCTGACTCTGTCCGGAGAGAATCCTGTGCTGCTGGGTGGCGGCGTAGGTGTGCCGCCTATGTATCTGCTGGCGAAGGAACTGATCGGGCAGGGCAAAAAGGTGCGTGTGATCCTCGGTTTCAACCGAAAAGAGGAAGTGTTCTACGAGAACGAGTTCCGCGCACTGGGTGCGGAGGTTACCGTGACGACTGTTGACGGCTCTTATGGCGTGAAAGGCTTCGTAACAGATGTCCTGAAGGATATGGATTATTCCTATTTCTACACCTGTGGCCCGGAGCCGATGCTGAAAGCGGTCTACCGCGCATCTGCTACATCCGGACAGATGAGCTTTGAAAAGCGTATGGGCTGCGGCTTTGGCGCGTGTATGGGCTGTTCCTGTAAAACCATCACAGGCTACAAGCGCATCTGCAAAGAAGGCCCTGTGATGCGGAAGGAGGAGATCCTGTGGGAAAACTAAGCGTAAATCTTTGCGGCATTGAACTGGACAACCCGGTGATCCCCGCCTCCGGTACATTTGGCTACGGCTATGAGTACGCAGAACTCTATGATATTAACTGTCTTGGTACATTTTCCTTTAAGGGAACCACCAAGGATCCCCGTTTTGGAAATCCCACCCCGCGGATTGCGGAATGCACAGCCGGTATGATCAATGCAGTGGGACTGCAAAATCCCGGCGTGGAAAAGGTTATATCCCAGGAACTTCCCAAGCTGAAGCAGTGTTTCTGCAAACCGGTAATGGCGAATGTTAGCGGCTTCAGTATCGAGGAATATGCCTATACCTGTGAGAAACTGGATAGAGAAGAACAGGTAGGCTGGCTTGAGGTCAATGTGAGCTGCCCCAATGTTCACGGCGGCGGTATGAGCTTTGGTACAGATCCCAAAGCCGCTGCCGAGGTGACTGCCGCAGTGAAAAAAGTGACCCATAAGCCGGTGATCGTGAAGCTGAGCCCCAATGTGACGGACATCGTATCCATCGCAAAGGCTTGTGAGAATGCCGGCGCTGACGGCATCAGCCTGATCAACACTATGCTGGGTATGCGGATCGATCTAAGATCAAAAAAACCGGTGATCGCCAATAAAATGGGTGGCTTCTCCGGCGCTGCGATCTTCCCGGTTGCGGTTCGGATGGTGTATCAGGTCGCCGGTGCTGTCAAGATTCCTGTTGTGGGTATGGGCGGCGTTTCTACAGCAGAGGATGTGGTGGAAATGATGTTGGCAGGTGCTACCGCTGTGGAAGTGGGCGCTGCCAACCTGATCAACCCCTATGTCTGCCGGGATATTGTTGCTGATCTGCCCAGAGTAATGGCAGAGTACGGAATCAACACATTAAGTGAAATTATTGGAGGTGCAAGGAATGGGTAAGGATGTAATCGTAGCCTGCGATTTTGCCAGTGCAGAGCAGGTATTCACCTTTCTGGACAAGTTTACTGATAAAAAGCCTTTTGTAAAGATCGGTATGGAGCTTTACTATGCAGAAGGTCCTGAAATTGTCCGCCAGATCAAGGCAAGAGGACATAAGATTTTCTTGGATCTGAAGCTCCATGACATTCCCAATACCGTCAAGAAGGCAATGGCGGTGCTTTCCCGGCTGGATGTGGATATCTGCAACCTCCATGCTGCCGGTGCATCTGCTATGATGCAGGCGGCAGTCGAAGGTCTGACCCGTCCCGACGGAACAAGACCGCTGCTGATCGCTGTGACACAGCTGACCTCCACCGACCAGGAGACGATGGAACGGGATCTGCTGATCCGTGAGCCCATTGACCGGGTGGTTATGCACTATGCCCAGACTGCCAAGAATGCAGGTCTGGACGGCATTGTTTGCTCTCCGCTGGAGGCAGGGAAGGTGCATGCTGCCTGCGGCAACGATTTTCTGACGGTCACCCCCGGTGTGCGCTTTGCTGACGGAGATGTTGGAGACCAGAAGCGGGTTATGACCCCTGCACAGGCCAAGCAGATCGGTTCGGATTATATTGTTGTCGGCCGCCCCATCACAGCCGCTGCCGACCCGGTGGCAGCCTATCTGCGCTGCGTGGAAGAATTCTGCGACTAAGTCGTTTTTACACAGAGAAAAGGAGCGAATGCTATGGAGAGCTATAAGAGAGAGTTTATCCAGTTTTTGCAGGATGCCGGCGTTCTGAAGTTTGGTGATTTTACTGCCAAGAGCGGACGGAAGATCCCGTATTTCATCAATGCAGGTCAGATCAAGACCGGTGATGAGATCGCAAAGCTGGGCGAGTTCTATGCCAAGGCGTATTTTGAGAAGGTTGGAAATAAGAAGACGGTACTCTACGGACCTGCTTATAAGGGAATCTCTATAGCTGTCTCAGCGGCAGTCGCCCTGTCCAAGAATGGTTTGGATGTTCCGTTCTTCTTTAACCGCAAGGAAGCCAAGGATCACGGTGAGGGCGGCGTGTTTGTGGGCTATGTACCTCAGCCCGGTGAAGAGATCGTAATTGTTGAGGATGTGATCACTGCGGGCACTGCCATCCGTGAAAGTATGGCGATCCTCTCCGGCCTTCAGGATGTGAAGGTCGCCGCTACTTTTGTGATGGTGGACCGTAAGGAGAAGGGACAAGGGGAGAAGTCTGCAATGGCAGAGGTGGAGGAGACCTTCGGCTTCCCGGTGTACTCTGTGGTGGATGTTTATGACATCATTGAGTACCTGGAGGAAGACGATTCCAATGCAGAAAATGTAGAGCGGATCAAGAACTATCTTGCAGTGAACGGAGCAAAACAATGAGAAGTCTGATTGATATTACGGATTTTTCCGTAGCGGAGCTGGATGGTCTTTTGCAAACCGCCTGTGATATCAGCCAGCACCCCGAGAAGTACGCAGATGCCTGCCGTGGCAAGAAGCTTGCGACACTGTTCTTTGAGCCCTCTACCCGGACACGCCTGAGCTTCGAGGCGGCAATGCTGGAGCTTGGCGGTAATGTGATCGGCTTCAGCGAAGCCAGTTCCTCCTCTGCGGCAAAGGGAGAGAGCATTGCGGATACCGCGAAAATGATCAGCTGCTATGCAGATATTATGGCGATGCGCCACCCTAAAGAGGGCGCACCTTATGTGGCTTCCCGGAGTGCGTCTATTCCTGTGATCAATGCCGGTGACGGTGGCCACTGCCATCCCACACAAACCCTGGCAGACCTTCTGACTATCTACCGTGAGATCGGAAGACTGGAGAATTTGACAGTTGGTTGCTGCGGTGATCTGAAATACGGCAGAACGGTGCACTCTCTGCTGTCTGCATTGAGCCGTTACAAGAATATCAAGATCGTTTTGATCTCCCCGGAAGAACTGCGTCTTCCCAATTACATCAAGTATGAAGTTCTTCAGAAGAACGGAATGGAATATGTAGAAACCATATCTCTTGAGGAAGCAATCCCGGAGCTGGATGTGCTCTATATGACCCGTATCCAGCGGGAGCGCTTTGACAGTCACGATGAGTATGAGCGCCTGAAGGACAGCTATGTCTTGACGGCTCAGAAGATGGAGCTGGCAAAGGATACTATGCGTGTTCTGCACCCTCTGCCGAGAGTGAACGAGATCAGTGTTAAGGTGGATGATGATCCCCGGGCCGCTTATTTCCGCCAGGCGTTGAATGGAAAATATATGCGTATGGCACTGATCTTGAAGCTTTTAGAGGAAGCCAAACTGCCGGATCGGGAGGAGCCTGTTGGTGAATTGCTGACCAATACGTTGACCTGCGATAACCCCAGGTGCATTACCTCGACCGAGCAGGAGATCGACCACATTTTTAGATGCGTGAATCCTGAAAATGGCATCTACCGCTGTATCTATTGTGAGTCCAAAAAGAAGGCAGACTGAACTTCCGTTTTTCTGACCAAATCTTACACAAAAACCCGATGAAAACATATGGCATTCGTGGCAAAAAGGTAAAAAATGTCGAATAGGATTTGATCTTCCTTGACACTGCTTTTTTGCCGTGATAAAATCAAAGCATAGTTATATATCGCTTTCTGCGACTGACGGAAAATGTGGGATACCACAGGGGAACAGGGAGCGTTGGTGAGTACCACCGATTAGCCGACCGTCTGGGCGCATTTAGCTGTATGGGCTGAGTGCGCCCGTTTTATTTCTGTAGGAGGGTTTCTTATGAAAAAAGTTGGTATCGTTATGGGAAGTGACAGCGATCTGCCCATCATTCAAAAGGCTGTGGACACATTAAAGTCGCTTGAGATCCCTTATGAGGTGCATATCTACTCTGCACACAGAACACCTGTAGAGGCAAGAGATTTTGCTCTTTCCGCAAGAGAGAAGGGATTTGGCGTTCTGATCGCCGCCGCCGGTATGGCTGCACACCTTGCCGGTGCGATCGCAGCCAATACGACCCTGCCTGTGATCGGCATTCCCTGTAAATCCACCACCCTGGATGGGATGGATGCGCTGCTGTCCACTGTGCAGATGCCCTCCGGTATCCCGGTAGCGACCGTAGCGATCAACGGCGGTGTCAATGCCGCACTGCTGGCTGCCCAGATCCTTGCAGTCTCGGACAGCGCACTGGCTTCCAAGCTGGATGCAAAGCGCGTCAATGACGCAAAGGCAGTCCTTGCGAAAGATGCTGCCGTGATGGAAAAACTGTAATTTTTGGTGAAACACCATTCAATAAAGGAGATTTTTATTATGGAAAAGAAGCTTGTTTACACCGGTAAGACAAAGGATGTTTTTGCGCTGGAGAATGGCAATTATCTGCTGAAGTTTAAGGATGACTGCACCGGAAAGGATGGCGTGTTTGATCCCGGTGAAAATTCCGTTGGACTGACCATCGACGGCGTGGGTGATGTAAACCTGCGTATGTCCATCTATTTCTTTGAGAAGATCAATGCTGCGGGCATCAAGACCCATTATGTCAGCGCAGATCTGGACAACACCACTATGGAAGTCCTGCCCGGCAAGGTTTTCGGTAAGGGTCTGGAAGTGATCTGCCGTTACAAGGCAGTTGGTTCTTTCTCCCGCCGTTATTCCGACTATGTGGAAGAGGGTGCAGACCTGCCCGCATATGTGGAGACCACCTTCAAGAACGATGCCAAGGGCGACCCGCTGGTAACCAAGGACGGTCTGGTGGACCTGGGCGTGATGACCGCTGAGCAGTACGATGACCTGAAAGCAATGACCCAGGCCATCACCAAGATCGTTGCTGACGATCTGAAGGAAAAGGGTCTGGATATGTACGATATCAAGTTTGAGTTTGGTTATGATGCGCAGGGCCGTGTTATGCTGATCGACGAGATCGCTTCCGGTAATATGCGTGTTTATAAGGACGGCAAGTACATTGATCCCATGACCCTGAACAAGCTGTTCTTTGCATAATAGTGTTTTAATTCTGACGGACAGTAGTTATACCGCTGCCCGCCAGAACTCTGTTTACAGGATTGTCGCATTACGAAAAGGAGTGTAAAATGGGAGGCTTTTTTGGAATCACATCCCACCATGACTGCATGATGGATGTGTTTTTCGGTGTGGATTATCATTCTCATTTGGGTACCCGCCGCGGTGGTTTGGCTGCCTTCGACCCTAAGGTTGGTCTGCAGCGGGTTATCCACAACATTGAGAATTCTCC
>JAZOCJ010000029.1:0-24340 GCA_045596405.1 Faecousia sp. | reverse complement strand
GCATTTACTCATCGGTGACGGCAATACCGATTGGGCTGCCACTATGGAGCGCTTAGAGCAAGCCAAAGAGCAGGAAATTCTGAATTTTGAATTCAAGATCCGGCCCAAGGGTGACCGGTGTACATTGGATCTTTACAGCGCATGGCCCCTGGAGCAGTATTTTGCGCAGGCTTACCAACGCGCTTGCACGATTGCCGCTGAATATGGAAAGAAGCGCAAAGTAGGTGAAGTATATGAAGTCCCTTTTTACACAAAAAGCAGAATATAATATTGCGAGCACAACATTTCCTATCTGCCTTAACGACCTCCCCAAATTGATTCGTAAGCATACCGATTGGGACTACTCCTGTGCGCAAACATCTGCCGGTTGTTTTTTAAAGCCTACATTCCGCGATATGCCGTATCGAAATTCTTTTGTCCCCGAAATTGATATTGTTATTTCCCGTAATGATGCGCAGACCATTTTGTATATGTGCGGACAGCCGGTAAAACTTGTTCGTGTATTTATGGCCATTTGGTTTGGTTCTGCGCTGATGGTGGAAGTATTTCTCCTTGCTTTAGCAATCACTTCCAGTTTAGATAGTCTTTTTCCTATTTTTATTCCGATTATTATGTGTGTATTTGGTTATGTTCTTTGTAAGATAGCCACGAGAGCTACCTTTAAGTCCGTTATGAAGGCAATTCAAAAAGAACTAAAATAGTCTTTAACCTTACGATAAAAGGCTTGACCGATCAGGTCAAGCCTTTTTTGCGGACGGGCAATGCCCGCCCCTACAGCTACGTATGACAGGATATGTAGGGGCGACCATTGGTCGTCCGTTAAAATAATGTTGTAAGCCAGTAAATAACCCCATAAATTACGCTGGCTACAGTTCCATACACAATAACAGGCCCTGCTATTGTGAACATCTTCGCACCAACGCCGAGGATGAAACCCTCTGCTTGTGTCAACTTAGGACCCATTAGTTGGTGTTCCATTAGGACTAAATTTTCGAAAACATTTACTTTAAGACGGCGGTATAGTATAATGAAATAAAGTGAGGTGGGATATATGAAAGCAAAAGTCTTTCTTTCCGCGTTTACGGGTTTCTTTTTTGGCCTAATCGGTTATTTTGTTTTACTTCTATTAGACATCGATCAACCGTTTCAACTTGCCGCTTTAAGTGGCTTACTCTTTGCTCTTCTCCTGTTTCCTGTTTTGGTTGTTTACGGAAATATTATGGACAAACGATACGCAAAGTTTGAAAAGGAAATTACCTCACCGATTTTCTACAAGACAAGCGGGAATTTTAATTTAGGTAACGGCAAAATTAAAAATGGAAATATCTATTTTTGCGAAGCCGGAATTGTTTGTGTTTGTTTAGAAGAGAAGCCCTATACATTAGATGAAATATTGCTGCAGAACATTGACCATTACACCTACACCTTCACGCAGTTAAACATTTTTACAAACGATGATCGTTTATTTGTAATCACGGTTCCTAAAGTGGATGAAATAATTGATATTTTAATGAGAAAAGGTTGGATACGTCCTACATAATTGCAAAAATGAGCAGCCATATTCGGCTGCTCATTTTAACATTTGACATATCCAATAGATCAAGCCGTAAATCACCGAGGCCGAAACGCCGTAGACGATGACAGGGCCGGCGATTGTAAACATCTTTGCACCAACCCCTAATATAAACCCCTCGGTTTTGAATTCCACTGCCGGGGCGGCGATGGAGTTGGCAAAGCCGGTGATGGGCACCAGTGTACCTGCGCCGGCATATTTGGCGATGTTATCATACAAACTCAGACCTGTCAGCAGTGCAGACAGGGTGATCAGTGTCATAGAAGTGGCTGTGCCTGCTTTGATCTCGTCCAGTCCCAGTGCGGCAAAGCCGTTCATCACAAGCTGCCCCAGGGTGCAGATCAGTCCGCCGATCAAAAACGCATTCAGACAATCCTTCCAGATGGGCGATTTGGGCGCCATGCTCTGCACCAGTTTTCCGTATTCCCGTTCCGTCATCACGATCCCTCCGACGGTAGTTTTTCCAACAGAACAGAGATTATACGAAAATATGTTGTGAATACAACGGCTCAGAGGGATCATATACCCCTCAGTCACGCTGATCGCGTGACAGTTCCCCTGCAAGGGGAGCCTACAGTAAAAGCAGATGGATACGCGTATCCATCTGCTTTTAATTTATCCGGGAAACAGATTCTCAATTGCCACACGGGCAGCATCCTGCTCTGCCCGCTTCTTGCTGCTGCCGCAGCCCTGTCCCACAGGTTGTCCGTTCAGGGATACCTCTACCACGAACTGCTTATCGTGATCTGGACCGGATTCGCCCACCAGACAGTAGCTGAGCACCTGATTCTTTTTCTGCTGCACCAGTTCCTGCAGCGCTGTTTTATGATCCTTATTGTGCAGTCCCGCAGTGGGCACATCGCACAAAATAAACTGGTCGATAAACTTCCGGGCTGCTGCCATACCGCCATCCAAAAAACTGGCTGCGATCACCGATTCCACCGCGTCCGCCAAAATGGATGCCCGGCTTCTGCCGCCGCCCTGCTCCTCGCCGTGTCCCAGCAGCAGGTGCTGACCCAGTCCGATCCGGTTGGCAACGGCCGCCAGACTGGTCTCGCAGACCATATCCGCCCGCATACGGGTCAGTTCTCCCTCCGGGCGGTTGGGGAAATGGGTATACAGGTATTCCGCCACCACCATACCGAGAATGGAATCCCCCAAGAACTCCAGACGCTCATTGCTCTTCAGGCTGTTATGCCAGCGCTCGTTGGCGTAGGAAGAATGTGCCAGAGCATTCTGGAGCAGGGTGATATTCCGGAAGCGGTAGCCGATGGCCTCTTCCAGGTCTTTAATCATTGGTTGTCTCCTTTTCCGCCAGCAGCTTTAAGTCTTGCTCAAGCTCTTCGGAAATATCGCTGGCAGCGGCGTCCATTGCCTGGCGCACCGCATTGCGGAATGCCAGAGCATCCGACGAGCCGTGGGCTTTGATCACCGGCTTCTTAATGCCCAAAAACTGGGTGCCGCCGATCTCCCGATAGTCCAGCATCTTCATAACCTCGTCCACACCGAGCTTGCAGAACAGATAGCCGATGGCGGAGAAAAGATTGCGCTTGAAGATCTTGCGCTTCATCAGGCTGCCCATAAACATAGCCGTGCCCTCGATGGACTTTAATAGCACATTGCCGGAGAAGCCGTCGCAGACCACCACATCCACTGCGCCCAGAGGCACATCTCTTGCCTCCACATTGCCCACGAAGTTAATGAGTCCCTGCTCCGCCGCGCCGGTCAGCAGACCGTAGGCCTCCTTTTGCAGGGGTGTGCCTTTGGAGTCCTCCGTGCCGATGTTAAGTAAGCCCACCTTGGGATTCTCTACGCCCAAGTACCGCTTGGCATACAGAGAGCCCACCAGTCCAAACTGCAGCAAAAATTCCGGCGTGCACTCGGCATTGGCGCCGCAGTCCAGAATGACCGTCTTTCCGCCTGCCTTGTTGGGCATAGCCGGACCCATGGCCGCACGGCGGATGCCCTTGACCCGCTTGACGATCAGGGTCGCGCCGGTAAGCAGCGCACCGGTACTGCCGGCAGAGACAAAGGCATCTCCCTGACCATCCGCCAGCATCTTCAGTCCGATGACCATAGAGGAGTTCTTGCGCTTGTGAATGATAGATGCGGGGTCATCGTGCATATCCACCACATCTTCCGCATTGGCGATCTCCAAACCCACAGGCAGATTCTGGATGCCGTGCTTGCTCAAGACCTCCAGAATGTCCTCTCCGCGACCTACCAGAGTGATCTGCGCGCCAAAATCCTTTGCAGCCTGGATCGCACCCAGTACCGGTGCTTCCGGTGCGTGGTCACCGCCCATTGCGTCGAGAATGATCTTCATAGCTGTACCTCTTTCTCTCAGATCCCTTGCTCTACAAGCCCGTCGATCACCGCAAGCGACCGATTGGCAATGGCAAGGTTCTTTTCTGCTTTTTTCCGGATCCGCTGCTCCAGCGGAGAAATGATACTAAAGTTGATATTCATCGGCTGGAAAGACTCAATGCGCTCGTCGCTGATATACAGTCCCAGTGCACCGATGGCGGTCTCCCGGGGGAATTCGGGAAGCGGACGATCCTGCACCTTAGCAGCCATTGCCACCGCGGCAAGGAAGCCGGAAGCTGCACTCTCTACATAGCCTTCCACGCCGGTCATCTGTCCGGCAAATGCCACCAGAGGATTCCGGCGGTCTGCGTAATACCGGTCCAGCAGCTTGGGAGACTGGAGAAATGTATTCTGGTGCATCACGCCGTAACGCACGAACTCCGCATTGGCAAGGGCAGGGATCATAGAGAACACCCGCTTCTGCTCGCCAAACTTCAGGTGCGTCTGGAAACCCACCAGATTATACACGCTCTTTGCCGGTTTTGGGATCGGTAAGTCCCACAGGCTTTAGAGGACCAAACCGCAGGGTGTCTGCACCTCTGCGTGCCATCACTTCCACAGGCATACAGCCTTCAAATACGTTCTTATCTTCAAATCCGTGTACCGGGGCTTCCTCCGCCGCCACCAGTTCCCGCAGGAATGCTTCGTACTCCTCCCGGTTCATAGCGCAGTTTACATAATCCGGAGTCCCTCGGTCATACCGGGACTGCCACCACGCCTTTTCCATATCCACGGATTCCGCGGTGACCAGCGGCGCTGCCGCATCGAAAAAGTGCAGGTATTCTGTGCCGAAATATTTGCCGATGGCTTCGGACAGTGCATCCGAGGTCAAGGGACCCGTGGCAATGATCACAGGGCCATCCGGCACTTCGGTTACCTCCCGGGAGATCACAGTGATATTGGGATGCTCCCGGAGTTTTTTGGTTACCAGATCGGAAAAACCCTGCCGGTCAACAGCTAAACATCCGCCAGCCTCCACCCGGGTGGCATCCGCGCAGGATATAATCAGGCTATCCAAACGGCGCAGTTCTTCTTTCAGCAATCCCACCGCATTTTCCAGACGGTCACCCCGTAAGGAGTTGGAGCAGACCAGCTCGGCAAAGGTATCGCTGTGGTGCGCAGGGGATTTCTTCTCGGGCTTCATCTCGATCAGCTCCACCTGGATCCCACGCTGTGCCAACTGCCACGCCGCCTCTGCGCCGGCAAGTCCCGCACCGATGACCTTTACTGTTGCCATTATGCTTTGCCCTCCGTCTTCTTCGCGGTCTTTTTTATTGATTTCTTTTTGGCGGTTTTTTCTTCCTTCTCCCCGTCAGCCGGCTTTTTGTAATATCCGCGCTTATCCTCGGGCAGGAAGTTCACACAGCTTTCGTTGATGCAGAAGGGCTTCATACGCCCCTTGCCGGAGCGCTTAAACAGAGTCTGTCCGCATTCCGGGCAATCCTCCGCCGTAGGCACATCCCAGGTCATAAAGCCGCAGTCTGCGCCCCGTTCACAAGCATAGTAAGCAAATCCCCGCTTGGATTTGCGCTTGAGGATGGTGCTTCCGCACTTGGGACAGCGACCGGGCATTTTCTCCACGATGGGCTTGGTATTCTTGCAGGCGGGGAAATTGGGACACGCCAAAAACTTTCCGAATCTGCCGATCTTCACCACCATATTCTGTCCGCACAGTTCGCAGATCTCGTCAGACACCTCGTCCGGAACTTTCAGACGCGTGCCCTCCAGAGCCGCCTCCGCATCCAGCATTTCCTGATGGAAGAACCGGTAAAAGCCCGTCAGAACATCTCTCCAGTTCTGCTTGCCTGCTTCAATGGCATCCAGCTGGTTTTCCATATTGGCGGTAAATTCCACATCGATGATGTCCTTAAACCGTTCCATCATCAGTCCGGTGACTACCTCGCCTAAGGCGGTGGGCAGCAGGCGCTTATCCTGCTTATTCACATACTCACGGTCCTGGATGGTAGACACGATACTGGCATAGGTGGAAGGACGACCCACGCCCTTTTCTTCCATGGCTTTGACCAGAGTCGCCTCGGTGTATCTGGCAGGGGGCTGGGTGAAATGCTGTTCCTTTTCCACCTTGGATGCGGAAGCCCGCTCTCCCTCCTGCAGGTCAGGAAGCGGTGAACCCACGGCTTCTGTCTCGTCGTCCCGACCCTCCTCGTAAACCGCCAGGAAGCCTGTGAACTTCACACTCTGGTGGGTGGATCGGAAGATGTGTCCTGCACACTCTGTGTCAATAGACACGGTATCATACACTGCATTGGCCATCTGGGATGCCAGAAAACGGCTCCAGATCAGCTTATACAGCCGGTACTGATCTTTGGTAAGACTGCCCTGGATGCGCTCCGGGTCCAGTTCCACATGGGTGGGACGGATGGCTTCATGGGCATCCTGCGCACCGGATTTTGTCTTGAAATTATGGAACTTTCCATAATAATAATCGCTTCCGTAGCGGCTGCGGATAAAGGAAGCCGCGTCCGCCATTGCTTCCGTACTCAGTCGCAGAGAGTCGGTACGCATATAGGTAATGAGACCCAGTGTGCCCTCGCCTGCCACATCAATACCTTCGTACAGCTGCTGCGCCACTGCCATAGTACGCTTGGGTGTCATATTCAGCTTGCGGGATGCCTCCTGCTGCAAGGTAGAGGTGGTAAAGGGAGGTGCTGCGGAGCGCTTCTTCTCTGCCCGCCGCACACTGGTAACGGTAAACTCCTTGCCGGTGATGTCCCGAATGACTGCATCCACCTGTTCCTCGGACTCCAGTTCCCGTTTCTTATCCTCTCCGTGGTAATGGGCGATAAAGGAGCCGGGTTTTCCCATTCGGTTCAAGGTCACATCCAGAGACCAGTACTCTCTGGGGACAAACGCACGGATCTCATTCTCCCGGTCCACCACAAGGCGGGTAGCTACAGACTGCACCCGTCCGGCAGACAGACCGCGACGCACCTTTTTCCACAGCAAGGGAGAAAGCTGATAGCCCACGATCCGGTCCAGAACACGGCGTGCCTGCTGGGCATCCACCAGCGCATAATCGATGGCTCTGGGATTCTCAATGGATTCCTTGACCACCCGTTCGGTGATCTCGTTGAAGGTCACACGGTGTACCTTCTCCTCCGGCAGTTCCAACAGTTCCTTTAAGTGCCAGGAGATCGCCTCGCCCTCACGGTCCGGGTCAGTTGCCAGATAAATGCTCTCTGCCTTCTGAGCTGCTTTCCGCAGCTCCCCGATCAGCTCTGCCTTGCTCTCCAGGGGCTGATACTGGGGCTCAAAACCGTTTTCAATATCCACACCCATCACGCTCTTGGGAAGGTCGCGCAAATGACCCATACTGGCCTTGACCGTATACTCCGGTCCTAAATACTTTCCAATGGTCTTCGCCTTGGAGGGCGACTCCACGATTACGAGATTCGATACCTTAGCCATGCTTTCCTCCGGTAGTTGGTATTTCCTGTGTCAGTGCTACACGCCGTCCCGGGTGTTGGATCACGATCCCCTTCAGCGCAAGTGTTGTGAGTATCCCCAGAACTTTGCCTGCGGGCAGTTCTGCGGCGGCGATCACTTCGTCTACCGGCACAGGCTCGTGCCCGATACACCCGATGACCGCCATTTCCTCCTGCGTCAATGCAGAAAGTCTATCTTTTATGAAACTATACTGGCTTGTCTGCCGGTTGTCAATGTCTTTTTTGTCAGGGTCTTCCATCGTTTGGAGAACAGTCTGGGGCTGCGCTACCTTTACCGTCGGTCTTTCCGGCGTCTCAGACGCAGCAATTACCGGCATCCGCTTTTCTATTTTTCCGGGATAAAGGGCCGCATATTCCTTGACCACATCCCAGCCGGAAAATACCGCGGCCGCCCCCTCCTGCAGCAGCGCATTGCTACCTGCGCAAGCCGCCACATCAATATTCCCCGGTACGACGAACACATCCCGTCCCTGTTCCAGAGCATTCTGGGCTGTGATCAGCGCACCGCTTTTCTCCGGTGCTTCCACCACCAGCACGCCACTAGACATACCGCTGATGATCCGGTTTCTGGCGGGGAATTGCCAGGGATAAGGCTGTGTTCCGGGAGGATATTCGCTGATCAGGCAGCCGCACTCCTCTACCACAGAAAACAGGCGTCGGTTGGATTTGGGATATACCACATCCACACCGCAGCCCAACACGCCAACCACTTTGCCATCTGCGTCCAGCGCGCCCTGCATCGCCATGGTATCTACCCCGAAAGCACCGCCGGATACCACCATCGCACCGCAGGCAGCGATCTGCCGGCTGATGCTTCGGGCAGTGTTCAGACCGTAGGCAGTCGCTTTCCGGGTTCCCACCACACCCACAGCAGGCGCGCTCCGAAAATCGGGCAGCGTCCCTTTGTAATACAGCACCACAGGCGGGTCGCTAATATTTCTAAGTCGGTCGGGATATTCCTCATCCCCAAAAGTCAGTATGCTGATATGCTTCTCATTGCATTTCCTTAAGATCGCATCGGCCTGTGTCAGATCTTTTTGCTCCAATGCTTTCAGCATTTCCGGAGTCATTCCTTCGATCTTGCGAAGCTCCGATTCCCCGGCGTGAAAAATATCTTCAGGGTCGGAAAAGCGCATCAGCAGCATTTGCTTTTGCGCAGAACTCAAACCAGAAAGCTCTGCAAACCACAGCCAATGTATCAGCATTTCCTCACCTGTTTCTATCTCTAATTTTGTTTCATCTGCCACATCACGATGGCAGCCGCGATTGCCGCGTTCAGGGATTCACAGTGAGCATTCATAGGGATCACCAGCTCAGCATCTGCGCTGTCCAGGATCTCCTGCCGGACGCCCTGTCCTTCGCTGCCGATCACAACCGCTAATTCTTCCAGCGGTGCAACACGCAGATCCTCTGCCCGAGGGCTGAGAGCCGTGACTGCAATCCGGACGCCTTCCTCTGCGCAGCGCGTCTTCACTTCCTGCCAGGTAGTCTGCACCACCGGCGTGCGGAACACCGCGCCCATACTGGCGCGGACAGTCTTATGTCCGTAAGGGTCGGCACAGCCCTCCAGCAACGCCACCGGAATATCCAGCGCGTCTGCTGTCCGCAGGATCGTACCCAGATTACCGGGGTCCTGAATGCCGTCCAGGATCAGCATTCCCGCTTTCGGCTGAAACATCTTCTTCTCCGGCAACCTGCACAGGAACAGCGCCCCCTGGGGCGTTTGCATCGGGGATACGGATGCCATCACATCCTCCGGCACCCGGACCTCCCGGACGGAATCGGGAAGGGCGACTTCCACGCCATCCGACAGAATCACCGTTTCCAGTCCCGGCCACCATTTCACGGCTTCCTCCAGAAGCTTCGTCCCATCTGCCACAAACAAGCCCGCCGCTTCCCGTTCCTTTTTCGAAGCAAGCAGACGGCGCACCTGCTGCAAAAGCGGATTTTTCCGCGATGTGATCCGTTCCATTACAGCCTCTGCACCGCATCCAGTGCGGCGGTGTCTCCTAATACCACCAGAATATCGCCCACGGAGATTCGGAACTGTGCCGCCGGAGACACAGTGATCCCACCGGCACGCTTCACTGCCAGGATATTCACACCCAGCTTTGCCCGCACATTCAGCTCCTGCAGGCTCTTTTCCAGCCAACGCTCCGGCGCGGGCACTTCGATAATGCCATAGTCCTCAGACAGTTCGATATAGTCCAGCACATTGGGAGAAGACAGGCTTCTGGCCAGCCGGGCAGCATTCTCCTGCTCCGGGATCACTACCCGGTCCGCCCCCAGCTTATTAAGCACCTGGCGGTGGGTATCGTCGTGGGCCTTGCACACCACATAGGGAACACCCAATTCCTTCAGATTCATCGTGGCAAGCACAGAATCTGCCAGACTGTCACCAATGGCAACGATGCCGCAGTCAAAGTCCCGTGCACCCAGCGCGCGCAGAACCTCCTTATCCCGTGCATCGCCTACTACGGCGTGGGTCACCTCACTGCTCAGCTGCTGTACCAAATCGCTGTTGGTATCCATCGCCAAAACTTCACAGCCCAGCTCGCAAAGCCGTCTGGCAGCCTCACTGCCAAAACGTCCAAGTCCAATTACAATATAGGATTTCATCATATGCCTCCTATCCGATCAGCAGATTTGTGTTTGCATATTGAAACCGTTCCTTTGCCCTGTCCCCCATCAGGAAGCCCAGGCTGATGGTCAATACGCCGACACGTCCGAAATACATAAATACAATGATCATCAGCTTTGCCGGCAAGCTCAAGCTTGCGGTCACGCCGGCGGTCAAGCCGACAGTCGCCAACGCAGATACCGTTTCAAACAAGGCGTCTGTAAAACCCACCGGGGAGGTGGCACAAATAAACACAGCTCCTGCCACACTCAGTCCCACCAAAATCGATACGATGGTCATAGCATCCATAACCTTTTCTGCCGGAATGCTTCTGCGGAAGATCTGCACCGTGCTTGTCCCCCGAACTCTTGCGATGATAAACAGAAGCAACACCAAGAAGGTCACGGTCTTGACACCGCCCGCGGTAGAGCCGGAAGAGCCGCCGATGAGCATCAGTATGATGCTGATCGCCTTTCCTCCGTCTGTCAGTGCTGCCTGATCAATGCCTGCAAACCCAGCGGTTCGTACTGTCACGGACTGGAACAAGGCGTTGAGTATTTTCTGAGGGGCAGACATTGCCCCTAAGGTATTGGGGTTGCCCCATTCAAAGACAAGGAACAGCAATCCTCCCACCAGGATCAAAACCGCACTGGTGATCAGCACCAGCTTGGTATACACACTGAATTTTCGGAAAGAACGCACCGTAGCCATTTCCTCCCAAACGAAAAAGCCCAGTCCGCCAATGACGATCAGTGCCATCAAAGTAATGCACACGACGGGGTCGTTATTAAATACCGCCATACTTGCACCGGGGGCAATGCTTCCCAAAATATCAAAGCCCGCATTACAGAAGGCTGACACCGCGTGGAATACACCCCAGGCAACTGCGCGGCGCAAGCCATAGATGGGTAAGAACCGCAGTATCAGAATGGCAGCACCGCCGCACTGGATAATGAGGCTCCCCAGTAGCACCCACTTCTGCAGTCGGACAACGCCTTCCATTTCGTTCAGGCTCAACGCCTGGGCCATCAGCATACGCTGCCGCAGGCTCACCTTTCTGCGAAACACAAAGACCACCAGAGAGGCCGCGGACATAAAGCCCAAGCCGCCGATTTCGATCAGTGTAAGGATCACCGCCTGACCGAAGCCGCTCCACTGTGTCCATGTATCGAACAGCACAAGACCTGTGACGCAAGTGGCGGAGGTAGAGGTGAACAACGCCGGCAGAAAACCGCAGGAGACACCGCTCCGGGATGCAACGGGCAGAGACAGCAGCCCCGTGCCCAGCAGGATGATCCCGAAAAATACCAACGCTATGATCTGGGTGGGGCGCAATTGCATTCTTCGAATGAATGCCCACAGCTTTAACAATTTACTTCTGCGAGACACGCAAGCCCCCTCCTTTGCACCGGTTTTTATAGTTAAAATGAAATCATACCTTATATTATAACAAATCCACTCTGTTTGCAAGTAGCTTTTCCCAAACTATCCATTTCTACGAAACAACGAGTCTGCCAAAACGGCAGACTCGTATCATTATATTCCCAAATAACCGATAATCATTCCCAGCCCAGCGGACAGGCAGATAATGACGATGGGGTGTACCTTCCGGAAGGCAAGCACCAGCATTCCCAAGGTGATCCCCGCATAGATGTAAAACGACAAATCGCTAAAAACCGATAAAGTCAAACCTGCCGGGAAGAAGATCGTCATCAGCACATTCACAACCGCATTTCCGATGAGACCTACCACCGCAGGCTTCAGTCCTGTCATACAGCTCTTGACCAAGAAGCTACTACGGAAGCGGTCGTAGCACTTTGCAACGATCAGGATGATCACAAAGCTGGGCAGCACCACACCCAGGGTAGCACAGACAGAGCCAAATACGCCACCCATTTCCGCGCCCACATAGGTCGCCATATTCACCGCAAAGGGGCCCGGGGTAGATTCACTGACTGCCACAAAATTGATCAAAGCTTCACCGGAGATCACATCTCCCCAGCGAGCAGCTACCTCCTGCTGGATCAGCGGGAGCATAGCATAGCCGCCGCCAAAGGTAAACGCGCCAATAGTAAAGAAGGTCCAGAACAGTTCTAAATAGATCATCTCTCTGCCCTCCTCGCCATCACTTTGGAAGTGATCACGCCAAACAGTGCACAGCCAACGATCACCCACAGCACACTCACCTTAAAGAACGCAACCAGCAGGAAAGAGCCTGCCATCACCACATAAGCGACCCAGTTCTTGGGGCTCTTGCAGTACATCGTCCACAGCGCCTTAAACAGCAATGCCAGCACACCTGCCCGGATACCGTTAAATGCGTACTGCACCGCCTTGATCTGCTGGAATTCCCGCAGAACAAAGGAGATCAGCAAAATGATTGCAAAGGACGGCAGTACCACGCCCAGAGTGGCACACGCTGCGCCCAAAAATCCGCAGGTGCGGTAGCCCACAAAGGTGGCCGCGTTGATCGCCACAGGGCCGGGGGTGGATTCTGCAATGGCAACAATCTCCAGAATGTCCTCATCCGTGATCCATTGATTACTCTCCACTGCTTCCTTCTGGATCAGCGGGATCATGGCATAGCCGCCACCAAAGGTAAACGCACCGATCTTAAAAAAGGTGCAAAAAAGCTTCCAAAGCTTTTTACCCGATACTTTCATAGACAACTCCTTACTAAAAGGCGGCTGCAGCTTGCAAGCTGCAGCCGCTTATGGCTTTATGTATCAGATCCGTGCCACACCGGATGCCCGGGCTGCCTCGGCAACTGCCTTAGCAACTGCAGCACCTACGCGGGGATCGAATGCCTTGGGAATGATGTAGTCCTCATTCAGCTCCTCATCAGAGATCAGGTTGGCAATGGCCAGAGCGGCTGCCATCTTCATTTCCTCGTTGATATCGCTGGCGCGGACATCGAAAGTGCCGCGGAAGATGCCGGGGAATGCCAGCACATTATTGACCTGGTTGGGGTAGTCGGAACGGCCGGTGGAGATCACACGGGCGCCGCCTGCCTTGGCATCCTCGGGGAAGATCTCGGGCGTGGGGTTGGCGCAGGCAAACACGATGGCATCCTTGTTCATGGTCTTGACCATCTCGGTGGTCAGTGTGCCGGGAGCGGAGACACCGATGAATACATCCGCGCCTACGATCACATCTGCCAGCTTGCCGGCCTTCTTCTCCAGGTTGGTGACCTGTGCCATCTCTTCCTTGATCCAGTTGAGACCCTCGCGGCCTGCGTAGATCGCACCGGTACGGTCGGTCATAATCACGTTCTTAAAGCCTGCGCTCAGCAGCAGCTTCACGATGGAGATGGGAGCTGCGCCCGCGCCGGAGGTGACGATCTTGACCTCTTCCTTCTTCTTGCCCACTACCTTCAGGGCGTTCAGAAGACCTGCCAGGGTAACGATGGCAGTGCCGTGCTGGTCATCGTGGAAGATGGGAATATCACACTTTTCCTTCAGCTTGCGCTCGATCTCAAAGCAGCGGGGTGCGGAGATGTCCTCCAGATTGACACCGCCGAAAGAGCCGGAGATCATATAGACAGTGTTGACGATCTCGTCCACATCCTTGCTCTTAACACACAAGGGGAATGCGTCCACATCGCCGAAGGCCTTAAACAGGACACACTTGCCCTCCATAACAGGCATACCGGCCTCAGGACCGATGTCACCCAGACCCAGAACCGCTGTTCCGTCAGTGACCACGGCGCACAGATTATGACGGCGGGTCAGATCATAGGACTTGCTGACATCCTTGCTGATCTCAACACAGGGCTGTGCAACACCGGGGGTGTATGCCAGAGACAGGTCTTCCTTTGTCTTGACAGGCACGGTGGCTACCACTTCGATCTTGCCCTTCCATTCGCCGTGCAGGCGCAGAGACTCTTTTGCGTAATCCATAATTTACTCTATCCTTTCTGCTGTTAAAGCCGGCACATACCATTACTGTATGCCCCGTAATTTTCTCTTTAATTTTAGTTCCGATACCAGTATTTGTCAAGCTATTTCCAACGAAATACCGCCTTGCTTGCGTATTTGACTTATCAGCGCAAATACTATAAAATAAGCAAAAGGACTTCCGAAACGAAAAGGTAAACGATGATATGAAAAAAATCTCCCCGAAAACGCCCTGGGAAGATTCTGTGGGCGATGTACCTATGCATCTGTGCTACTTCGAAGGCTCTATGTTCGAAGCGGTACAGAAAATTGCAGAAAAGCACCCCAACAGCATCGCCCTGGATTTTATGGGCAGCTCTACGACCTACCGGCAAATGGTGCACAGCATCCGGTTGTGCGCCAAAGCCCTGCGCGCCGCAGGTATCCGGGAGGGAGATACAGTCTCCATCGCCATGCCCAACTGCCCCCAGGCTGTGTATCTGTTTTATGCCATCAACCTTATGGGTGGGATCGCCAATATGATCCATCCCCTTTCCGCTGAAAAAGAGATCGAGTTCTATTTGAATGAATCCGGCAGTGTGGCAGCGGTGACTCTGGATCAGTTCTATCCGAAATTTGCAAAGATCCGCAGCAATACCGGAATACAAACACTGATCATTGCCCACATTCAAGACGCCCTTACTCCCCTGCTCAGGGTGGGCTATGCTTTGACCGAGGGGCGCAAAATCGAAAAACTTCCCGCGGATGCCCCTGTAATCCTGTGGCAGGATTTTCTCCGCACAGGCAGAAAGTATATCGGGGACTATATTGCCCGGCGCAGCGGGGATGACACGGCGGTGATCCTGTATTCCGGCGGAACCACCGGCACCACCAAAGGCATCCTGCTGACCAACAAGAATTTTAACGCACTGGGGCAGCAGGTCATCGCCGCCAATCCCATGTTCTGTCCGGGAGATAAAATGCTGGCGGCAATGCCTATCTTTCACGGCTTCGGTCTTGGCGTCTGCATCCACACTATGCTCACCCAGGGCGGTCGCTGTATTCTCATCCCCCGGTTTACCCCTGAGAGCTTTGCCAGGCAGATCATCAAATACCGGTGTAATTTTATCGCCGGTGTGCCTACCTTATACGAGGCGCTTCTGCGGCTGAACACCATTGACGGGGCTGACCTAAGCTTTTTGAAGGGCGTGTTCTCCGGAGGCGACTCCCTTTCCATTGAGTTAAAAAAGAAGCTGGACAAGTTCCTTTCCGATCACAATGCCCCCATTCAAGTGCGGGAGGGCTATGGCACCACCGAGACGGTCACCGCCTGCTGTCTGACCCCCTATCACCGGAGCAAAGAGGGCAGCATCGGTCTTCCCTTTCCGGACACCTATATCAAGATCGTGAAGCCCGGCACAGAGGAAGAAATGCCCTACGGTGAGGAGGGCGAGATCCTGCTTACCGGTCCTACGGTGATGAAGGCGTACCTGCACCATCCCGAGGAGACCGCCCGCACCCTGCGGCAGCACGCAGACGGATTGACCTGGGTATATACCGGTGACCTTGGAGTGATGGATGCACAGGGCTTTATCTACTTTAAGGGCAGGAACAAACGGATGATCGTCACCTCCGGCTATAATGTGTACCCCGCCCAGCTGGAGAATATTCTGGATGCCCACGAAGCGGTACAGATGAGCTGTGTCATCGGTGTGCCCGACCCCTATAAGATGCAAAAGGTCAAGGCCTTTGTAAAGCTGCTCCCCGGTGTAGAGCCCACGGATGCGGTAAAAGAATCCATCCGGGAGCATTGCCGCCGGTATATCGCCAAATACGCCATACCCTACGACATTGAATTCCGGGAGGATATGCCCAAAACCCTGGTGGGCAAGGTCGCCTACCGGGTCCTGGAGGAGCAGGAACTGGAAAGACTCAAAAAAGGACTATGACGCCAAAAGCGTCATAGTCCTTTTCCTTGATAACGCAATATGATCAGAAGAAAACTTCTCTTGCTTTTTCCTTGATCTCCTTGGAGGCAACGAAGGGGATTCTGGTGGTATAGCCATTCTTGGCGGCGACAATCTTCTTCGCGGGCCACTCGAAAATGTCCTTGTTCCACTGGTTGATGGTATCGTTATACAGCTCCCGTGCCGCAGTGATCTCACGCTGCAGGTACATATTCTGCTGCATAGCATCCATAATTTCCCGGTGCGCCTGGAGATCGGGATAATTTTCGATGGCCACATTGATGTCTCTGGAGATGGTTTCGATCTGACCGCCGATCTCGTTACGGGCATCGTCCGCGTCACCGTTTCCGGAGCGGAACTTGGCGATGTTCTCGAATGTGCTCTTATCCAGATCAATTGCCTTATCCAGCAGGCGGGCGCAGTTCTGGAGCACCATCACTCTTTGCTCCAGATAGTTATCGATTTGGGAGGCATTTCTCTGGATCTTCTGCTGCAGCTGATCAAAATGCTTCTGTGCGCTGATCTTCATAAACAGGAAGATCAGTCCCGGCAGGATACCGCAGACCCACAGCATAATTTCAAAGAACTTGGAGCCGGCACCTACCTCCGCAGGGATCTTTTTCACGATCACATTGGTGTCAAGACCTTCTTCTCTCACTTCGGGATTCAGTTCGTCCAATTGATTTGCCATTTTCTATTTCTCCTTTTTAATGAAATATGCACAGACCGTTCCGCCTTGCGATGACGGTCTTGTCTTGCGCGGTTTCGCTGGTTGTAATGTAGAAGTTGTTGCACGCCTCCAGGGGTAGATATTGATCCCACTCCACGGGCACATTGTGGAAATGCCCGTCTCCGCCGAGGACGGAAACCACATCCACCCGCTTTTCAATATCGTAGGAGTATGCGGTAATGCAGGTCTCGTCGATATTATCCTCCGAGCGGACAAAGGACGATTTCAGGATCGCCCGGGTCTTAGTATCCGGGTGGACCACATATTTGTAATCCACGGCGTTGGCCAAAGCCTCACACTCCTTGAGGGAATACAGCTGGGAGTAATCCGGGATGGGTTTCAAAGAATGGACAGGCCGTTCCTGGTATATGGGTATTGCCAGAAGGGGCGCAAAGTCAAAGTATACTGCCTTGAAAAATTCCGCATTCTTGCCCGTAAAGTTTTCCCGGATCTCGTCAAAGGAAAAGGACACATAGCTTTGAGGCAGCAGGTTGATGGCTCTGCCCTGGCTGTGGTTGGATATGATCCGGTTGGTACGGTTGGATTTGATGAAGTGAAAATCGTCGCCGTATCCCATCTTCGAGAGGATCAGGGAAACCATATTGGTCTGCGCCAGCGGGGTAAACAGTGTGCGGAACTGGACTTCGTCCGTCCTGTCCAACGCATCGAACAGCACTTCAAATTCCGAATTGGACATACTCATAAAGTCGTCATTTTTCTGGATCGCCTTTTCGGTTTTCTTTTGCAGTTTCTTTTCGCCGCGCTTTACCAATTTCTCGATCTGCCGTTCGCTCTTTTGCTCCAGGTGCGAAGCATCCCGGCTGAACGACAGCTCCGGTCCGCCCTGGGCGCAGTAGTTCAGCACCACCTGGGTATTATAAAAGGGCTTCGGCTTTGTGACCGTTGCGTGCAAGGTTTGGGATCTTGTGCGTGTACGCAGTCTGCCGTTGCTGTCCCGGTAGGTTTCCCGCCAGGTGATGGTCTTATAGCCGTGATATGTCTCCGTGCCCATAGTATGTATGATCTTGTTTTCAAACAAAAACGGGTTTTCGTTATAGTGTCCGGCTAAAACATCGATGGTGGACTGTTCCTCTTCGTTGTATTCCGTGAAGTCATAGTTGATCTTCATATCCGCTTCCTGCCTGACGGAGAAGCATTTGTGGAAGGTCATCAGCGGAACAGTCTTCTCAATAAGATCCAGCGCGTCCCGGTCTGTAAACAGGGAGTTCAGCGGACGCATTTGTTCGTGGGCCTGCGCAAGCAGTTCCTCCGCCCGCTGATCCGCCTCCGCGATCTCCTCCCGAAGCGCCCTGATCTTGGGCGTCGTTTTCAGAATGACAAGGGGGATCAGCACGAGGGTGATGCACATCAGCACTCTCAAAAAGCGCAGCCAGTTGAGCTTCTTCTTCAGCTTGGCTAAGTTTTCTTTGTAAGCATAGTACTGCCGTACGGTTTCCCGGTTCTGTTCGATATCCACACCGGACTTGCGTACCAGCTCCTCAAAGAATCGATCGGTGTTTTCTGCGTGGGTCTGCCGATGTTTCTTTTCAAATTCCTCCAGCGGGTCATAGATCACCGCGTTCATAGGCTCACCCCCCTCATTCGACAGTATACCGCATTTTTCCCGAAATGTAAAGGAGTGCACATTTTTCTCTTGACAGTTGAATGGTTGTTCAATTATAATAGTTGAGCAATCATTCAATTAAGGAGTTTTCCTATGCCGAAAAATGAATTTATCTGCGACTGCCACCCCATTGACGAAGAATTGGTGCTGAAAACAAAGGCCGCAATGCCGGAAAACAAAACGTTCCAAACCATTGCAACCTTCTTTCGGATCATCGGCGACAATACCCGCTGTAAAATTTTGTTCGTGCTGAAGCAGACCCCTATGTGTGTCTGCGATCTGGCAAATGTGCTTTCTATGACAAAGTCCTCTATCTCTCACCAGCTCAATAAGCTGAAATCTGCCGGCGTTGTCAAATGCGAAAGGCTTGGCAAGCAGGTCTTCTACTCCTTAGACGATGACCACGTGTTTGAAATTTTTGATATTTCCATGCAGCACATCCACCACAAAGCAAAGGAGCAATATCTTGAAAAGTGAACGAAACATTCTGATCGCCTTTCTGTTAAACCTCGCCTTTTCGGTGTTTGAATTTTTTGGCGGTGTTTTCACCAACAGTGTCGCCATTATCTCCGACTCCATCCACGATATCGGCGACGCGGCAAGCATCGGCATTTCCTATTTCCTGGAGAAGAAAAGCAAACGGCAGCCCGATCAAACCTATACCTACGGCTATTTAAGATATTCGGTGCTGGGCAGTGTTATTACCACCTGCATTTTGCTTGTCGGCTCGGTGCTGGTGGTCATCAATGCCGCAAACCGTATTTTGCATCCCCAGCAGATCCACTACAACGGTATGATCGTTTTTGCCGCCATCGGTGTGGTCATAAACTTCTTAGCCGCTTTCTTCACCCGCCACGGCGATTCCCTGAATCAAAAGGCTGTCAATCTTCATATGCTGGAGGATGTACTGGGTTGGGCAGTGGTGCTCATCGGTGCCATCGTCATGCGCTTTACGGATTTCAAACTGATCGACCCGATTCTTTCTATTTGCGTTGCGGTGTACATTTTCATCCACGCATTTTCTCACTTAAAGGAAGCCCTGGATCTGTTCCTTGTAAAGATCCCGGGAGATGTCAAAATGGATGAGATCAAGCACCACCTGGCCGAAATTGACGGTGTTCTAGATGTGCACCATATCCACATCTGGAGTATGGACGGCAGCCGGAATTACGCCACTATGCACATCGTAACAAACGGCGACCCTTTGACCGTCAAAAAGGCGGTAAAAGAGGAGCTTCACGAACACGGCATCGTCCACGCCACACTGGAGCTGGAAAACGAAAACGAGCATTGCGAAGATGCCCATTGCCATATCCACACTGCCTGCGGACATCACCACGGGCATCACCATCACTAACAAAAACCGCCCTATGCCTTTTGGGTCATAGGGCGGTTTCTTTATTGTCGTTTCATCTGCCGCAGGAACAGCAGCACCGCTGCTATCAGCAGAACGGCGGCGTATCCAAGCACCCACCATATATGCGGGAAGATTCCGGCAAAGTCCCCGGAAAGGACCGCCCGCTGCATATCCACTGCGTGGACAAAGGGCAGTGCGTAAGCGATCTTTTGGAATGTTCCTCCCACAAGGTCCAGGTCAAACCAAACACCGGACAGCCACGCGGAAAGGTTGGTAAGCAAAGCGCCGCAAACACCACCCACCTGCTTATCGGTCAGTACGCTTCCGCAAAGAAGTCCCAAGGCGATATAGAGTACTGAAACAGGAATCGTAAGCATCACGCAGTAGAGAATACGAACTGTCATATCCAGTCCCAGAATGATCGCAGCGATGTAGCAGACGATCGTTTGTGCCACAGAAATGGGAATCATCGGCAGCGTGTAGCCCAGAATAAAATCCGTGGGTGTCAGCGGTGTGGTATACAACCGCTGGAGCAGAGAACTACCCCTGTCTTTTGCGATAATGCTTGCGGAAAACAGGGTCATAAACGCCAGACCGAAAACGGATATGCCCGGGGTCAACCGCTGTATTGCAAACAATTCTACAGGGATATTTGCCTGTATGGCACTGAGCAGTAAAATCAAGACAAGGGGAAACCCCAATCCAAAGGCTAGATTTATGGGATCCCGGAGGATCTCCTTTGTGTTTCTGCCTGCAAAGGTCAGCATTCTCATTTTGCCACCCCCTTCACGATGCGGATAAATGCCTGTTCAAAATCCTGTGTGTCTGCTTGTTCCTTGATCTGGGCAGCTGTTCCGCAGATCAGCAGCTTGCCGTCCTTCATAATCCCAATACGGTCAGAAAGGGCTTCTGCTTCTTCCATATAATGGGTGGTCAGGATGATCGTGATTTTCCCCTTGAGACTGCGGATCAGATCCCACAGCTCACTGCGGGCAAGTACATCCAGTCCCAGAGTCGGCTCATCCAAAAACAAGATCTCCGGCTCGCCGATCAACGCCATTGCAATGCTGAGTCGGCGCTGCCAGCCCCCGGACAGCTTTCCCGCTTTCTTTCTTTGCACTGTTTCCAGTCCCAAAAGGCGGGTCAGTTCTGTGATTTTCGGGTTCCATTTCTCCTTTGCAAAGCCGTAAACGCCGCACATCAGTTCTAAGTTTTCCCACACAGACAAACCCGGTGCCACCGCAGTTTCCTGAGGGGAAACGGCGATCATAGACTTTACTGCAGATGCATCGGTGCAAATACTTTTGCCGTTCAGATAAGCATCCCCGCCGGTAGGCTGTGTCAGGCAGGACAGCATTTTGATGGTAGTGGTTTTTCCTGCGCCGTTCACCCCAAGCAAAGAAAACAGCTCCCCCTGTCCCACCTGTAAATCCAGCCCATCTACTGCTATGGTGTCTTTATACGTTTTCGTCAGATTGACCGTTTTGATCGCTTCCATTCGCATTGCCTCCCAACAACAGATTTGTTACTCCGATTATACCATCTGCTTCTGCAAAAATCTTATGATCTGGCTTATCGGTCATTTTTTGCCGCTGATCGGTGATAAGACGGTTTATCACCCATCCGGCATTCCCTTAGCAAGGTAGCAAGGGGATTCCAAAGGGAGATGCAAAAACAGATCATTCCTTGTATCGCCTGTTCGCATCTCCCTTTGGTCGTCTGGGGGGTCCGGGGACCATAAGAAAGGTCCCCGGCGGTTCTTTGCATACTTTCTCACCAGAGAGAAAGTATGATTACCCGGGGCGATGTAGGCATCGTCCCCTACACACGCGGACGACCATTGGTCGCCCCTACGTCCGCAAAACACAGCTGATCGCATAGTTTTAGGGCGCATTGTAAAAAACACAATGCGCCCTTTTCCTATTTTGTCAGTCAGACCTGCACCGCACCTCTGCGGGCATACTTTTTGATCTTATACAGTTCCTCAGTTGCCAGGCGAGCCTTTGTTACCGAGGTATTCGTTTTCGGGAAGCAGAAATAGGAGAATTCATTGTCGCCGATTCCGATCACATCCCCGATCTCGTACCAGTAATAGTCAGAATACAGAGTATGGGAGGCAACGGCAGACTGCTTGTAATCCAGTTTTCCGTCCGCACCGGTCAACCGGAAGCCGTCGCTGTCGTGGGTCAGATGTCCCTCCCCGATCATACACACGCCGTCCAGATTGACCTGTACGGCAATGTCCACATCGGTGTCCAGAAGGTAGCTTCCCTCTTCGATCTCTTTCTTAACACAGGCTCTCTGCCAGGTGTACCAGTCCGGGATATGGGCGTACTCCGTCTCCCCTTCCACAGCCTGCAGCTGACCGTATTCGTCCATCACCCACTGTTTCCCACAGGCATTGCAGGTCAAATGGATGCCTTTGCCCTCCATTTGGTTTTCCTCTCCGCAGTGGGGGCACTTATAAAGAATTCTGTGCAGTCCGTCCGCCCGGAACGGCACATCAATGGAGACTTTGTTGTCTCTCTGCCAAGCGAAATTGTCAAAAGAAAATGCTTCGGCAAGCAGTGCATCCAGCTCCGCCACAGACTTTTCCTTCAGCTCCTCCGCGGTGGCAATACACTTGACATGGGCGCTGACCTTCACATCCCGGATCTGCAGCATATTGTACAGCGGGTCTCTGGCAAACGCGCCCTGGGTGATCACCGTCACCACAGGCACGCCTAACCGCTTCATCAAAACGCCCATTTTCCGGGGCAGCGCAGTGGCTCTTCCGTCAAAGGAATAGCCTGCCTCGGGGTACATCAGCACGCTGGTCTTGTTGACCTTCAGCATATACTCTATATCCCGGATCAGGGAAAGATCGGTAATGTACTTATGGGTGGGTGTGCAGCCCAGGAATCGCATCAGCTTGCCGAGAATGCCGGACATGGCATCTACGGAGGTCACGATACCAAAGCGTCTGGGATAGAAAATGCCATAGGCAAGCTTCATATCCGTAAAGCTGCAGTGGTTCATTAAGATCAGGCAAGGCTGCTTCCCCACCAGCTCCATACGCTCGGTAGTATAAGAAAACTTGGTCTTGTGCAGGGTGGGCATAGACAGCAGCCGGACGAGGGTCGCCAGCAGCCGGCTGGGCTTTCTGGGGTTCTTATGCTGCAGTCTGGGCAGCTTCAAAACTTCTTCATAGGGCAAATTGCGGGTGTTGATTTTCATAGCGTCACATCCTGTCGAATTTGTCCCCTAAATCTTATCACATTGACAGGGAAAAAGCAATACGGACACATTTATTGACAGCAAGAACGATAAAAACACCCTATGCCATTTTATGGTCATAGGGTGTTGGTTTTATTAGTCTAACGGCTTCATCGTGGGGAAACGCCCAAAACGAGTTTAAAAAAGTTTTATAAGTTCTTATAACACTTTATTTCTTGCCCTCACAAGCCAACGAAACCAAGCGAATTCTTATATCTTCTTATAAGTTCTTATAATTTGGTTGAAATCTGTGGTAAAATTGTGGTAAATTGATTTTGTCATTTACTTGTGTTATAATGTACATAAAGAGGTGAATTTACCGTGAGAAAACCTGCGAAAGTTAAATTTATTGGTAATCCCAATCACTATAAACTTGGGTGTCAAAAATCATCTTATCTATATTGCAGAGATTGTAATGAAAAAAACTGTGCCAACAGTACTCCTTTTAACTTTGAGAAAGATAAGATATATAATGCCTACTTTTTAGAGTATTGGCAAGGCAACCGTGATAGCCTTCATGTAAAAGGCGAAAATGGCGAAATCAATGATTTCGTTTCCCTCTCCGATTTTGAGATTTTAGAAGATATTGACGATGTTCTTAATACAAAAGAAGCCATTGTCAGGTGTATTACTCACCAATACGATAACAAATTGTTCGACCTTACATACGGAAAAGAGTATAAGGCAATCGGTTTCGATTTATATGGACGGTATTTAGTGATGGATGACAGTTGGGATTGCTATTTTTATCTACCAAAAGAATTTGAAATCATCAGCGACCCTCACCAAATATTAAATCCCGATGTTTCAAAACCAATTTATAATTTCGACGATTTTGAAGATTAAAAACGGACTATGGAATTTCCATAGTCCGTTTTGTTGTATAACTGTGGTAAGAAGATTTGGAAAGTGTTTATATCTTCTTATAAGTTCTTATAACTTGTTATTTAGTCCAGAGGTTTCATTGTGGGGAACAGGATGACCTCCCGGATGGTGTCTGCGCCGGTCAGCAGCATCACGCAACGGTCGATGCCGATGCCGAGGCCGCCCGTGGGGGGCATTCCGTATTCGAGGGCGGTGATGAAATCATCGTCCATCATATTGGCCTCCTCGTCGCCCTTCTCGCGCAGCTCGACCTGCTTGATAAAGCGCTGCTTCTGATCGATGGGATCGTTCAGCTCGGAGAAGGCGTTTCCCATCTCGCTGTGGCAGATGAACAGCTCGAAACGCTCAGTCAGACGGGGATCCTCTGGGCTGCGCTTGGTCAGGGGGCTGACCTCAACGGGATACATGGTGATAAAGGTGGGCTGGATGAGCTTTTCCTCAACGCGCTGGTCGAAGCAGGCGTAAAGGGCGTTGCCCCAGGTCTTCTCGGCGGCCTCTGCAAGCTCGACACCCTTGGCCTCAGCAGCGGCAACGGCCTCGGCATCGTCGGAGATGGCATCAAAGTCAATGCCGACGTATTCACGGACAGCCTCGACCATGGTCATGCGGCGCCAGCCGGG
>JAZOCJ010000028.1:0-86582 GCA_045596405.1 Faecousia sp. | reverse complement strand
CCAGGGCGATGTGACAGCGATCCTGAACGCATCCGGCGCAGTGGTGACGATGTATACCTATGACGCCTGGGGCAAGCTTCTGACCGCTACCGGCTCTATGGCATCCACCATCGGCACACTGAATCCCCTCCGCTACCGGGGATATGTCTATGATCTGGAGACTAGTCTCTACTATGTATCCAGCCGTTATTACGATCCTGAGATCGGTCGGTGGATTAATGCAGATAATGCTATCGCTGGCACTGGTGGAGATATACTAGGTTATAATATGTTTTCCTACTGCTTTAATAACCCGGTAAACATGTCTGATCCAACTGGTAATTGGCCTAAATGGCTTGAAAATACTGTTAAGGTTGTGTCGGTAGTAGTTGCGGTAACAGCAGTTGTTGCCACAGTTGCAGCTGTATCTGCTTTCACTGCAGGTACTGGCAGTGCCGCTGCCGTGTACGGTGCAACTATTCTTCTCGGAGCTGCACTGAGCGGAATAAACGGTGGCGTGGCTAATGAAGCAAAAGGCAATAGCTATGCCAATGGTTATGCCGGTGGATTCATTAGCGGCGGTACACAATCTGCAGCGAGTCGGCTCCCTGGCGGAACGGTGTGGGGAGGTGCATTAGGAACGAGTACAGGAACGGCCATAACTATGGGATTGAATAATCTCGATCCAAACTCTGCCAACGCTACTGCATCCGAGATTGCCGCCGAGGTAAAAAATTCTGCTATTAAAGCAACAGCAACAAGTATGATAACTGCATCTATTGGAGCCGGCGTTGGCGGTATTGATTATAAAACGAGCACACTTTATGGAGGTGTTGCCGATAGATGTGGTGGACTGATGCCTTCACTTACGCTTGGATTTGGGGAAGGAATTAAGGCGTTCTTCGGAGCGGTGGATGACGCCATAGTCTACATATGGGAGTGATTAAATGAAGTATAGGCGATACGGTAAATTTCGTTTTAGTGATTATATTAGTGCATGGCTTGTAATTGTGTTTCTATTAGTACTGGTAGTTGTTGGTTTCCTAACAGACACACAATTCTATCTATTGATTTGGCCACTATTGCTACTTATGATTATGGCACAGTCAATTTATAAGCCTAACAATGAACGATTTATGATTTCTGGTGATACAATCACAATTATACAAGGTAGAAAAGAACAAAAGATTTCTATTCCATCTGAGCCAACTCTTGTAGTATCTTATGCCGATGTATGTCCTCCTCTCGCAAAGCGTATTAGTTACGGAAACCAAACCTATATGTTAAAGGGTAGATATGCTATATCAATTCTGCAGAAGATACCTTTGAAAACTGCTCTTGTGCGATTGCACCAGAGCTATTCGCGTAAATATGCGACCAGTACAGTAGAAGCATGTTTTGATGAATGCCTTTATGTTTACAGCTTTGTGGGTAATCAGGAAATCTTGGATAAATTGCTAGCCAATAGAAATTGCCAGATAATAATTCCAGAGACTCTACTGAATCAAATATCTATTGATTTGCACCAAATAAATGTACATATAGATACTGGGTACTAAATCGATTTGTAGCATACCAGCAAGCATCGCCTTTTGGGGACAAAAGGCAGTTTGTTGGGATGATCCCAGGGGACAAGGGGACGGTTCTCTTGTCCCCTTTTTCTTGACAAGAACTGGCGGGAATGGTAATACGGGGACACGGGGACAAGGGGACGGTTCTCTTGTCCCCGCTTTTCTTTGTATAAAAAGCAGAGCGGCTCTTATGAGCCGCTCTGTTCGTTATGGGGAAAATACAGGTTAATATCCACATTCCCTTGGATGCCGGGGACAGTGCCGGTACGGGTGTACTGCCACATATCCACCCGGTGGGGGTACGCTAATGTGTTCTGGTACATCGCCAGCCAGAAGGGGTACTCCAGCAGCTCTTCCAGATATAATAGATCCCGGGATTGGGAGGGGTTGAAGTAGATCATTGGCGCATAGCCGGCGTTCTCCACGGTCTGGCAAAATGCCTTGGTGCAGTCCGTCAAGGTGCGGGCGTCCATTTTTGCGGTGCGGGCTTCTGCGCTGACATATTCCCAGTCGTACACGATGGGATAGTCCAGCTCCCAGCCTTTAATGAGATCCAGAACATAATTGGCCTCTTCCCGGGCTTCCTCTACGGAGATCGCCTGGGAGTAAAAGTAGACGCCTACCTGGATCCCGGCTTCCTTTGCGCCGAGGTAGTTTTCCTGTGCGTAATTGTCGGCATACAGCTTGCCGGCAGTTCCCCAGCCGCGTCCGCCTACCCGGATGATGGCGAATTGGATCCCGGCTTCCTTGACCTGCTGCCAGTCGATCTTTTTCTGGTAGCCGGACACATCGATGCCGAGGATGCTCTCTGCGGCGGTGCAGGTAAGATATCCGTTCTCCAGCTGAAAATCATCCGGGGCGAAGGGATTTGCCGGGATCGGCGAGGTGGTTTCCTCGGGAGCGGTAGTGTGGGTGGTTTCGGAAGATCCTTTCTGGGGATCGTTTGACGGCTTGCCGGACAGAAAAAGGAAGACCAGCAGGAGCACAAGGACGGCTGCGCTCAGCAGAGCGCCCCATAACAGGACACGTCGGCGAGTCTGTACCGGGTTAGGGGAAGTGATTTCTGCTTGTGATACGGGTTGCTCCATAAGCGCCTCCTTTTTATATATTAGGGATCTGCTCAGCCTAGGGGACGCAGAACGCTGTAAACATCAAAGCGGGTATCGTGGACATTGGTCAGGAAGACCAGCTTGATCGCCGGGTCGGCAAGTCCTGTCTGCTGCGCAACGGTATCTGCGTTTGCTGCCGGCACATCCAGCAGGTACAGCCGGGTGCGTCCTTCGGGCAGGGCAAAGTTGGCATTTGTACTGGCGAAGGAAACGGCAAACCGGTCGGTGGCACAGGTGGTCACCAGAGTTTTTGCCGCAGATGCCAGCGCTTCAGCCTTATCTCCGTCAAAGCGGATCTTGTTGGTGTCGGGGAATCGGAAGTCGTAGAAGACCACCTCGTCAAAACCCAGGGAGCGCAGCTCGTTGGTGATCTGGATCAGGAAGGTCAGCGTACCCTGACTGGTGGGATTGAGCCAATAGCAGTAATTTTCGTCTGCCCAGAGGTAGCCGCCGCTTTTTACCGGAAGACCGTCAGAGACGTGGTGCAGACCGTAATAGTAGTCCCGGAATGCGGGAAGATACGCAATGGTGTATAACCCCCGGGAATTCATATAATCAAACAGCTCGTCCATAGCGGCGCTGTCCGGTTTGGTGCTGTACCGGTCGCTGACGTTGGAGGAGTAGAAAAAGTTTCCGTAAATGCTTTTTACATCCACCATCACCGGCGTGCCTGCGGGCAGAGCCTGGATCTGGGCGCGGACGGCAGAAATGTCCTTTTCCAGAGCCGCCTTGTCCACAAAGTAGCCTGCCAGCTGGGTCAGCTCCGTGTCAGTCTGGATGGCGTTGTCGCCCTCGTTATAGTAGATGGACACCGTCTCCTCGGGGACGGGAGGCTTGGCCTCTACGCCGGGGGAAAAGGTGTGGGGCAGGTCAAACCGCAAGGTAGCGCCGCCATCTCTGGTGTAGACCACAAACCGGTCCAGCCACAGAAACCAGCACACCAGAGCCAGTGCTGCCACCACAAGCAGGACCAGCAGGACAATCGCGGTGCGCTTCAGGGCGCACTGGGTGCGATAGGGTATGATCATAACGTTCTCCTTTTGCAAATGGTGCAACGCCAATCCTCTTTGGCGTAAACTTCAGCAACTTGCAGACCGGCGCTTGTCAGGGCGGCGGTCACCTCGGTTAGCCGGGTATCCAGAATGCCGGAACAGATCAGAGTGCTGTTTTCTTCCAGCAGAGCGGGCAGAATGGGGGCAAGGGCGATGATCACATCGGCCACGATGTTCACCAGCACCAGATCGTAGGCTTTCCCGGCGAGGCGGTGCATCAGCGCCTTGTCGGCAAGCACATTTCCGGTAAGCGCGGTAAATTCCGGTGCAGAAAAGCCGTTGTAGGCGCTGTTCTGCCGGGCAATGTCCTCGGCCTTGGGGTCAATGTCCACGCCGATGGCGCTTGCTGCGCCCAGCCGCAGTGCGGTGATGGACAAAATACCGCTGCCGCTGCCTAAGTCCAGACAGCTAGCTCCGGGGGCGACCAGTCGTTCCATTGCCTCCATCACCATCTGGGTGGAGGGGTGTGCGCCTGTGCCGAAGGTCAGACCCGGATCCAAAATGACAGGAATTCTTCCGGCGGTGTCCGTGTCGCTGAGCCAGTAAGGCAGCACCACCAGCTTGTCCCCCACCGGCTGAGGCGGGTAATTTTCTTTCCAGCTCTCTTCCCAGTCTGTCTGTGCCAGAGGGGTAACGGTCATTTCCAGAGAGCCCAGCTCCCCGCCGGGATGCTGGTCCTTCAGCTGCGCCAAAAGAGCTTTGAGCCTGTCCATACCGTCTGTATCGGTATTTTCCAGATATAGTTTAATGCAGGAAAGTCCCTGCATCTTTTTTTGCAGAGCCTCGTCGATATAGTCCCAGTATGCCCGGTTCTGATCCAAGAAGGTTGAGAATTCTTCCTGATCCTCTAAAACCAGATCGTCAAAACCGCCGGCAGTCAGCGCGGCGGCCAGTGCGTCAATGCCGGTGGACGCGGTATTGACGGTAATTTCCAGCCAATTCATAAACGATCTCCAAAGCTTTCACAATTTTCTCTATTCTATCGTAAAAATACGAAAATGACAACCTCTAATTATAACCAAAATCCTGTCATTGCTATTTCCGCCGATGCAGTATATAATAAAAACAATCTTGTAAAGGAGCGGCTTATGATCCAGACGATTGTGTTACAGCCCGGGGTGACCCTGCGCTGTTTTTCGGACAAACGGTTCAAGCAGGCGTGTTTGAGCCTGCAGTTTGTCCGCCCTATGTGCCGAGAGGAGGCACCCTATAACGCCCTGCTTCCCGAGGTGTTGCTCCGGGGCACACAGCAGCATCCGGATCTGCGGGATATTACCCTGCGGCTGGATGATCTGTACGGTGCATCTGTGGGGGCTCTTGTCCGCCGGGTGGGAGATTACCAGACCACAGGGCTGCATTGCAGTTTTATTGAGGATGCTTATGCTCTGGATGGGGATGCTATTCTGGAGCCGATGATCGATTTCCTGCGGGAACTGCTGTTAGAGCCGGCTCTGGAAAACGGAGTCTTCCGGCAGGAGTATGTGGAGAGCGAAAAGCGGAATCTGATCCTTGCCATTGAGTCTCAGCGCAACGACAAGCGGGCCTACGCCGCGGCCCAGATGCTGAAGACCATGTGCCGGGAGGATGCCTTCGGCGTGCCCCGGTTGGGCGACAAGGAGCTGGCAGCTGCCATTGATGCCCAGGCGCTGTATGCCCATTACTGCCGCATCTTGAAAGAGAGTCGGATCGAGCTGTTTTATGTGGGCTCTGCCCAGCCGTCTGTTGTGGCAGAGCTGCTGCGGGGCGTATTTGAAGGCGTGTCGCGGGAGTATCGGCCCTTGCCGGAGCAGACACCTCTGCGCGTTGGTGAGTGCTGTGAAAAAACAGAGGAAATGGAAATTGCCCAAGGGAAGCTGGCGGTGGGAATGGTGACACCCATTACCTTTGCCGATCCCCGGTTTGCGGCAATGCAGCTGTGCAACACTATCTTCGGCGGCGGTATGACCAGCAAGCTGTTTATGCAGATCCGGGAAAAGCAGTCTTTGTGTTATGATATCGGCTCGGGCTATTACGGTACGAAAGGCATCGTCAGTGTGTCTGCCGGTATCGACTGCGATCAAAAAGAGCCGGTGCTGCAGAGGATAAAAGAACTTCTGGAGGATTGCGTCAACCGTCGCATTACCCACGATGAGCTGACTGCCGCCAAACAGGCGCTGCTGTCCAGCCTCCGGGGGACCCATGATTCCCCCAACGCCATTGAAAGCTATTACACCACAGCCGCCCTTAGCGGACTGGGGAAAACACCGGCAGAGTATATGCAGGCGCTGGAGCAGGTCACTTTGGCGCAGGTCGCCGAGGCAGCCGCCACGGTGCGGGTGCATACGGTGTATTTCCTGAAGGGGGTGCAGTGATGCAGAAATGTTACTATCCAGAGCTTTCGGAAACGGTCTTCAAGGAGACGCTGCCCAACGGATTGACGGTTGTGGTGGTGCCCCGACCCGGTTTTTCCAGAAAAATTGCGTATTTTGCAACGGATTACGGCGCGATCCACACCAAGTTCACTTTGGACGGTGAAGCGCTGGAAGCCCCGGCGGGGGTCGCCCATTATCTGGAGCACAAGCTGTTTGACCTGCCGGGCAGGGATGTGACAGCGGAATTTGCCTCCTTGGGCGCAAGTCCCAATGCTTTTACCAGCTATGATATGACCGCCTACTATTTTTCCTGCACCGACAACTTTGAGAAAAGCCTGGCACTGCTTTTGGAGTTTGTTTCCACTCCGTATTTTACCGATGAGAGCGTGGAGAAGGAGCAGGGGATCATCGGGCAGGAGATCGGGATGAATGAGGATAACCCCGACACCCGGGTGTTTGAGAATCTGATGGAGGCGATGTATGAGAATCACCCCATCCGTGTCCCCATTCTGGGAACAAAGCAGACCATTGCCCAAATCACGCCCAAGGTGCTGTATCAGTGTCACAAGGCATTTTATCGCCCGTCCAATATGCTGCTGTGCGTGGTGGGCGATGTAGACCCGGAAGAAGTGGTGCGCATCGCCAAAGCGCAGCTCCCCGGGGAGTTGGAAAAACCGGTGCAGCGGGAGCAGGTGTGGCAGGAGGAGATGTCCACTGCAACAAAGAGCGTCTGCGCTAATATGGAAGTGGCGATGCCTATGTTCCAGCTTGGGTTTAAGTGCGAGCCGCCGGAGCTGGGAGAGACGGCGGTGTTGCAGGAGGCGGTGGGCGATCTGGCAGCGGAGGCGCTGTTTGGAGAATCTTCGCCTCTGTATCTGAAGCTGTACGAGCAGGGGCTTATTGATACTTCCTTCGGCGGCGGTTTTGAGACTGTGGATAATATGGCGATGCTGACCTGTTCGGGAGACAGTGAAGACCCCGAGGCGGTGCGCGATGCTATATTGGAGCAGGCAAAGATCCTGGCAGAGGAAGGTGTTTCTCAGGAGGCGTTTTTGCGGATGAAGCGCAGTGCTATGGGTCGCCGGATCCGGGACTTAGACAGCTTCGATGCCACGGCGTTCCGCGTTTGCGCCTATCATTTTTCCGGGTTTGACTATTTCCGCTTTCCCTCCGTTTACCGGACGGTACAGGCGGAACAGATACAGGAATTTATCAAACGGGTGGTGACCGAAGACAGATGCAGTCTGTCGGTGGTCTATCCGTGCGAACAGGAGGGGTGAATTATGAATCCCAGTAACTATACCATCATCTCTTTTCCCAGTCTGGGACTGGAAATGAATCCGGACAGAGGTTTTGAGCTCGGGTCGCTTTCCATTCGGTACTACGGCATCGCCATCGCGGTGGGGCTGTTGCTGGCGGTGATCTACGGCTGCCGCCGCTGTAAGCAGTTCGGTCTGCGGGAGGATGATATTCTGGACGGTGTCCTTTGGGTCACCCCTTTGGCGATCATCTGCGCCCGGCTCTATTACTGCATTTTCTCCTGGAGCGAGTTTGCAGATGATCCGGTGTCCGTGCTGTATATCTGGAATGGCGGCATTGCCATTTACGGCGGCGTACTGGGCGCGATCGTCGGCGTGCTTGTATTCTGTAAGGTCAAAAAGATCAAGGTGACGGCGGTGCTGGATCTGGTGGCTCTGGGCTTTTTGATCGGACAGGGCATTGGGCGCTGGGGCAATTTCTTCAACCGGGAGGCCTTCGGTGCAGTTACGGACAGCTTCCTGCGTATGGGGCTGTTTAACAAGGTCACAGGCGCTTATGAGTATTACCACCCCACCTTTTTGTATGAGTCTCTTTGGAATCTGACGGGCTTCGTATTACTGCACTTTCTGTCGAAAAAACGGCAGTACGACGGCCAGATCGCCCTGGGCTATGCCGCCTGGTATGGACTGGGTCGGGCGATCATCGAGGGTCTGCGGATGGACAGCCTTTACTGGGGTCCGTTCCGGGTGAGCCAGATGCTGGCGGCAGTCAGCTGTGTGGTGGCGGTTGCCATTCTGCTGTGGCAGACCTTCCGTCCCCACGCTTCTGAGAAACTGTTTGTGAATCGGCAGGAAATAAGCCAGGCGCAAGATTAAAAAACAAAACGGAGATGCGGTTGCATCTCCGTTTTTGCTGTTTATTGACCGGCACTGTCCTGTCCGGGCTGCTTGGGCTTGCGCCGGCGGTGGTTGTGGCGGCGCTTTTTTGCCGCGGCAGGCTTGTCTGCCGGGGCAGCTTCCTTTTGCACATTCTGGGGCTTTTCGGCGGGCTGTGTCTCACCGGCCGGACGCTTGTGCTTCCGGTTTCTCCGACGGGAACGGGAAGAACGAGCCTCTTGCGTTTCCTGTGCAGGTTCTTCTGCTGTGGGAGCAGGTACTTCCGGCTCTTCTACAATGGTCTCCTCGCTGTAACGGAAACGAATAGGCTCCAAACGCAGGGACTCTTCGGAAGCTTCCGCTTTCTTGATCTGCTTTCCGGCACCGGAGATCGGTGCAAGATCTGCCGGGATAGGAGGATCGGTCTTTTTCGCCTTGCCGTTGCGCAGCACGGCGATATCGCTGTTGGCATAGGTGCCGATGACCTCGGGGCGGTCTTCCATTCTCACCTTTACCCGCTGACGGAGCAGCTCAATATCCACCACAGTGCCTCTGCCGTCGGGAGTGTCCACAAAGGACTCGGGCTTGGGACTGTTGCGGATCAGATCCTCATAGGCATCCTGCTCGTATTTCAAACAGCACATCAGTCTGCCGCAAGTGCCGGAGATCTTGGTGGGATTCAAACTTAAGCTTTGGGTCTTTGCCATTTTGATGGACACCGGCTGGAAGTCATCCAGGAAGGTGGCACAGCAGAAAGGGAGGCCGCAGATACCCAGTCCGCCCACCATCTTTGCCTTGTCCCGGACACCGATCTGGCGCAGTTCGATCCGGGTATGGAAGATACCGGCAAGGGTCTTCACCAGCTCCCGGAAGTCCACCCGTTCTTCCGCAGTAAAGAAGAACAGGATCTTGCTGCCGTCAAAGGCACACTCCGCAGACACCAGCTGCATATCCAGCTGACTTTCCCGGATCTTTTCCTGGCAGACCTCAAAGGCGCGTTTTTCCTTTTCCTGATTTTCTGCGGCGATCTTCTCGTCCTGGGCGTTGGCCAGGCGCAGCACCGGGCGCAGGGGGGACACGATGTCCTTTTGCGCGATGGCGTGATTGCCGCCGACGCAGTAGCCGTATTCCGGACCCCGGGCGGTGTCAATGATCACGTGGTCACCGGCTTTGCAGGTGATACCGTTGGGATCAAAAAAGTAAACCTTCTGCCCGGGACGAAACTGGATATCCACTACGGTGATATCCTTGTCCGCCGTGGCAGTTTTTTTATTTTCCATAACGAACTCCTTATATATTATCTAAGCGCCCAGACCAAATAGCCGCATACGGCGGCGACGGAAACGTTTCCCTGGGCGTACAGGATGGCCTTTTGCAAATGCCCAACGGCTTCCAGCAACTCTGAGGAACTTCTGGCAGCACCCAGCTGCCGTGCCATAGGCAACAGGACGGGAGAGCCTGAGCGGTATATCAAAGCGCTGTGGAAAAGCTCTGCCCATTCCTTCAGAACGGGGATGAGCTGATCCCGCTTCCAGCGCTCCATGGGGATCAGTGTCTGCAGCAGGAGCAAAGCGTCCTTGTTGCAGTAGCTTCGCACGAAAGCATCTGTCTGGGGAGTAACGGCACAGCCGGCCTCCAGAAGCTGCTTTGCCTGACCCAGATACCCGCCGCTGCGGGCGATGGCGGCGGTAATGGTATCCTCGTCTGCCTCCGGGAAATCTTGGCGCAGCTGCCTGCGCAGAAGCGCATCCGGGAGGCTGTTCAGGGTCAGCAGGGTACATCTGGAGCGCACTGTGGGCAGCAAACTTTCCGGGTTGTCAGTCAGCAGGAGAAAAACACCGTAAGCAGGCGGCTCTTCCAGGATCTTCAGCAGGGCGTTTTGTCCCGGTACACCCATATCCTGCGCCCGGGGGAACAGATAGATCTTCCGGTCCGCCTCGTTGGGCTGCACAAAAATATCCGCGCGTGCCTGTCGGATCAGATCGACCGGAACGGTTTTCTTTTCCGGGTCATCGATGGTGATAAAGTCCGGGTGGGCATTTGCCAGCACCTTCCGGCAGGCGGGGCAGGTAAGACAGGGCTTTTCCTGTCCGCGACAATGGATGGCTGCCGCCAGCAGGGTTGCCAGGGTGTGCTTTCCCGCGCCTTCCGGTCCGGAGATCAGATAGAAATGGGAAATATGACCCCGCTGGATACTCGCGCCCAGCGTTTGCTTCAGCCGTTCATTTCCCAGCAGACCGTCAAAGCCCATTTCTTTCTCTCCTTAAAGTATAACAGATTATTTTGGATTTTCCACCCTGTTTTTTGTGGAGTTAACCCCACAGAGCCGACAGCATGGGGATGACCTGCTTTTTACGGCTCATAATTTTGGGCAGGAAGGCGGTGTTGCCCTTAGGCTGCACGCTGAAGGCTTGCTGGATGGTATCGTCGTTGCCCAGATAAATGATCTGGGTACCCTCCAGCAACACATCGGTGAGCATCAGGATCATCATAGAGAAGCCTTTTTCTTTTGCGGTTTTCTCCATAAGAGCCAGGAACTCTTCCTTGCGCGAGAGCATATTGGGGCTGTCCACGCAGGTGACCTGCGCCACCGCTAAATCGTGACCGGCGATGTGGAACTCCTTGTAGTCCGAGAACAGCAGATCTTCTGCGGTCTTATTGCCAACAGAGGCGGAGAAGATCTCTCTGCCCAGTTCTTCCAGAGACACGTTGGCGATCCGCGCCATTCGTTCTGCGGTGCGGCGATCCTTGTCTGTGCAGGTGGGGGACTTGAACATAACCGTGTCGGAGATGATCGCAGCCGCCATCATACCCGCCATTTTCTCCGAGGGCATAAGTCCTCTGTCCTGGAACATCCCGGCGATAATGGTATTGGTAGAGCCTACAGGCTCGTTACGCACATAGATGGGGTAATTGGTCTGGATGTCTGCCAGACGGTGGTGGTCGATGATCTCCAGGATCTCTGCCTCTTCCAAACCAGGAACGGACTGGGCAGCTTCGTTGTGATCCACCAGAACTACCCGCTTTCTCCTGGGGCGCAGCAGATGATATCGGGTCAGTACGCCGACGACCTTGTCCTGGGCATCCAGAATGGGGTAGCAGGGATAGCGGAACTTCAGCACCTGCTCCCGCACCTCGTCCAGCCGGTCCTCCAGATGGAAGCAGACCAGATCCGTAGTGCGGCAGATGCGGCTGACCGGGGTGGACTGGAAGATCAGTCTGGCTGCCCGGTAGGCATCAAAGGGCGTGGAGATGATGCAGGTCTTGGTGGGAAGGTCGCGCAGCGACTCATCCAGCTCTGCCTGACAAAGCACCAGGCAGTTTACATTCATTTCCAGGGCTCTGCGGATCATATCCGGCTGGTGACCGCACAGCACAATGGATTCTTTTTTGTTAAACAGCAGGTTTTCCCGGCATTGGGGCAGGGCGATGGCGATTTCGCCGGCAACGGTGTCGGTGTTTTCACCGGCTTCGTTCAGGACTTTTCCTTCCAAAACGGAAAGCACATTGAAAAGCGGTACTTTCTCCAACACGCCTGCTGTAGCCAAAGCCATATTATATGTGGCCACATCTTCTCTGGACAGCATACCGTACAGAGTGCCGTCCTCGTTGGATACAGGGACAGCGGAAATGTTTTTCTGTCCTTGCAGCATTTTCCAGGCCCGTCCCACGGTAACGGCGGCACTGAGCAGGGGCGGGGTATCAAATTCCAGATCCCGCACCTGGGTATACAGATTGTGGATCCGTTTGGGCGGTTGGAAACCAAAGCGGTCCAGAACGATCTGGGTCTCGTCGGAGACGTGTCCCAGACAGGCGGCTTCGTATTCCCGGTCGCCCACAGCATTGCGCAGGGCGGCATAGGCCATAGAGGCCACGATGGAGTCGGTATCCGGGTTGCGGTGACCGGTAACATAAATAGGATCCATACGGATTCCTCCTGATATTGTGATTTTGCAGGATAGGTGCATACTATCTCACTCTCCATTATATCCCCGGTGTTCCAAAATAGCAAGAAAAAAAGCGTGGGGGATAAGAAGTCAGCTGGAATATGTATTGCTTTTTTGTGCGTAACAGGATAAAATATCCATAAGTGAAATAATAGGGAGGTATTATTTATGAATGTTTTAGTTACCGGCGGTGCGGGTTATATCGGCTCCCATACCTGTCTGGAGCTGCTGGAATGCGGCTACGGAGTGGTCGTCATCGACAACCTGTGCAATTCCAACCCTGAGTCTCTCAACCGGGTGCAGTCCCTTACGGGCAAGACCCTGAAATTTTATGAGGGAGATGTGCGGGACGAGGCTCTGCTGCGAAAGATCTTTGCAGAGAATGACATTGGCTGCGTGATCCACTTTGCAGGTCTGAAGGCGGTGGGCGAGAGCGTTTCTATCCCTTGGAAGTACTATGATAATAACCTCAACTCCACCCTGGTGCTGACCAAGGTAATGGAAGAAGTAGGAATGAAGAACATCATCTTCTCCTCCTCTGCAACGGTCTATACCGCGGATAACGAGATGCCCCTGCGGGAGGACAGCCGTACCGGTCACTGCACCAACCCCTACGGCTGGACAAAGTATATGACCGAGCAGATCCTGTCCGGTATGGCAAACGCGGATGATAAGTGGAGCATCTGCCTGCTGCGGTACTTTAATCCCATCGGCGCACATAAGAGCGGTATGATCGGTGAAGATCCCAGAGGCATCCCCAATAACCTGATGCCCTATATCACCCAGGTGGCGATTGGTCGCCGGGAGAAGCTGAGTATCTTCGGCAACGATTACGATACCCCCGACGGTACAGGCGTCCGGGATTACATCCATGTGGTGGATCTGGCAAAGGGACATGTGGCGGCAGTGAAATATGTCACGGAACATACCGGCTGTGAGGTGTTCAATCTGGGCACAGGCACAGGCTACAGTGTTCTGGATATGGTCCATACCTTCCGGGAGGTCAATCAGGTGGATGTGCCCTATGTGATCACAGACCGCCGACCCGGTGATATCGGCACTTGCTATGCAGATCCTGCAAAGAGTGCTCAGAAGCTTGGCTGGAAGGCAGAAAAGAATCTGGCAGATATGTGCCGGGATGCCTGGAACTGGCAGAGCAAGAACCCGATGGGTTACGAATCCTAATAGAAAAGCGCACGGCTCCCGGTGAAAACCGGGAGCCGATCTGTTTTTTCTGCAAGGTTGGACATCACTCGCTATATATGGTAGATTTTCTACACATTTGATGCCAACATCTTGTGTTTCGACAGGATTTTTGCGAAATGTGTGGTATTATGCGGATGTGGCACCGGGAAACAGACGCACCACGACGACGGTGGCGTCATCCTCTCCTCCCAGTTGTCCGCACTCCAGCAGGGCGGTCGCCAATTCCCCTTGTGACCGCCCGGCCATTTTCAAGCAACAGTGCAGGGCTTCCTCTTCCCCGACACCGTCGCTTACCAACACCAGCGTCTCTCCCCGACGCAGGGACAGCCGATCCGCAGTTTCCCGGTAATCTGTGACAGACAGACCCGGGGGCGGTCCGGCTGTCCCGATTTTTTCAGCCCCCAATTTGGTGACCAGATACGAGGGCGCTGCTCCCCATTTATAAAGCACAGCCTTGCCGGTATCCAGCTGCAGCTCCAGAAGATCCACCGTGACCGCACCGGCTCTGTCCCGAAGGGCGCAGATGCTGTTAAGACTGCGCAGAGCGGATTCTGCGGGATACCCGGCGGTGAGCAGGCGGCGGAGCATACTGCCGGCGGTGCGTCCTTCCTGAACAGCTCCCAGTCCCGTTCCCATTCCGTCGCACAGCAGGACATAATACCGGCATAGCGTTCCGGCGAACATCAGGCAGCGGTCTCCGTTATCCGCTTCCGGTCGGTTGCTGTAGATATGCACATCCGGCTCGTAAAACGGTGCCATTGTGTCGGTGTGCCGGGAGAGCTGATCGGATACATCCTGTAAGTATTCCCCTAAAAACTGAAATTGCTGCACTACCGCCGCCCGGTATTCCCGTTGGCGCTCCCGGTCGGCGCGGATGGAACGAAGCTGCTCCTGACTGCGGTGCAGCTCCGCCAGAAACCGCCCGCTTTTCCGGCATACGATGGGCAGCTCCTCCCCGGTAAGCAAAGGCTTGTGGAGGATCAGCGGTGGCAGCTGGGCGATGCGCCGGGAATCCTTGCAGTGCTTTCGGCAAGGGCAGCCGCCGCAGGCCCGTTCTGCCGCCCGGGACACCAGCGCCGCCTCATCTACCGGAGCGACAGGGGCTTCCAAAAGCAGTTGCTCTGTCTGCGCCAAGACTCCGGCGGCCATTTCCAGACGCACTTGCGCCGCCCCGGTCTCCCCTCTGCGATGGGGCACTTTTTTGACCGCAGGCAGAAAACTTCCCCCGATTCCGCCCAGCAGCAGCGCCGGGAGGGGAGTCAGATCCCATTGGTCACACAGCCCCATCACCAAGACATATACCAGCGCCGGGGCGGAACAAGACAATGCTTTCGGCGCACGGGGAAGAAACCGCACCAGATAGCTGCCGCACAGCACGGCGGTCATAGGAGCAGGGGTGACCTGTGCCAGATCCAGTGCAAGTCCAGCCAATGCCGCCGGTGGGAACGCACCGGCCACCGCCAAAGCGCCTCCGGCAAGAAACCCAAGACCCAGGTAGGGGATGGGCACGATCTGTGCCAGCGCCAGAACGGCAAGCCCGGAGGTGATCCAGTCTAAGATCGGGTTGCGTCCCCGGAGGACTTGGATAAACAAACCCGTGGAAGCCGCCCCCAAGGCGATGCGGATCAAGTACAGCGGGATGGGCGTAGTATCCTGCATCCAGGTCTGGAAAATAACGCCGCCGGCAGATACGATCAGTCCTGCTACCGCAGGGAGCAGTAAGGGCGTATCTCCGGTGATCCGCCGGTCACCTAACAACAGTGCTGCCGTCAGACCCGCCAAGATCCACAGGATGCCCTGATATCCCTGTGCGCCCCAGAACAGCAGATACCCCAGACAGCCTCCTGCAGCTGTCAGCGCTGCAGACCAGCCGGTGCAGGCGCACACCAGCCCCATAGCCAGTGGCTGGGCCGCATTTCCGATGCTTGCCGCACTGAGAAGAAACCCTGCCAGAATATGCGCGCCTGCCCGGGCACAGGTATGTAATTGGGGGTTTAATGCCCATCTGCGCAGGACGTGCCGACCTTGCCGCACATAAGAATCGATGGAGATCATTCGCAACACGACCTTTCTTTTGTATAGAAATGTATAGAAAAATCCTATCACGGCAGAGAGAATTATTTTGTCGGAATCCGTTTTCTGCGAAAGATTCTTGCGCACGGGGACATCGTGATGTATAATAAATGAAATTATGGAAAGGGGCGGACTCTGTGGGCGTTGAATTTGAACTGAAATACCGGGCCACACCCCGGCAGCAAGCTGCTGTTCGGGAAGCTTTCCCCGGAGAAATGATGAAGCTCGAGATGGAGACAACCTATTATGACACGCCCGACGGCGCTTTGGCGGCGCGGTTTTGCACCCTGCGGCGGCGGATGGAAAACGGGGTTTCTGTCTGCACCCTGAAGACTCCGGCAGGCGAGTTGGGCAGAGGAGAATTTGAGATCCAAGGCGAATTGACAGAGGACACCATTATGGAGTTATGTAAACTAAGTGGCATACAAGAGTTGATTACTCTTGTGCAAGGTGGGGTTGTGCCGGTGTGCGGTGCAAGCTTTACCCGTCTGGCACAGACGCTGCTATTGGATGCGTGCACTGTGGAGCTGGCGCTGGACAGCGGCGTTCTCACAGGGGGCGGCAAGGCGCTGCCTCTGTGTGAGGTCGAGGTGGAATTAAAAAGCGGCAGCCGGGAAGCGGCAATGACGTTTGCAAAAAAACTGTCAGCGGACTTCGGGCTGATCCCGGAGGCGAAAAGCAAATTCCGCCGGGCATTGGATCTGGCAAAGGGAGGAGCATAATGGCACAGCTTGAAAAATTGTTTCAGCGCTATGACCGACTGGTGCTGTTTGATACGGAGACCACAGGCTTGCAGTTTGCCCGGGATGAGATCATCGAGTTTGCGGCGGTGGTAGTGGAGCGACAAAACGGGGAAGCGGTAGTTGCAGAGGAATATGATGAGCTGATCACCTTGAGTCCCGGAGGAAGTGTGCCTCCGAACATCGAACAGCTCACCGGTATTACCAATGAGGATATCGCCCAGCGGGGCGTTTCCAAGGAAAAGGTGTGCGCAGATATTGCCCGGATGTTCCGGGGCAATACGCTGCTGCTTGCCTACAATGCCCATTTTGATCTGAGCTTTTTATATTATCTCCTCCTGCGCCACGGTGATCCCACCATCCTTAAGGGTAAGGACAAGCTGGATCTGCTGACAGTCTACAAGGACCGCCACAGCTATCCCCATAAGCTTTGTCACGCCATTGAGGTCTATGGGCTTGCCGATCAGGTGGTCAATTCCCACCGGGCGGTGGACGATGTGATCGCCACGGTGGCGGTGATGAAAACTATGGAGGCGGAAAAGGATGACCTTGAATGTTATGTAAACTTGTTTGGGTATAATCCCAAGTACGGTGTGGGAGGAAAACCCATCGGCTCGGTTACATACAAGCCCCAGCGGTTTGATCCGGTCAGCCCTTTATATGAAGTGTGAGCTTTTCAACAGGAGGAAGATCTGTGTATAACGAAAAAATGTATGCGCTGGGTGCGAACCGATCCTGCATCCGGGAGCTGTTTGAATACGGACACGCCAGAGCGGCGGTGGTGGGAGAGGAAAATGTATTTGACTATAGCTTGGGAAATCCCAGCATTCCGTCTCCCCCGGAGGTGGATCAGACCATTCGGGAGATTCTGGAGGAATCCAGTGGGTCGCTGATCCACGGCTACACCTCCGCCCAGGGAGATTTGGAGACCCGGCTCGCCATTGCGGCGGATCTGAATGCCCGGTTTGGAACATCCATTACTCCACAGGAGCTGTTCATTGGCTGTGGCGCAGCCCCGGAGTTGGCGGCGGTGTTTCGGGCGCTGGCAGTGCCCAGTGCGGAAGTTTTGGCCATCGCACCGTATTTCCCTGAGTATAAACCCTTTGTGGAGCAGGCGGGTGCGACCTTACGGGTAGTGGCGCCGGATGTGCCGGAATTTCAAATCCGTCTGGAAGCGGTGGAGGCGGCGCTGACGGAAAACACCGTGGCGATCATCGTCAATTCCCCCAACAATCCCGCAGGCACAGTCTACACGGAACAGACTTTGCGGGGATTGGCAGAGCTACTGACCCGGAAATCTGCTCAATTCGGACATCCCATCTATATCGTAGCGGATGAGCCTTACCGGGAGCTGGTGTATGATGGCGTTGTTGCGCCCTTTATCCCCACTATCTATCCCAATACCATCGTCTGCTATTCCTATTCCAAGTCGCTGTCTTTGCCGGGAGAGCGAATCGGCTATATTTATGTTCCTGCACAGGCACAGGACGGGCAGGCGCTGTATGATGCCATCGCTGGGGCGGAAAGAGCCGGCGGTCATGTGTGCGCGCCGGCGCTTTGGCAAAAGGTGATCGCCCGGTGCGCGCACCTGCGCCCGGACTTGGAAACCTACGACCGCAACCGGCAGGCACTGTACCGGGGACTGGTGGAAGCAGGCTATGAGGTGGCAAAGCCGGACGGCGCGTTCTATCTCTTTGTAAAAGCGCCGGGGGGAGATGCTCAGGCGTTTTCTAAGAAAGCGATGAGAAAAGATGTTCTGCTGGTGCCCGGGGACAGCTTTGGCTGTCCGGGCTATTTCCGGCTGTGCTACTGTGTCAGCTATGACAAGATCATCAGAAGCCTTCCGGTTTTCCGGGAACTGATCCGGGAATAAAGGAAAAGCCTTTCTCCTCCAGTCGAAAATCAAAGATTTTTGCCAGCCCCCTCATCAGAGGGGGCCTTTTTGCGTAAAGGGGATTGACAAACAGATGCGGTTGGTGTAGGATAACTGTACTAGTACACTTAGTACGGTTAATACACTTATTCCAGAAAGGGGCGAGGGTTATGATACAGCTCAATTACCGGGATGCCCGACCCATCTACAGCCAGATCACCGACGGTGTCCGGGAGCAGATCCTGGCGGGTGTCCTGCAAAACGGCGACCGGCTGCCCAGCGTTCGGGAGCTGGCAACTCAGCTTGCCATTAACCCCAATACCATCCAGCGATCCTACCGGGAGCTGGAAATGCAGGGCTGGATCGCCACCATACCCGGGAAGGGCTGCTTTGTCTGCGGCATCCCCGGGGAATTTGCCCGGGACAGGCAGTCATTGCTGGCAGAATTTGACAAAGCCGTTGCCGCCCTGCGCAGCAGCGGGTTGACAATGGAGGAACTGATCCAACGATTGGAAGGAGGGAACACCTATGCTTCAGATGAATAATATCACCAAGACATTCGGTAAATTCAAGGCACTGGACGATCTTTCTATGACTGTGCCTCAGGGTGCGGTGTACGGCTTGGTCGGACCTAACGGTGCAGGAAAAACCACTGCCATTCGCCACCTCGCCGGTGTCTACCGCCCGGATTCCGGCACAGTGACCCTGGAGGGTCTGCCGGTGTATGAGAATCCCAAGGTAAAGGAACGGATCGCCTCCATCCCGGATGAGATCTTCTATTTCCCGTCGGCATCCCTGGAGGATATGCGCAAATTCTACCGGGGGATCTATCCCCGCTTTGACGATAAGCTGTTTGAGCGGCTGTTTGAGGTGTTTCAGCTGCCCAGAAAATCCCCGATGCGGCGCTTCTCCAAAGGTATGCAGAAGCAGGCGGCGTTTCACCTGAGCATTTGCACCCGTCCGGACATTCTGATCCTGGATGAGCCGGTGGACGGACTGGATCCTGTAATGCGACGGCAGGTCTGGAGCCTGATCCTTTCTGATGTTGCCCAGCGGGAGACCACGGTGCTCATCTCCTCCCATAACTTACGGGAGCTGGAGGACATTTGCGATCACGTGGGTATTATGGATCACGGCAAAATGCTTCTGGAGCGCAGTCTGGCGGATATGCAGGGCAATACGGTGAAGCTGCAGCTGGTGGGCGATGCCCCGGAGGGGCTGGAAATTTTGCATACCGCAAGCTCCGGGCGGCTGCAGACACTGGTGGTGCGGGGCACGGCGGAGGAGGTTGCCGCGAAGGTGCGGCAGATGCGCCCTGCATACTTTGATGTGCTGCCCCTTTCTCTGGAGGAGATCTTTATTTATGAGCTGGGAGGTGTGAACTATGAAGTTAAAAACATCGTACTTTAATCCCACCGTCCTGCGCAAGGACATTACCCGGTTTGCACCGGTGTGGGGACTTTACACCCTGTTTATGCTGATGACGATCTTCCTGCTTTGGGACACCCAAAGCACAGCGGCGCGGTTTGCCAACAATGCGGTAGAGCTTCTGATGCCCATGGGCATCGTCAATTTTGCCTATGCGGGCCTTTGCGGACTGCTGCTGTTCGGCGACCTGTTCACACCCAGAATGTGCAATATGCTCCACGCTATGCCCATGCGCCGGGAAGGCTGGTTTTTGACCCATTGCGCATCGGGCCTGCTGTTTTGCCTGATCCCCAATGCGGTGGGCGCTGTGATCGCCGCACTGCTGCTGCAGGAGTACTATTATATGGCGCTGATCTGGCTGGGACTGATGCTGCTGCAATACCTGTTCTTTTTCGGCGCAGCGGTGTTTGCCGCCATGTGCGCGGGCAATCGGCTGGGCGCGGCGGCGGTGTACGGGATCTTTAATTTCCTGTCGGTGCTGGTGGCCTGGCTGGCAAAACGGTTTTACGAGCCTCTCCTGTTTGGCATTGAGACGGATTTTAGCCGGTACGCATATTACAGTCCTGCGGTTGCCTTTTCCCAGTTCAACTATGTGATCACCGGTTACGGCAAACCTATGGGTTTTTGGTTTGATGGTTTCCTTGGTGAGCAGTGGCGGTATCTGTTCATCAGCGCCGGTGTCGGTATCGTGCTGCTTACGTTGGCGATGGCGATCTACCGTTCCAGAAAACTGGAAAGCGCCGGAGATTTTATCGCGTTCCGGTGGGTCAGCCCGGTGTTCCTGTGCCTGTATACCCTGTGCGCCGGTGCGTTGCTGTATGAGGTGGCGGGCTTATTTGGGGAAAGTGCCCAATATGTCTTTTTGGTGCTGGGCTTCGCCATCGGTTTCTTCACCGGCAGGATGCTGCTGGACAGGACGGTCAAGGTCTTTCGTCCTAAGGTACTCCTTGCCTTTGCGGTCTTGGTGATCGCCTTCTTTGGCAGCTTACTGGTCACCCGGCTGGATCCTTTGGGGATCACTTACGCAGTGCCTGCACCGGAAAAGGTGGACAGCGTTACCATTGCCGGCATGCCTTACTATCATTACAACTATGACGGTTTTGTACTGGAGGACGAGGAGGATATCCGGGTCATCCGGGAGATGCACGAAAAGCTGGCAAGAGAACGCGTCTCCCAGCCGAAAGAGCCGTATATCCACCTGTATCTGGAATACACACTAAAATCGGGGGAAACCCTGCAACGGTGCTACCCGGTTGCTGTGAACAGCGAAGAGGGGAAGACGCTGGACCGTTATTTCAGCTCCTGGCAGTGCGTGTTTCAGACGGCGGACTGGGAAGCCTTCAAAAAGAGCGTAGGGAAGATCTATTCGGAGGATCTGCTTCCCAAGGAGGCCCACGAGGAACTTCTGGAGGCGCTGTACCGGGACTGTGAAGCCGGGAATATGAGCCAGTTTTGGGCGTTCCATCAGAAAGAGGATGCCAAGTACTGGGTGGAGATCAGCACGTACAGTGAGGATAAATCCCAGACCGATTATCTGTCCTTGCAGATCTACGACTCCTGTACCAATACCATTGCGGTGCTTAACAAGTACGTGAAAGTACAGATAAAATACTATTAAGGATTGGGCGGCATTTGCCGCCCAATTTTGCATATTCTTAAGGGGTAAAACAGGGGCGCTGAACAAATCCACCAAAATCCCCCGGTGGGGGATAGGGAAAATAGGGTCGAAATGTATAGGAAATAACAATTGACTTTCGATAGGCAAATGAGTAAAATAATACTGATACACTATGCGCTGAAAAAGCATTGTACGTATTGGATGAATAATCTGTTAGGAGGAAATAAGATTGAAGGATTGGGCATTTACCACTACCATCGAAGAGATGGAAGCTGCTACCAACTCTCTGCTGGAAAACGCGCAGAAGGTCGGTGCTGACACCTGGCAGCAGCGCGCAAAGAATCAGTCGCCTCACTGTGGCTTCGGCGAAGCGGGCACCTGCTGCCGGATCTGCTCTATGGGTCCCTGCCGGATCACTCCCAAGGCACCTCGCGGTATCTGTGGCTGTGATGTTCACGGCATCGTCGCCCGTAACTATCTGATCTTCACCGCCGGCGGTGCTGCAACGCACTCCGACCACGGTCGTGAGATCATGCACACCCTGCACCAGACCCGTGAGGGTGGCAACTACCAGGTCAAGGATCCCGAGAAGCTGATCCGTATCGCCAAGGAATGGGGCGTTGAGACCGAGGGCAAGGACATCTATGATCTGGCTCACGAAATGGCTGAGGTCGGTCTGCTGGAGTACGGCAAGCCCTTCGGCACCCAGCGGTTTGTGGAGCGTGCTCCCGAGCACACCCAGAAGCTGTGGGAAGACGCGGAGATCACCCCCCGCGCCATCGACCGTGAAGTTTCCCAGTCCCTGCATATGACCCATATGGGTTGCTCCTCCCTGGCTGAAGCGCTGATCCGTCAGGCTCTGCGCGCCGGTCTGTCCGACGGCTGGGGCGGCTCTATGATGGGCACTGAGTTCTCCGACGTTATGTTCGGCACTCCCAAGCCCATCGACACCGAGGCAAACATCGGTGTTATGGAAAAGGACAATGTCAACATCGTTGTCCACGGTCACGATCCTTCTCTGTCTGAAATGATCGTCTACTACGCAAACGATCCCGAGATGATCGCTTACGCCAAGTCTATGGGCGCTAAGGGTATCACCGTGTCCGGCGTTTGCTGTACCTCCAACGAAGTCACCATGCGCCACGGTATTCCCATGGCCGGTAACTTCCTGAATCAGGACAATGTGGTACTTACCGGTGCTTGCGAGTCCATCGTTGTGGACGTGCAGTGCATCTTCCCCGCACTGGGACCCCTCAGCAAGTGCTTCCACACCAAGTTCATCACCACCTCTCCCATTGCACAGATCCCGGATTCCGAGTTCTACCGCTTCAGCGCGGAGACCGCCGGCGACAATGCAAAGGCCATCGTGAAGATGTCCATCGAGAACTTCAAGAACCGCAAGCCCGAGCTGGTGAACATTCCCAACCAGAAGCAGAAGGCTCGCGTCGGCTACTCTGTTGAGGCCATCAAGAAGGTTCTGGACGGCGTTGCCAACACCCAGGTGGATGAGCTGGGTACTACCAAGCCTCTGATCGAGTGTGTCCATTCCGGTGTCCTCCGCGGCGCTGTGGCTATGGTCGGCTGTAACAACCCCAAGGTTCGTCCCGACACCGCCCACATCGAGCTGATGAAGAAGATGCTGGAGAACGACATTATCGTCATCACCACCGGCTGCTCCGCACAGGCAGCTGCCAAGGCGGGTCTTATGGATCCCGAGCAGGCTAAGGAATACTGCGGTGCAGGTCTGAAGCGTGTCTGCGGGCTGGCAGGCATTCCTCCCGTGCTGCACATGGGCTCCTGCGTGGATATTTCCCGTATGATGATCCTGGCTGCAGATATTGCCAAGGACTGGGGCATCAACATCTCCCAGGTTCCTGTGGTTGGCTGCGCTCCCGAATGGATGTCCGAAAAGGCAGTCTCCATCGGTAACTACGTTGTGGCTACCGGCATCGAGACCTTCCTGGGTGTGGATCCCTACTCCAAGGGCTCTTCCGAAGTTACCCGGTTGCTGCAGGGTGAAGACGGCATCAAGGAATGGGTCGAAGCAAAGTTCGTTGTGGATACTGACATCGAATCTCTTGGCGACAAGATGATCGCCTGCATCGAAGCAAAGCGCGCAGCTTTGGGTATCTAAGCCAATGAAAGTAGCGATTACCGGAAAGGGCGGTGTGGGTAAAACCACCCTGTCCTCCACTCTGGCCCGGCTCTACGCCGATGAAGGACGCACCGTCCTGGCTGCCGATGTGGATCCCGATGCCAATCTGGGCCTTGCCCTGGGTCTTTCCCAGGAGGAGGTAGACCAGATCGTTCCCATTTCCAAAATGCGCACTCTGGTAGAGGAGCGCACCGGTGCCAACGCCGCCAATAAGTTTTTTAAGCTCAATCCCCAGGTCTCCGATATTCCGGATACCTTCTCCAAGGATATTAACGGCGTGAAGCTTCTGGTGATGGGCACTGTGGATGTGGGCGGCAGCGGCTGTGTCTGCCCGGAGCACGTAATGCTCAAGTCCATCCTGTCCGCTATGACCTACCGCAAGGATGATGTGGTCATTATGGATATGGAAGCAGGTCTGGAGCACCTGGGTCGGGGCACTGCCGCCAATATGGATCAGTTCATCGTGGTCATCGAGCCCGGCGCCCGCAGTGTGCAGACCTACCGCAATGTGAAGCGGCTGGCAAGCGATCTGGGTGTCAAGCAGGTTCGGGTGGTAGCCAACAAGGTTCGGGACGAGCAGGATGAGGCATTCATCCGCTCCGCCATCCCCGAAGAAGACCTGTTGGGCTTCATCCACTACAATCCGGATATCATCGATGCAGACCGGCAGGGAAAATCGCCCTATGACTTCAGCCCCACGGCAATTGAAGAAATACGGAAAATCAAAGCAATTTTAGATCGTGAATAATAAATAACGGGAGGATAAGAAGTTGACACTTTTTGACAGAGTTTTCGGCGGTAACGATTACAACTATGCCCGTACCGTAGCCGCCATCGATCAGGCCATCGCCACTTATGGCGAAAGCGAGCCTGTTGCATTCCCCGACACCGCTTACAGCCTGCCCTGTTACTACGGCATCACCGGCGTGAAGATCAGCAACCTGGGCGAGATGAAGGCTGCTATGGACAACATCAAGGCGATGATGACCCGTGCGCCCCGTTTGCAGGATGCATTCGACAGCGGCGTTGCTTCCGCTTTGTGCGCAGAGTTCCTGGAAGCACTGAAGTATCTGCACGGCGCTGAGCCTTACGCAGAGCCCGAGATGGGTCACCTGACCGACGCCTTCGTCCGCAATCTGGGCGTGCCCCTGGTTACCGGTGATATTCCCGGTGTTGCGGTTATCATTGGCGGCGCTGACGATCCGGCAGAGACCGTGGCGCTGGCCAAGTCCTACCAGGCACAGGGTATGCTGGTCTCTCTCACCGGCGATGCTGTGAAGCATTGCGCTGAGTCCGGCATGAAGCTGGGCGAGGGCGTACGTGTGGTACCTCTGGGCTACGAGATGCAGTCTGTGATCCACATCGTCTCTGTGGCGATCCGTGCAGCACTGATCTTCGGCAACATCACCCCCGGCGACACCAAGAATCTGTATAAGTACACCATGGACCGTGTCCGTGCATTCGTCAATGCATACAAGCCCCTGTCCGACGAGATCGTCTCCTACGGCGCAGGCGCTATCTGCCTTGGCTTCCCGGTCATCTCCAACGAGACCGAGAATATGTTCCGCGTTCCCAAGAGCCTGATCCAGCAGCTGGACACCTCCAAGTGGAACACCACCTCTCTGGAAGCCCGGGACATCAAGATCAAGATCACCAAGATCGACATCCCTGTTTCCTACGCTTCCGCATTCGAAGGCGAAATTATCCGCCGTGGCGATATGCAGGTGGAAGTGGACGGCTCCCGTGTGGACTGCTTCGAGCTGGTCCAGACCAAGGACGCAAGCGAGGTCGAGGATCACAAGATCACCGTCATCGGTCCCGAGATCGATCAGATCGAGGTCGGCTCCAAGATTTCCCTGTCCTACACCGTGGATGTGGCAGGCAAGGCTATGCAGCCGGACTTCGAGTCCGTTATGGAGCGTAAGTTCCACGCATACCTCAACTGCATCGAGGGCGTTATGCATACCGGTCAGCGTGATATGATCCGTATCCGTATCAGCAAGGCTGACTTCGAGGCGGGCTTCAAGTTTGCTCACCTGGGCGAAGTGCTGTACGCCAAGATCAAGAGCGAGTTCGAGGCCGTTGTGGATAAGTGCCAGGTCACCATCGTGGTGGACGCCGAGCAGAACAAGGCTCTGCGTGCAGCCGCCAACGAAGTGTTTGCAAAGCGTGACGACCGTCTGCGTTCCATGACCGACGAGTCTGTTCCTGTTTACTACACCTGTATTATGTGTCAGGCGTTCTCCCCCAGCCACGTCTGTATCGTTACCCCCGAGCGTCTGGGTCTGTGCGGCGCGGTCTCCTGGCTGGATGCCAAGGCTACCAATGAGCTGGATCCCGCCGGTCCTTGCCAGATCGTTCCCAAGGAGCGCTGCATCGACGAGGCCCTGGGTCGTTACGAGGACGTGGATGAGGCCATTGCCAAGTACTCTCACGGCGCACTGGAGCACGTGACTCTGTACTCTCTGTTCCAGGATCCCATGACCTCCTGCGGCTGCTTCGAGTGTATCTGCGGCTTCGATCCCTTCACCTGTCAGGGTGTTATCATTACCTGCCGTGAGCATGCAGGTATGACTCCCATGGGTATGACCTTCTCCGATATGGCTTCCCAGACCGGCGGCGGTGTGCAGACCCCCGGCTTTATGGGTCACGGCAAGCAGTTCATCTTCTCCAAGAAGTTTATTGCTGCTGAGGGTGGTCCTGTCCGTATTATGTGGATGCCCAAGGATCTGAAGGAGCAGGTCCGTGAGCGCCTGGATGCCACCGTCATGGAGATGTACGGCATCGAGAACTTCACCGATATGGTTGCCGATGAGACCATCTGCACCGAGGGCGAAGAGCTGATGAACTTCCTGGCCGAGGTGGGTCACCCTGCACTGGGCATGGATCCCTTCGAGATGTAAGGATCTGTAATTCCATAAATAAAAAAGGGCGCGTTGCAAATATTGCAACGCGCCCTAAAACTATGCAACTGCCTACATCCTGCGGATGTAGGGGCGGATAATATCCGCCCCTACAAATTCTATTTCTCTTCTTCGGGGATAAAGTCCAGAGTGATGGACTTGACTGCCGGGCGCAGCTGGGTGTACTTGACACCGGCGGCATCCAGCATCCGCTTGGAGGCAAGGGTGGTGGGAGTGGTGGCGTATTTATCGGATAAGTAGAATACCTCTTTCACGCCGCTCTGGATGATCGCTTTGGCGCACTCGTTGCAGGGGAACAGTGCCACATACAGGCGGCTGCCCCGGAGGTCACGGCCGTTGGCGTTAAGGATGGCGTTGAGTTCTGCGTGTACCACATAGGGGTATTTGGTCTCTTCGCCGGTGCGGTCCCAGGGGAATTCGTCATCGCTGCAGCCTTTGGGCATACCGTTATAGCCGGTGGAGATGATGATGTTGTCCTGAGATACGATACAGGCACCCACCTGGGTGCTGGGGTCTTTGCTCCGGCGGGCTGCCAGCATGGCAACGCCCATAAAGTATTCGTCCCAGCTGATATAGTCTGCACGCTTCATAAAATAGCCTCCAAATATTTGTTTTTCGCGATGTTTTTCCCCATTATACAACAAAACCGGGATAAGGGTCAAGCCTTATCCCGGTTTTTTCAGTCAAACAAATCTTTCAGAGTGTCGAAGAATTTTTTGCGCTTGGGACTTGCCTTGCCGTCCAGACTTTCCTCCAGCTTCCGCAGCAGCTCCCGCTGCTCCTTAGTCAGCTTGGTGGGGGTCTCTACTGTGACGATAAAGCGGTGATTGCCCCGGCGGCGGGGATTGCCCACCTGGGGGATGCCCTTTCCGGGCAGCACAAAGTCCCGTCCGGTCTGTGTTCCCTCGGGCAGGTCAAAGGAGACCTTGCCATCCAGAGTAGGTACTTCGATCTGTCCGCCCAGGGCTGCCTGTGTGAAGGTGATGGGCACTTCGCACAAAACGTCCATACCGTCCCGCTCAAAGATGGCGTGGCGGCGAATGTAAACTTCTACCAGTACGTCGCCGTTGGGACCGCCGTTGCTGCCAACGCCGCCCTCACCCCGGAGACGGAAGCTCATACCGTGGTCGATACCCGCAGGCACTTGAGACCGGACGGTGCGCTTCTTCTTTACCTTGCCCTTACCCCGGCAGGTGTTACAGGGATTCTTAATGATCTTACCCCGACCGCTGCACTGGGGGCAGGTAGTGGTGGTCTGCACAGCCATACCCATCATATTCTGGGTGATGCGCACTTGACCGCTGCCACGGCACTGAGAACAGGTCTCTACCGCGCCGTCTGCAGAGCCGCTGCCGTTACACACGGAGCAGTTTTCGATCCGGTGGAAGGAGATCTCTTTCTCCGTGCCGAAGGCTGCCTCCTCAAAGGTGACCTCCAGCCGGATGCCGATATCGTCGCCCCGGCGGGGTGCGTTTCGGTTTCGGCGGGAACTGCTGCCACCGAAAATGTCGCCGAAAATATCGCCAAAGCCGCCGAACATATCCCCAAAGCCACCGAAGCCACCGCCAAAGCCGCCACCGGCACCGCCGCCGTAGTTGGGATCAACGCCGGCAAAGCCGAACTGATCGTAGCGGGCGCGCTTGTCGTCGTCGGAAAGCACCTCATAGGCTTCGCCCAGTTCCTTGAACTTTTCTTCTGCCTCTTTATCTCCCGGATTCCGGTCGGGATGGTACTTCATCGCGCTTTTCCGGTAGGCTTTCTTTATCTCATCAGCGTTGGCATCCTTCTTGATACCCAGCACCTCATAGTAATCACGCTTGTTTTCAGCCATCGTTTTATCCTCAAAATACGCCTAAAAGGGGCGGCTGACGGCCGCCCCTCGGGCTGCAAATTAGTCTACGGTCTCGTAGTCGGCGTCCACAACGCCGTCGTCGCCGGGCTGTGCGCCGGGTTGACCCTGTGCGCCTGCCTGCTGATACAGCTTTTCGGAGACAGCATAGAATGCCTTCTGCACCTCGTCGGTAGCCGCCTTGATCGCCTCGATGTCAGTGCCCTTGTTGACTTCCTTCAGCTTATCCACAGCGGTCTGGATGGTAGCCTTCTCTTCCTCGGAGATCTTGTCACCCAGCTCGTTCAGAGTCTTCTCTGTCTGGTAAGCCACCTGGTCGGCGGTGTTGTGGGTGTCTACCTCTTCCTTGCGGGCCTTGTCTTCTGCGGCATACTGCTCGGCCTCCTTGACTGCCTTGTCGATCTCCTCCTGGCTCAGGTTGGTGGAGGCGGTGATGGAGATCTGCTGCTCCTTGCCGGTACCCAGGTCCTTAGCGGAGACCTTTACGATGCCGTTGGCATCGATGTCGAAGGTGACTTCGATCTGAGGAACGCCACGGGGAGCGGGAGCAATGCCGCTCAGCTGGAAGCGACCCAGAGTCTTATTGTAGGCAGCCATCTCACGCTCGCCCTGCAGAACGTGGACATCCACGGAGGTCTGTCCGTCTGCGGCGGTGGAGAAGATCTGGCTCTTACGGGTGGGAATGGTAGTGTTGCGGTCGATGAGTCTGGTGAACACGCCACCCATGGTCTCAATACCCAGAGACAGGGGAGTCACGTCCAGCAGAACAACATCCTTCACATCGCCGGTGAGAACGCCGCCCTGGATGGCTGCGCCAACGGCAACGCACTCGTCGGGGTTGATGCCCTTGAAGCCCTCGCTGCCGGTGATGCCCTTAACGGCCTCCTGCACAGCGGGGATACGGGTAGAGCCGCCAACCAGCAGGACCTTGTGCAGATCGCTGGGCTTCAGGCCGGCGTCGGACATTGCCTGACGGACAGGCTTCATGGTGCGCTCCACCAGATCTGCGGTCAGCTCGTTGAACTTAGCACGGGTCAGGGTCACATCCAGGTGCTTAGGACCGGTAGCGTCCGCAGTGATATAAGGCAGGTTGATGGCGGTGGTGGTCATACCGGACAGCTCGATCTTTGCCTTTTCAGCCGCTTCCTTCAGCCGCTGCATAGCCACCTTGTCATTGGAAAGATCCACGCCCTCAGCCTTTTTGAATTCGCTGACCAGGTAGTCCATCACTCTCTGGTCAAAGTCGTCGCCGCCCAGACGGGTGTCACCGGCGGTTGCCAGAACTTCCACGATGCCGTCGCCGATCTCCAAAATGGAGACGTCGAAAGTACCGCCGCCCAGGTCATAGACCATGATCTTCTGCTCGTTTTCCTTGTCCAGGCCGTAAGCCAGCGCAGCAGCGGTGGGCTCGTTGATGATCCGCTTGACTTCCAGACCGGCGATCTTGCCGGCGTCCTTGGTGGCCTGGCGCTGTGCGTCAGAGAAGTAAGCGGGGACAGTGATGACTGCCTCGGTGACGCTCTGACCCAGATAAGCCTCGGCGTCCGCCTTCAGCTTCTGCAGTACCATAGCGCTGATCTCCTGGGGGGTGTAGCTCTTGTCGTCAATGGTGACCTTGTAGTTTTCGCCCATATGGCGCTTGATGGATGCGATGGTGCGGTCGGCGTTGGTAACTGCCTGCCGCTTTGCCACCTGTCCAACCATACGCTTACCGGTCTTGGAGAAAGCGACTACAGACGGAGTGGTCCGTGCGCCCTCTGCGTTGGCGATCACAACAGGCTCGCCGCCTTCCAGAACGGCAACGCAAGAGTTGGTCGTACCCAAGTCAATACCAATAATTTTACCCATAATAAATTTCCTCCTATATGAATGAAAAATTTTATACAATATCAATTGGCCACTTGGACCATTGCAAATCGGACGATCTTTTCGCCCAGCCTGAAGCCCTTTTGGAAGACCTGGGTGATGGTGTTTTCTTCCACGCCCGCTTCCTCGGTGTGCATGACCGCGTTGTGGATGTTGGGGTCAAATGCATCACCCACTGCGCCGAAGATCTCTACGCCCAGCCCAGTGAAGATATTTACAAGCTGGGTCATCGTCATTTCCACGCCTTTTTTGTAGGCGGCGTCCTCTGTAGGCTGATTCAGTGCACGCTCCAGATTGTCGTACACCGGCAGGAGCTTTTCAATGGCGTCTGCCTTGCCGTGCCCGTAGGACTGTTCCTTTTCTTTGACAGTGCGCTTGCGGAAGTTATCGTAATCCGCTGCCAGACGCAGGTAAGCGTCGTGCTCTGCGTTGTATTTTTCCTCCCAGGGGTTAACTTCCGGGGTTTCTGTCGCTTCGGTTTCCGGAGCAGTCTGTTCTGCCGCTACGGTCTCCTCTACGGGATCTGCTTTCTTTTCCTTTTTTGCCACGTTCAGGCCTCCTCATTGGGGTTACTCTCCGGCACGGCGTCCGGAAGCTGTAAGTGTTCGGGCTTTGCAAACATCTTGGAAAGACTTTCTGCAAAGTAGGAAAGTCTTGCGGTGACCTTGGCGTAATCCATACGGGTAGGTCCTACCACGCCGATCATACCCTGCATACCGTCACCGATGTCAAATTTGGTCATAACCACAGAGGAGTCTTTCAGCTCCTGTGCCACGTTCTCAGGGCCTACCAGAACTTTGGTGCCGTTGGCGTTTTGCATCACCGCAGGCAGGTTTGCCAGCGCATCCTCTTCCAGAGTGTTCAGCAGCCGCTGCGCCTTATCCACATCCCGGTATTCGGGCTGTCCCAGAAGACGCATCTGTCCGGCAACCGCCATATTCATACTGCTTTGCTTTTGGAGCGCATCCATAGTGAATTCCATAATTACCGGAACAAGGCTGGAAGCGATACCCGCGGAACGCATGACCCGGTCAAGCAGGTCTTGGGTAAAGTCCTCCGGGGGGATCTGGGTCATAGTGGCGTTGAGCACCGCGGCAAGGACCTTCAGGTCTGCTTCCGTAATGCTCAGCGGCAGCTTGATCAGCTTGTTGACCACCTCGTCATTGGAGAGCATAATCACCAGAATGAAGCTGCCCTGTCCTGCCAGGATCAGATCAAACCGGGTCACGGTGACCTGCCCCTGCCGGGAGGCAACAGAGATCGCAGGAAGGTTAGTAGCCTGGCTGACCATTTTTGCTACCCGCTCCATCATTTTATCCACCCGCTGCATTTTCTCTTCAATGGCGGTGTTGATGGTCTGAGTCTCGTCCAGGCTCAGACGGTAGTCCAGCATCAGCTCATCCACATACAGCCGGTAGCCGGCGGCAGAGGGGACGCGTCCGGCGCTGGTGTGGGGCTGTTCCAGATAGCCCATTGCGGTAAGCTCTGCCATCTCATTGCGGATGGTGGCGGAGGAATAGTTCATATCCGGCAGCTCAGCGATCGCCTTAGAGCCAACCGGCTCGGCGGTGCGGATATACAGATCCACGATGCTGCGCAAAACTTTCTTTTTCCGTTCTGTCAGTTCCACAAATACCCTCCTCTCTGGGTTTAGCACTCTTTTTGCTTGAGTGCTAAGCACACTATACCAGAGAGTGCTAAAAAAGTCAATAGGCTGTTTTTGAATTATTCATTAACATTATGTCCAATCATAGATTCTTTACTGCAGAAGATTAAAAAGACACAGCGCCCGAGGACGCTGTGTCTTTTCGTTAAGTTTCTGCATTCAAAGGATCGACCACGATCTCCGGGTAGGGGTTGACGATAACAGTTCGATACGTGTGATAGATCACCATACCGGGCTTGCCTCCGGGGATCTTCTTGACCTGTTTTACTGGCGTGACATCCACAGGAATGTTTTGCCCGCCGACACTTTCTGCGTAGTGAGCTGCCAGCTGTGCTGCCTGGGTGACAGTGTTGTCCGGGGGGACAGTGCCGCCGCAGGAGATGATCACATGGCTGCCGTGGACTTTCTGGGCGTGAAGCCAGATATCATCCTTTCGGGCAAGCTGGAAGGTCAGTTCGTCATTCTGCCGGTTGTTCCTGCCCACATAGATGGGGTAGCCGTCTGTGGATTCAAACCGCAGGGGAGGGAGCTTGCTCTGGCGCATCCGCTTCCGCGCAGCATCTGCCCGGACATAGCCACCGGCCTGCAGCTCTTGCCGGATCTCCTCCAGCTCCGCCTCAGTCTGGGCGCGACTCAGGGCTTCCAGCACACTTTCCAGATAGCTGAGCTCCTGCTGCCCCAGGGAAATCTGCCGGGTCAGCTCTTTTTCCGCGGTTTTCATCCGGGCGTAATCCTTATAGAACTTCGCCGCGTTCTGCTGGGGAGACAGGATGGGGGACAGAGGGATGTCTACGGTCTTCATTTCTTCATCGTAGAAATCCTCTGCCGCAAGGCTGGTCTGCCCCTTGGTGATGCGGTGGAGGTTGGCGGTGACAATATCACCCAACTGCCGCAGCCTTTCCCGGTCATAGGTGGCAGTGAGCTCCTCCTGCTGCACCCCGAGCTTGCGCCGGATCCGCTGGCAGAGATTGGTCAGGGTTTTGCGTACCGCCTGTCCCTTTTGGCGGATGGCATCGTTCCGGTCTCTTACAATATAATAATTGTCCATCAACGCCGTGAAAGAGTTTGCCTGCAGGCAATTGCCGTACTGACGCACAGGGCAGAATGCGAATTGCTTGGGCGTGCCGTCGGGGGCGGCGTAGTAGTAGGGCGCGGGATGCGCCAGATGCTCATTAAAAAAGAGGGCGAGCTTTTCGGCAACGGGCCTGGGGTCAATTCCAGAAACCCGGGCATCGGTATCTCCCGCGGCAAACAGAGCTGCTTCCCGGCATACCAGGGGGGACAGACCGCCCAGAGTATCCATCAGCCGGTCGGCAAGCAGGTCTGCCCCCGGTGCAGTCAATAGGTTTACATAATCTTCCGTAACGAGGGTTGACGGATCGGTCTTTGCCACAGGCTCGGGCAGGTGATAGTACATCCCGGGCAGGGCGGGTCGCTTACTGGTCTCGTCCAGACCGATGCGGCGCAGGCAGTCGATAATGCGTCCGTCCGGGTCTAACAAATACAGATTGCAGGTCCTGCCCATCAGCTCCACCACCAACTGCTTTTGAACAGGGAAGCCCATTTCGTCAGTGCAGTCAAAGTGAAAAGCGGCCATACGCTCCATAGGCGGCTGCGTAATTTCCGCCAGACGGGCACCGGACAGGAGCTTGCGCAGCAGCATACAAAACATCGGCGGCTGGTCGGGGTTCTCCGGGCTGGCGGGAGCAAAGGGCAGCCGGGGAGCCGGCGGATTGGCGGCAAACAGCAGCTTTTCCCGGCTGCCCTCACACCGCAGGTGCAGGATCACCGTGTCCCGGCTGGGCTGATGGATCTTCTCCACCCGGGCGCCGGTGGCTTTCTCCCGGAGCTCCTCCAGGACCGCAGTGAGAAAAAATGCGTCAAATGCCATTTTTACGCTTCCTCATTCATAATAATATGGAATAGCTGGTTGAGCCGCTCTGTTCGCCCCAAAAGATACAGTGCGCCGAACAGTGCCTCCAGACCGGTAGCCAGGGCGTATTCCCGGCGGCTGGCGGATTTGGGTGCGGCGTGGGTGTGGGCGTTTTTGCCCCGGCGGAAGTAGGCGAATTCTTCTTCCGTTAAATGCGGCTGAAGGATTTCTGCGAATTTTGCCTGGGTGGGGGCTTTTACCAGCGCCACCGTGTCCTTGTGAAGCTTCAGCACCGTCTGGTCGCCTTTTTCGCAAAGATAGGCTCTGCACAGCAGGTCAAACACCCCGTCCCCGATGTGGGCAAGTCCCAGAGAGGAGATGGCATTGACCTGATTGGGGGTCAGATTCATTTGAAAATAGTTTTCCATAAACGGTTTCCTCGATTCACAAGCAGTTGGGCGCAGAGTCCGGTGAACAGTCCGGCAACAATACTGCACACGATCATAATCGGCAGATAGATGATCAGCGACGGTGTGCCGGAGATCAGGATCGCTGCTGCCATCTGTCCGATGGAGTGGGCGATCGCGCCTAAGCAGCCCGCCACCCATAGCTGATTCTTCTTTAAGAAATGTTTTAAGACTATGGTGATCAGGATCGCCGCTCCGCCGCCGGCGATGGAGTATAAGATCGTACTGAAATTGCCAGCAAACACAGCCCCCAGAAAAATTCGCACCGCTAAGATCAGCGCTGCCTCCCGGGAGCCGATGGCAAAGACCGCATAAACGGTGACGATATTACTCAGCCCCGGCTTGATGCCCGGAATGGGGATCAGGGCGGGGATCTGTGCTTCCAGGGTGAAGATGGTGAGTGCAATGGCGGAAAGCAGCGCCATCGCGGTGAGTTTACGGGCACGCATCCGCCACACCTCCTTTTGGCTCTATGGTAGCAGATTTTTATGGGGGTGTCAAATATGGCACCGGGAAATCGTATATTAAAAAATACCGAAAAATTTTTTCATTTCCCTATTGACAAACGGAAAAGGGGATGGTATACTCTAGATGTAAATAAGAATTATTCGCATTTAGAAAGAGGTGAGCATATGGAGCCCGCCACAAAGCACTTCCGTAAGCGAGATGCGATTTTAGCGTGGCTGCGGGAAACGGATACGCACCCATCGGCGGAAATGGTTTTCGCACAGCTCAAGCCCCAGATCCCGGATCTGTCCCTTGGGACGGTGTACCGAAACCTGACCCTGTTCAAAAAGCAGGGACTCGCCACCAGCGTAGCTACGGTGAATGGCGTAGAGCGGTTCGACGGAAACACAGATCCCCACGTCCACTTTATCTGCGGCAACTGCGACGCGGTCATCGATCTTATGGATCTGCAAGTCCCGGAATCACTGAAAAGTATCGCAGCGGTCAGCTGCGGCGGTCAGGTGGAGGGTTGCCAGTTGAGCTTCACCGGTGTCTGCAAAGCCTGCAAGGCACACAATGAAACAGCATAATTAAAAAATAATTTATAAAAATTCTGGAGGAAATCATTATGAAAAAGTTTGTATGTTCTGTTTGCGGTTATGTCCACACTGCCGATGAGCTGGCAGATGACTTCAAGTGCCCTGTGTGCAAAGTGCCTGCTTCCAAGTTCGTGGAGCAGAAGGGCGAGATGAAGCTGGCTGCTGAGCACGAGTTCGGCATCTATGAGACCACTGTCCGTGACAACGCTGACATCTCTGCCGAGGACAAGGCGTACATCCGTGAGCAGCTGTTCGCCAACTTCAACGGCGAGTGCAGCGAGGTGGGTATGTACCTGTGCATGGCACGGATCGCTCACCGTGAGGGCTATCCCGAGATCGGCCTGTACTGGGAGAAGGCAGCTTGGGAAGAGGCAGAGCACGCAGCAAAGTTCGCAGAGCTGCTGGGCAGCACTCTTGAGCCCAATATGAAGGCTACCACCAAGGACAATCTGGCATGGCGTGTGGACTGCGAGTTCGGCGCTACTCAGGGTAAGTTCGATCTGGCAGCCTGCTGCAAGAAGAACAACCTGGATGCCCTGCACGATACCATCCACGAGATGGCAAAGGACGAAGCTCGCCACGGCAAGGCACTGAAGGGCCTGCTGGAGAGATACTTCAAGTAAGATAATTACCGACGATACGAAAGCCGCCGGTCTCCCTGACCGGAGACCGGCGGAACTATATGAGGAAGGAATGTTTCTATGAACGACAAAATTGCCGCTCTGCTGAATGAGCAGATCAACAAAGAATTTTACAGTGCCTATCTGTATCTGGATATGGCAAATTATTATGACGGTCTGGATCTGGATGGCTACGCCAACTACTATACGGTGCAGGCACAGGAGGAGAGAGACCACGCTCTGCTGTTTATGAAATATATGCAGAACAACGGGCTGAAGGTGACCCTGGAAGCCATCGGCAAGCCCGACAAGGTGTTCGACTCTGTTCTTTCGCCTCTGGAGATCGCCGCGGAGCACGAGCGCTATGTTACCGCGCTGATCAACAACATCTACCACGAAGCCCATCAGGCAAAGGACTACCGGACCATGAAGTTCCTGGACTGGTTTGTGGATGAGCAGATGGAGGAAGAGGACAGCGCGGATACCATGATCAGCCGCTATAAGCTCTTTGGGCAAGACCCCAAGGGCTTGTACCTGCTGGATCAGGAATATGCCGCAAGGGTGTATACCGCCCCCAGTTTGACACTGTAAAATATGCAAAGAAAAAAGCAAGCGGAATTTCCGCTTGCTTTTTATAACATCTAAGGGAAAAGACCGGCGCTTTTGCAAAAGCAAAAGCGTCAGTCTTTGGTGAATTCAATAATATCATTTGGCGTACATTGTAAAACGGAGCAGAGCTTTTCCAGCGTGTTCATAGTGATGCTCTTGTTGCGTTTCAGATTGGTGATCGTATACGCACTAAAACCCAACTTATAAATCAAGGCATATTTGGTGATGCCCTTTTTCTCCATTGTTTTCCACAAAGGGTCATAAGAAATCATATTGATAACCACACTTTCCGGTAGATGTATCTATTATCTACAGAAAAAGGCTACTTGAATATTAGCAAAAATTTGCCTATACTGGTGTGTGATAAAACAGACTGGGAGGCTTATTTATGAAATGGATCGAAACGGATCTGATTCCTGAACAATGTCAGGGGTGTGAGGAAGATTGCTATAATTGTGATTATGCGGGGGAACGCTGGGTATTGTCACAGGAGGATGAACTGCGAATAAAGCGGAAAGGGTTAGAAAAAACGCTCGAACGAATAAAACAGGAGATGGATGACATAGATAAGAAACTGGCGTTATACGATAATGAATAACTGCCCATCACCCGACACGCTATAGGCGGGCAGATGGGAATGAGAAAATCTCTTTCGTTTCCTACCCTTTACAGGGTGCGCTCCGAAAGAGATGGATTCTCCCACGGGAACTTTATGTGTGGGTGATGGGATTCGTTTGCATTTTCGCTTTGCGAAAATAAAGGTTCGGCTCGGTCGAGCCCTCGCCGGCAACGCTCGTCCGCGTTGCATTGAATCTTTCGAATCCCATTACCCGCCACTCCATAGGCGTGTAGATAGGAATGAGAAAATCTCTTTCGTTTCCCACCCTTTACAGAGTGCGTTCCGAAAGAGATGGATTCTCCCACGACCTATCAAACAGTCCACCGGACTGTTTGATACACCAGTGTGCGCACTGGTGCCGGTCTTTCGAATCCCATCACCCACAAAGACCCATATAAAAAAGAGAGTAGCAGATGCTACTCTCTTTTTTATGGGGTGGGTGATGGGATTCGAACCCACGAATACCGGAACCACAATCCGGGGCCTTAACCGCTTGGCGACACCCACCATATTCAGTTTGCTGAACGGCTTTGCAAGGAAAAATGGCACGCCAGAAGGGACTCGAACCCCTGACCTACTGCTTAGAAGGCAGTTGCTCTATCCAGCTGAGCTACTGGCGCATTTGTTGGAGCGGGTGACGGGAATCGGACCCGCGTATCCAGCTTGGAAGGCTGGTGTTCTACCATTGAACTACACCCGCAAATCCACATTTCGCCTTGCTGATTCAGCTATAGGATTCTAGCACATAAATTCGCCTCTGTCAAGGTCGTATTGCCAGAATTTCCGGGATTTTTTTATAAATCACATCTGCCACAGCGCCTTCGGCACAATTACACACGGTTTCGTACCGGTTAGCCACCACACCGTCGGCAGGACAGAAGGCATAATCAGCGCCGTCAAGCATAGAAATGTCGTTCTCCGCGTCGCCCACGCAGACCAGAATGCTGCGTCCCATTGCGTTTTGCAGCTCCCGTGCTGCCCGGATCTTGGACACGCCTTTGGCGTGGACATCGATGATCCTGGGGGCTGCCCGGAACACCTCCACCTTGTCGCCGAACAGGCTGCGGATCTGCTGCTCGGCTTCGTTCATTCGCTGTATTTCCTCTGCAGAGCCGGAGAAGAACTGCGCCACCGTGTTGTCCCGGGCGCGACCGAACAGGGAGAACTTCAAAAACGGACCGACATCCTGCCCCCACTGAGCCTCGGTGTGCCGCCAGCCCAGCGCATGGTAGAGTGATACCATCTCTTCTCGCTGGTTGATCAGATAATGCACCGCTGACCCCTGAATTTCCAGATTCAGATCCGGGAACAGATTTGCCATAGTCTCCATAGTCTGCCAAACATCCAGGTCAATGGTGTGGCACTGGGTAAGCTTGCCGTCTGCGTAGGCGGCGCTGCCGTTATACAGCAGGAAGGGGGCGTTGACCGGGATGGTCTCGATCTGCTGCCAGAAGGTTGCCACACTGCGTCCGGTATTCACCGTAAACGCACCGCCGTCTGCCATAAACTGCCGGATCGCCTCCAAATTCCGTTCCGGGATGGTGGAATCCGGGGCGGTCAGTGTGCGGTCGTAATCTACAGTGAGCAGCACCTGATCAAAGCGTCCCATTTATAACATCCTTTCCAGTTTGTCCAAAACTGCCTGAAAATACGCAGGAAGCTCGGCCTGCACGATCACAGGCCGTTCGTCTCTGGGATGCCGGAAGCACAGTACGCCTGCGTGGAGGCACTGGCTGTCCTGTCCCAGTTCGGTTTTCTTGTGTCCGTAGACCTTGTCGCCCAGGATCGGGTGACCGATATGCGCCATATGCACCCGGATCTGGTGGGTGCGTCCGGTCTCCAGTCGGCAGCGCACATGGGTATAGCCGCGATAGCGCTTGACCACTTCCCAATGGGTCACAGCGTTTCGGGAATTGCGGGCGGTCACGCACATTTTCTTCCGGTCGCTGGGGTGGCGACCGATGGGGGCATCCACAGTGCCTGCGTCTTCTTTCATCCCGCCGCATACAATGGCTTCGTAAGTTCTTGCCATCGTGTGATCTTTCAGCTGGGAGGCAAGCACCGTGTGGGCGAGGTCATTTTTCGCCACTGCCAGAAGCCCGGAGGTATCCTTGTCGATCCGATGGACGATTCCCGGACGCAGCTCCCCGTTGATCCCGGAGAGGGCATTTCCCCGGGCGTACAGCAGGGCGTTGACCAAGGTATCGTCGGTGTGACCGGCGGCAGGGTGTACCACCAGACCTTTGGGCTTGTTCAGCACCAACACATCCTCGTCTTCATAAACGATGTCCAGAGGGATCTCACGAGGTACAATATCCACTTCCTTCGGCTCGGGGATGGTCACCTCTACCCTGTCGCCTACATTCAGTTTGTCATTTTTCTTGCCGGGGCAGCCGTTGCGCAGAACGCAGCCGTCCTCCAGCAGCTTTTGGGCGCCGGAGCGGCTAAGCCCCTCTATACAGCGACCAAGAAATGCGTCTAACCGCTCCCCGGCGGTATCAGCCAGTATGATCATTTGGCTTTTTCATCCTTCCAGAATTCCTTGTTGCATAAGACCAGGTGCGCAAGCAGTGCAATTGCGCCGCAGGTGATGAAGCAGTCCGCCACATTAAACACCGGGAAGCGCATAAAGTCCAGCTCGATCATATCCACAACATACCCCAGCCGCAGCCGGTCGATCATATTTCCCAGACCGCCGGCGAAGACCGCCACGATGCACCAGCGCTCGAAGGTGGTAAAGGGCATCCGCTTCTTGGAGAATTCCCAAATGATCCCTGCGGCAAACGCCACAAAGACCAGCAGAAACAGCCACTGCATCCCCTGAAAAGAGGAGAATGCCGCGCCGGTATTGCGTACATAAGTCAGATGGAACAGACCGGGGATCGCTTCCACTCGGGTATAGAGCGGGATGGCATCCACCACCCACAGTTTGGTAAGTTGATCCGCCAACGCGATGCCTGCGGCAAATAGTATCATCAAGAGATATTGCATAAGCCAACCTCCTTGGGTTGAAAAGCTTGTACTATTTTATCATTGTGCCCGGGGAAAGTCAAATGCACAGAAATCCCGTGCTATACAAATGCTTAATTTTCGGCTATAATATAAAAAACTATTGTTTTTTGGCGGTATTGACTATGAAATTTGGATTTTACACCCTGGGCTGCAAGGTAAATCAATATGAGACCCAGGCGATGGAGCAGCTGCTTGCCGCTCGCGGACACAGCATAGCCGGCTTCGAAGAGGACTGCGACGGTTATATTATCAATACCTGCTCCGTGACCGCGGTGGCAGACAAGAAGAACCGTGCTATGATCCGCCGCTGCCGCCGGGAACACCCGGAGGCGGTGATGGGTGTCTGCGGCTGCTACCCCCAGCACGCAGCCCAGGCGGTGCGGGAATTAGGCGTGGATGTACTGGGTGGCAGCGGCGGCAGAGAGGCGTTTCTGGAGGAGATGCTGGACTGCCTGCGCGCACGCCGGCACCGCGAGGTGCTGGACAATGCCCTGCAGCGCCGCAGCTTTGAGGTACTGCCCGCAGGCGGTCTGGAGGGTCGCACCCGGGCGATGCTGAAAGTACAGGACGGCTGCTGTAATTTCTGCACTTACTGCATTATTCCCTATACCAGAGGGCCTGTGCGCTCTGCGCCCATAGAGCTGGTAGTGGAGCAGGCGAAAGCACTTGCCGCACAAGGCTACCGGGAGATCGTGATCACCGGCATTGAGATCGCCTCCTGGGGGCGGGATCTGCCGGGCAAGCCCACCTTGACCGCGCTGATCGAAGCGGTCTGCCGGGCAGTGCCCACTCTGCGGGTGCGGCTTGGGTCTTTAGAGCCGCGGATCGTGACACCGGAATTTTGCACGGCGTTGTCTTCGCTTGATAATTTGTGTCCCCAGTTCCATCTTTCCATGCAGTCCGTCAGGGATACGGTTTTAGCCAGAATGCACCGCAAATATGATACCGCCCGGTATTTGCAAAGCGTGGAGCTTCTGAAGGAGGCTTTTCCCGGCTGCGCCATTACTACGGATATGATCGTGGCATTCCCCGGGGAGACGGAGGAGGAATTTGCCGAAAGCCTTGCCTTTATCCGCAGGTGCGGCTTTGCGGATATGCATATTTTCCCCTACTCCCGCAGACCGGGAACGCCGGCGGACAAGATGCCGGGGCAGCACAGCAACGCGGTCAAGGAAGCACGCAGCCGGGAAGCCATCGCGGTGGCGGACGAAATGCGCATTGCCTACTGCGATGCCCGGCTTGGCAGTGTGGAGGATGTGCTGTTTGAGGAGCAGGAGGACGGCTATTTTACAGGACATACCCCCAATTACATCAAGGTCTATACCCGGGGCAGCCACCTGCACAATCGTGTCCTTCCCGTTCGGCTGACAGAGCTGTTCCGGGACGGTATGCTGGGTGTGCCGGTGGCGGAAACAAAAAATTAAAAATTTAGGGGAAGACAAGATAGGAAAAGTGTGATATACTATACCGTGATATTGTGTAAATACTCTGGCGAAAGGAGGCATTTCCTTTGAAATATTGGCGAGGTTATTTGGTTGCGGGGATCCTGGCGGCACTGACCTGGGGACTGACCCAGTTTGCAGATGCCCACAGAGCCCTTGTGGATATGATCTACCCTTATGTGACCCGGACCGTGATGTCTTATCTTGCGGACTGGAGCAGTGGCGTGTCATTTTGCCTTTGGCAGGTGTTCCTGCTGATCCTTGCTGTGGGCGCAATTGCCAGTGTCGTGCTGATGGTCATTTTGCGCTGGAATCCCATCCAGTGGTTTGGCTGGATCTTGGCAACGGTCAGCTGTGTGTACCTGCTCCATACGGGCATTTACGGACTGAACTATTACGCAGGTCCCATTACAGAAGATGTTCAGCTGAATGTCACCGAGTATACCGTGACGGAGCTGGAGCAGGCAACGGTGTATTTCCGGGATCAGGCGAATGCCTTGGCAGCGCAGGTTAGCCGGGATGAAGCGGGAAATGTTCAATTTCCCTCTTTTGAAGAACTGGCACAGCAGGCAGGAGAGGGTTTTAAGGTCTTGACCTATGAAGAGGGTCATTCGGTATTTGCCGGCTCCCGTGTCCCTGTTAAGAAGCTTGGCTGGGCGGATATGTATACCTCTATGGGCATCGGCGGCATCACCATCGGCATCACCGGCGAAGCGGCGGTGAATCCTCAGCTTCCGGCCATGGGTCTGCCCTTTACTATGTGCCACGAAATGTCCCACCGTATGAGCATCACCACAGAGCAGGATGCCAATTTTGCAGCCTTTTTGGCCTGCCGTGCCAACCCGTCGGCAGAGTTCCGGTATTCCGGCTACTTTATGGCATACCGCTACTGTTATAACGCCCTGGCGTCCCTGACCACAGTGACTGCCCAGTCCGCACTGGATCGGGTGAGCAGCGGTGTCAGCGACCAGCTGAAGCAGGACCTGGCAACCTACAACGCTCAGGTGCGGGAAGGGCAGGATGAAAATGCTACCAGACTTGCATCCTCTGCCAATGATACCTATCTGAAGGCCAGCGGGGATGAGCGGGGCACAGGGTCTTATGAGGCAGTGTCCGATTATCTGGTAAGCTGGTATGTGCAGGAGTTTATCCTCCCACTGCATAAGGAAGAAGAGTCGGTGTTCGATCCTCTGGATAAGACACAGGTGGACTTAAGTGGCATTGTAAACGCAAAATGATGGAAAAAATGTTGGAAACTCTGGGCGCGGGGCTGCCCCGCCTGGGTTTGGAATTATCAAACGAGACACAGCGGAAGCTGTGTGCCTTCGGCAATGCGGTGGTACAGCAGAATCAGGTGATGAACCTGACAGCGATCACCGAGCCGGAGCAGGTGGCAAAGCTGCATTTGCTGGACAGCCTGTCCTTGCTTACGCTTACCTCTCTGGAGGGCAAGCGGATGATCGATGTGGGCTGCGGCGCAGGCTTTCCCGGCGTTCCGGTGAAGATCGCCTGCCCCGGGGTCAAGCTGACCTTGTTGGATTCTCTGGGCAAGCGAATGGCGTGGCTGGAGCAGATCCTGCCCTTTCTTGGTGTGGAAGCGGAATGCGTCACCGCCCGGGCAGAGGAAGCGGTGCTTTCCCGCCGGGAGCAGTACGATGTTGCTACCAGCCGGGCAGTGGCGCGGCTGAACATCCTGCTGGAGCTGACAGCCCCCTATGTAAAAGTGGGCGGTCTGGTGCTGGCGATGAAAGGCACAGCGGCTCAGGAAGAGCTGGCAGAAGCCAGAAATGCCATCCGCAAACTGGGCTTAAAATTGGAAAAGGTAGAGCAATTTCCTATCGATGACACCGCCCATACGGTGATCGTCCTGCGGAAAGTTGCCCCCACGCCCCCGGCGTACCCCCGGCGCTACGCCAAGATCAAGCAATCCCCCCTGTAATTGCATAATAAAGGTGCTGCCTCACTTTGAGGCAGCACCTTTTTGTTGGGATTCGATTTCCGTTGTAGGGGGCGGCGCTTACAATGGCATAGTTACTCGTTAAAAAACAGCAGGGAATACCAGGTGATGATATTGCCGCCGTACTGGAACTCCAGACCCAACTCCTCCAGAGTTTTGGTCAGCACGATGCCGTGGCTCTCCACGCAGGGGTGCATCCGCCCGGGCATACGGCAGGGCAGACCGTCCAGAATGGCGCACCGGTCGCAGACCGCACAGGCCTCCGTAGAGAGAATGTAGGATGCAATGCCCTGCTCCCGCAAAAGATCCCGCACTTGGTTGGTGATCTTTTCGTGGGGGGCGCGGGTGCGAAGCGTGCTCTCTAAGTCGGCAATGTCCTCCGTCTCCGTGATCGTGCCGATGAGAAGACAGTTTTCATATCCCAAACATTTGGCTTTGCAGTCCTCCACTGCCCCCACCCCGGGGGGACAAGCCCAGGATTTGCCGTACATAGGGCATTCCGTTTCACAGATGTAACGGATACGCTGGGAAAACTCCAGCTCCCGGGGGTCAATATATGTATATATATATAAAGGTAAGGAAGACAGCGCCTCCTCCAATTTTTCTCTGTCTAGCATAGCAACTCCCCCAAAATTCTTTCACAGCCCTCGCAGATGTCTTCCCAGGTCTGGGTGAAGTCCCCGGAGTACCAGGGGTCAGCCACATCCCGATTTAAGAATGGGCGGAATTTCGTCTCCTCCGGGAAGAGCCGGTGGAGATACCGGGCGTTTGAGCTATCCATATAATATATATAATCGTATCGGTTACAGTCCGCCTGGGTGATCTGCCGGGCGTGATGCCCGTCACAGGCAATGCCGTGGCGGCTCAGCTCCCGCTGGGCGGGAGGATAGACAGGGTTGCCCAGCTCCTCCCGGCTCACCGCCACTGAGGCGATCTCAAATCTGTCGGCGCAGCCTGCCTTGCGTACCATATCTTTCAGCACAAATTCCGCCATAGGACTGCGGCAGATATTCCCGTGGCATACGAATAATACTTTTACCATTGCTAAGTTCCTCCTCGATAAACCACGATTTGCGTTGATACACTAGGCTTTTTCTGATTTCGCCGTTTTGGCAGATCATTTCCTAATGTTGCTTTTCGTGGCATATTGTTGTCCGAAAAAGTAGTAAAATTGGTAGTAAATAGACACGGTTTACTACCGGCTTTACTACTTATTGCAGACAAACACATTTTTGTATGTCCTTTAAGCTTCCATCACCCGGTCAAACTCCGCCTTTGCATCATCAAATTTGACATGAGTGTAGGTGTTCAGCGTGATGCTGATATCCGCATGACCCATAATGTACTGCAGGGTTTTGGGGTTCATACCGCTTTTTGCCATATTGGTGCAGAAAGTATGCCTGCACACATGGGGTGTGATTTTGGGAAGCTGTATTCTGTAGATGCTATTATACTTGTTGCGGATATGCTTAAAGTAATGTTCCCAGTGAAGGCAGACCATAGGCATATCGTTCTTGTCCAGGAACAGGAATCCGGTGTGTCCGTCGATCATAGGCTCTTTGGCAGGCTTTTTCCGATTATTCATCACTCTGCGAAAGCTCGCCATAATCTCGTTGCTCATAGGGACGAACCGTTCGCCACTCTTGGTCTTGGTATCCTCGATGATATACTCCATTTCCCTGGTACGCTGCAGCTGATGGTCCACCCGGATCCGCCTGTTCTTAAAGTCAATATCAGAGAAGGTCAATCCGCAGAACTCAGACACACGAAGTCCGGTGTTGAACAGAATGTAGATGCCATCATAGTACTTGCTGTAATGCTCGTCCTTTTTGATGAAATCAAGGAACGCCCTTTCCTGGGCACGTGTAATGGCTTCCCTTGTGATGCTGTCATTGATGACAACCTCTGCCAGCTCAAATCCAAAGGGATTTTTGCGGATCAAATCGTCTTGCAGCGCCATCTCGAATGCAGGGCGGACCACACCACGAACAGAATGTATGGTGCTGTATCCCCGACCGTCTACCTTCTGCATCTTGATCAGCCAGCCTTTGGCATCGGACTGTTTTACCTTGTCGATCCGCAGCTTGCCGAAATCTTCCTTTTTGAGGATGTTCCGAACGAAGTTGTAATTCGCCAAGGTGTTATGGCGGACATTTACTTTCAGAGACAGGTATTTTTCTACCAGCTCCAATACTGTCAGCTCTCCGCCGTTGGGGACGATCTTGTTGAACAGGTCTTGTTGGATCTGCCGTTCCTTTTCCCGCAGAGAGAGGTCCCTCGCTCTGCCGGGTGGTGTGCGATCATTTTTGTCCAAGCGCCAACTGTAAACGAATTTGACATTGCCATTCAGGTCTTTGTACTTGTAAGCATATCTGCCGTCCTGGCGTTGGCTCTCTCCGACGTGTAAAATGCGGTTGCGGTTATCCCGCCGCTTTTCACTCATTGTGACTCTCCTTTCTTTTGTGGGAAGAAGAGAGCTCCGATATGATAAATGCATTATAACATACGGTGGCTCAGTTTACTATTACAAAATTCTAAATTACGGACGAAGAATCTAAAAATTCCTCGAAACGCTTTCTTTTTATCATAATCCGGTTTCCGCTGGTTAATAAAAAGTCGGCGTCCATATTTTCATCTACGATCTGTCGCAGTTTCTTTTCACCGATATGAAAGTATTCTGCGGCTTCACGGAGTGTCAACATATATTTCTCCCAGTATGGGATATCCGTCATAAGCCAGCCCTCCTTACATAGTGGATTTTTTGACAGATGCCAAATAAATGTTGGTTACATCTGCCCGTTCGTGGCCCAGCAGCCGAGATACGGTTAAGTGGGCGTCTAATTCCGAAACGCCCTCAGCAATTAGCTGGCTGTATTTTTCTGCAGCGTAGGTGTGCCGGAGACCGTGGAAGGTCAGCGGTCGGTTAGAGTCCGGATCCTGCACATGGGCTCGACAGAGGAAAATGAATTGCTGTAGTTGGTTGATTGCTCTGTCAGTAGGAATATTGTCCGACACCAACAACTTGCTGCCGGGAGGTGTTGACTGCAGGCACTTCTCCAACGCAGAGATAATCTGCTGATTGATGGGTACTGTGCGAATTTTGCCACCTTTACCTTTAATTGTAATGGCACCTTCCCGTATGGCTTGGCGGGCAATGGCTGTGTCAATACGGAAGCATTCGTGGATGCGCAAGCCTGCATACCGGGCTAAGTAGAAGGCGAGAATGTAACCCTCCCGGTCCAGTGCTTTACCCAACAATCGGTTAAACTCCGCAACGCTCCAAGTCCGGTCGGTGTCTCCGAAACGCCGCCGTTCCAGTTCTACGCCCAGTTCGGCATTGGTGGGCAATTTATACTTGGGATTGCTGATCTTGTCGTGGAAAAAGCGGATCGCCGCCAAATCCGTTTTAATGGTGCTGGCAGACAGCTCCTTTTCCTGCATCCACAGCACATAGGCAACCAGATGCTTGCCGCTGAAGTTGGACAGCTTTTGCAGATGGTATGCATCGGCAAGGAAGTGGCAAAACCGTTTCATTGCCATGTAGTACCGCTCTTTCGTACGGTAGCTGCCTTGTCTGTTGTGTCGCGCCAGTTTGTTTAACTGCGCCTCCAAGCTAAAATAGATATTTTGTGTTTTCATATGAGCTCCTTTCCAATGGATATAGTTTCCCCAGTGGCAAATTCATCGGTTTCTACCCGGTTTCTATAGAAATCACAAAATGTGTAATCTCAAAAACCGTTGCGAGACAAAGCCTTTTGTAGTGCGATAGTGTTTTCTTTGGTTTCTGTCTCTTTTGTGAAATTGTCTGGGTCAGTACGATGCCGCATGGGAAGACAGCTTCCTGTTGCTACCGCACGATTGGGACAACGGCGGCGGACACAAACCGCTGAACTCGGCTGCAGCAATTACTGCATGTGTCCGGCGATTCCCTCGGCAAGAATCAACGCGGGAGAACTCCTTGTTGCCGAGCCGGCGTTGATATAGCCGGAACAAGGGAGCCGGTTTGTGGCAAGCAAACCGAATAAACATAGCTCTGTACTTGCGTTACAGAGAGTGGGACTTTTCCTGCAGTCCGTAGTACAGTTGTTTTTGTCCATTGGATGGGCGTATTGGATACCCATATTGATTTTGTTCCGTTCGTACAACAAAAAAAGACCGACTTTCCCTCTCCGAAGAGTTGAAAGCCGGTCAATATTCCAATTGCCGTTTGGATTTATTCATTGTCAAACCTAAAAAGGTCGGAACTACCCCTTAACGAGTAAATCCGACCTAGTGCATCAAACCTTATTCCCCAGAGGGGAAATGTAATCAAACCTATTTACACCTATAGTATATCGTATACCTAACCGGTTGTCAATACAAAAATCTAAAACCGTGGCATATTAATGGTGCTATTCTAAAGAAAGATTCCTGTTCTTTTCCGTACAAAAATAAATTTCCAAAAAACGCCTCTAAGATTTGACAAGTATTTGGCTGTCAGTTAAAATAAAGATGTCCTTTTTGAGGGGCGCAGCTAAGGGGTTGGCTGTGCCTCTCGTTTTTTGTATAGGTTCTTTTGAGTTGCAATTGAATATAGACAGGTGTAGTGCAGATAAAAGAGGATGCGGCCAAAACAGGCTGCATCCTCTGATCATTTATTTGATTGTGGGCTCAGCTTCCTCAATGCCGTCTATGAGTGCATCATATGACGTGTTTAGTGCGTTACGGATGGCACGAAGCTGACTGGCTTGAATATGCTGAGTGCACCGTTCAATTTTGACAAGACATTCCCTCGTCATATCACATCCGTCAATTTGAAGCATTCTGACCAAGTCTGTTTGTCCAAGACCCTTCTCTTTCCTGATTCTGCGGATGTTCTCACCAATCCGACTATCTTGCTTAATTTTCTGCTCCATAAAGGCAACCCTCCTTTTGGACTTAAATTGGTCCAACTGGGTTTATTTTATGAGTTTATTGTGATACAATGGGACTAAAACTGGTCCACTTTTGCTTTTTTACAGATTATGGTGATGAATATGATGAAATCTTGTTTCTTTATCGGTCACAGGGAGGCAGATGCGCGATTGCTTCCCATGCTGGAATTGGAAATCGAACAACTGATAACAGAAGAAAATGTTCATTACTTTTATGTGGGCGGGTATGGTGGTTTTGATGGTGTCGCAGCATCTGCAGTGAAGAAAGCAAAACGGCAGCACCCGGACACCACATTGATGCTGGTACTGCCGTATCACCCTGCAGAGCGTTCCATCGAAAAACCACCCGGTTATGACGGAACATATTACCCGGAAGGTTTAGAAAAGACGCCGAGGCCTTTTGCAATCGCGAAAGCAAACCAGCTGATGGTTGATAGTTGCGACTGGCTGGTCTGCTATGTTCGTCACGGAGCTAGCAATTCAAGAAATCTGTTGGAATATGCGCAACGCCGCGAGAAGAAAGGTCTTATCAAAATCATTAATATTGCTGAAGGGATGGGAACAAATCAATGAAGAAGAAATTACTTTGGTGCGCCGGGATCGTTGTGTTGGTCGCAGTGATCATATTGGGAGTTTGGCGCTATATAGAAGCACGGAATCGCCAGACGGATTCTAACTGGAAGCTTGCAGAGCATATCTACAATATTGAAAACGCATTAAAAGAAGTGGATGAGGACTATGAATGCAAATCGCTCTCAAAAGTTACGCCATACACCTATGCGGCTTCATCTGGAAATACGATCACTTATTATTGCTGCCAGACCACGTATATATCAGATGAGTATGGGAAAGATACCGGGCTGAATGCCGATGCAATCGGTATGGTAATCGATTTTGCCAAAGTAGAGAACAAACAGCAGTGCAAGGTAAATAAGTATGACGCATTCCAGTGCGAAATTAAAAAGTGCTCCTATCTTTGCTGGACCATCTCCCCGGAAATCAGCTGCGTAATAGAGTATAGTGCAGACACCATTGATGAAGCGGATATCTTCCGAATGGCCGAGAGCATACAATTGCCAAATTAACGGATTTAGTCCAGCATGCAAAAATTCCGTGTTTTGCAACGCCTACAAACAAAAATCATTCCTGGTGGTCTGCAACACGGAGCACACCTAATACAGGAGTTAAGCTAAATATAAAATTGCCGCCAGACACAGTGCACTTATTGTCTGGCGGCATCTGCTATATAAACTGATTGACTATCCTCTTGCTGTGTAAATGGTCGATATTGAACTTGTTTATGTCTGTGTGATTAATTATCTATCAATTTGGATGTTGCACATCATCTCCTGTTTGATACTTCAAATACGATCAATTATCATCTCCCTTAAAACCAAATAGCTATATGGTCTAATTGTCATTGATGTTGTTATCGGACGGTAATGCTCTTTATATCAAGGTTCTTAGAACTTGCAACTTGCCAGCATCCATTACAGTAGTATCGAGGGCTGGCAACTGCTTCGCCCCCGTGGAAGAGGAGCATATCATTGGTGCCACATTTACACAAGTTGCAGCTGTTATAGTAGTAAGAAATCTGAATTGTATAGGTTGTATTCTTGTTTAGCTTGAGCGTGCTGGAAATTGTTTTCCCCCAACCCTGCAGGTAAAAATACTGCACTCCATTTACACGAGGAGACACCTTAATCACCATTTTAGGAGCGACACTGCATGTGTGGGTGTAAGTTTTCTTACCGAAGAACACACGATTTACTGTTTGTTTCTCAGTTGCTGCTTTGCAGACCAGTTTCATGCTGGCTGCCTTATTGCCGGTTTTTACCGTCATTGTTACGGTCTTATCGCAGTTATAGGATTTAGTCGTGGTTGCTGCAGAAACACTGGTTGCGAGCTGAGTGGATAACAATGCTGCCAGTACCAAGAACATAGACATAATACGCTTAAATACTTTCATTGGAATATTCCTCCTAGATGGTTTTGGTGGTAACCCAGCAGATTGCTCTACTGGGTTACCTAAGTACTCACTTGTACTGATCGCACTTGCCTGAGCAACCTACCCATTTACCCCAGTAGCTACACCAGACGTCGACAGTTTTAGCGCCCAGGTGTTTCTCTTCCTCGGGCTTGTACTCGCCGTACTTGCAATCGACACAACATGCCATAGTTATTTCCTCCTTTCTTCTCTAAAATAACCCGCTTACGCAGCTATATCTATTACGCTGTCGATAGACATAAGCGTAAATCCACGATCATAATCGATTTTCCGTACTGTTGCTAAGACGATGCTACCAACAGGAAGGTTGGCGTGTGCGAAGGCAACCAACTCTCTTCCGAATGAGAGTAAGATGCCTTTTGCGGTTTGACGGATCACCGTTGCTTGAACAGTGTCATATTTTTCGATTTCGCCAAGTCGAATGATAAAGTCTGCCATTGTTGCGACCTCCTAAGAAGTAGTTATGGCATGATTATATAGGTTTTTTATACTGGTTCCTATACGAAATGCATGTCTTATTTCCAACATCTTCTTCATCGCCAGTTGAACTTCCTTTATTAGTTTGTTATACTGTAATCAAGTTTTCTAAGCCGAAAGGAGAGATTGGCGTGTCAAATACATATCCGGAAATAAGTTTTAGTAAGATTATAGATACCCTGGGTAATTATTGTGCAAAAACCCGCATTGAGATTTTTTGGTCGGAACTAATGTCCTACTTGCGTCAAAAATATCCTTTAGATTCAGATAAACGGCGAATTGCTCGATTTAAAAATGACTATTACGCAGCAATCCTAGCAAATAATGCAGACAGCGACGATGATGTCCTTCGAAAAAAATGGCGGTTGAATCGAATGATTCAGCGGTGGGCAAAAGCGGAAATAGACTACATAAAAAGGGAATCCATTATTGCAACTGCATTTGCCTTGAAATATGCAGGTAGCCAGAGCAACTCCGAAAAATCATTAGAAGACGGCGAGTGTATTGCTAATCAACTACTTCTTTCTATAGGTTATCCCAAACTTAGTCCATCTTCAGAAACAGAAATTATCTATATTTATGCATTAAATAATAGCAAGTCCTATGCGGAATGCATTGATTTATACAATTCATATACTGCATTTAAAATGGGAAAAAAACCGAATCAAACTGGTGATAAAAAGAGCGAATCAACAACATTCTATGCTAATTATTTTAATTTTAAGGATATTGGCCAGCAAGAGTTGTATGAAAAAATATGGGAAAGATCTTGGGACTTGAGAAATGGCTCGAAGTTAATGACTGATTATTTTGTCCAAACTTTTTCTGAAGAAGCTAAGAAATCAGGAGTTCTTCAAAGCGCAGCGCTTTTTTATTTAATGTTCGCAGGCAAAACAAAAGACGAAAAGACATTCAATGAAGCGCTATCAGCATCTAAATGTTTTTGTAAAGAAGACAATGAAATTTGGAACGTTGATTATTTAAGCAGATGGCTGTTTGATCAGAAATGCGAGCACAAAATAATAAGAAACACTTTTGACTCGTTTTATTCTGCTATTTCAAAGCTAAAACCAGAGGATGGACTAGTATCAGAAAAGTACATTTCAAGAGAAGGCTTTATTATGTGGATGCTGTTCTGTGGAGCGACATACGAAGAGATAAACGCAAAACTTGCTCGCCGTTTTGGTACATTACAATTCGAATATTATTTTGATAGAATTGTTACTATGATTGCATCTTTTAGACTTGATAACGGATGTATACGATACTACGATAGAGAAAACGCAAAAGAATACACGGTTATTCAAGGCGAGGATTGGAAAATACAAACAAAAAATGAACGCTGCCTGCGCGCATCAGTTGCAAATGTTTTGCTTGATTCATTTCCAGAGCATATGATGCTTTATAGTATTTTAGCCACAGAAAAATCAATCACTTTCGAAATACCAAGCAAAAAAGACATCAAAAACGATTAGCCGTAAAAAAAAGAGCGCTATATAGTAACCAGCGAAAGGAGTGATGCAATTATGCATGATAATAGAATACCGTTACAAAACGGATACATCATCCAAGCGGATCCATATGGAAGCAGAAAGTACGAGGTTATTGGCTGTCTCGGTAGTGGTGGAACAGGAATTACCTATTTATGCAAATCCGGCCACATAACCTATGCAATTAAGGAACTGTATCCGAAAGAATTGGCTCATTCTTTACACCGACTTTCGGACGGAACATTATCCTTTGTAGCATACATGCAAAGCAAGAAAACAGCAGATACATTCATGTGGTATAAGGAAAATATGTACAGTGAAGTACGTCTTCATAAAGAGGCTTCGAATAGCAGAAAATTTCAAAACAATGATCCCTTTTTCCTAAATATTGAGGAAGTCTTTGACGGTAACGGCACTACCTACGCTGTGTACCACACAGCAGAGGGAAAAACGCTAGAAAGTTATCTAGAAAATGATTGTAGCAATTGCAGTGCCGAAGAATACCTTGCTACAACTTTGTCTGTTGTTGCTATTTCTGCGAAAAAGCTACAATGTGTACATAATGCCGGCCTGTTGCATGTTGATATATCACCATCAAACATTTACATGATGGATCACGGAGATGGGCACGTGCCATACCTAATTGACTTTGGAAGCGCTTATAAGATGGACGGCTCAGAGGAAATAAAGCATCGATACTCAGTGACAGATGGATTCAGTGCGCCAGAATTATATTGTAGAAGCGAAGGAAATCTCCAGGGAAATCCTGTATCTGCAGCAACCGATACCTACAGCCTGGTGGCGATCCTCTTTTATGCTCTTTGCGGGAGGAAAACATACGAAGAATACCAGTGGGATTGTACCTCTTGGGAAGCAGATCTTAAAAAATATCCACACGCAGACAGACTGATCCAAGTTTTCAAAAAAGGATTAGGAGAGCAGCACAGACGTTATCAAACGGCAGAAGAATTATGCGATGCACTCGTTGGAATTCTTGACTTTATGCAGCGTGATTCTCAAAAGACTAAAGCGCTGCTTGCTGAGATTGATCTACGCATTTCTGACTATACTGAATCAGTGAAGAACTTGTTAGGACGCGCGGTTACCCAAATGACGGACGAGATAAAGGAAGAAAGCACCAGGATTCGCGAGGCTAATGAAAAAACTCAGTCAGAGGTCAGAAAAAACCGCTACTTAATGCCTTGGATTGCTGTAATATGTACAGTTTTAGTAATGGTGTCGATAGGTGTCCTTGCTTGGTTGTTGACCGCTGATTTTGAGGCTCCATCTCTTTCCTTGCGAGGTGGCTGGGATGCAGAAGGAAATCTTTATGCCATAAATTCGGAACTTGAACTCTACTTTGGATACAAAGATAATAAAGGGACGGTTTGGCGTCAAGAACAACTATTGGTAGAGGACATTATTTTTGATGGTTTTACTGCAACTCCCGATCTTAACCCATTTCCAGATGGCACGTATCAACTGAAACTCATAAATATTAAACAACAAGCAAGCGAATGCTACATTCGCTTCAAGGGCGGTTATGCAGTAGATCGTGCTGGAAATGTAAGTGAAGATGAAACCTATAGGCTTGTCATAAGAAGCGACGTTCTAGATAGCACAATTCCTACTGTATCTTGCACAAAACCACAAGGTGTGGATGGTAGCAATCTCGTTGCTTTGGGAAGCGACATTACCATTAAACTATATTTTGATGATGAAACAGAATTGGATTCGTCCAATGTAACAGCCGAGTATATTCGCGCTATTGACTTCACCTACGACGAAATGCTGATCCAAAAGGGTAGCGATGCAATATATCAAATAACATTCACTAATGTGCAAGGATCGTCTGGAAAGCACTATATATACATTGCACCGGGTATAGCAATTGACGGCGAAGGGAACTACTCCAAGGCGGTTACATCGTATCCGTTCTATATGTTCAGCGATCCTGAAGAAATAGATTTAGAAAAGCCAAACATTATCATTTCTGACCCAAGAGTGATGGAAGGTATTGTGGAGTACCGCATTGTTGCAACGGACAATGGTTCGATCTCAAGTTTTGGTGTTAGTAGCGAGGATATCACATTGGTTGGCTTTGCTGCAAATGTTAGTGTTATTTACGAACCGCCAGCAGAGGTGAACGAAAGTATAAAAATCATACGTTTTACCGATATAAGTAGCACAAATGATAATTTGGAAAAATATTTCATTCTTGATTCTGGCATCGTGATTGACTGTTTTGGTAACAAATCAGACGGACAAATCTCGTCACATTTTACATTTTCTAATTAAAATAAGACACCGGGTGTGCGGAAAAACTATTTTCCGCACACCCGATTTTTTATTTTGTTACATATGTTGGACGTCGGCTTTGTGTTTGTTGTAGAAAGCATATAACCTATACTAGTTTAACTAATGAAACGTCAAATTTTATATTTTCTGAATTGTTTGATCCCCCAATGAAAATGGACATGGAAATCGTTTTGTAATACACCATGTTTTAAGTTATCGTATTATCAGAAAACGTTCCAAAGGAGGGGGTAAGGTGAACAAGCAGCGCTTCTATGGCTACTAGCAATACCTATTCTGTATATCCGCAGATTTAACTAACACACGCGATAATAAGGAGGATAATTCTATGAACATCATTACTCAATTAATTCTTATCTGCATGGCAATCATTTTTGTACCTGCAATCATCATTGTGATAATTCAATATTTGGTAGATGGGGAGATTACCTGCTATGACGACGATGACGCTCCGTCTAGAACATCTGATAACGGATCCTATACACATAAGGATTTGTATGGACGAATCTCCGGGTTTAGCCATGTGTCTGATAACGGAGCTGACCATTATTCCGGAAGTGGGTATAGTGCAAGTCACAGATCCGGAAGCGACGCATACCATTATGGAACAGATGGTTATCACGGGCGGTCTCATAGATCAGATAGCGGTGAGATCACCCATTATGGGAAGGATAATATGCCGAGTGGTTATTCCCGACCGAACGACCGAGGCGGATATGATCATTTCGATAAATGGGGGCTTCCAACGGGGAGTTCGAGCCGAGACTAAGTAACTGCATCAACAACAAGGCCTTGCTTTGGCAAGGCCAACACAAAAAATCAAGGAGATTATGATTATGTTTAATAACATTAACGTTACCAAACTTCTCAGCGCCAAGGAATTTATTATGGAAGACGCTTCTTCCTCCCCGTTTGCTGTGTATGCAGATGAAACCAGCGTTCACGAAAAGAGATACTCCCTGCCTGCCACCCCTACGGAGGTAGACAAGGCAATCTTACATATCATTAACAAGACTATGTTTTCAACGTCCGCAATTCTGATGGTGCAACTGAAGAATATGGGTGTTGATGTTGATATTACCAATGTAAAAAATCGGCTACGTCGACTCAGCGAGGCAGAATTTCTGGCTGCCTACCGCTTTAAGTTACCCGATGGAGGAAAGTCCAGCCATCTGGCGTATCGCCTTGCGTGGAGAGGCGCTGGCTATCTGAAAGCAAACGGCGTGCAGCCCAGGATGATTACCTATTTGGCAAGCATTTCAGAGGATGCAACCGCTGTCAAGAAGATTCTTTCTGCATCACAGATGTTGATCCGAACAGGGGCTTCTCTCGACACTGTACAGTTTTGCCAGCCTGTCTTTGTTCCCAGCAAAGATCCAACTCGGAAATCTTCAAAGATATTCCGTCCGCAGGCAGTTATCCAATCGAATGATCGCACAATCTTTGTTGAAGCAGTACGTCAGAATGCGAATTGGGAGACCGAACTTATGGACAAGCTTGCTCGTATGGAGATCGTCTGCAGATCCCGTCAAACAAATATCCCTGTCCGGGATCCGGCTCTGGTCCTGGTGGCGGAGTCTGCGGCACACATGGGGATGCTGCTGCGAATGATGGAGCGGAAGCCAGTTTCATTCCAGGTGTATATTACTGCCGATCCGTTGGTCTATACCAACCCGAAAGCTTGCCTGTATACACTCAAGCGCGCGAATTTCTGGACCTCCCTGTTCGCCAGCTGAAAGGAGAGTTATATTATGAAAAGCGAAAATAACTGCAACTGTTGTACTACTCTTTCTGCATCCCAATGTTTTTATGGTCTAGGCGGGTGGTTCCTCGCTATGTCCGTATTATTTATTACCTTGGATGTTGCGGTCATTAACCCAGACAATTATACGCATATTCATGGAGATAAGGCGATGTTGGCGCGTATGCTGTGGGTTATTGCAAGTGCGTCCGCTGTGGTCATCCGAATGATGGCACTGCAAAAAATTATGATGCTGTATCATCGCTTTAAATATATGACCTTGGCCAGTAGGTTTTGGTGGATGCTAGGTCTGCTTGTTCTGCCACCGATGCTAGAAATACATTGTATGATTAAGCTCGGTTTGCGGCAAAGGGTCACTGTGCGCAATTTCTTTTGCGAAATGCCTAATACGGATATCGATATTATGGAGTTATCTGAAAATGTATGCACCCAATATTTTGCTAAAGCAGAACCGGGAGGTTTTGAACTGCTTGTTGCGACAAATGTGGGATTAGTGACAGTTCTCTTGCAACAATCAAAACTGTACGCATTTCTGCTGGAAGAGCAATGGGAAGCACCAACACCGTTTGCTTTGCCGGAGGGTAGTACGAAATGGAAGATGGAAGAAAGCCAGACTGGCGAACGCGCCCTGGTTTGGGAGGTTCAATATGCTCCTTGCTGTCAACCCAGCACAGCGGGGCGGTTGGAGCAGGAGCTAAGTGAGTTGCTAATATCCGCACTAGATGAATTGTCATCCATAACAGGCTAAGGAGGTTACTAATGAAGAAACAATGCGATTTGATTAAATTAGTGCTAAGCATAGTTTTATCCGTAACCGCTTTAGTCGGGGCATTTCACACCACACTCTTCAGCAATCTCGTGCCTGAAGAGGATTTGTTGCGGTCTTTCATTATATTTGCTCTGTGGTTTTTACGAGATCAAGTCTTTTCAAAACAAGTAATCTGCTTGTTGCCGGTAAACAACGGAATTGAACGATTGTTTCTGCGAATTCTGCTGGCCGGTATCCCTGGTATCGCAGAGTGGCTATACATCACAAAAAGAGGTTTCAAGGACAACATAAAGGAAATTACTTGCAGAGAAAACGAGTTCGGTGTTGTTTTGAATTACGACCGAGTGCAGATCTCACTCTTCCTTTGGATTATGGCGGCTGTGCTGCTGGTTTCGGCTTTTGTTGTTAACTTTAGTCCACTGGCCAGGGTCTTTGTATTAGGAACATCTGCCGTGTTATTTATCTCTAGAGTAAAGACAGCAGCAGCGTTTTCAGTAGCTTTTCGCAGGTCGCTCACAAAACCCCGTATGCTGCTTTGGTTTGCGCTATACCTCCTGTTGCCAATAGCAGAACATCAGTATTCAACACGAAATTGTGATAAAGCAATTTCTGTTGTTCCGTTTTGGGTGAAAACACCTGCAATATCTAATATGCTTGTGGCGGATATAATTTCCGAAACCTCACCATACACAGCAACGGCGCAAAACAAAGATAGCGCTATAACAATAGTAGTTCCATCGTTAGGCACATTCACCGCGATTATTTCCAAAAGGCATTATTATGAGCTATACCTTTTTGCACTCAGTAGCGACGATGACTGCAGGATCACAGCTGATATGCCTCTTCCAGAGAGCTGGTCACGAGAATGGTTTGCAGATGAACATGCCAGTGAATATTCCGTGGAATGTGAATTGCCGTACTGTCCGTTTGCTAAAGAAGATGAGTTAGCCACCTTAATTACATCCACTATTAATCACCTGGAGCTTGCTGTGGATAAAGGAGCGGAAAATGATAAGTAATCGGGAATATATCAACAAAGTGATTGGCACCTTATACGACAAAGGTATTGTTTGTGGAGAATGCGATGTTGTGGAAGATTATTTCTTCCTTGACATGGCAATCACCTCACAGAAGCAAGAGACATTTCTCCTGGATTTTGATACAGAGCACAAGCAATTAACCGTTGTTGTTCGCTTTGGTGACTGGATACATAGTAAACCAGCATACGTATCCCAACTTATGTATATTGCGTTAGAAACTGCAAACGGCGCGATTTTTGATGCTAAGTGCCCCGGCAGGCTGTTATTAAATATCCGAGAGGCAGATAGTGCTTTGCGATTTTATTATGCCGCAAATCTTCCCATAACCTTCGCGCCGGGTGACACAAGCGAGATAATCTGCAAAGCGGTAGAAGCTGTATTTGTAGTGAAACCTATGATTGACCGTTTCTGTGAAAGGGCGCAGAATGGGAGCTTGACAATCAACGAGGCTCTCGACATTTAGCCTGTCCAGGAGGGAGAGGTCAAAGTAGCGTTTCATCCTATCGTGGATGCATTAATGGATAAAAGTGAGGAAGACAAGAATGAATTATTACAACAAGAGGATTTTGGACTTACTTGAGCACTCTTACGGCTTCGGTGTCGAAGACGAGATGGAAGACGGCAGTCGAAGCGTGGCGGCAATCTGTTTCATCGGCGGAATAGAAGCGATTCTATACTTTTACAAGGACGTTATCGAGCTCATTTTTCCGTGTGCGAGTGTTCCCCTGAGGGTTTTGACAGATCGGATGCGTCTGCGGATTCATCAGTTCTGCAATCTACTTACCATTAATGGTGAGATGACAGGAACCTGGACTGTAGAGGAAACAGATTCCGGTGGTATGCAATTAAATTTTTCAACCGCTTGTCCCACGCAATTGCCACCGGAGGTTGCTGCGCTTGTTTTTGCCCAAGCAATGAAGCAGGCAGATAGACAGACCCCAATTGTACGTCAGTTTACGGATCAGGTAAGGCAGGGTATCATTCCTTCCTTACCAAAGAATACGGAGGTGTAAATGTGAAGTTCACCGCAAATAACAATTACTCGGATTCAACGCACGTTACGCTGGACTACACCCTCGCCGAAGAGGAAGATATGGAACTTGGGATCTGTTCTACCGCTAGCGGCTTGGCTGGAGTTATTATTGAGTTGCTAAAACGGACCACTGAGACACTACCTCAGGCAGAGATTTTGGTGGATATTATTATGAGCCGAATGCAGGATGAATTAAGTGATTTCATCAAAAACGACCTTGCAAAGGAGATCGACAAGAAGCACGAGAAGGAACTCTACGAGTACATGCGAGAGGTGTTCTATCGCTGGTTACATGATTCTGCTAAGTTGCCCGTCGAGCGTTGGAAGGTCAAATACCGGAGATCTGCCAGCTTGAAGATGGAGTCAGTTTTGGTGGCTGATACTGGAATGATTGCCATAATACTGACCAATGGAGAGATTGGCGATTTGCTTGTGGAGCTAGATCCCAAGAATCGAGGCACTGAATCGTTCAACCGTGCACTAAGTGAGGCATATATCGTTGCAACTGTGGCGGGAGACATCGTTTTTACCGAAGAAAGCAACCCCATCCGTAAATTACCTGTGGGTGAGAATGCTGATGGTGGTCTTTCGGTAGCTATCGATCGCTTGCTAAATGATCAACAAAAGGAGGATGAAAATGGGTTTTAACTTTCAACAATTGATTGGTGCTCTATATGACAACGGCTGTATTTCATATGAAGATGAGTATCCTTCAGAAGGCAATTCTGCGTACTTATGGCTTCAATGCAATCCATCGTGTAGTATGTTTGTCACACTTATAGTGGAAGACGATGGGGTGTTCCTTTTAAAGGAACTTATTTCTCTTCCAGCATTGGGAAGCATCACCCCGTTGTTAATCGTTCAGCAGCAGGCAAATATGATTCTTGAATATGATTCTCATGTAGGGAGAGTCTGTATGGATGCTATGAACGAAGAAGATGACGAGCCTGGGGAGATAACCTTAATGTACAGCCTTGCTTTTTCAACCGCTCTTGATGTAGATTCTGCTGCCCAGTTGATATCGGCAGCCGGCGATGCGTTGGCAATGCTTACTGAAGCAATAGAAAAACTAGAAACCAAAGTAGTTGATGGTTGCTTGGATGCTAAGGATGCCTTTTTGGTGCCTGTTGGAGAGGAAGAAAATGCAATGAAAATAACAATTCACCCTGCCGTTCAATTGCTGAAGCTTACCACGAAGCAACGGGACATATTTCTTTCGTTTCTTAGTAACAACGGAATCACACTTGATGCCTTCCTGCAAACAAAGCGACTCGATGTTTTCCCTGTCATTACTGACGAATGCGAAATCTGCATGTCCAATGGTAGTGGCTACTGTTGGCAAATCGAAAAATTACCTATAGCGAAAGACATCCGAAGAGTTGAACTAGAAGCCTTGCTGTCTGGTCCTTATGAGATATATCGTGCAGCTTGCATCTTTCTAGGAATATCATCGTACAAGTCGCTTTATGACTTTGTGTCAGATGTAAGTCTTTCCTTATACTAACCTTTACAAGGAGGCGTACTTATGGATTTGAAAAAAAGAATTTCTCAGACACTTGAGCCGTTATCTAGCTTCACAAAAGAAAAGTGGAGTGATACGGAATACGAGATTCGAGATGTCATTACTGTTAATGATTTAACTGTTCTCTTAAGCTTTACCGAAGACGGAACCGTGCTGGACTACCATCATGTGTCGCCAATCTCTTACGGATCGCTGACAGAAGAGAAAAGAAAATTTGTTGACAACTGCTTGTCAATCATAAACAGCTTATCGCCTCGAGGAGACTGGTACTTTGAAGAACTTGAGAAAGGACATCCTGATGAGGAAGATCTTGAGTTTTTAATGTACAAGGCTATTTGGCCAAACACATATCCTCCGGAGCAAGTTGGAAGCGAAATATTCAACACACTAATCGTGCTGGGTGAGCTGCACGGGTTTATTCGAATGTTTATGCTGAATGCAGAAGATGTATCGGCAACACAAAATAAGGAGGAAAAGTAAAATGATTCAACTTGAACAATATCGTGACCCTTGGATGATGGACAGCGTGCAAAAATTAGACGCAATTGGCTTTTATAATAGGGAATTTTACGTATTCTCAAATTTCTCTGCCGAAGCGATTGAATTTAATGGTATTCTTTATACCACATGTGAGCATGCCTATCAGGCATTGAAATTCATTGACACAGCACCTGAAATTGCCAAACAGATAACAAGGGCAAAATCTCCTCATGAAGCCAAGAAAATAGCAGAAAGAAACAGGCATCTACAGGCTGAAAATTGGGACGACATTAAGCTTGGAGTCATGGAGGAGCTGCTTAGGGCAAAGCTTGCACAACATCCGTATGTTAGAAAGAAGGTATTGCAAACAAAAGAATACTCCCTGTGTGAAGACAGCCCTTATGATAGCTTCTGGGGTGTTGGTCCTGATCTAGATGGGCAGAACCAGCTAGGAAAACTTTGGATTAAACTCCGCAATGAATTGCAGTTGCAGGTGAAGTCAGAATGCGATATGTTTACCCAAAGCATCATTGAGAAGTCCTCTCGATTCCGCACTTGGAACGTAGCCACGTTGATCACACATGCCCTCACCGCAGTTGGCTATGCCCGTCAGAACATTTCTGAAGCAAAAAATCACGGCTTTTGGGTTTGCGGCACCCATATGAGCAACGTAAGAAAACATATCGCTATGGTTCTGCTCCACGAATATGGAGAAGAAAAATTGGCGGCGCTTGTCGATTACTGCAAGGCCGGTTGTCCCGTAGAAAACGAAGTAGCCGCAGAATTGATGATTGATCTTATTATCTCGCACACGCCACATATTCATTTGAACCTGGGAAAATCCATTGCAGATCAATATCGAAAGGATCCTGAAGGAACTGAAGATTGACCTTTTATTGCATAATTGTTATACTAAATTAAACAGTAAAAGAAATGTTGTCTACGATGAATAGGAGGATACTAAACATGGCAATGGATCGTCGAACTGCCGCCCGGCAAATTGCGATCAAGCTCATCGCAAGTCGAGCACGAGATGGAATCTATGAGTCAGGACCGATTGCTGTGGAAAGAACCATAGTCGAAGAATATATTAAAGAATACACGCAAAAATGGGAGGTGCCATTGGACGAGCGAATGGAACGAGAACTCCATAAATATGGAATAACCATTCTTGACACAGATGTTACTGAAGAGCGGCGCCCTACGGACAACAATAAAGACATTCCGGAAGATATCCCGGGCTTAACCCCTGACTCCATAGAAATACTTCAAAAGATGTTGGCCGGTTGTACTGAACGAGAAGCTGAGGTGCTACGGATGCGGTTTGGTATGTGTGATGGCAAGCCCCACACCTTACAAGAAGTAGCAGAGTTTTTCGGGGTAACAGCCGAACGTATTCGCCAAATCGAAAATAAGGCCATTCGGAAACACATCCATCATAGAAGACGTGTCAAGCAAATCAAAGACTTTTACGAGTAAGCGGTGCCGTTTTAATCATCACAACCTTATAACTTACATAAAAGAGTGATCGCCACCTCTGCATTGAGAGGTGGCGATTTAATGTTATACTCTTGCTTTGATCTCGTGCCAGTTGGTTGCAACCTGCATTTCGATTCCGTTATCCAGTGCTTCAAAATGCTTTTTGCCGCAGTGGATCTTCAGCTGTTCCCGTGTGCGCAGATCCATAAAGCTGTCGCTGCCCTTGGTTTCCAGAATGAAGTACAGCTTCTCTTCTCCGTTCTTGGTCAGATATACTGCCCAGTCTGGGTTGTAAGCGCCAATGGGTGTATCGATCTTAAAGCGGTCTGGGATTTTGAAGAACATTTTTACGTCCGGATCATTGTCCAGAGCTAGCGCAAAGGGACGCTCAACGGTACTGCTGTCATAGACAATGTAATCGTAAACACTGTGTTCAACCTTTACCGCGTTACGGTCCAGATTAGCGATCAGCTCAGCGGTATCGAAAATCTCCTGGACATAGTATTCTTTGCCGTCCAGCTTCACATAGCGAATGCCGTCAATTGCCAAGGTATGACGGTTGTTTTTGATCAGCTCGATGGCTTTCTCGAGGAAAGCTTCCGGATTATTCAGGAAATCCTTTAGTCTCCCACTCTGAACCAGAATCTCGTTGACTGTGGCAGGGGTTAACAGCGTGGCGTCACTGATCGTTGTGATAATATCCGGCAGAGACTGGTAAGAATCTGCGATATCCGTTGTGCGCATTTCCCGTTCCACATGATGTACGCCGGCCTTTTCAATGTGGATATCTGCCGTCTGAGAAATGATTCTTGCCTTGGGGATCGCAGGCATTTCCTGCAGCGCTTTTATGCAGTTCTCAATCAACCTGTCCGTATCGATGCTGACCCGGTATGCTGTCTTTTGTTTGATTCTTTTCCACAGATCCAGAAACTCGGGAGATACAATAACCTGCTTGTTGATCCGCACAACAACATCTCTGGACGCATCCCGAATGGGCGGTCTGCGATCTGCCTTGGAGATGATTTGCTCGAAGCGTTGTCTGGCCGCCTCGTATTTTTGCGGAAGATCCAGTGTGCCGGTTTTTAGCGCCGTTTTCATCGTATCCTTGATCTTGCCGGTGCTGGTGATATAACCCTTCTTTTCGAAGTGGGTCATCAGTTCCTGGGCTTCTTCGTAGGAAACCTTGCGTTCGACAGTTTCGGTGATGGTGGCAGTAATGCCTTCAATCGCGGCGGCTGCCTGCTCCGGTGTTGCGCCCATCTTGATCTGCCGCATAACTTCTGTAGCGGGATTCGGAGGTGTGGTGAGTTTGCCGCTCTCAAGCTGTGCGGATATTTTTCTTTCGGCAGCAACCATTTCCGGGTCTTTTGCCCACTGATCCAGCATACCACTCTCGGTCCAATACTTAACCAGTTCCTGCGCTTCCGCTTTGTCGATGGTGTGCTCGCGCTCTACTTGCTCTTCGTATACCATACCGGCAAACAGATCCAGCTGCAGAACACCAAACTTCATACCGGTGTCATCCTCAATCTCCCGCTGCAGGGTCTCTGCAAACTCAGAGAAACTTTCGTTCGCCATAACATGCAGGATGTTGATATGTTTGTCTTCCACCCGTTTGCCGTCCTGGTTCACGCACAGACGCAGGCCGCGTCCTACTTTTTGACGGCAGGTGAAGGTGGATTTCTGCTCAATCAGGGTACAGACCTGGAACACATTGGGGTTATCCCAACCTTCCTTCAGTGCGGAGTGGGAGAAGATAAAGCGCAGCGGGCAAGCAAAGCTCAGCAGCCATTCCTTGTCACGCATAATGGTGTTGTAGGTATCATCATCTGCAGCTGTGTCGCCCTTAGTGTCCTTCAGGCGGCCCTTTTTATCCTGAGAGAAGTAACCGTTATGTGCCTTGGTAACATCCGCAGAGAACCGCTCACGAATTGGTGCATACTTTGGGCGAGCAATCAGCTCCAGATAGCATTCCTCAAACATCCGGGCATAAATACCAGGGGATCCATCCTCCAGCCGATAGTTAGCGACTTTATCGATGAAAAACAGAGACAAGACTTTGATACCCTTGTCAGTATAGCGAAGCTCCTTATCCAGATGCGCCTCTATGGTGCGGCGGATCTGCGCCTTCTTTACCATGTTCTCATCAATGTCACCGATGGATTTCCCTAGATATACTTCTTCGGTATTACCAAACTCAATGTGCTCGTATTCCGGTGTGCAATCAATGCCTGCAACGGTATAGCCCTCGTAAAGCTCTCGTTCACCGGACAGCAAATACAGATCATCGCCGGGTTTGACAGTAACGGTCTTTCTTCCGACGATTCCGTCCTTCTTCCGGATATCCATTTCAATCTTTGCCCGGAAGCCTTTCTCATTAGACACGGAGTGCAGCTTCACATACGGCTGGTTAAAGCCGCCGGAGACCTGATTGGAAGACACCGAGATCTGCTTTACCAAACCCATTTGGTAGGCATCCACGGGAGTCAGACGGTACAGCAAATTGATCTTTTCCCTGTGGGTTGCAGAGTAACGCAAAACGCACAGTGGCTTCAAGGATGCGATAGCTTCCTTGGCCTTTGGCGTGTTATCCACACTCTGAGGCTCGTCGATAATCACGACGGGATGGGTATCCTGGATGTAGCGCATAGCGCTGTCGCCGTTGAGCTTGTCCTGCGCCTGATTGATGATGTTCTCCGCTTTCTTGAACGCATCGATATTGATGATCATAATCTCGATGTTTGCACTGGTAGCAAACTGACGCACATCAGACAGTTTGGCAGAATTATAGATAAAGTACCGGCAAGGCACATTGTCATATTGCAGGCCAAAATGCTCCTTGGTCACCTCGAAGGACTTGTAAACACCTTCCCGGATAGCCACAGAGGGAACAACGATAATAAACTTGGTCAGACCGTACTTGCGGTTCAGCTCAAAGATCGTCTTGGTATATACATAGGTCTTGCCGGTGCCAGTCTCCATTTCAATAGAGAACTGGGGAAAGGTACGCTCCCGGTATTCCAGTGGCGCCGCATCCGGAATTAGGTTCGGACCGACCCAGTTGTCATCCGTCAGGGGTAAATTGTTTCGCTTTTGGACGGTGTGCATATTTTGCAGAAGCATATCATCGTCTATCACGATGGCATTGCCTTCGCCCAGATCACCGGTAAAGGTTGCCTGCGCGCCATCATCCACAAAAAACAGATTGACACCCTTGGCCATGCCTGCGAACAGATCGACCACTGAATTCACCGCATCGGTCTGAAAGTCTTGATTTTTGAATTTAAGTTTCATGGTTTTTCACCTTACTTGAAGAGTCGAAGAAGCAATGTATAGTTCCAAAGCAAATTGTCTGTTTCCATGGAATGCTCAATCGCAATGATTTCGTATTGTATTGCCGCTATATTCTTCTCGCTAATGTATTTTTGTAACAATGAGTAGCTGTTCAAAACATCTAACTGATTCAACCTTTTGGTATTTGTTACTTCGTGAATTTTTCGTTGCAGTTCTACAAGGATGGGTTCATATCCAGTTTCGCAATACAAAGCGGCAATCTCATATGATGTTTTCAATGCAAGTAAAGCATCTCTGCGTGCATCAATTTGCATCTTTCGAATGACAACAATCAACACTTCATATATTGCAAAACAGAACACAACTCGTTCAATCCATGCCCAGATTAGGTTTTCTCCTTCAATTTTCATTATGAAAGAGGACAAATATGCAATCAACACCGGAATACCAATATAATCAATTGCACCAATGAAGCAATGCAGAAAAGTCTTTGAACGAATGTGATGCTTTTTTAAAGGCATTTTCCCCATTGTGTACCTCACAGAAGTTTTAGTTCAATACCGCGGTCGCGGAGGATGTAGTAGGCATTGGCCATGGCGGTGTCGTTGGCAAAGGAATCCCGGGAAATAATGACCTTCGCCGGGACATATTCTGCCATTGTTTCCACATCTTCGGGAGTAATATCCGCCGCAAGGCAGACCAACAGCAGGCAGTCGTCACCAACGGTGTAGGCAACCTTGCTGTTCACGGCCACCTTGTTTACGGAGTAAGTCAGCGGCACGCCCAGCTTCAACATCACTTCGCAGACCATATCCAAGTCGCTGCGGTCAGCCTTTACCCGGTTAATCATGGTGTTCATTCTGTTCAGCAGATCTTCCAGATGCAGTTCGTCCACGGGGGTAGTATCCCACGTCTGCAGATTGGAAGAATCCAGCTTAAACACGCGGAAACCTACATCCAGAGCATTCTTTTCGCTATCTCCAATTTGCATTTGCTCATCAGTTTCAGTTAACATCTTGCCTGCACGGCGAATGCGCTCCTTGCCAATTTCACAGATATTTTTATAGCCAGCTTTATACGCCTCGCCGTTTTCGTCACACAATTCGGGGAGTTGCACCATAATAAACTGTCGATTGCCGTTATCTTCAGCGTTTAGCTGGAGCACAGCATGTGCTGTTGTTGCACTCCCACTAAAGAAATCTAGCACAATATCGTTCTCATCTTTATTGCACACAGAATTTACCAATGTCTGCATGAGCGTTAGTGGCTTCGGAGGGTGTCCTAAAGAGCAACCTACTATGTTTTCCAATTCTTCACTCAGGGAGCGATATTGTTTGTCTGTTAAATCGCTGTCCTCAAGGATTGTCCTTAGCTTCTTTCCGTCTGCAAGCCTTTGCTTAAACTGTACGCTCCAACCATCTGGCTTTTTCAGGAAACGCACTTCACCTGTTTCTAAATCACGCTTAAAAGTATCTTCGCTTCTAAACCATTTTCCAGTTAGTTTCGAACCATCTGGTGCAATAATAACATATGGTCTGGTCTTAGTGGAAGAACGTTCCATAGTATCCCAAAAGAATGGTCCAATCTCGTCCTGCTCTTTATATCTTTCCAAATATCCCTTACTGAATCGTTGGAGCAATGGACTAATTTCTCCCAACATTTTGGCATAAGCAAGAACATAGTCATGCTCAACAGCACATGAACCAGATGCACTTCCTCCACCGCTTTTTGTTTTTCTGCAAAATAAGCCAACAAAGTTTTCTTCGCCAAAGACTTCATTGCAAAGCTTCTTTAAATTATCAACCTCGTGGTCGTCTATTGAGATAAAGATAATGCCGTCATCGCGCAAAAGGTTTGCTGCCAATCTCAGTCTGGGGTACATCATATTCAGCCAGTTGGTATGGAAACGGCCCATGGTTTCAGGGTTGGACTTTGTGGTCTGCTGGGTCACTTCCTTATACCGAGCCATAGGATCGGCAAAATCGTCCGCATAGACAAAATCGTTGCCGGTATTGTAGGGAGGATCGATATAGATCATCTTCACCTTCCGGTAATAGGCAGTCTGCAGGAGCTTCAGCACCTCCAGATTGTCGCCCTCGATGTACAGATTCTGGGTGGTATCCCAGTCTACACTTTCCTTAGGGCAGGGACGCAGCGTGCCGGTAGAACGCTTCTGCGCCAGCTTCAGGCACTCCGCCTTACCCTTCCACTCAAACTTGTACTTCTCAAAATCATTACCGATATATTCGCCACACAAAGCCAGCAGCTTATCAATATCCAGCTTGCCTTCTGCAAAGCACTCCGGAAACACTGCACGCAGCTTGTCCAAATTCGCTTGTTCTAAATTCATGCTCATCCCATCCATCATTTCAGGCATTGTCATTGTCCTCCTCGCTTTTCCGCACATCATTTGCCAAATCTGCGGTTAAATAATCTCTAATATTGATCAGTGCGTGATATAACTGTGTTTCGGTGGGGCTCTCCCATGGCGTGCTTGGCATGCCTGGTTTGGGTGCGGTCATTGCAAGAATGATTTCGTCCTTTTCCTGTAATTCCCGTATCTTTTCACGAGCTTTTTTCAAATCAAGATATTTTCCGTTTGACTGGATGTATACCTCAACGATATTATCAATCTCTGTGATATCCTTTACCTTATCTGCTCGCTTAAGTTCTTCGTAAATTGGATTGCTCATTCAATCTTCCCATCCTGTTTATATACTGCAATTTCTTTGCGTTTTGTCCCTATTCTATAGGACAGCGCAATTTTGTCACATCTTGAAAGATCCTTGCTTGGGCGAATGCCAATGTCAAATGACATAATCCCTTTTGGAGAAATCGAAAGAGACGAGAGCGCATCATAAGTCGGTCTCATAGCAATTTTGCGATATGTTGCTCGGTTATTGCAGCAAATGTTATTTTGAAGAACAGTTTCACCGCAATACGCCACACAGTGAATATCCTCAAGAATGACATCGACGCCCTTCTTGTTGATGATCTCTAATGTGAAGTTACCGTATGACCCGTGATTAAAGCCGCCCTCACCATCGGGCTCTTTCGGCTTATCCAGCGCCATCTCTACCTTGCTGACATTAAATGTGATTTTTCCAAAGTGTGAAGCAAGTTTCTCTGCCAAGCTTGGAAAAAGGTTTATAAGTAACTCAATCACTTTGTGGCCTCCATCTTGATAACAAATTCTCTAACTACTTTTGCGGTCAGCTTTTCTTTCTCAGATAGAGCTTTTACCTGTTCTTCCAGCTCCAAATCCAGACGCATCGCATCAAATATCTGGTTTTTCCTACTTAGACATATATTCCCGCCGAAGCTGATTGATCTCCTGCTCCAATCTTGCGATGCAATCCATAATTTCCTCGAAGGTGGGTTTGTCTCCGAACAACATTTTTTGCATGTGTTCATAGTCTTCACGCAGGATGGGAATGCAGTCTTCCGGTGGGAGCAGACGCATTGTGCCAGGTTTGGCTAATTCGTAATGGGCATTGCCGGCAGGATAAAAGCGTGTTTTGAATGTAACAACCTTATCCAACAAATCCAGATCCTGATAAGCTGTCGCCTTGACCGGGGTCTGATCCATGCAGAACAGGTCATAATAATGCCGGGAGTACCGGGATGGGAAATTGCCATTGGTCCGGAATGCTTCCTTGTGGAGGATCGTAACCTTCTCCCAGAATGTACGCTCCGGCTGCACCGTCAAGATCGTGGTTTCCGGTGTCTGGAACACATGGCGGTATTGTTGAGCTGCATAGGATACAACTTCTGCCGGAGCAGTCGGTGTCCATGCTGCTAATGCCCCCACCTCCAGCCGTACCACGGGCAAAATAGAGGTTTCGCTGAACAGCTTGGGATATGTAAAATTGACAGTTTGGGATTCATAGGAATCGACAGAAACATCAAAGTCTTCGTTTAAGCACTGGCTAAAATCTCCCTTCAGTTTCGGGACAAAGACATCCTGCAAGAACACCTCTGTCTCGGCATTCAGCGCCTTGTTCAGCTTGTCCTGCTGATTCTTACTGCGTTCTGCCCAAGGATCGTCCTTGGCGGCATCCAAAAGCCGCCAGTCCAAAATCAAGTCAATATCTTCGGAAAAACGATGGATCAAGTCAAAGCATTTGGAAAGACTGGTGCCACCTTTGAACGCAAGATTTTTCGCCCAAGGACTGCGGTGGAACAGATACTCCAGCGTCCAGCAAACCCAAAAGTCCTTCTCTACAATGCCCTCGCTCAGACCGCACTTGGCTGCGGTGTTGCGGAACAGGATTTCCCGCTCTTCTTTAGGCAATTTGATAATTGTATTCATTCTTTATCCTCCCCGGACACGATTGCCTTTTTCACTTCGAGAATCCATGCCGTTCCGTGCTGACTTTCGTACAAGATGTTCGGCATGTCCTTTCCTGACTGGAACTGTGTGCGCAATTTCTGAATTGTTTTTTTGTCTATGCCGTCCTTTCCCAATGCTTTGAGTGCCTGGGTGATGAGGGCAGTATGATAAGACTGGCCGGTCAGATCCTTGTTGCTAGTATGTTTAAATTTCAGCTGAATTTTTCCAATTGTGTATTCCCGGTACGGACCGTCGCTGACATACTGCCATACAGCAGGCACTTGTGTAGACAGGCCCAGCAGGTTCAATGCGGCATCTCCACAGGGGGCGATATGCCACCCAAAATTCCGGGCAATTGCCTTTGCTACCTGCTCAATATTTGGTGCTTCGTATTCCTGAAGCAGATTGCTGAATCTAGGGCAGTCATACACGCCACGGATAATCCTGCGGATCTTTCCACTTTCTGTCAGTCGGGACAACGCTTTATTAACCGTTAAAGTATCAGCAATGTCCAAAAAGTCAGAAGTTATAAAGGCTTCGCCTGCAGGTGCATCCGTTATGCGTTGTTCAATTTGTTTCATATAATCGGGTCGGGACATCATAATCACCTCGTCAGAAAAAGTATATTATATTTCTGACCAAATTGCAACCGTTTTATTCATTTTGTCAGAAAAAATATATAATTTTTCTGACAAGCATTAGTATCAGGGGTAAATAATTTGCCGGCAACACTATTTAGTTTTTTACGTTTTTATAGACTTTCAAACCGCTATATGGTAGAATCTAGAAGAAGCTTTTGGGGGGTGTTATCATGGAAACAATTCTTGGGACAATATTTCAAAATGAAGCATTATCAGCTCTCTTTATTTTTATGGGAGAGTTCGCGGCAACAAAAAGCCTAGAGCATTTAATAGATAGAACTCGGTGCCAAAATGCAACTGAACGATTATCTTCCCAATTGTTACAATGCTTAAGATCGGCACACGAACAAACCTGTATCCAATTTAACTGGGAATATAATGATGATGCTTTTCTACAAATTCTGGAAACAGATGCATCCGTGTGGAGTCAACTTGACAACATTAATCAGTTGGTAGATTTACTTTCAAAAGCTGTGGGAGCAGATGAAACAGGAATTGTAACCCCTAGAGTAGCAGCTTTTTGGTTAGAAACATTAGATAGAGAAATCGCATGTCAACAAGAACTGCATAATTATATTCACAACAAACGCACCGCAATATCGTCCTGCACACACACCATAAAGAATGATAATAAAGTATATCAAGATGCATTCTACGAGGCTCTTTTCTTGGAGGATTCTCTCGAAGGGGCAAAAAATGCTACTCTTAGCGATGTATATATACCTCCCAAGTATCGTATTCGTACAGGAGATGAGGAAAAACGAATTAGTATCTTTGAAACGTTGATATCTTTTTTCACTTGCAAGAATAACGCTTTTTTGCAGCAAGATCCTTCATTCCCCATTGCAAATCAGCAGCCATTTGCTGTAATGCTAATGGGCAAGCCCGGAATCGGCAAGAGTAGTTTTGTATCCTATTTAGCCGTAAAATTACAGGATGAATTATCTAATCGCCCATACCATATTATTCGTTTGAGGAACATGCTGGAAACACAAATAAATAGTGACGATCCGATAACCGGACTGCTCAACTATATGAGAACGGATAGTAGAGGATTAGATAACTCTGTCCTTATCTTAGATGGATTAGATGAAATCTGCGCAATTTATAAAAACACAAACTTTCACACTTATCTCAAACGTCTGTTGAATAATCTTTCAACGATTCCCGGATTACAACTTGTTTTAACTTCGCGAACTGGCTACTTCCGCATAGATAATGCAATTAAAAGTCTTTGTGGAGTAATTAACATTGATCATTGGGATGAGAACGATTTAGACGATTGGTCTACTGCATATACTGACATCCATCCAGAGCTTAGTGAAATAATAACAAGCAATAAGAATCACTTACAAGATGCAAAGTACAGCGGCAAAAAAGCAATATTTGCTGTGCCAATTTTGTTTTATATGGCAAATGCTAGAGGAGAACATCTCGAACAACATAGTAGTATATGCTCTGTGTATGATGCAGTCTTAACAGAAGTTTCTGGTGCACGAAACTATGATAACTCTCCATATTTTCCTAACGGGGAACTGATCACCCCTGAACTTGCACGGCAAATCTGTCGAGAGATTGCCTTCACGATGTTTAGGCACGGAAGACTTTCCATGTTTGAACAATCCGTTTCGGTGGACCCTTATTTGTCGCCTGATGAAGTTGATTCAGCTGTTGCTGATGCAATACAGATATGGAATGCATCGTCCTATAGTTTAGATGAGCGTAGCAAACAGAAAATCAAGAATTTCTATGCCCTCACCTTCTACTATAACAAAGATAATAGCAATCAAAATGCAGTGGAATTTGCACATAAGACAATTGCAGAATACTTTGTTTCTGAAAAGATTATTGAAATGCTAAAAGCAGGTTCTGCAACTGACAACGAAACAGAGTTCAACAGAACCCTTGCTGAATGTTTTGGTTATGCTCCGATAACAAATGACATCCTCATCTATGTTTACGAGAAGATTAAGCTTATGGCCAATAGTGCTGAGACTAATCAACTAAAGACATGCTTTGAACGATACGCATTACCTGGGATGCTATCCAGCACATTATTCCTATCCCCATTAAAACACAAAAGTGATCTGCATTACATTGACCGGGCAAATATAATGATTAAATCCGTCTTAATGGTGTTTGAGTACCTAGACTGTAACCCAGGTAAGGTTTTTCCAACAGAAAATCTAGAGTTTAATAATCTAATCGCTACAGCTTCCCGTTCTGTTGCAATCAAAGCACACCACAGCATTAACATACCAATTGCGTTAAATGGATTCTCTTTAAAGAATGGAGATTTTTCTTGTGGCGAATTTTGGGATGCACATCTATCCGGAGCCGATCTCACCCATACCAAATTTACAGATGCAAATTTGACTGATGCGCAACTTAGCGGGAGCACTATAGTAACTGCAGATTTCTCAGGAGCAAACCTAGCCGGGGCAGATTTGAGTAATATCAACAACTGTGATGGTTCGGATTTTACCCAGGCTGCATTAGAAGGTGCCGACTTAAGTTGGTCTTCCTTTTATAATACCTCTTTTGAATCAGCTGAACTCCAAGGAGCGTATTTAGAACACTGTGTTTTTGGCCCGGGGTGTCACTTCGATGATGCGAATTTTTACCTTGCAAATTTGGACAATGCAGATTTCAGCCAAGCAGACATAAATGGTGCCATTTTTGCGGATAGTGATGACGATGATAAGGTTGTTATATACAACCTAAAGCTAACGCAGTCCCAATTAGAATATATTTCTTCGTTTCCCCAGGTTGAGCTGGTCGAACCTTTTGTTTTTGCAGACAAAAAATAGATGCGCACTGATCAATACACTTTGGTTTCCTACATATAAACTAAGCCTGAAGTGATATCAACACTTCGGGCTTAGTTGCTTTACTTTATAATTTGTTCATCATATCAGTGCTCACTGGCAGTTTTTTAGAACAGATTGTGATTTCTCCCAGGTGCATCTCAGTGGCTTATAGGGATTATGGGTATAACTTCGTTTCCTGGTCATTTGCTGTATAAATTTATCTACACAGCAAATATATCAGGAGAAATAAATTGCATAGTCTTTTGAACAGATATATAATCACACTAGAAAAACATATTTTCTAATGGATGTTGAGCAACCATCAAGCACTTGCATACCGGCTGTAATAAGAGAATATTTAGCTATAAAGCAATAATTTTGAAAGCGTATTTATTAGGGGGGCTATAAATGACTGAATTGCTCCAAGCGATCGTACAACAATATAGAGAGAAAGACTTTAACAAATGTAAAAGTTCACTTCTTTACCTTGCATTAACTTGTAATAGTAATATCAACGAGGGCAATAGTTACAACCATGACTTAAAGCGTCTATTATTCACGGTGGACTTCATAAAAAATCCCCTTGGTGTAAAATATTCACTAGAAGACTATAATAACATCAGCTCCATTTTGTTATCAACACTTCAACTCTTAAAGAAAATTAATGACCCAGGATTTTATACATCTAACATATTTCAAAAAGATTTGAGAATAGATGGCAAAATTATAGATGATTTGGTGGATCTTGTTACATATACGCAGGTCCTTCACCAAATGAACCAAATCAATTCCAAACGGATGGATGATTGCAAAATATGTAAGCTCCCGTTTGTTGAGCAAATGTTAACCATTTTAACTTTTTTTCAGGATCAGGTCCGTCTTCTTAGACAAAATTCACAGACATATCTCCACGATGATTATGTTACGGGGATGGAGTTTGCTGTAGCAGATAGACCCGTTGAATATTGTGATAATTCAACCTCATCAATATCAGACAGTCTTGAATCTACTCTCGAGGCAATAAATGAAATAATTCACTATTTATACTATCAACACAGAAAAAATTTGCAATCGCAAGTGCAGAACCAAATGATTAACTTTGAGTTAATTCACCCCTACCAAAATGTGAATTTTCAACGATATCTGTATATTGCAACACAAAGACATTTGCTCCACAGAATTGAGGAAGGTATTAGATACGGGTATTACACATTTGTATCTACCGGAATTCAAGATGATGGGATTAGATATTTTCAATTTTCTTTAGAAAACGAGGATAATTATCGGGCAAGAAGGCTTGGGATTCTTAGGCGAGAGCATCAATACCAACAGCATGGACTAGTGAATGCAATGAACCAAGACGAACTTACTGAAGCATATGAAGAACTCAATAGGCAAGCGGATGTACTTATTAATTTGCAGGCAGCTGAGGATGTGTTGCTTGATCTTAGTCAATTCCAACCGGACAAAGCGTTGTTTCAAAAAGCCGAGGAAATTATTAGTCCCAAACTTTGTATAGTGGAACAATTAACAAAGGAATATTATCTGCAATGTCAAGTGAAAGACGTAAAGATACGTGATCTTTTGTGTACATATAGGTATCTTTCCACTTTGGCCGGAACTGTGTATGCTGCATCTTCGCAGTTAATTGATCAAGATGTGCCAAGCACCTATATTAAGGAAATATGTTTAGTAAATACTTCGTATCTTTCCTCAGAACTTTCCAGAATCCATGATTACCCATCTGATTATGCTGAAAAGCTCATAGATCGATTTGTTTTTCATGAGAAAGGCAATAAATATGACGATGTTTTTGCACAACCTCTTCTAAAAATCAGTGATACACAAGTTGTACTGAGTCAAGCGTTGTTAGAACAGGTAAATCTTGATAGAGCAATAGAACGCCAGTTTATTCGCTTCAACAAAAATGTCGCAGAGGTGGGACATGATTTTGAAAAGCAATTTATTGATTCTCTGGCCCGTGGCTACTCTCAAAGTATAATACATCCCCAACGCAAGAAAATTCCAAATTTTGAGGTGAATACTAACAAGATTAAGTATGTTGCATTTGACGGAAAAGATATTGAGTTTGACGTGATTGCAAAACTAGGTGACTACATTATACTTACAGAATTAAAGTCAATTATGTCCTCATATGACTTAGACGATTTAGAAACAAGAAAGAAGAATATAAAAGAAGCAATAAATCAACTTGAACGTCGAGCTGAGTCATTAATGTATGATTGGGATACAATTCGTTCAATGGTATCCATCAATCTGCCAGAGAAGCCTATAGACCAAGACCATATTATTTTGGTTGCATGTACTGATTCCTATGATTACACACCGTTAAAAGAAGGAAATGTCTTTATTACGGATGTGTCTTCATATTTGAAGTACTTTACTAGTCCGCATGTCCAAATCATAAAGACCGAGAAAAATGCAGCAACTGTGATAACTGTTAATGAGTTATGGTCAAACGGATACCCGGATGCTAAAGAGTTTATGGAGTATTTATTAGATCCCGTGACAATTCATCCACTTGCCGATTGCCTCGTCAAGAAAAGTATTCCAGGTATAGTAATGGACAAGCAGGACTTTTTACTCGTCTATGAAGACTATTCTCTGTTCCAAGATCCAGTCCGGAGCACAGGGTTAGGGTCAATGCTTTAAACCTTCTTTCCGTTAAGTTTCCATTTTTTATGAACGAGCGCAATATTCGTCTGCTGTAAAAACGCGTTTTGGACGAAATGGCAGACAAACAAAAACAAGGCCCGGAAAAGGCGTTTTTGCACCTTCCTCGGGTCTTGTGTTTTTGTGTCTAATATCATATCGGCTCTCAAAAAGTAGTAATTTGGTAGTAAATTTATGGCAAAAGGCAATTTATCGTGGTTTCTCTAAGCAAATCCTGGCTGATTAGAGTGGTCCCGTGGCATACAAACATTATTTTTATCATTAAAAAAATCTCCAATCTATGAAAATTTATGCCAAAATATGCCGTGTTTACTACCAAAATCAAGGTTTTGGGTGGTTTTCGTATTTTTTGCCGTTTGGCATATGTCGGCACAACTTGGCATAACTTTGATTTCAAAAGCAGTAAAAAAGGTAGTAAAATCGAAAAAATATTCAATTTTACTACCCGCGAATTTTAAGCTGTTTTTATCAACTTTAAGCCAAGTTCCTTTTGTGATAACTGCAATTCCATACGTTGCAATTCATCCCACGCATTTTCAAGACCTAAATGGGTATAGGTGTTCATTGTAACACCTATTTCAGAATGCCCCATTAAATATTGTAATGTTTTTGGGCTCATTCCGTTCATCGCCTTGTTGGTACAGTAGGTATGTCTACAGACGTGCGGCGTGATTTTGGGTAATTCTTCCTTATAAATCTTATTATGCTTTTCGACGATATGTTGAAAATACTTTTCCCAATGCATAGCAACCATTGGTCGTTCGTCCTTGTCAAAATACAAGAAACCCGAATAGCCGTCAATAACAGGCTCGACCTCAGGCGGTTTCCTATTAGCGAGTATTCTTTGGAAACATTCAAAAACGTCATTTTCCGTTGGTAACGTTCTTGTACCTGATTTTGTTTTGGTGCTTTCTATGTATTTTGTGCCATCACTTTTACGTTGAAGTTGGTGGTCAACGTTAATAGTCCTGTTTTCCATATCCAAGTCATTAACAGTCAAACCAACAAATTCTGAAATTCGCAATCCTGTATGAAACAAGATATAAATGCCATCATAGTATTTGCTGAAGTGCTTGTCTGCCTTGACAAATTCGAGGAACTTTCGCATTTGTGCTTTTGAGATAGCTTCCCGAGTAATCGAGTTGTTGATAAGCACTTTTGCTAATTCAAAATTAAACGGATTTCTTCGAATTAAATCATCCTCAACCGCCATAGCAAAGGCAGGACGAAGAACCCCACGGATACTATGAATTGAACTGTAACTGCGCTTATCCTTTTTTGCAAGTTTTTTATGAAATCCCTTGCGGTAGAGCAACGGACATCCTTTAAAGCTAATTGAGAAAAAGGCTTTGTGGATAGGATATTGACAACAGTTTTATATCCTGCTTCTGTGGTCGGCTTAACAAGACCTGATTGCGATTTAATATATTTCTTGACTAACTCCAAAACCGTCATCTTTCCGCCGTCGATCTGTATGCCGTCATCCAAATCTTTTTGAATTTGGCGTATTTTTTCGCGTAAAGATAGGTCGTATTTTTTACCTGCAGGAACTTCATCCTTTGGGGTGAGCCGCCAAGAATATATGCAGTGTGGCTTTTTAAGGGCGTCTAAGTATTTATACATATATCGTCCGTCGGGTCCTTGGCTTTCTCCCTTTCCCAAATTTCTGTTTTTATTATCTTTTCGTTTTTCGCTCATTTTGGCGTTCTCCTTTCATTGAGAAAGCCCCGAACATGACATTAAGCAGTATAACACAAGTCGGGGCTTTTTGCACTATGTATTTCTAAATTTCTATTTGCTTGTCAAGAAATTTTGCAAACATTTCACGCTTTATCATATGTTTTGTACCTATTTCAAGGAACAGACCGAGATTTTTATACTTTGAAATCATACCGCGCAACGTCTTTTCGCCTATGCCGAAATAGGCCGCCGCTTCGGGTACTGTCAAAGAGTATTTTTCGCAAATTCTAACATCAAGATTATTCAATAAATTATCATCCTTTCTATTTTTACCGATAAACCAAGTCCCATTTTTTGCCCAAAATGTAAAGGAACTAAATATTAAATTTTCAAAGAACAACGGGTGCTTTTTTACGCATCCGTTATTTGTTATAGGGTGATTTTGTTTTTTCGGGCGGGGTAAAAATAGAGGAAATTTTTGTTCTATATTAAATATGTGAGCAATCGCAAAAATACCGATTGCACCTGCCTTTAGGTAAAAAAGGAAAGTAAGTAGTAGCACATACATCAAGTTATTATTTACCATTGGATGACGACACCAATATAAAAACGCGGTTTGGCACAGCCGATTCAGAGAATGTGCTCGGCGTAGCGTGGCCCAACTGTCACGCGCTATGTTGGTAAGGGGTTAAAGTCGGAAGCAAAGACCTCATTAAGCCTAACCCGATATAAACAATCGGTACATTGGTTAAAACTATCCCGAGTGAGAGGCATAGCCACCGCGCTCATGTATGGAGAAGCGCAGGGAATGCACAGACAAACCGAAAGGTTAAGCACGTGGAAATGTGTGGCTTGGCGCGTGTAGAAAGTGTAGTTTATTGAAATTTTCAATAAACGTCGGACAGTAATGAATGCGGATACCTCGTTGATACAATAGCTCAGCGGCGTGGCGCTTTTGCCTCTTAGAGCGTATTTTGGGCGGCTTTATTTTTACTACAGGTGAAGTCTGCCCAAAAGAAGCCGTTGCCTGTTAACGTGTCCAAGTCTTGCGGCGTGGGGTGTGCGGTTGGGTGGCAGTTGGTTTACAAATAGCCGCTTAATCAACTTGCAAACAACGGCTTCTTTCTGCGGCAAACTTCGATTCAAAAAACATAATGATAAAAGTATCCTAATAAACATACGAAAGTACTTGCCATCGTAATATTAATATGGTAGACTATAATCAGTAATTGTATCTGTTTACTGTTGGGTGCAGAGCTTTTTATGAATATGAAGATTTGACAGTGACGTGGGTAAAAAAGACAATGATTTATGAGGAGAATATACATATGACGGACAATAGCACAATTATGGAAATAGATATGAGGCGGATTGTCGGGAAACTGTTGGGCCGCCTGTGGATCATCGTTCTGGTAGGCGTGTTGTGCGCAGCAATGGCGTTTGGGTATGCATATCTGTTTCAAACACCAATGTATTCGGCTTCTGCTCAGCTGTATGTTAACAATACCTACGGTGAAGCAGCACCCGGATATTCATCCTCTCAGCTGATGGCGGCGCAGGATCTGGTCAGGACCTATGTGGTCATTATGGAAAGTCGTTCGGTGATGGATCGGGTAAAGGAACAGACGAAGCTGGATTATACCTACGGTCAGCTTTGTGCTATGGTATCTGCTGCTTCTGTCAATGACACAGAGGTCTTCAAGGTGGTGGTTACCTGCCCGAACTATCATCATGCGGCATTGATCGCCAATGCTATTGCGGAGATATTGCCTGAAAGGATCGCGCAGGTGGTGGAAGGGAGTTCCGTTCGGGTGGTGGATTATGCTATCGAGTCCGCAACGCAAATTTCTCCCAATTATAAAAAGTATATCCTGATTGGTTTGGCACTGGGTGTCCTGCTGAGCATGGCAGTGATCGTGGTGATGGATCTGCTGGACAGTACTATCGACAGCGAGGAGTATCTCCTTCAGAACTATGGCGAACTTCCACTGCTGGCGGTGGTCGCCGACGGAGACAATAAGGAAAAGGGATACTACAAGGGCTATTATGCGGCGGCACAAAAACGCCAGCCCTCCAAGGATAAGCGAGGTGCCAAGAAATGATTTGGAAAAAGAACCGCAAAGCCGGCAGCTGCATAGAAAAATGGAACTTCAAGACAATGTTTGGTCCCAATATGAAGTTCGCGGTGGCAGAGGCGTATAATCTTTTGCGTACCAATATTATGTTCTCCTTCTCGGAGGAGGGGCACGGTCACGTGATCGGAATTACCAGTGCCATCCAGGGCGAGGGCAAAAGCTCCATCGCCTGTAACGCGGCCTATGCTCTGGCAGAGGCGGGCAAAAAGGTCCTCCTGATCGATGCAGACCTGCGCAGACCTTCCGTGGCGACCAAGCTTGGTCTTGCCGGTGCGCCGGGGCTTACGAATATGCTGGTTTCTCGCTGGGATTACCGGGAATTGATCCAGCACTGCCCGGCAGCACCCAAGCTGGATGTGATCACCAGCGGCGACATTCCTCCCAACCCATCGGAGCTGCTTGGTTCTGGTCGTATGGAGCAGATGATGCAGACGTTGGTGCAGGACTACGATTACGTTATCGTGGATTTGCCCCCGGTTACTGTTGTCTCTGATGCTCTGGCGGTTTCCAAGCTGCTTGATGGCATAATCCTAGTGGTCATAGGCGGTGTTTCCGACCGGAAGATGCTTGCGGAAGCTTTGCGCCAGCTGAAGCTGGTTAATGCCCGGATCCTGGGCTTTGTGTACCGGGAAAATGAGACCGGCAATAAGCAGTACGGCAGTAAATATTACAGCAAGTATAAATACGGCTATTATTCCGACTACGCCAAGAGCGCTAAGGAACGCAGCGCACAAAAATAATGATTTCGCGCCGGAGCAGCTCTCTGCTCCGGCGCGTTTTTTGTGTTTTTCTGAAAAACAAAAGGTTTACCTTGCCTGCATATTTTTGACTGCGTCGGCAAACAATACCTCCGAACACAAAAAACAGGAGGAGTTATTATGTTCCGAGTTCGTTTTGTTTGCCTGCTGCTGTGCTGTTTGTGCCTGTTAGGCGTCGGCAGCGCGGCAATCGCGGCAGAAGTGGACTGCGACGCTGTCTATTGCTTTACCCCCGAGGATTTTTCCGAGAAAGAAGAGCTGGTGGGCATCTGCATCACCGGGCTGCCGGAGACCCATACCGGCACGGTGCTGCTGGGAAGCCGGGTGCTGCAGCCCGGAGATATTTTGACGGCTGAGCAGCTGACCCAGATGACCTTTTCACCCCTGCGCACCGAGACCGATCAGGATGCGGTGGTCACCTATCTTCCCATTTATGAAAACCGGGTGGAGAAGGCCACAGAGATGACCATTGCTATCCGGGGCAAGGAGGACAAGGCACCGGTGGCGGAGGACACTGCCATCGAGACCTACAAGAATTTGCCAAACGAGGGTAAGCTGAAGGTCACAGATCCCGAGGGTGAGAAGCTGACCTATACCCTGGTGCGAAATCCTAAGCGCGGGGATGTGGTGCTGCAATCCGATGGCACATTCCTGTATACCCCCAAGAAAAATAAGGTGGGTGTGGATTCCTTTACCTTTAAGGCTACCGATCCTGCGGGCAATGTTTCCCGGGAGGCCACCGTTACCATTCAGATCCTAAAGCCAACGGATTCCAAGCAGTACACTGATACCGTAGGACATCCCTGCCGCTTCGCGGCGGAATGGATGCGCAACACCGGTCTGTTTGTGGGCGAGAAGATCGGGGGTCAGGAGTGCTTCCATCCCGATAAGACCGTCAGCCGCGGGGAATTCCTGGCAATGGTCGTGCAGGCGCTGGATATTCCTGTGGAAAATGTAAACTATGATGAGATCCCGGCAGATACCCCTCAGTGGCTGAAGCTCTATCTGGCGGCGGCGATGCGTTCCGGTCTGACAGCAGGCTGGCCCGAAACCGAGACCGGCAGCTTCCTTGCTGACCAGCCCATCACCGGCGCAGAGGCAGCGGTGATGCTCCAGAATGCATTGGATCTGTCCATCTCCCAGGAGACACTGGAGAAAATGGAATCCGGTACTGACACGCAGCAGGAAGTGCCGGTATGGGCAGCGGTCTCTCTGACAGCGATGCAGGATAACGGCGTTGCGCTGAATGCCAATGTCGCTCTGACCCGTGGTGAGGCGGCACAGGTGCTGTATCAGGTCAAGGAGCTTTCCCTGGACGCACCCGGTATGGCAGTGTTCCGTATGCAGCAGTGATCGACAACACCATATAAAAACGGCGGAGCTGCTTTTACAGCTCCGCCGTATCCAATTACTTATTCAGGTCGTTTCCGGCAAAGTACTTCTTAAGAGGTATGTATAGGATACCTGCCAGCAGCAATGCCAACAGTATATTGGGGATCATATAGCTGCCGTTATAAACCAAGGAGTACAGATGAGGATTGTCATATGTTCCCAAGCCGGGGACGGCAGTGGGCTCAATGATCCGATAGATGGTAATGCCGGAGATATGGTGCACGAAAAATCTACCCAGGCAGCCCAGCAGTGTGCCGGGGAAAATGCCCCAAGCCTTGCCTTTGAACAGACCGGCTAAGCCAAGGGGTGTAAACGCCAGCAGATAGTCCAGGAGCATAGATTGCCAACCCCAGGCATAAGCACCGTCAAACAAAAGCTGCAAAAGACCGAAGAGGAAGCCGGCGACCAGTCCGCGACCGAGACCCCACCGCAGAGCGTACAACAGGATCGGAAACATAGCCGGTGTGAGAGAACCGCCGTTGGGAAGCTCATACAGCTTGACGAAGCTCAGCACAAATGCAAGAGCAACGAGGATGGCGCCTTCTGTCAGCGCCCGGATGTGTGTGTGGTTTTTTCTTTTCATGGGAAATCCTCCTAAAAAATGTATCGCATTGCAAACCCGTCCAGGTGCAATGCGATACGAAAGGTATCTCATTATGCATCTTTCCCTCCGACGGTACTGGCCGTATCAGGTTCACGGGTCAGGGCTACCAAGCCCAATCTCAGCCGGATGCATCCGGCCCCCCGAAGATTGATTTGTTATGCGATCTGTGCTTATTATAGCGCGTTTTGGCGAATTGTCAAGCCATTTCCAGAGACAGTTCCTTGCCGCCGAGAATATGGAAATGCAGGTGGTTCACCGTCTGCCCGGCATCCGGTCCGCAGTTGGACACCACACGGTAGCCGTTTGTCAACCCTTCGGCAGCCGCAATGGTGGGGATCACGGAGAAGATATGAGCAATCACAGCACTGTTGTCCTCGGTGATCTCTGCCACAGAGGCGATATGGGTCTTGGGGATCACCAGGATGTGGGTCGGTGCCTGAGGGTTAATGTCCCGGAAGGCGAGAATGGAATCGTCCTCGTAGACTTTGGTGCTGGGGATCTCCCCGGCGACGATCTTACAAAACAGACACATAGCGTTACCTCCTACAAGCCAATGATACTGAACACACCGGTGCTGGCGACTGCCATAATACAGCCGGCGATGACCACGCCCAGAGAAACCGATGCAACGGTGGACTTAAAGCCCATATTCAAAAAGCTTGCGCCCAGCGCGCCGGTCCACGCGCCGGTACCGGGCAGGGGAATGCCCACAAACAGCAGCAGCGCCACGAACAGTCCGCCTCGACCGGCGGCCTTGACCAATTTCTGACCGGCCCGTTCGCCCTTGGTCAGGCAGAAGGTAAAGAACTTTCCGATGTACTTTTTGTCTGAGCCCCAGATCAGAAATTTCCGGGCAAAGAAATAAATAAAGGGGACAGGAACCATATTGCCCAGCACGCAGATAATATAAGCGGGGACAGTAGGCAGACCCATACCCAGAGCGATGGGAAGCGCGCCCCGCAGCTCCACGATAGGGATCATAGAAATCAGGAAAACGGTGAGAAATTTCATCGTAGGTACTCCTAAGATCAGTTTGTTTTCACAATGACAAAGCCGTCGACTAAGTTTGCCTGCTGCAGCTGACCTTCCAGGGTGATCTGCCGGTCCATCAGGTCGGTGAGGATCACGGAAGTGGCGGTGCATTCAATGCGCATAACATTCTTCATCACCACGCAGGCTTCGTTCATCTCATTTTTATATACGGTAGAAAGGCACATATGCGAGTCTCCTTACTTGACTTCCAGACTTGCCAGCACGGTGCTCAGCCGCAGGTTGCCCTTTTCAAAGTCCGAAACGGCGGCCATCACCTGCTCATAGGCAATGTGGCTGCCTGCTTTGTCCAGCTGGGATGCCAGCTCTGCCAGCTCTCTGGCGTGGGCGGCATTGTGACCGACCATATACTTCATCAGCGCAGTCAGCTCTTCCATAGGGGTGTGAGTGCAGCCGCCGCTGCAGCTGTGGCATTCGCCCCCGCAGTCGTGGCTGTGGGTGTGGGTATGTCCCTCACTGTGGAGATGGTCGTGGTCATGGGGATGCTCGTGACTATGCGCGTGAGCGTGGTCGTGGGCATGGCTGTGGGTCACACCGTCGTGGGTGTGCTCGTGGGTGTGGGTATGATTGTGAGCGTGGCTGTGATCGCCACCGGGAATATGATCGTGATCGATATGCATAAACATTCTCCTTATCAGTAACATTGCGTTTATTATACTGTATCGGGGACTGCTTTGTCAATAAAAAGCACCCCGCCACCGCGGGGTGCTGTAATGTCAGGAAACCGGTTTTAAGTTCCAGTCGGAGATCTCTCCGGTGCTCTCGTTTTTGGTGTAGGTCACCGAGGCGACCTTGACAAGGCTCTTATCATTCTTCGGACCGCTCTTGGAATAACCCCACAAGGTGTCCATGGTGTATTCCGAGTCCTTTGCCACGGCGGCGTCAAAGGCAGCTTTATCAAGGGTGTAAATGGCGACAGTGTAGTCTGTTTCCTTGCCAAACAGGGGGCGGTAAGCGCTGTCTACGATGCAAACAACGGTCTCGGCATCCCAATCGTCGGTCTTTTCCAGCACCAACTGGGCAGCACCTTTGTTTTCCTCGACCCGCTGGGTGTCGGTGTAGTCAGCAGAACGGGATTTTCCTTCGCCGTCAGCACTGTACCGGTAGGTAAGGTAGCCCACGGAGGTGGAAATGCCCACTGCCAGCAGGCAGACCAGCACAACGATCTGCTTGGGCTTGAACTTCAGGTCAGACTCCTTGGTATATACCAGCTTGGCGCGCTGTGCCACCGGAACGACCATCCCCAAAAACAGGGTAAGTACCACAGATTCCACAGGGAAGAAGCACAGATTCTTAAAGATACGGGCAATGCCGGTAATGCCCAGCACGGTACTCATTGCCTTTTCGGGATTGCCCATATACAGATACTGCCAGGAGAAGATCAGCTGCTGCAGCACCACATTTACCACAAGGCAGATCAAAAATCTGGATAAGGTTACCCGCAAAGCGGTGGGCTTTGCCCGATACAGGCACAGGGCGTATGCCATTGTGCTGGCGATCTCCGTCAGGACAAAGGGCAGGAAATAATCGCCGGTGGGGTAGATCAAAAAGCCTACGGTGTCGGAAATAATGGCCGCGGGAATGGCCATAACAGGTCCGTAGATCATAGCGCCCAGGGCAGTGGCAAGCATTGCCGTCTGGATGCTCAGCTGAGGTCCGAGAGGGATTGCCAAAGGCTTCAGCACCACACGCAGGGCGATCATCAGAGCAGTGATCACCAGCATTTTGGTGCTTTTCAGCTCACTGGCGGCATCGCGCCAGTAGGCACGGCTGAAGGGGTGGGAATACAAAGCATAGGATTGGGAATTGGACATAAAAATACCTCCTTTTAGTACCAAAGCCAGCTGCGTCCAAACAAAAAGCCCCCGTGCACAGCACAGGGGAGGAAAGGAACATCGACAGCGGTTTCAGCCGACCTTGGTCAGACCGAGCAGCGCTTTGCCTAATGGAGATCATCCAATATGGCCAGCGGGTGCGGATACCCCATCGCGGACAAAAAGTCCTTCGTCTGCCACTCAACTCCCCATTTTGGCAGCACTTCACGCAGGGTCTCCTACTCTGTTCCCACATATCATACACGAAGTTTTTGTAAAAGTAAATAGTTTTTTGGAAAATTCTGTGTTGGGGAAGAAAAGTGCTTGACAAAGGGGAGAACCTGTGCTAACATAAGCGGGTAATAAAGAAGGCTGAACATCCGCCTCACCGCAAGCAAAAGCGAAACGGTTAATATTCCACACCCCTTTTCATAGGGAGAATGTGCGAGTATGCGGATGCTTTGGCATCCGCTTTTGTTGTTTATTTGGAGGTGCTTACCATAGCCAAGTTAGATCATCAGCTCAACGAGGAGATCCGGGATAAGGAGATCCGCCTCATCGGTTCCGACGGTGCCCAGCTGGGTATCGTGTCTGCCGCCCAGGCCAATGAAATGGCTGAGGAGCAGGGACTGGATCTGGTAAAGATCTCGCCCGCAGCAGTTCCCCCTGTCTGCAAGATCATGGACTATTCCAAGTTCTGCTTCGACCAGAAGAAGCGGGAAAAGGAAGCCAAGAAGAATCAGCGCGTGGTGGAAATTAAGGAAATCCGTATGAGCCCCAGCATTGATACCAACGACTTCAATACCAAGGTCAAAAACGCACAGAAGTTTTTGAAGGAGGGCAACCGGGTCAAGGTAAGCGTGCGCTTCCGCGGCCGTGAGATGGCCCACACCATCTTGGG
>JAZOCJ010000027.1:0-26064 GCA_045596405.1 Faecousia sp. | reverse complement strand
GTTTGGAGATTTATGCTTCTCTGTGATCAAGCGCCAGACGGGCATTAAGGATTACGGCAATCTGATCCCCGGTCACGGCGGCATTCTCGATCGGTTTGATTCGATGATGATCGTAGGCCCTCTGGTGGAATTACTTATGATTTTATTGCCTGTGGCGGTGTAAACTATGGTAAAGTGTGTCAGCATTTTAGGCTCAACCGGCTCAATTGGTCGGCAGAGCCTGGACATTATTGATAATTTGGGAATCCCGGTGGCGGCACTGACAGCCGGTACCAATGTGCAGCGCATGGCAGAGCAGTGTCGGAAATACCGCCCGCGTCTGGCGGTGATGGCAACCCAAGCGGCTGCGGAAGAACTTAAAAAGGAACTGTCCGACAACAGCATCAGTATTTCCTGGGGAGAAGACGGTCTTATCGAGGCGGCAACGATTCCCGAGGCAGACTGTGTGATCACCGCAGTGGTAGGAATGGTGGGACTGAAGCCCACACTGGCGGCGATCCGGGAGAAAAAACGCATCGGGCTTGCCAACAAAGAGACCTTGGTGTGTGCCGGTGAACTGGTAATGTCTGAAGCACGGAAATACGGCGTGGAGATCATCCCGGTTGACTCGGAGCATTCCGCTATTTTCCAGTGCCTGATGGGCTCTCGCAGTCCCAGCGAGGTGAAACGGCTGATTTTGACCTGCTCCGGCGGTCCGTTTTTCGGAAAGAGCAGGGGGGAACTTGGCGTTGTGACCAAGGCGGATGCCTTGCGGCATCCCAACTGGAAGATGGGTCCGAAAATCACCATTGACTGTGCGACTCTTATGAATAAGGGTTTGGAAGTGATCGAGGCGATGCGGCTGTACAACCTGCCTCTGGAGCAGGTGGATGTGGTGATCCACCGGCAGAGCATCGTGCACAGCTTCGTAGAATTTGTCGACGGTGCGGTGATGGCGCAGCTGGGAAGTCCCGATATGCGTCTGCCTATCCAGCTGGCAATGACCTATCCCCAACGCACCATTTGTCCGGTAGAGCCGCTGGATCTGACCAAGTGCGGCGCGCTGACTTTCTGCGAGCCGGATATGGAGGCGTTCCCTTGTTTAGCCCTTGCCCGGGCGTGCGCCAAAACCGGTGGCACAGCCTGCCCGGTGATGAACGGCGCTAATGAGGAAGCGGTGGCCTTGTTCCTGCAGGACAAGATCGGTTTTTATGATATTTATGATCTGGTCAGCCGGGCAGTGGATACCGTTCCGTTTATCGCGTCTCCCAGTCTTGAGCAGATTCTGGAGGCAGACAGCCTGGCGCGTCAGTGCGTCCGGGGAGGCTGAGAAACAGTACCCCTATTATGCAAAGTGAGGATTTTTCATGACCATTTTGTTCGCGATCCTTTTGTTTAGCTTTTTGATCTTCATCCACGAGTTTGGGCATTTTATCGCGGCTAAGCTGTCCGGTGTGCAGGTCAATGAGTTTTCGATGTTTATGGGACCTGCCATTTTTAAGAAACAGAAAGGGGAGACGCTGTATTCCATCCGCTGTATCCCCATTGGCGGTTACTGCGCAATGGAGGGAGAGGACTCCCAAAGCGATAATCCCCGCACCTTTGGAAGAGCTGCCTGGTGGAAACGGTTGATCATATTGGTTGCCGGCTCTGGTATGAATTTTATTGCGGGCATTTTGATTATGCTGTTGGTTTTCCTGCCGGCGCAGCAGGCGGTTCTGCCGGTAATCAGCGGATTTGAAGAATTCAGCACTGTAAACAGTGCCGACGGTCTGCAGGTTGGCGACGAGATCCTGGAGATCGACGGAGAGAAGATCTACGTGATGTCCGATGTGGATATGATCCTGCAGTTTAACCCCGGGGATGTCCACGATCTTGTGGTGCGGCGCAACGGCGAAAAAGTCATTCTCGATGATTTTCTGATGGAAAAACACCCGGTTACGGATGAAGCCGGTAATCAGCAGATGCTTTTTGGTATCAGCTTTACACTGGCAGATATGAATTTGCCGATGAAACTGGAGCATACCTGGAAGAACTGTATCAACACCGTGCGTAATGTGCGCCTGAGTCTGCAGATGCTGGTCACCGGACAGGCGGGTCTTAAGGATATGTCCGGACCTGTGGGAATTGTGCAGATTATGTCGGATACGGCGCAGGCATCTCCCACCGTATGGGATGCGGTGATCAGTATGCTGTATTTCGGCGGATTCCTGGCGATCAATCTGGCAGTAATGAACCTGCTCCCGATCCCGGCATTGGATGGCGGACGGGTGGTATGCCTGCTGCTTACTACAGCTTATGAGGCGGTTACCCGGAAGAAGATCGATCCCAAATACGAGGGGTATCTTCACGGCGCAGGTATGATCTTATTGCTGGCTTTAATGGCAGTGATTATGTTCAAAGATATTTTTGTGATTTTCAGAGGATAGTGTTATGACAAGACACATAAAGGTAGGTAATGTTGTCATTGGTGGCGGCGCACCTATTGTCATTCAGTCTATGCTGAATACCAAGACCACAGACGTTGCAGGCTCTCTGGAGCAGATCCGGAAGCTAAAGGATGCCGGCTGTCAGATCGCACGGCTTGCTGTTCCCAATATGGAGGCGGCAAAGGCCTTTGCGGATATTTGCAAAGAGTCAGCGCTTCCGTTGGTTGCGGATATTCATTTTGATTATAAGCTGGCCATTGCTGCGGCAGAGGGCGGTGCTTCCAAAATCCGGATCAACCCGGGTAACATTGGCGGGGAAGACCGGGTCAAGGCTGTGGTGGATGTATGTAAAGCGCGCAATATCCCCATCCGTATTGGTGTCAACGGCGGCAGTCTGGATAAGAAGCTGCTGGAAAAATACGGACACCCCACAGCGGAAGCGCTGGTGGAAAGCGCGTTTGAGCATCTGGCGCTGCTGGAAAAGTACGATTTCTATGACAGCTGTGTCTCGATGAAATCCTCCACAGTGCCAACAATGGTGCAGGCGGCGCGTTTGTTCCGTTCCCGGTGCGATTATCCCTTGCACATCGGTGTGACAGAGACCGGCCCTGTGCGTATGGGATTGATGAAGTCCGCCATGGGAATCGGTGCGCTGCTGCTGGACGGCATCGGAGATACGATCCGGGTAAGCCTGACGGATGACCCTGTCGAGGAAGTGTATGCCGCAAAGGATATTCTGAAGGCGGCGGGTCTGCGCAAAGAGGGCGTGAACATTATTTCCTGCCCTACCTGCGGACGGACACAGATCGACCTGATCGGACTGGTGAATCAGGTGGACGCAGCACTGAAAGATTGCAATAAGCCCATCACGGTTGCAGTAATGGGCTGTATTGTAAACGGACCGGGAGAAGCCCGGGAGGCAGATATCGGCATCGCAGGCGGTGACGGCTGTGGTATGCTGTTTGAAAAAGGCAAGCAGATTATGAAGCTTCCCTATGAGGAACTTCTGCCTGCGCTACTAAAGAGAATCGAAGAATTTTGAGGGAATCTATGAACGACCAGATCCAATTTCTCCATATGTTTCCGGACTATGTGCCCCCTGAGCCGCTGCAGAGCGTTCTTTCTCAGGCGGCTCTGGTTGCTGCGGATATTGACCCTGTGACCCGAAAGGTCACTGTGGCGATCCACACACCGGAGTACATTTCCCAGCGCTTGCTTTCTCAGGTATCTTCCGAGATCGCAGCGGCTTACGGTTTGCGGGAATTGGAGCTGTCGGCTACGCACCCGGCAGATCAGCTGAGCAAGATCGAGCCGGAAGAGCTTATGGGGCTGTTTGTGTCCTTGAACTCTATGACCCGGGGCTCTCTCGCCGGCGCAAAGTGGATATGGAACGATACCACCTTGACGGTAGAACTTATGGGCAACGGCAAGGCAGCATTGCAGGAATGTGTACCTGCGGTCTGCGCTTACTTGCGGGAGCGGTTTGCCACAGAAGCTACCATTGAGATCCATGCAGGGGAGAACCTGGAAGGACAAGCCCTGTTTGAAGCGATGGAGAAAATGCGCTCTTCCGTGCTGAATGAATTACCTAAGGTGACGCTCGTTGCCAAAAAAGAACAGAGCGCACAGACCAGTGAGGCGTTCTTCGGTCGCCCGTTTAAGGGAACGGCAGTTCCCATGTCTGAACTGAATCTGGATATGGGCAGTGTGGTTGTAGAAGGCAGAGTCTTTGCTGTTGAACATAAGGAACTGAAAAAGCGTAATGCCTGGGTCATCAGCTTCGATATGACAGATAATTCCGGCTCTGTCCGTGTCAACCGCTTTTTGGAAAGCGGCGAGGCAAAACCGATCCTTGAAAATGTAAAGGCAGGCTCTGTGCTGAAGGTGCAGGGCAAACTGACGGTCAATAAGTTCGATAATGAAACGGTATTGCAGCCTACGGCAATTATGCCGGGCACCATGCCCAAGCGGCAGGATACCGCAGAGGGCGGGAAGCGCGTAGAGCTGCATTTGCATACTGTTATGAGCAATATGGATGCCCTGACGGATACGAAAGCCGCCATCAAGCAGGCGGCAGCCTGGGGGCATCGCGCCATCGCCATCACCGACCACGGCGTGGTCCAGTCCTTCCCGGATGCGCTGCATACGGTTGAAGCCTGGGGCGGCGGACCGAAGGTGGCGGGCACAGACGAGGTGATCAAGATCCTCTACGGCTGTGAGGGCTATTATGTCAATGACGTGGATGACCGCATCGTTGTCCACGGTGATCAGGATATGCCCTTTGACGGGGAGTATGTTGCCTTTGATCTGGAGACCACGGGACTTTCTTCCAAGTATGACCGTATTATCGAGATCGGTGCCGTCCTTATGAAAAACGGCGAAGAGCTGGATCGCTTCCAGACCTTTGTTGACCCCCAGCGTCCGCTGGAGCGCAGGATTGTGGAGCTTACCGGTATTACGGATGCCATGCTCCGGGGCGCTCCTGCCATCGAAGAAGTACTTCCGAAATTTCTGGAATTCGTGGGGGACCGGGTCCTGGTCGCCCATAACGCCGACTTCGATACCGGGTTTATCCGGGCAGAATGTGCCCGGCAGGGACTGCCCTATACCTTTACCTCTGCGGATACGTTGATTCTTGCCCAGAATCTGATGCCCCAGCTTGGTAAATTCAAGCTGGATGTGGTGTCCAATGCCTTGAGTTTGCCGGACTTTAATCACCATCGCGCGGCAGACGACGCGGTGATCTGCGGTATGATTATGGGCAGATTCCTGGAGATGCTGGAGGAAAAGGGCGTTCATTCCCTGCAGGCGATCAATGAAGCGATGGTGCAGCTGCGTTCCCAGAATCGGATCGGCGACCGCCACGCAAGACACATTATCCTGTTTGCTAAGAATCAGGTGGGTCTGCGAAACCTCTACCATTTGATCTCGGACTCCAATTTGAAGTATTTTAAGCGCGTTCCCAGAATTCCCAAGTCTGAGCTGATCAAGTACCGGGAGGGTCTCATCATCGGCTCTGCCTGTGAGGCAGGAGAGCTGTTCCAGGCGATCATTGACGGCAAGAGCGACGATGAACTCAAGCGCATCGCATCGTTTTATGATTATCTGGAGATCCAGCCGCTTGCCAACAACCGCTTTATGTTGGCAAAGGGGACCGTCAAGGAAGAGGAGGAACTGCGCCAGTTCAACCGGACGGTGGTTCGCCTTGGTGAGGAACTTGGAAAGCCGGTGGTGGCAACCGGCGATGTCCACTTCCTGCATCCGGAGGATGAGATTTTCCGCCACATTCTGCTGGCGACCAAGGGCTTTGAGGACTGTGACCGTGAAAATCCCTTGTATTTCCGCACCACTGACGATATGCTCCGGGAGTTTGCCTATTTAGGTGAAGAAAAAGCTTACGAGGTTGTAGTGACCAATCCCAATCTGATCGCGGATATGTGCGAGAATCTACGCCCCGTACCGCACAACCTGTTTGCGCCTAAGATCGAGAACTCCGTGGAGGATCTGAAGGAGCTTGTCTATGGTAAGATGCACCGCCTGTACGGTGACAATCCTCCGGAGCTGATCACAAAGCGTGTGGAAACCGAGCTGAATGATATTATCAATTGCCATTATGATGTGATCTATATGTCTGCCCAGCGGCTGGTGCAGAACTCTTTGGAGCACGGCTATCTGGTAGGATCCCGTGGCTCGGTGGGCTCGTCTATCGTAGCGTTTATGTCGGGTATCACCGAGGTCAACTCGTTCCCGCCCCATTACCGCTGTCCCAACCCGGACTGTAAGCACACAACCTTCGATGTGCCCAAGGGTTATGAGTGTGGTGCAGACCTTCCGGACGCAGTATGTCCCAAGTGCGGCACACCCTATGCCAAGGAAGGGTTTAACATCCCCTTTGAGACATTCCTTGGTTTTGGCGGTGATAAAGTGCCGGATATTGACCTGAATTTCTCTGGTGAATATCAGGCAAAAGCTCACGCGTACTGTACGGAGATGTTCGGCAAATCCCACGTTTTCCGGGCAGGCACAGTGGGTACGGTGGCGGATAAAACCGCCTTTGGCTATGTGAAAAAGTACCTGTCCGAGCGGGGCAAGACGGTGGGCAGAGCGGAGGAGAACCGACTGGCATCCGGCTGTGTGGGCGTGCGTCGCACCACCGGACAGCACCCGGGCGGTCTTGTGGTTATTCCCCAAGAAAATGAGATCTGGGATTTTTGCCCGGTTCAACATCCCGCGGACGATCCCAATTCCGACCAGATCACCACCCATTTTGAATATCACTCTATGGAAGAAAACCTGCTGAAGCTGGATATGCTGGGACACGATGATCCCACGATGATCCGTATGATGGAGGATATGACCGGAGTGGATGCCAAGACGATCCCCCTGGATGACAAGGAGACTATGTCCATCTTTACATCCTCCAAGGTGCTTGGCTATGAGGATGACCCCATCTTAGGTCCTACCGGCGCGGTTGCCGTGCCGGAGTTCAACACCCGGTTTACCCGTGGCGTTCTGTTGGATACCAAGCCCGAGAAGTTTGATTTTCTGGTGCGTATTTCCGGCTATACCCACGGTACGGATGTGTGGCTGGGCAACGCCAAGGATCTGATCGTTTCGGGAACAGCCCGAGTGGATCAGACCATCGGCTGTCGTGACGGTATTATGATCTATCTGGTCTCCTGCGGTATCCCTGAGAAGCGTGCCTTTAAGATTATGGAATCTGTCCGTAAGGGCAAAGGTCTTCCCGATGGCGCAGAACAGGAGATGATCGATGCAGGTGTGCCGGATTGGTATATCGGCTCCTGTAAGAAGATCAAATATCTGTTCCCCAAAGCCCACGCGGTGGCGTACGTTATGATGGCGTTCCGGATCGCTTGGTTTAAGGTCAATCATCCGCTGGCGTTCTATGCGGCATATTTCTACCGCCGCAGTCAAAAAGGCGGCTTTGATGCACTGCTGATGACCCAAGGAATGGATTCCGTCAAGGCAAACATCAAGGCAATTGACGATAATGAGAATGCCACGGATAAGGATCAGGACCTGCTGACCACGTTGGAGGTTGTTTACGAGTTCTACCTTCGCGGCTTGGATTTTCTTCCCATCGACCTGTATAAGAGCCACGCCACCAAGTTTATGATCGAGGATGGCAAGCTGAGACCGCCTTTTGTGGCGATCTCCGGATTGGGAGAGAATGCGGCTTGGAATCTGATGGAGGGCAGGGAAGGCAAGCACTTCCTGTCCATTGAGGAAGTTGCCGCGGCGTGTCCCAAGGTTTCCAAGACCCATATCCAGATGCTCAAGGACGCAGGTGCGTTCGGCGATATTCCGGAAACCAGCCAGGTCAGTCTTTTTTGACGGAGTATAAGGAGGTATCATTATGCAAGATATTGGTATGCAGTTCCATATTCGCTGCAAGGCGGGAGATGTGGGGCGGTATTGCTTCCTGCCCGGTGACCCTGGACGGTGCGAGGCGATCGCCAGCCACTTTGATAACCCTGTCCATGTGGGTATGAACCGGGAGTATAATATCTATACAGGCACACTGCTGGGAGAAAAGGTCTCCGTTTGTTCGACGGGCATTGGCGGTCCTTCCGCGGCAATTGCTATGGAAGAACTGGCAGCGATCGGCGTGGATACCTTTATCCGGGTGGGTACTTGCGGCGGTATTGCGATGGATGTACTGCCGGGAGATGTGGTGGTCGCCACCGGTGCTGTCCGCTTTGAGCATACCTCGTTGGAGTATGCGCCTATGGAATTCCCGGCAGTTGCGGACTTCAACATTGCATCGGCACTGAAAGCGGCAGGTGAGGATCTTGGTTACCGGATCCACACAGGGGTTGTCCAGTGTAAGGATTCCTTTTACGGTCAGCACGCGCCGGAGAAATCCCCGGTGTCCTATGAACTGCTTCAGAAATGGGAAGCCTGGAAGCGACTGGGTGTCAAAGCCAGTGAAATGGAATCCGCGGCTCTGTTTGTGGTGGCGGCGGCATTGGGCGTTCGCTGCGGCAGCTGCTTCCACGTAGTCTGGAATCAGGAACGGGAGAAGGCAGGACTTGCAATGCCGATGACGGAGGATACCAGCGGAGCAATCAAAGTAGGCATCGAAGCGCTGAAGCGCATCATTGTGGCAGATAAGAAATAAGAAAATGAGCATCCTTCTATACGAAGGATGCTCATTTTTTATACGCGTGTTTTTGTTTTCACGGGAATCTGGGACAGGATCACTGCCGCAAAGACCAGTCCACAACCCAGTAGTTCTGCAGGCGTCATAGTCTCTTTCAGTATTAATGCGCCAAAGATGGCTGCAAATACCGATTCCAGACTCATAATTAACGAAGCAGTGGATGGCTCCAGGTCTCGTTGACCGTAGATCTGCAGTCCATATGCCGCGCCCATAGACAGGAAACCCGCATAGCTCAGCGGCAGCCAGCACGCCCTAATGGATTCCCAGGTTGGTGTTTCTGTAAAGAACATACAAACCGCGGACAGCACAGCGCAGACACCTGCCTGGATGGCATTCAGCCGAAGTGGGTCGACAGAGCTGGCGAAAATGTCCACAAATAGGATCTGCACCGCAAACATCAGCGCACAGCCCAGCAGCAGAAGGTCACTGGTGCTGATTCCGGTAACCCCCGCACAGCTTAAGAAGTACAGACCGATCACAGCCAAAATAACACTGATAGGGATCATAATCGTAGGCTTTTTCTTCAGGAACAAGCCGAGGATGGGAACGATCACAATGTACATCGCGGTTAAAAATCCGGATTTTCCCGCATCCGTATCTACGATCCCCAACTGCTGCAGGTTGCAGGCGAGAAACAGAGGGATGCCGCAGAGGATCCCGGCTTTCCAGAGCTTTTTGTCGTTCCAACGGGAGAGAAATGTCTTCCCATCGTTCTTTGGGCGGTCAATGATCATAATCACCGGCATCAGACCGATCACTGCCAGAGCGCACCGCACCGCCTGGAAGGTAAACGGGCCGATGTGATCCATACCCACACTTTGCGCCACAAAGGCAGAGCCCCAGATGATCGTGGCAAGAGCCAGAAGAATGCTCCCGCGCATTTGCTTTTTCATAAAACATCACCGCTTGCTACTGTATCATATTTGACAAATGTTTGCAAGCAGATGCATTGAAATTCCCGCAGCCTGTGGTATAATAATAGATACTATGAAATGCGGAGGGATACAATGGAGAAGATCAGAAAGCGTTCTGAGATCCCGGTGGAGGATACTTGGAAAATCGAGGATCTTTATGTTTCGGATGATGCCTGGGAGCAGGAGCTTTCGACCTTGGATGCAGAGCAGCAGCTTTTGTCCGGGTTTGCAGGCGGCCTCGGCAAAAGCCCTGCTAAGCTTTATGCGTATCTAGAGAATATGGAACGGATCAACGGAAAGCTGGAACGGCTTGCCAATTACTGTATGCGCAAGGCAGACGAGGATACCCGCAATGCGACCTACCAGGCAATGTCCGGTAAGTTTATGAGTGTGGCGGTGGAATTGGATGCTGCCTGCAGTTTCGAGACACCGGAGATCATGACCATCAGTGATGAAACATTGGATAAATTCTATGCTGATTTCCCCGGGTTGGAACGGTATCGCCGGTATTTGACCAATCTGCGCCGCCACAGGGAGCATATCCTGTCTGAGGCGGAGGAGAAGCTGTTGGCAGCCGCCGGGGAAATGTCCCAGACACCGGACAGCATCTACGGGATGTTTGCTGATGCGGATATGACATTCCCGGATGCTGTGGATGCCGATGGAAAAGCACATCCTTTGAGTCAGGGCACATTTGTTGCCTGTGAGGAGAGCGCAGACCGGGTGCTGCGGAAGAGTGCCTATGAAAACCTGTACGGAAGCTTTTCCAAATTCAAGAATACCGCGGCAGGTCTGCTGAATGCCCAGAATAAACAGCTGAAATTCTTCGCAGAGGCAAGGAAGTATCCGTCTGCCTTTGAGGCAGCGCTGGACGGCACCAATGTCCCCACCTCTGTGTATCTGAACCTGATTGAAGCAGTCCATCAGAACCTGGATAAAATGCACCGTTATGTGCGGCTGCGCAAGAAACTGCTGGGCTTGGAGGAACTGCACTTTTACGATATTTATACCCCACTTGTGAGTGATGTGGATAAGAAGATTTCCTTTGCACAGGCAAAGCAGACCGTGTATGATGCGGTTGCACCTTTGGGAGAGGACTACCGAAAGATCTTAAAAGAGGGCTTTGACAATCGCTGGATCGATGTTTACCAGAATGAGGGCAAGCGCAGCGGCGCGTATTCTGCCGGTGCGGCGGTGCACCCCTATGTGCTGCTGAATTATACCGGCACGCTGGATAGCCAGTTCACCCTTGCCCACGAAATGGGCCACGCGCTCCATTCCTACCTTTCCAACAAGACCCAGAATCCCATCGATGCCCATTATACGATTTTTGTGGCAGAGGTGGCCTCCACCTGTAACGAGGCGCTTTTGATGGAGTACCTGTTGGGGAAGACCACAGACAAAAAGGAACGGGCATATCTTATCAATCATTTCCTGGATCAGTTTAAGGGGACGATCTACCGCCAGACGATGTTTGCCGAGTTTGAGCTGAATATGGGCAAGCTGGTGCAGGAGGGAAAGACACTGACTGCCGATGTGCTGTGTGAGGAGTATCGCCGGCTGAATGAACTGTACTACGGTCCGGATATGGTGGTGGACGAGAATATCGCTATGGAGTGGGCGCGGATTCCCCACTTCTATTACAACTACTATGTGTTCCAGTATGCCACCGGATATGCGGCGGCTATTGCCCTGTCCCGCAGGATTTTAAACGAGGGCGAACCGGCGGTGAGGGATTATATCCGTTTCCTGTCCGGCGGCTGCAGCAAGAGTCCCATTGATCTTCTGAAGGGCGCAGGGGTGGATATGACCTCTGCCGAGCCTGTGGATCAGGCACTGCAGCTCTTTGGAAAGCTGCTGGATGAAATGGAAGAACTGATGGAGGATTAAGTATGGCAGAACTGTTTTTACCCACACTGCACACATTTGCAATGGATAATGTATTTACAGGCTCCTGCGGCAGCTTCCGTTTCCGTGCTGCCCCCAATGTGGTCAAGAAGACCCCCAAAGAGGTGGATATGGAAAGCAGTACGATCTTTGTCCAGTTTTGGCACGGTCCGTTTTGCTATGAGAAAAGCGAAATGGAAGGGGAGATGACCTTCCCCATGAGCGAAGAGGGAAGACTGGCTATGAAGCAGTGGCTGGAAGAAAATATTTGAGCGTTTACAAGCCGCCGGTTTTTACCGGCGGCTTGGCTCTATTTTGCGGGAATTTCGGGAAAACCATTGACAAATCCCGCATATATGATAAAATAATGCCGATATGAAAACGCAATGCGGAAGCTAAGCTGTCAGGCGGCAAAAGAAGCGAGAGGGGATCGGTGAAAGCCCTCTGCCCAATGACTGCAAGCCACTTCCAAGCTGCCCGGGATGACTGGGACGGGTACTCCCGTTACAGAGTGTCTAAGATGCCGGTGTAAGCCGGTAATTAGGGTGGTACCGCGATTTGCTTCGCCCCTATATGTGGGCGGGGTTTATTTTTTTATGGAGGTAAGATCCAATGAGTACAAAAGCCTATGGCGTAAATGAGCTGCGGGAAATGTTCCTTAGTTTTTTTGAAAGCAAGGACCATCTGCGGCTGCCCAGTTTTTCCCTGATCCCTCAGAATGACCAGTCCCTGCTGCTGATCAACTCCGGTATGGCACCCATGAAGCCCTACTTTAAGGGCGAGGTCGAGCCGCCCCGCCGCCGTGTCTGCACCTGCCAGAAGTGCATCCGTACCGGCGATATTGAGAATATCGGCAAGACCGCCCGGCACGGCACCTATTTTGAGATGCTGGGTAACTTCTCCTTCGGTGACTATTTCAAGCACGAAGCCATTGCTTGGTGCTGGGAATTTCTGACAAAGGTGGTTGGCCTGGAGGCAGACCGGCTGTATCCCTCTATCTATGAGAATGATGATGAAGCCTTTGAAATTTGGAACAAGGAGATCGGCATCCCTGCCGACCGCATCTTCCGTTTCGGCAAGTCCGATAACTTCTGGGAGCACGGCTCCGGTCCTTGCGGCCCTTGCTCCGAGGTCTATTATGACAGAGGTGAGAAATACGGCTGCGGTAGCCCCGATTGTAAGGTCGGCTGCGAGTGTGACCGGTTTATGGAAGTCTGGAACAACGTATTCTCCCAGTTCGACAATGACGGTCAGGGCAACTACACAGAGCTGGTGCAGAAGAACATCGACACCGGTATGGGTCTGGAGCGTCTTGCGGTTGTTTGCCAGGATGTGAACAGCCTGTTTGATGTGGACACAGTGATGAACATCACCAACCACGTTACCCGGATCACCGGCACTTCTTACGGTCAGAGTGTCAAGAAGGATGTGAGTCTGCGCGTGATCACTGACCACATTCGTGCTTCCACCTTTATGATCGCCGACGGCGTACAGCCCAGTAATGAAGGCCGCGGCTATGTTCTGCGCCGTTTGCTGCGTCGGGCAGCCCGTCATGGCAAGCTGTTGGGTGTCAACGATCCGTTCCTGTATCAGGTGGTGGAGACTGTTATTCAGGAGAATGAGAGCCATTACACCTATCTGCGGGAGCGTGCGGCTCACGTGATCCGCGTGGTGAAGACCGAGGAAGAGAACTTTGCCCGCACCATTGATACCGGTATGCGGATCTTTAATGAGAAGCTGACTGTTTATAAGCAGAACGGCAATACTGTCTTCTCCGGTGCGGATGCGTTCCTGCTGTCCGCAACCTACGGATTCCCCATCGATCTGACAGTGGAAATGCTGGAAGACGAGGGAATGACCGTGGATATGGATGCCTTCAATGCGGAACGCGAGGCAGATAAGATCCGTGCCCGTGAGGCCCGTAAGGCATTGGGTGATCTTGGCTGGGCCGGTATTGATCTGGGTCTGGATACCACTCCCACGCAGTTCGTAGGCTATGAGGTCAATACCTGCAACGCCAAGGTTTTGGCTGTTTGTGTCGGTGAAGAAGTGACCGGCGCTATCGCCGGCGGCGAGAAGGGTATCGTTGTTCTGGATAAGACGCCTTTCTATGCCGAGATGGGCGGTCAGGCGGCAGACCACGGTGTGATTCTGATCGGCGAGAGCCGCTTCAAGGTCACTGATGTCCAGAAGGACAAGGGCGGTAAATACCTGCACAGCGGCACGATGGTCTCCGGTACGATCAAGACGGATGATGTGGTATGTGCTTCTATCGATGTAGAGCGCCGCAAGGCAATTATGCGTGCCCACTCTGCCACCCACCTGCTGCAGAAGGCGCTCAAGAGTGTTTTGGGCGACCACGTGCATCAGGCTGGCTCCTTGGTAGAGCCGGACCGGCTGCGTTTTGACTTTACCCATTATTCCGCGGTTACCCCCGAGGAACTGACGAAGATCGATGCCATGGTCCAGTCGGCGATCCTGGAGGGCTACGGTGTGGATATCCGGGAAATGCCCATTGCGCAGGCGAAAGAAATGGGCGCGATGGCGCTGTTCAGTGAAAAGTACGGTGATACGGTCCGTGTGGTCAATATGGGCGGCTACTCTATTGAGCTGTGCGGCGGCACCCATTTGGATAATACCGCTAAGGTAGGCCCGTTCCGCATCGAGAGCGAGGGCAGTGTTGCCTCCGGTGTCCGCCGGATCGAGGCGATCACCGGCAAGGTTTGCCTGGAGGAGATGGAGCTGGCACGCCAGCGGGTATATAACGCCTGCGCGATCCTGAAGACCAAGCCTGCAGAACTGGCATCCAAGCTGGAGGGACAGGTAGAGGAGATCAAGAGCCTGAAGCGTGCGGTAGAGTCTTTCAAGGCGCGGGAAACTGCCGGTGAGGCAGACCGTATCCTGTTCGGCGCAAGGGAAGTCAAGGGCTTCCGAGTGATCACCGCCACCATTCCGGATGCAGATGCCAACAAGCTGCGTCAGATGGGCGATACTCTGCGTGACAAGTCCTCTGATGTGGTGGCTGTGCTGTCCAGTGTCAGTGGTGACAAGATCACCATTCTGGCTGTCTGCGGTAAGGATGCAGTGGCAAAGGGCATCAAGGCCGGCGATCTGGTGAAGATGGTCTGTACTGCCTGCGGCGGCAGCGGCGGCGGCAAGCCGGATTCTGCTATGGGCGGCGGCAAGGATGTCAGCAAGCTGGATGACGCATTGGCAATGGTCGACAATTTCGTAGAATCAAAGGCATAATCAAAAGGGCGCTGCCGCCGGGCGGCGCCTTTTTTTGCAAAAGGGGGGTCGGAAAAATGCGGAGACTGATGTGGTTTGCAGTAGGCTTTGCTGCAGCCTGTGTGATTGGCGTATATATCTTCTCCGGTCTCTGGCTGTTGCTGCCGGCACTCCTTTTCATCCTTTTTGGCTTAGCACTGTTGTTTTGGAAACCACTTGGCACAAAAATTGCAGCGTGGATCTTATTTGGCTGCGCCATTGGGTTCGGGTGGCTGGTTTGCTATGATAATATGTACCTGGCAGACGCCAAGGTAGTGGACGGCCAGAACGCACAGCTGCGTGTCTGTATATCCGACCATAGCCGGGAATTAAATTACGGTATTACTGCAGACGGGGAAGTCACATTAAAAGGAAAGATTTATCGGGTACGAATCTATTTGAATGATGCACTGACGCTTGCTCCCGGAGATGTGGTAGAGGGTGAGTTTTCTCTCCGCTATACAGCTGCCGGCGGTGCGCAGGAATCTACATACCATCCCGGCAAGGGAATCTTTCTGCTGGCATACTGCAAGGATACACCGGTTGTAACGAGATGCGAACAAACTCCCGCTCGCTTTTTCCCGGCTGATTTGCGCAGAAGTATTATTGAACTGCTGAATGCGGTGTTTCCAGAGGATGCACTCGGCTTTGCCAGAGCGCTGCTTCTGGGCGACAGCAGCCTGCTCACTTATGAGATAGACACGGCCTTTCAGACCAGCGGTATTCGCCATGTGATCGCCGTATCGGGTCTGCATGTATCCATTTTGTTTGCACTTGTATACCTTCTTTCCGGGAAACGGCGCTTTCTCACCGCATTGCTCGGTATCCCAACACTGCTGTTGTTTGCGGCGGTAGCAGGCTTTACCCCATCTATTACCCGCGCGTGCATTATGCAGGGGCTGATGATCCTGGCGCTGCTGCTTAATAAAGAATATGACCCGCCTACGGCGCTGGGCTTTGCTGTGCTGGTGATGCTGGTAGCCAATCCGCTGACCATTACTTCAGTGAGCTTCCAACTCTCTGTTGGATGTATGATCGGTATTTTTCTGTTCTCCGGTCGGATCAGCGGGTATCTTCTGGATGAAAAGCGATTGGGTCGTGTAAAAGCCAAAACAGCAATGGGAAGACTGGTAAGGTGGCTTGTTGGTTCTGCGTCAGTGACATTGGGTGCAATGGCGGTGACTACACCCTTGTGCGCCTGGTACTTTGGCTGTGTGAGCCTGATCGGTATGATAACAAACCTGCTGACACTGTGGGTCGTCTCCTTTATTTTCTATGGCATTATGGCGGCTTGTATCCTCGGTGCAATCTGGTTACCAATAGGAAAGACAGTAGCCGTATGCATTGCGTGGCCGATACGGTATGTACTCACGGTTGCCAAAGTGCTGGGAACACTCCCGTTCGCCGCCATCTATACCCGTAGTATTTACACGATCCTGTGGCTCATCGTCTGCTATGTACTCTTAGCGGTGTTTCTGCTGTGCAAGGAAAAGCGCCCGCGTCTGTTTACTTGCTGTGTCATTGTCACCCTGCTTCTGAGTATGCTTGCATCCTGGGCAGAGCCCCAAATGGACAATTATCGAATGACGGTGCTGGATGTGGGGCAGGGACAGTGCATCCTGCTCCAAAGCGGAAATAAACGATACCTGGTCGATTGCGGCGGAGACAGCGATACCGGGGCGGCAGACGCGGCGGCAGAACTGCTACTGTCACAAGGTGTCAATACACTGGATGGATTGATCTTGACGCACTACGATAGTGACCATGCCGGCGGCGTTATGCCACTTTTATCCAGAATCCGGGTAAAGACAATGTATCTGCCGGATATCGCAGACGATGGAACAGTGCGTAATACGCTGACGGAAGTATATGAGGATAAGATATGCTGGGTTCGATCAAACACTGTGATCGGTGACGATCAGATGAAACTATCCCTTATTCCCGGAAAAGAACACGATGACGAAAACGAAAGCGGCATGTGCATCTTGTTTCAAACGGAAAACTGTGATATACTGATAACCGGAGACCGAAACAACACCGGGGAACGGGAACTTTTAAAGCAAACGAAGCTCCCGGAACTGGAGATCCTGATCGCCGGACATCACGGGTCAAAATCATCTACGGGCTTTGAATTGCTGTATGCCACCAGCCCGGAGACAGTGGTCATATCGGTTGGTGCGGATAACCGTTACGGACATCCGGCACAGGAAATGCTGAGCAGACTAAAATTGTTTGGCTGCGAAGTCCGGCGTACTGATAAAGAAGGAACGATTCTATTCAGGGGGTGAGCTATGTGGCAAGAGAACAGACATCGGTAAATGAATTGCAGATGCTGAAGGCGGCAATCAAAGCAGGGAAGCCTGCGCGTCTTTACTTCTTTTATGGGGAGGAGACATTTCTGCTGCAGCATTACTTGCAACAGCTTCGCAAGCTTTTGGTGGATGAACTGACTGAGTCCTTTAACTTCCACAAGCTCACCGCAGAGACCTTTGATGTCCAAAGCTTTGCAGATGCGGTAGAAAATCTGCCAATGATGGCGGAGACCACATTCGTCTGGGTGGATGAGATCAATATTTTTAAGTTGAACGAGGCAGACCGTGAGAAGCTGGCTGAAATTCTAGCGGATATTCCGGAATACTGCACGGTGGTATTTACCTATGTGGCCATGGAATGGAATCCAGACAAGCGGCTGAAGAAGCTTTGGGATGTGATCGATAAGAACGGTACGATGGTTGCATTTGAAAAGCAGGAACGCCGGGACTTGATCGCCTGGATCACCAGACACTTTGCGGCCAACGGCAAGAAGATCCCACAGGAACTTTGCAGCTATCTCATTGACCTTACAGGCGGCACAATGACTGCACTTGCCGGAGAGATCGCGAAGATCTCGGCATATTCCGGGGCAGATACCATCACCAAAAGCGACATTGATGCAGTTACAGAGCCGGTGCTGGATGCTATGGTGTTTCAGATCACCAACTGCCTGTCGGAAAAGGCATACGGACAGGCGCTGGTAAAGCTGCGTCAGGTGCTCAAGATGCAGGAAGAACCGGTCAATATTCTGGGTGCGATCGGATCGCATCTGCGCCGTTTGGGGACAGCCAGAACGTTGTTGGATAACGGGAAAAATTCCGGTGATCTGATGCGCCTGTATAAAATGTCTGACTATGCTGCCAAGAAGACGATGAAGGCGGCGTCCGGTGTCACTGCAAAGTTCTGTGCTACGGCTGTAGAATTGGTGTTGGAGACAGACCGGAAGATGAAGACCTCCTACGATACGCCGGAGCGGCTTCTGGAACTGCTGCTTTTGCAGCTTTCTCAGGAGGCGTAAATGGTTAAAATACAAGAGGCGATCGTAGTAGAGGGGAAGTACGATAAAAATACTTTAAGCCAGATTGTGGATGCGCCCATATTCCAGACAGACGGATTTCACATTATGAAAGACAAAGCACTGCTGGCGCTGCTCCGCCGGGTGGCGGAAGAGCGCGGACTGGTGGTATTTACCGATTCCGACGGCGCCGGATTTGTCATCCGCAATTACTTAAAGAGTGCCATACCGGGAGAATACCTCAAGCACGCATACATTCCCGATATTTATGGAAAAGAACGGCGCAAGGCTGCCCCTGGCAAAGAGGGCAAGCTGGGCGTTGAGGGTATTCGCCCTGAAGTGATCCTGGAATCCTTGCGCAGAGCCGGTGTTACCATTGCGGACGAGGAGAGCCAAACTCCCCGGGGTATTACCAAGCAGGACTTGGTAGAGTGGGGACTTTCCGGCGGCAAGGATAGCAGACAGCTGCGCAAGAAACTGATGGAACAGGCAGGCCTGCCGGAGCGTATGAGCAGTAACGCAATGCTGCAGGCGCTGGACCTGCTGTATACACGAGAAGAACTGGAGGGCATCATTAAGACCCTATGATCGATATATCCGTTAAGAATCTGACAAAATTTTTTGTAATAGGGGAGAACCTGCTGGACGGTGTGAGCTTTGAGGTCCAGGAGGGGGAATGTGTTGCCATTTTGGGCCGCAACGGCTGCGGCAAGACCACCTTGTTCAATATTTTGACAGGTGCAATGGACTATGACGATGGCGAGGTCACCGTCAATCCGCACAAGCGAATAGGGCTTATTTCCCAGATCCCCAGATTTCCCGCCCACTATACGGTGGAGGATGTGCTGCACGATGCGTACGCCGATCTATTTCACATCCGTGAGAAGATGCGTGCTCTGGAGAAGACTATGGCATCGGGCGCTACCAATGAGCAGCTAAGGCAGTATGATGACCTTTCCAACCGCTTCCAATCCGGGGGCGGCTACGATATGGATGTGGAGACGGATAAGGTCTGCAACGGCTTAGGGATCACCGCCCAGCAACGCGTGCAGGTTTTTAACAGCCTGTCCGGTGGTGAAAAGACCCGGGTAAATCTGGCGCGTTTGCTTCTGGAGAAGACGGAAATCCTGCTGCTTGACGAGCCAACAAACCATTTGGATCTGCGCAGTGTGGAGTGGCTGGAAGCCTATATTAACAGCTTCAAGGGCACGGTGTTGACCATCTCCCATGACCGCTATTTTTTGGACAGAGTGGCGGATCGGGTGATTGAGATCGTGGACGGTCACGCAGAGTTTTACTCGGGAAACTATTCGTTCTATATTGAGGAAAAACAGGCACGGTTTAACCTGCAAATGAAGCAGTATGAGCAGGAACAGGCGAAGCTGAAGCAGTTGGGCTATACGGTGGAGCGTATGAAAGGCTGGGGCATCAATAACCGCACCCTGTACCGCCGTGCCATGTCCATCCAGCACCGTATGGAACGGATCGAGAAGACAAAACGCCCGACCAAAGAGAAGACAATGAAAGCCACCTTCGGGGAAAAAGATTTCTTTGGAGATGTGGTGTTCAATATGAAGCAGGTCGCTAAAAGCTATGGCGACCGCACACTGTTCTCCGATGTAAATCTGTTGGTTGAGGGCGGAGAACGGATTGCCCTTTTGGGTGATAACGGAACGGGCAAATCCACATTTATCAAATGCCTGCTGGGCGAAGAGCCCTGTCAGGGTAAGATCCAGTTTGGTCCTACGGTAAAATGGGGATACTTACCCCAGATCATTCACTTTGACCACCCGGAGCGCAGTTTGTACGATGCTATGCTCTATGAAAAGAATTGCACACCTCAAATGGCACGGGATCGGCTGGGCGCATTCCTGTTCCAGGGTGAGGATGTTTTTAAGAGCGTTGGAAATCTCTCCGGAGGTGAACAGTCCCGGCTGCGGCTGTGTATGCTGATGGATGAGAAGATCAACCTGCTGATTTTGGACGAGCCCACCAACCATCTGGATATTGCCTCCAGAGAATGGGTCGAGGCGGCCATCGAAGAATTTGAGGGCGTACTGCTGTTTGTCTCCCACGACCGGTATTTCATTGAAAAATTTGCAGAGCGGATCTGGGTACTTGAGGACGGAGAGATTTGGGACTTCAAGTGCGGATACGCCAAATACCGTTCCATAATCGAGCACGAGGCGATGACTAAAGCGATTGTGCCGTCCGCCCCTAAAGTCAAAAAAGAAAAGCCGAAGGGCGGAACAAAGGATGCGGAGAAACAGATCCGCCGGCTGGAACGGGAGATCGACAAGCAGGAAAAGCTGATTGCGGAAATGGATGTGTCCATTGAAGCAGCCGCTGCGGACTATCAGGAGCTTACCCGCCTGCTGACAGAAAAAGAAGCGGCAGAGAGCGTTCTGATGGAACTGATGGAGCAGTGGGAAGAAGCGCAGAACGCCATTGACACCGAAGCGTAACAGGTCTATAATAGCGCTAGTAAATACAAAGGAGTAGATCATATGAGTTCTTGTAGCGGCAATTGTTCTACCTGCGGCAGTGATTGCGCTGACCGTAAGCAGGAGAGCTTGCTGGCAAAGTTAAATCCGAATGCCAGTGTGAAAAAGGTCATCGCCGTAGTTTCCGGTAAAGGCGGCGTGGGTAAAAGCACAGTCACCTCCTTGCTGGCGGTGGCGATGGCACGTGCAGGAAAGCGGGTAGGTATTCTGGATGCGGACATTACCGGTCCGTCTGCACCTACCGCCTTCGGCGTGACAGAATGCCGGGGGGCGACCAAGGATGGGCTGTACCCTGCGATGACCCGGGGCGGCATTCAGCTGATGTCCATTAACCTGCTGCTGGATAACAGCACAGACCCTGTAGTATGGCGCGGTCCTGTGATCGCAGGCGCAGTGAAGCAATTCTGGACGGATGTGATCTGGGAGGATGTAGACTATCTGTTCGTGGATATGCCTCCCGGTACCGGCGATGTGCCGCTGACTGTGTTCCAGAGCTTGCCGGTGGACGGCATTGTGATCGTTACCAGCCCCCAGGACCTTGTTTCTATGATCGTGACCAAGGCAGTGAAGATGGCAAATATGATGCACATTCCTGTGCTGGGCTTTGTGGAGAACTACAGCTATCTGGAATGCCCGGATTGTGGCAAGAAAATCGAGGTGTTCGGCAAGAGCAAGCTGGATCAGGTGGCAGAAGAATTTGGGCTGCCTGTGCTGGCAAGACTGCCCATTGACCCTAAGGTTGCCGAGAGCTACGATGGCGGACTGATGGAAACTGTAGATACCCAGTGTATGGATGCAGTGATTAAGACTGTAGAAAATGCGTAATAAAAATTGGCGTACCGCAGTTGCGGTACGCCAAAGCTTTTTATATTAGTCGTTGGTGTAGTTATCGAAGTAGCCCTGGATATAGACGATGGGTGTGCCTTTGTCACCGGAGCCGGAGGTCAGGTCACACAGAGAGCCGATCAGGTCGGTCAGGCGGCGGGGGGTAGTGCCCTGTGCAGCCATATTGCCAACCAGGCTGGAGCCGTCCTTCTCGGAGATCTTGTTCTTGATCGCATCCCGCAGAGCCTCACCGGACAGACCTGCAAAGTCATTGTCTGCAAGATACTTCAGCTTCAGCTCGTTGGGTGTACCCTCCAGACCGGGGGTATAAGCAGGGGAGACCACGGGGTCAGCCAGCTCCCAGATCTTGCCCACAGGATCCTTAAATGCGCCGTCACCGTACACCATAACCTCGATATGCTTGCCGGTGAGCTCCAGCAGACGGGCTTGAATGTCCAGAACAAGCTGCTGGCACTCCCGGGGGAAGAGCTTGACGGTGTCTTCCGTTGCCTTGTTAGAGCCGAGCAGGCCGTAGGTGGGGTTGTAGCCACTGCCGTCAATAGAGGCGGTCATAATCTCGTCCAGACCGTATACACGCTCAGCACCTGCGTTGTTCAGCAGCCGCTTTGTGCGTGCGCGGGTGTGAATATCGCAGTTGAGCACATTCTTAGTGTAGCTCAGGATCGCACGGGGATCATTGGCGAAAATGATCTCTGCCTCAGCACCGCACTCCCGGATCAGATTGCTGTAGTATTCTACATAATCCACGCCGGTGAAGGGATGCTTCAGATAGCCAAACAGTTCCCGGTACTTTGCTTCGGTAAGCACATCCCGGTAGGGGTCAACATTATGCTTATCCAGCAGATCCCAGTCAACCAGGTGGTTGCCCACTTCGTCGGAGGGATAGCTGAGCATCAGTACCACCTTCTTGCAGCCCTTAGCGATTCCGCGCAGGCAGATGGCAAAACGGTTACGGCTCAGAATGGGGAAGATAACGCCTACAGTCTCACCGCCGAACTTGCTCTTCACATCTGCGGCAATGGTCTCTACACTGGCGTAATTGCCCTGTGCGCGGGCAACGATGGCTTCGGTCATAGCGACCACATCCCGGTCACGGGGGGACAGACCATCCACCTTCATTGCTTCTAGAATAGAGTCAGTAACGATCTTTACCAGATCATCGCCCTGACGAATGATGGGTGCACGGACTCCCATAGAAACAGTACCTAACATCCGACCCATAAATAACACTTCCAATCTGTTTAGAATAACATAAGTGCTCAAAACACTTAAATATTATAATACATATATGGCGATTTGTAAAACAAAAAATAAAGGTTTTGCAGAAAAATTTAGACATTTGTAGAAATTGCTCTGTATAGTTTACAGGAAAAGCGCTGCGTTTATTCAAGCATAACGAAAAAATGGAAAAGCCCGGGCAAGCCGGGCTTTTTAAGGTCAGAATATGCGACAGACAATATACCAAAGAACTGCCAGAATCAGCAAAAACGGAATATATGCAGTCAGTGCAGCGGCAGCAATGGTGATTGTGGTACAGCCGATATAATTCAGCACGGCTACCAAAGCAGACAGAATCGCAGTGGTAAGCACAGCCTTGGTGACCTGTTTTCCGATGATGGTGGCAAAGAAGAAGGTGTACAGACCTCCAATCAGCGGATTCACAGTGGTCAGAAGTGCACCTACAAGGATCTTCAGAGCGCCTGTGAGCAACAAGACTACCAGAAGCGCCAGCAATATGACCGGTGCATAGGTGACGATCCCCTCCGGGAGATAGGTAGCAAGAAGCCCGACTGTGACCAGATGGAGCAGTAGTGCCAGAACAACAGTCATACACCGGAAGAAGAGCCAGCTGAAAATGTTTTTTCCTCTGGGCAGCCATCCGTCAGCAAGATTGACCAGGAAAGACAGGATGACCATACTCAAAAGCTCGGAACAGATCACAGTATAATGTGCATTCTCAAAGGAGAAGATGCGCATTTGTTCGCCGGAGATGGTCACAAAAGGAAGCGGGGTGACGAAAGATTCAAATTGTGTGCCTGCGCTGTTGAGCACCACTGTCACAGCATATAGAAACAGAATACCGATAGCGGAGGAAACAGCGTTATTCAGCGCGGAGCGCTTTCCAAAAATGAATCTGCCAAAGGCACTGAGCAGGAATGTGCCCAGCAACAGCACTAATGCGATTTTTCCGAGATATAAGAAGTCCACATCGAGAGAACTGAGTTGTTTGATGATTGCATCCATAGAATAACCTCCAGGATCAAAAGGGAAAAACAGCCGCCAGGATCTGGCGGCTGTTTCTGTGTGTAGGGAAGGTGAGATTACTTAATCTCAGCCTCAGCGCCAGCTTCCTTCAGCTCGGCAACCAGCTTCTCAGCATCTTCCTTGGAGATAGCTTCCTTCAGGGTCTTGGGGCAGTTGTCAACCAGATCCTTAGCGTCCTTCAGGCCCAGGCCGGTAGCGGCACGGACAACCTTGATGACGTTCAGCTTGGAAGCGCCGGCATCCTTCAGGATGACGTCGAACTCGGTCTTCTCCTCAGCAGCCTCAGCAGCGCCGCCAGCAGCGGGAGCAGCAACAGCAGCAGCAGCGGCGGAAACGCCGAAAACTTCCTCCAGAGTGTGAACCAGCTCGGACAGCTCCAGAACGGTCAGACCCTTTACTTCCTCAACGAGAGCAGTGACTTTTTCACTAGCCATTGTAAAATCCTCCTAAAATTATAATTGTATTGTTTTTGTGGATAGGTTTACGAAAAGATTAGGCTTCTGCAGCGTCTGCTGCGGGAGCGCCGCCATCCTTCTGCTGCCGGATCTGATCCAGAACAAAAGCAAGGCTGGAGATAGGTGCCAGGAAAGTACCCAGAACCTGTGCGACCAGAGCATTCTTGCTGGGCAGTTCGCCGAAGCCGCTCAGCTGAGCAGCGGACAGGACAGAACCTTCAACAACGCCGCCCTTGATGGTCAGGGGGAGCTTGTTCTTCTTGGCAAACTCACATACGATCCGAGCGGGAGCGATGGGGTCGCCGGTGGTGGAAGCCATAGCGGTAGTGCCGTTGAGGACCTCGTCGAAGTCGTAGCCGTTTTCCTTGGCTGCGAAACGGGTCAGTGTGTTCTTAACAACGGTGTACTCTACATCAGCTTCACGGAACTGCTTACGCAGCTCGGTATCCTGAGCAACGGTGATGCCCTTGTAGTCAACAAAAACAACGGAAGAGGCTTCCTTGATCTTGCCGGACAGTGCCTCGACTACGGCCTTCTTGCTCTCAAGAACCTTTGCGTTAGGCATATATTTTCACCTCCGAAAATAAAAGTGTCTTCCTGCCAGAAGACAGAAAGACACGCAGAAATCTTATCAGCGCACCTCGGCAGGATTTATGGCATAAACCACCTGCTGTCTTTGGCAACTACAATATAATAACAAAACCCCCTTGAATTGTCAAGGGGGTTTTGAAGAAAAAATTGAATTTTTTAGGCGTATTTGGTGGTATTGACCTTAACACCGGGGCCCATTGTGGAAACAACCACGCAGGAACGGATATACTGACCCTTTGCTGCAGCGGGCTTAGCCTTCACAACAGCCTTCATCAGTGTGTCCATATTCTCAGCAAGCTTCTCTGTACCGAAGGAAACCTTGCCGATGGGGCAGTGGATGATGTTGGTCTTGTCCAGACGGTACTCCACCTTACCGGCCTTGGTCTCCTGGACGGCAGCGCCGACGTTAGGAGTCACAGTGCCAGCCTTGGGGGAGGGCATCAAGCCCTTGGGGCCCAGGACCTTACCCAGACGACCAACCAGACCCATCATATCGGGGGAAGCAACGACCACGTCAAAGTCGAACCAGTTCTCCTTGGTGATCTTGTCCACCAGCCCCATGCCGGCGACATAGTCAGCGCCTGCAGCCTGAGCTTCCTCAACCTTTGCGTCCTTAGCGAAAACCAGAACGCGGCGGGTCTTACCGGTGCCGTTGGGCAGGACAACAGCGCCACGGACCTGCTGGTCGGCGTGACGGGAGTCAACACCCAACTTGATGTGCAGCTCGACGGTCTCGTCGAACTTTGCGGAAGCACCCTTCACAACCAGATCCAGGGCCTCAGCGGGATCATACTGAACAGAGCGGTCAATCAGCTTGGCGCTCTCCTTATACTTTTTACCTCTAAACACTTTGTTATTTCCTCCTTATAGTGGTGATGCGGAATAATCCTCCCACATTTCCGGGTCATTTGCCCGGGTAGCAAAAAACGAAATTAGTCGACGACTGTAATGCCCATGGAACGGCAAGTGCCACGAACCTGGCTCTCAGCAGCTTCCAGGGAGTTTACATTCAGATCGGGCAGCTTGGTCTTTGCGATCTCAGTGACCTGAGCAGCGGTGATAGAACCGACCTTGGTCTTGTTGGGAACACCGGAGCCGCTCTCCAGACCTGCAGCCTTCAGGACCAGCAGGGGGGTCGGAGGGGTCTTAGTGATAAAGGTGAAGCTACGATCTGCATAAACGGTGATAACGACAGGGATCTTGTAGCCTTCCATAGCCTGGGTGCGGGCGTTGAACTCCTTGATAAAAGCAGCGATGTTAACACCGTGCTGACCCAGAGCGGGACCAACAGGCGGGGAAGCGGTAGCCTTAGCGGCGTTGATCTGCAGTTTGATGATACCGGTAACTTTCTGTGCCATGTTAAAGCACCTCCATAAATGATGTGGTAGTAATGCGATGAACGCAATTTTTTCGGG
>JAZOCJ010000026.1:0-31147 GCA_045596405.1 Faecousia sp. | reverse complement strand
GGCAGCCATAATGGTGCCGATGCCCATGGTGAAAGCGGACTTGGGCACATCGTCGATAGACTCAAAGAACCGCTTGTTGGCATCGATGGTCATCTCGGTCAAGTCGGATCGTAGCCATGTCGTTCTGTGAGCCAAGGAGTTGAATCCAGTGGTTGTCTTCCTAAGACCGCTTGGGCCTCCGACTTGGCAGCCATAATGGTGCCGATGCCCATGGTGAAAGCGGACTTGGGCACATCGTCGATAGACTCAAAGAACCGCTTGTTGGCATCGATGGTCATCTCGGTCAGCTTGACCTCGTGGGTCATACCCGGGAAGGTATCCTCAGGTTCGTTAAAGCCGATATGGCCGTCGTGACCGATGCCCAGCAGCTGCAGATCTACGCCGCCCCAAGCTTCGATCTGGGCTTCGTAACCTTCGCACATTGCCTGCACATCCTCGGCAAGACCGTCAGGAACGATGGTGTTCTCGGGCTTGATGGAGATGTGGTCAAACAGATTGTGCTGCATGAACTTGCGATAGCTCTGAGGATGATCCGGTGCCAGGCCCTTATATTCGTCCAAGTTGGCAGAGCGCACTCTGGAGAAGTCAATCTTACCTTCCTTCTCCCGGGCAATCAGTTCCCGATACAAGGGCAGGGGTGTAGAGCCGGTGGCCAATCCGATCACACAGGCGGGCTTGACTGCGATCATATTCTCAAACAGGTCAGCCGCTCTCTTTCCGACTTCCTCGGGTGTCTTTACCTTGATAACTCTGGTATGCAGCATACAAATTACCTCCTTGATTTGTTTCTTAATAATTTTATCAATGTCATTCGATTTTGTCAATCACTTCAGGTGTGTTTACTTAGAATATACAGATATTTTCTCCCATACCAGGAATATGCAGATGCGCATCCTTTTCCTGATCGGTAACCCCGCGCACTGCCTCCCACAGTCCCGACGGATCTTCTTCACTGAGCGGCAGATGGAGCAGCACGATCTCCTTAGCGCCCAACTGCTTTGCAGCACGCCAAGATGCTTCCGTGGTGGCATAAGCATAGGGCACGATCAGCACATCCGGGCGGGGCAGATCGTTTCTCCCCCGCCATTGCATTGGAGATGCATCTCCTGCAAACCAAACGCAAAAACTACCCCGCACGATAAAGCTCAAATGCTGCACCGACTGTCCCGCCTTGCCGATATGCCTACTTTCAACCGGAATGATCCTTACATCACCCACAGAAACCGGCTGCTGTATCGCTTTACAGCCCGGAAGGTCTGTAGTTCCTAAAATGACCCCGTTTGTCTGCCGCTGAAATGCGGAAGCAAAATCGGGGTCATAATGGTCTTTATGGGCATGGGTAAAGGCGAGGACATCCGGCCAGCGTTCTGACAGCGCACTGCGTATCTCAGGAGGCGTTGCCGGGTAGGGTTTTACCCCCCGGCATACGCCGTCCAAAAGAATCGATACGCCGTCCAGCTTCAGTAGTATACCTGCATTCGCTGTCCGTTTTATTTCCATAGCGGCTTACACACCCAGCTTTGCCCGGCGGAGAAGCTCTTCTTCGTTGCACTCGGTGACGGACGCATATCCGGGCAGCGGGATCAGCTTTTCGTTGATGGTGTCCAGGATCCAGCTTGCCTGGGGGAAGAAGAATTCGTCAAACTCAAAGGGAGGTGTGATCCAGTTGCGGGCGCCAACCACGATGGGAGGTGCATCCAGATCGTCGAAGCACAGCTCGGTGATCATCTTGGCAACATCGTTCAGGAAAGAGCCTCTTGCACAAGCATCGGAGACCAGAACGACCTTACCGGTCTTGCGGACAGACTCCACGATCTTGGTGTAATCCAGCGGCACCAGAGAGTGCAGGTTGATCACATCCGCCTCCATACCGTATTTCTCGCTAAGAGTCTTTGCCGCATCCATAGCACGGTACAGAGCCGCACCAATGGTCAGGATGGTAACATCCTTGCCGTCACGGACCTTGTTGGTGTCGCCGATCTCGATCTCATACCGCTCAGCAGGCACGCCACCCTCGTGGAACTGCTCGCCCACGTCGTAAATTCTCTGGCTCTCGAAGAAGACCACAGGGTCAGTGCCCTTCAGTGCAGTCTCCATCAGACCCTTTGCCTCCCAGGGCGTTGCGGGGAAGCAGACCTTCAGACCGGGGATGTGGGCACACAGGGCTGTCCAGTCCTGAGAGTGCTGCGCGCCGTACTTGGAGCCCACAGACACACGCAGTACCAGAGGCATCTTCAGAATGCCGGCAGACATTGCCTGCCACTTGGACATCTGGTTGAAGATCTCATCACCGGCGCAGCCGATGAAGTCAGCATACATCAGTTCTACCAGTGCACGACCGCCGGACAGTGCATAACCAACAGCTGTGCCGACAATTGCTGCCTCTGCCAGGTTGGAGTTGAACAGACGGCAATGCGGCAGAGCATCCATCATGCCGCGGTAAACCGCAAATGCGCCACCCCAGTCACGGCAGTCTTCGCCGTATGCGATCAGGGTAGGATCTTCATAGAAACGATCCCAGATAACCTCGGAAATACCGTCGCGAAGGTTGTACAGCTTCATCTTGGAGACAGGCTTTCCGTCTGCACCGATGGGGCTGCGCTCCTTGCTCTTGATCTTCTTGTAGCCCTCTGCCTCTTCCTTGGGGACGAGGTACTCAGGCTCGCGATCGGTAAACTTCTCCACCTTCTCGTCGGAGAACATCAAACGCTCCACAACAGCAGGGTCTTTCTTGAAATCGCAGTAGGGGCTGATTTCGGGATCGGCAGCAGCCTTGCAGATCATCGTCATTCTGTCGGTGGTCTCCTTCAGGATGGCGTCGATCTCTTCCTGGGTAGCGATACCGGCCTTCACCAGTTCCGCAGGATAGGTGGTCAGGGGGTCGATTTCCTTCCAGGCATCCATCTCTTCCTTGGTGCGGTAAGCATTCTGGTCGGAGACGGAGTGGCCGGAGAAACGGTAGGTAATGGTTTCCATCATCACAGGACCCTTGCCGCCGCGCAGCAGCTCCAGGTTCTTCTCCATTGCATCGATCACTGCCAGAGGATTGAAGCCATCCACAGTGACCGCGTGCATCTGGGTGGGGCTGACACCGGAGCCGATCCGTGCCATCACGCCCTGTCCCATGGTCTCGCCACGGGTCTGGTCGCCCATACCGTAGGAGTTATTGAAGATATTGTACAGGATCGGCATACCGTCCTTGTGGCTCTCCCACAGGGTCTTGTACTGATCCATAGACGCAAAGTTCAGGGCCTCCCAAACAGGACCACGGGACATAGCGGCATCGCCAACATTGCACACAACGATACCCTTCTGGTCGTTGACCTTCTTAAACAGGGCTGCACCGGTGGAAATGGTGCCGGAGCCACCCACGATGGCATTGTTGGGATAGATACCAAAGGGCAGGAAGAATGCGTGCATAGAGCCGCCCATACCCATATGGAAACCTGTCTCCCGGGCAAAGATCTCGGACAGGGTGCCGTAAAGGATGAAGCGGATCGCCAGCTCCTTCACGCTCTCGGTCTTGCCCAACTTCTCGGTGGAGCGCAGGCACTTACCCCCCAGGAAGTTCTCCATCACATTCATCAGGTCTGCATCAGACATCTTGTTGATGGTAGACAGAGCCTTTGCCAGGATCTCGGAGTGAGAACGGTGAGAGCCAAACGCGAAGTCGTTCTCGTCCAGCAGGTATGCCTGACCCACACAGGCTGCCTCCTGACCGATGGACAGGTGGGCAGGACCGGGATAGGTGTGGTCAACACCGTTGTAAGAGCCCTGGGTCTTGATAAGGTTCAGCATGGTCTCGAACTCACGCAGAACGGTCATATCCCGGAAAATACGGACAAGGTCTTCCTTGGTATACTTACCGGAAGCCAGTTCCTCTGCAACAGTCTTATTATATTGGTTAACAGGAATCTCGTTGAAAGTCACCTTGCCGGGTGCTCTGACCTGGGCAGGATCGACAAATAAACTCTTAGGCATATATTTCCCTCCTTCTTACTTGGCAAGCATGGTGATGAAGTTCTCCAGGTTGTTGCCCAGTTCCTTCTGGAACTTAGCAGCAGGAGTGCCATCCACCGCACGGTGATCGTAGGTCAGGCTCAGACCCATTGCAGGGTAGATCTCGATAGAGCCGTCAGCACCCTTGCAAACACGGTCCACAGTACCGCAGACACCCAGAATACCGGTCTGAGGAGGATTGATAACAGGCGTGAAGGATTCAACACCCATATTGCCCAGGTTAGAGACAGTGAAGCTTCCGCCGGAGAGCTTGTCGGGATTGATCGCGCCGTCACGGCACTCCGCAGCCAGCTCCTTGACAGCCTTGGAGATCTCCAGCAGGCTCATCTGGTCAGCATTAAAGATGGTGGGGACCATCAGACCACGGGGCGTGTCAACAGCCACACCCAGGTTCACGTGCTTGAACCGGCGGATGGAGGTATCGTCCAGCATATTGGCATTCAGGTCGGGGTGGTTCAACAAGGTGCGGGAGACAGCATACAGAATGATGTCGCCCAGCGTAATGCCTGCGTACTCGCCGCCGGCAGCCTTCAGCGCCTTGCGATAGTTCAGGATCGCAGTAGCATCGAAGGAGGTTGTGTGGGTCAGCTGTGCCATGGTGGACAGACTGGTGCTCATAGACTTGGAAATCGCACGGCGGATACCGCTGAACTTCACGTCTTCATATGCATTCTCATCTGCAGGTGCTGCAGTCTGGACAGCCTTGGCAGGCACGCCCTTCTCGATCAGTGCACGCACATCCCGCTCGATGATCCGTCCGTTAGGACCGGTGCCAACTGCCATAGCAGCATCCACACCGGCAGCCTTAGCAAGCTTCGCTGCTCTGGGAGAGATCGGTGCGCCGGGCTTGATGTCTGCCGCAGGCGCTGCCTCAGGTGCGACTTCCGCCGCCGGGGCAGCTGTAGCTTCTGCCACCACAGCAGGTGCTGCGCCGGGACGCAGGCAATCTGTAGGCTCACCGTGAGGACCGACTGCACACACATTTTCCATGCAGGGAACTTCGTCGCCTTCCTCATAGAAGATCGCCAGCAGCTCGCCCTCTGCGGTAGACTCGCACTCAAAGCTTGCCTTATCGGTCTCGTATGTAAAGAGGATGTCACCGATCTTGATCTGGTCACCGACCTGCTTCAGCCACTCACCGATGATGCAGCTTTCCACGGTAATACCCGCCTTAGGCATAATCACCGCCTTAGCATTGGTCGCTGCACAGGCTGCAGCAGCAGATGCAGGGGCTGCGGCGGCAGGTGCGCTCTCTGTGGCGGGTGCTTCCGCGGCACTGCCTCCACGCAGACCGGAGCAATCCTCACCGGGATTGCCGATGGCGCAGACGTTTACCAGGCAAGGAACTTCATCGCCCTCGTCATAGAAGATCTCCAGCAGAGTACCTTCTGCGGTAGACTCACATTCAAAGCTGGCCTTATCTGTCTCATAGGAGAACAGAACATCTCCGATCTTAACAGAATCGCCAACCTTCTTTTCCCAGGTGCCAATGATACAGCTTTCCACTGTTATGCCCGCCTTGGGCATGATCACAGCATTTGCCATTGTATATCCTCCTTAAGTATGTTATAGCTTGTTAATTATAACTTATCATAACACCCTAAGTCAATAGCTATTTCATTTAAAAGCAAAAAACCGGGAATCCCCTGCATTTTACAGGAAATTCCCGGCTTATTTACAGCATAATCTACAAAAGAATAACGCCACTGTTCTGGGCAGCGGTCACAAAATCCTCCGGCATAGGCTCATCGGAGATCAGATAGTCCACATCTTCCATTTTTGCAAAGGTATAGGGCATCAGGCAGCTCAGCTTTTCTTTGCCGCACATCAGCACACTGGTACGCGCCTTTCGGATCACCATACGCTTGACCAGCATATCCCCCTCTGTGCCGCAGGTAAAGCCCGCATCCACAGAGCATCCCGACACGCCGATAAACGCCATATCAATATTGATCTTCTCCAGCATTTCCAAGGTATTTTGCCCAGAAACCGCCAGATTTTTCCGGTTGATCGTACCGCAGCACAATGTGACAACCGGATCATGCAGACGGCACAGCTCCAGCGCAATACTGGGACCTGTAGTAAAAATATTTACGTGGATATCCGGAAAATTCTTGGCAACTGCCAGGTTGGTAGTACTGGCATCCAAAAACAGCGAGGTGTGGGGCTGGATCAGTTCCAGTGCCTTCTTGGCGATAGCTGTTTTGCCCGCATTGTTCACACGCATACGCACATTAAACTCCGGGTCGCCCATATGGTGCACCGATCTGGCACCGCCACGAAATTTCACGATCGCACCGGAACGCTCCAGCGCATCCAGATCCCGATGGATCGTCATTAAGGAAACATCCGGGAACAATGCCTGCAGTTCCTTGATGGTTACCGCGTTCTTCTGCTCCACAAATTCTTTCATCTGCTCTTGCCGAATACTGTACATCATATCCCTCCCCAAATGTTATAAGTCAAAAAATATAACACAAATATAACATTTATAACATACCGTTGTCAATCATTATTTTTCTCTTTATTGACCTTTGGCGGCAAACGCTATATAATACCCCTATCGCCACGCAGAAAGGAGTGCCGCATAATGGATACGATCCACATTTATGAAAGCCACAGCACCGACCCATATTACAATTTAGCTATAGAAAAGCAGTTGTTGGATTGCGTGCAGCGCGGCGAGTGCATTCTATATCTGTGGCAGAACCAAAACACTGTAGTGATCGGTCGAAATCAAAATCCTTGGGTAGAATGCCGGATCTCCCTTCTGGAAGAAGAGGGCGGAAAGCTGGCACGCAGGCTTTCCGGCGGCGGTGCGGTATTTCACGATATTGGTAATCTGAATTTTACATTTTTGACCACATCGGAAAACTATGATCTGGCTCGGCAAATGTCTGTGATCCAAACTGCCTGCAGTGCAGCAGGCATCTCCACAGAACTGTCCGGCCGCAACGACATTCTGGCCAACGGAAAAAAGTTTTCGGGTAACGCATTCTACCACAGTCAGGGAAAAGCCTATCATCACGGCACGCTTTTGGTGAACGCCGATATGGACAAGCTCTCCCGCTATTTGAGCCCCTCTAAAGCCAAGCTGGAGGCAAAAGGGGTATCCTCCGTTCGTTCCCGGGTGACCAACCTAAAAGAATTCGCTCCCGACCTCACCTGCGACACGCTGCGGGAGCATTTGAAGGACGCCTTTGCTGCTGTGTACGGGCTAGAGCCCGTCCTTATGAAACCATTTGACGAAGCTGATCCTATCATCGCTGCTGCCACCAAGCACAACGCAAGCTGGCAATGGCTCTACGGCGCTCCCCTGCCCTTTACATTCCGCTGTGAAGATCGTTTTACTTGGGGTGGCGTTCTGTTGCAGCTGAGAGTGGTTTCCGGCATTGCAGAGGATGTAAAGGTATATACCGATGCCATGGACTGGACACTCTCTAAAACTGTGGAAAAAGCTTTAGCCACCTGCCGCTTTACGCTTTCCGATATGAAAGACGCAATTTCCAAAACGCGTCTCCCACAGCATGTTCGGGAAGATCTTATAAGTATGCTGGAATCACAGAATATTTAAGAACGGCGTCTTAAAAGACGCCGTTCTTTCATTATATGCATGTCGCGATTTCGATGAGCAGTTTGGTGCACAGCTCCATATCTTCCACAGGAATATACTCAAACCGTCCGTGGAAGTTTTCGCCGCCGGTACACAAATTGGGACAGGGCAGACCCATAAAGGAAAGCCTTGCGCCGTCTGTGCCGCCACGGATGGGTACGATCTTCGGCTCGATTCCCACTGCCTTCATCGCCTCAGTGGCGCGCTCCACGATATACATACAGGGCTCGATTTTCTCACGCATATTGAAGTAGCTGTCCTTAACAGTCAGCTCCACTGTGCCTGCGCCATACTTTTCATTCAGGGCATCCGCTGCCGCTTGCATCACAGCCTTTTTTTCTTGGAATTTTTCCATATCATGGTCGCGGATAATATAGCGCAGAGTGGTCTTTTCCACCTCGCCTGCCATATCTGTCAGGTGGATAAAGCCTTCGTAGCCCTCTGTATGCTCCGGTTTCTGCTTAGCTGGCAGCAGGCTCTGGTATTCCATTGCAATATACTGGGAATTGACCATCTTATCCTTGGCAGAGCCGGGATGGATATTCAGTCCGTTGACCACAACGGTCGCACCGGCGGCGTTGAAATTCTCATATTCCATTTCCCCAATGGCACCGCCATCCACCGTATAGGCATAGTCAGCACCGAACTGCGCTACATTGAACAAGTCTGCGCCCCTGCCGATCTCCTCATCCGGGGTAAAGCCGATGCGCACGGTGGCGTGATTCATCCGGGTGGTGAGCAAAAATTCCGCCGCGGTCATAATCTCTGCAACGCCCGCCTTATCGTCAGCGCCCAGAAGGGTCGTGCCGTCTGTGACGATCAGATGCTTGCCCCGGTGGTTTTTCAGGCTCTCATGATCCTTTTCCCGCATTACGATATTCTTCTCCTCGTTCAGAAGAACATCTCCGCCTTCATAAGAAATGATCTTTGCTTTAATGTCTGCGCCGGAGGCATCAGGAGAGGTATCCATATGGGCGATCAATCCGATGGTCGGCAGTTTGGGATCGCCGGGGACTGTACCGTATACATAGCCGTGTTCGTCCATATGGGCATCCTGGATACCTATTGCACGCATTTCCTCCACCAGTGCTGCGCCCAGCGTTCGCTGCCCGGCGGTGGAAGGACAGGTGTCGGAGAACTCATCCGACATGGTATCAAAATTTACATAGCGCAGAAAGCGCTCAGAAACACTTGTCATACTTCCTCCAAAGAGAAACGAGGCGGAGTCAAGCTCCGCCTCGTCATTTTGTTAATTAGTTAGCTGCCTTGACCAGCTCGGCGGTATCCTGCGCGATCATCAGCTCTTCGTTGGTGGGGACGACCCACACTTCTACCTTGGAATCGGGAGTAGAAATCTTCAGTTCCTTACCACGCTTGTTATTCAGCTCGGGATCGATCTTTACGCCCATGAAGGTCAGGTACTCACAAACAGCGGCACGAACAGCGCAGTCATTCTCGCCAACACCGGCGGTGAATGTCAGAACATCGATGCCGTTCAGGGCAGCGGCGTATGCGCCAACATACTTAGCAACCTCGTAGCAGAACTTGTCACGGGCCAGAGCGCAGTTCTCGTCGCCGTTCTTTGCGCCATCTTCCAGATCACGGAAGTCAGAGGAAATACCGGACATAGCCAGCATTCCGGACTTCTTGTTCAGCATATTCAGGCACTCGTCCACGCTCATGCCATACTTGTTACAGATGAACTGCACAACAGCTGCATCGATATCGCCGGAGCGGGTACCCATAGGCACGCCTGCCAGAGGGGTCAGACCCATAGTGGTATCCATACACTTGCCGTCCTTCACAGCGGACATAGAAGAACCGTTGCCCAGGTGACAGTTGACCATCTTGAATTCCTTCTTGCCAACCAGCTCAGCAGTACGGCGGGCAACATACTTGTGGGAAGTGCCGTGGAAGCCGTAGCGGCGGATGGAGTCATTCTCATAATACTCAGTAGGAATCGCGTAACGGTATGCCTTGGGGGGCATAGTCATATGGAAAGCAGTGTCGAACACAGCAACCTGGGGAGTCTTGGGCATAACCTTCTGACAAGCCTCAATACCCATCAAGTTAGCGGGATTGTGCAGAGGTCCCAGAGGAATGCACTTCTTAATAGCAGTGATAACTTCGTCATTGACGATGCAGGAATCGAAAAATTCCATACCACCGTGCAGAACGCGGTGACCGACTGCATCGATCTCATCCACGGACTTGATCACGCCGTCAACGGGGTCAACCAAGATCTCTAGAGTAGCCGCGATTGCTTCGGAGTGGGTGGGCATAGGAATGTCCTTAACCACCTTGTTGTCGCCAACCTTGTGGTTCAGGCGACCGTCAATACCGATACGCTCGCACAAGCCCTTTGCAGATACATCACCGGTCACCGGATCCATCAGCTGGTACTTGAGAGAAGAGCTGCCGGCATTGATGATCAAAATGTTCATTGGAATCGTCCTCCTGAAATAAAATGATTTTCTTTTCTTGGTTTATATGATAAGATAACCATAACTAGTGCTATTCTATAATATCTTTTCCAATTTCTCAACCCCTGAATGGAAATTTTTTCTGTAAGGAGGCGGTTTTTTGAAGATCACAGGCATTATTTGTGAGTATAACCCCCTGCATCTGGGTCATAAGAAGCAATTGGATATCATAAAGGCGCAGATGGGTGCGGACAGCGGCATCGTGTGCTTGATGAGTGGAAACTTCGTCCAGCGGGGCGCACCCGCCATTATGGATAAATCCCTGCGGGCAAAAGCCGCCATTCTCAGCGGCGCAGATCTGGTATTGGAGCTGCCGGTCACCGCTGCCCTGTCATCTGCGGAGGGGTTTGCATACCAAGGAGTATCCATCCTCTCCCCTTTTTGTGACACTCTGTGCTTTGGCGCAGAAACAGCAGACAAGGCACAGCTGCTTACCACTGCCCAAATGCTTCTCTCCCCCGGATTTCCCCAGGCATTGCGGGAAGAACTGGACAAAGGAATCTCTTTCCCTGCTGCAAGGCAGGCGGCACTGCAGGCAATGGGCGGAAACGGTGCGCTTCTGGCACAGCCGAATAACATTCTGGCTGTGGAGTATTGCAAAGCGATCCTGCGCACAGGCAGCCGAATGGAGCCTATGCCGATCCTCCGGCAAGGCAGCTATCACGATACCGTCGCTGATCCGGAAAACCCGTCGGCGACATCTATTCGCTCCCTGATATTCCACAGTGGGGCGTGGCTGGACTATATTCCCGAAGCAGCGCGTCCCTGCTGCCAGGATGCGGTATTGCACACCCTTGCCGCCGGTGAGCGGGCAATCCTCGGCAAACTGCGGACAATGACAGAGTCAGAATTCGAATCCCTGCCCTACGGCTCAGAGGGGCTTTGGCGAAAACTGATGCACGCCGTGCATACCGAGGCTTCTCTTGAGGATATCCTCACAACCGTCAAGTCCAAGCGCTACACCCGGTCACGACTCGACCGAATGGTAATGTGTGCCTATCTGGGACTGACCGAGCAAACACTCCAGTCCCCTGCTCCTTATGTGCGGGTACTTGCCTTCAATGACAATGGTCGCCGAATCTTAAACAAAGCAAGAGAAACCGGGCATTTCCCCAACATCGGCGAAGCGCAGGATGATCCTTATCAGCAGTTTGAGACCCGGTGTGATGATCTGTACGGTTTGTTTGCCGCAGGCGCACCAGCACCGGCAGGTCAGGATTCCCGCCGCCGTGTTTATTATCACCATAATTAAAAGCAAAAACCAATTGAGCAGTTTGCCCAATTGGTTTTTATTTTTTAGTTTTCCCAAAGCTTATGGATCTCCGAGAGTGTATTTCTCACCAGCAGATCGCCGCCCTCGTGTCCCACATAGCCGCTGGAGATATAGGCGCTGTAATGTCCCGCCTTCTCCGCTTTTTCGGTGGGAAGATAGTAACCGCTGCCGCAGCAAAGCTGCACAATAAAGGTCTGCTCCGCAGCACTGCGCGCCTTGATCCGGTTGCCGTAATCCAGAAACAACTCAAAGGGGTTCGTCGCCATAGCGATATTGCCCAAACGGATCACGTGATATTCAATAGGATACACTTCCGTAAACTGCTGCTGCCGATAGCGCATAATCGTGCCGGCATATACATGCATACGGGCGTTATCTGCAAAGTCAAACGCAGCCTTGTCCTTGTTCTTCTCCACATAATACTCGATTTCCCGAACTGCTTCGTTGTATTCTGCCATCGTCGCCTTCCTTAAAGGAAGATCCAGATCGATCACTTTGTGCGCAAATACAGGGTCGTTCTTCAGTTCCGTAATTTCCTCAAACACGGATATGATCTCGTTGGCGATCCGTTTACCGGCCTTGTTACAGCCGCTGATGTCGTACATCGAAGGATCTGCCTTGCGTGGGATGTAATTGGAGCGATGCACATTAGGGTCATTGATGGGCGTTTCCGGATTGACCCAGCGCACCAAGTCCCGGGGACACTGGTCACCGCCGGCGCCGCAAAGACCCAACAGGAAAATATGTTCGCCGAACTTTTCCCGCAGATTCACCTTCGCTCTGCCCCAGTAATCCGCAGAAATAAAGCTGCGCTGTTCCAAAATCTGTGCAGGGCAAGCAATATTGGCTACGATACCTGTTAAGTTTTTCTCTGCGTCAAAGGTATACAGCAGTTCGATACCGGAGTCATTTCCGCCCTCCAATGCCACAAAGTTTGCCGTGTTGGTATCTCCCCACATCTGTCCGCTGCCGTCATCATAGCTGACCCGGCGGCACATACCGATAGGCGCTCTGCCAAATTCGTTAGCATACCACGCCTCAGCACGGTTTTCCCACGCTCTCTTTGCCGCCAAAGCGATTTTTTCTGCAACAAATTCTGCGCCTTCCTCCGGAGTGATCACATTCTCATCCGGCGTGACAAGTTCTGTATACAGCTTATCCTTGGGCAAGAACTCCTCCAGAATCATAACGGTGTTCAAGCTATTCGGATCTGCCATTTTCAAGGAGGTATGGGTATGGGTCGCTGCAACCACCAAATTCCGGGCATCTACCTGAGAACATATTTTCGTGAATTTCTCTCTGGCAAGCCGCAATACGCTTTCGTTGACATCCACCGTATCTGCTGACATCAGGATCAGCTGCTGATCACCAGCCTCTACCGCCATAGCAGTCACAGTGATCTCCGACTCCACATACTCCGATATGCGCTCGTAAAACTGCCCCTGCAAGCTCACTTTCTTATCGGGTACAAGGCTCTCTTCTGCCCAACCGACCAAAAGCTTCATAGAATTTCCTCCGTCAAACAACCTTGATGCCCAAAATGTCGCACAAATTCCGTATTTTCTCTGTATTGTCGCCGTAGGAAATAATGTAGTGCTGGCACATCACATTCTGTGTGAATTTCTCAGTGCCCTCCAGCAAAATCTCCAGACCGGGCAACTGAGGAGCGGGCTGTGTCCAGCCTGCCTCCTCCCATTTTCTGGGGGCAATGCCCTCGCCCTTGACCATATGCATATAATACTGTCCGTTCTCGCAGAACAGCCGGCACATTGTCAGCTCTCCGGTCTTTACTTTGGAGACATTCAAAACACCCTCAGAAAGCTCGCCGAAGGCCGCAGGCATAACCTGAGTCTGTCCGTCTGTGATCTCAGCGGGAACATAGTCCGGCACACCTGCCAGCACTCTGTCGGTGAAGAATTCGTAGAACTCTAAGTATGCACCGCACTGACCGGTAAGGTATTTTACCATTAACTGGGTCACATTGCCCAGACAGTCATTTTCCGGAATCGTGCTCACACCGGCAACATCGGAAAGCAGCATAAAAATCGGCGCAGGCGGGAAGCCGCACAGCTTCTTCATACCGTCAACATCCTTGAGGGAAATCGCGCCGTAGCCTCTTTCCTCAATTAGCTGCTTTACGGCAAGGTAGTAGCCCGCAGCCATCTGCTTGCCCTCTTCCTTCGCTTCTTTCAGGAAGTTCCATTTGCTCATTTCGTTGTCGATCACCGCTTGCTTTTCTTCTGCGGTGACTTTTTCGTAGCGCTGCTGCATCTCCAGCATTTCAAAGGTTTCGATTTCCACGCCAACCGTGCGCTTTAAAGAAGATCCATCTGCCAACGTGCCGTACAAATTCATATCCCGATAGCCCGCCATGCCGACCTTTGCACTGCGCAATTGGGCTGCCGCTGATGCCGCGGCGCAGTAGTCTGCTACCTTCTTGGTGCGGCTTGGCAAGCCGATAACATCGTAGACATATTGGAAGGTATAGCCCAGATCGGCAAATGTCTTCCGCAGAGCAGATGTGCCTGCCTGATCCGCCGTGGTAATCAGCCGTCCGTCCTCCTCGATCCAGCCGCATAGTCCCCATAAAACCATAGGCTTATGGCGATACTGCTCACAGATCTTCACCACCGCGTGGGTCGGAATCCAACCGGCAATACACACCACCAAAGAATCAAACTGTTCCTTTGCCAGTGTGTCCAGTGCCTGTTTAATATCATTTTCCGCAGGGTCATCCGTAACGGGAAATACCTTTACCAGGTCAACGCCCTCTGCCTCCAGCGCTTTTGCCGCTGTCGCACATTTTTTGATAATAATGTCAATTGGTGTGTTAACCTCACCAAATCCGATAAATGCAGCCTTACTCATTTTGCTCACCCTTTCTGAATAGATGTTTCTATTTTATATTCTTTAAAGAATTTTTCAACGAAATCGGCTTCGAAAAATTTTCGAATTTCATTTAGTCATTGCATCTTTTATAGGATCGCAATATAATGAGCTAAGGAGGTGACGGTGATGATTACGCTTTCCAAAATTGCGAAGGAAGCTCACGTTTCTGTTTCCACCGCATCCAAAGCCTTCTCCGGCAGCGCGGAGGTAAATGAAGATACCCGAAACCGTATTTTCGATGTAGCAAAGCGCTACGGTTGCTTTAAAAAATTCTTTAACGCCACCTATTCCAAATATGTGATTGCCGTAATATGCCCGGAATTCAGCAGCAATCATTATTGTTCCTACTTATCTTATTTGCGCCGTGCGCTGGATAAAGAAGGCTGCGAGATCTGTGTGGCAGAAAGTAATTTTTCCCCCGAGAAAGAGAAAGAGCTTCTGGATTATTACTGCATGCACGCAGATGTAGACGCGATCATTGTGATCGATTTCCAAACCAATACCTACGATTTTCACGAAATCCCCATCCTGTTTATGGGATGTGCTCCAAACAGCATCGGTCGCATTTCCATTGTTACCGATATTTCCGGCACAGTTACCGAATGCGTCGACTATCTGGTCTCAAGGGGTGTTTCCTCCATTGGATTTATCGGTGAGCCGCTTACCAACCACAAACTATCTGTTCTGCAAGACACTTTATCCAAACAAGAACTTGTCTTGGATGACGCCCATATCCGGATCTCGCAGCAGCGGTTTGAGGCCGGCGGGTACGAAGCAATGGAGGCCATGCTCAACGCAGCTCCCCCTCCCCGGGCGGTAATCTGTGCTTACGACAATATGGCCATTGGCGCGATGAAGTGTATTGCAGACCACGGTCTGCGGATTCCCGAAGATATCGCCGTTTTGGGTATGGATGGCATCCCTAACGCCCCGTATTTGATTCCCCCGCTGGCATCAATCTCCGCGCAGACAGAGGAATGCTGCCGCCTGGCGGTGAGAACTGTCATCCGGCAGATTAACGGGCAAGCTGTTCCGGTTTCACAAACTGTTCCCGCTAAATTACAGTTAAGAGAATCCTTTATGATCCCGTCTCCTTGACAATTTCAGCCGGAGATCATCTTTATGTCGTCAGGAAATCGTCACCAAGCACGAATATACTGATAAATAGCAAAAAGCACAGTTCGAAAACGAACTGTGCTTTTTCATTATCTTTGTCCTGCCACGCTTTTACGGATCAAGGCGCGCTTTAAGCGTGCCTCCGCCAAACGGATGTCTGTATCCGTAGAGGTGCGGTCGGAGAGAATAATCTTTGCCCGGTTTTCAGACGCCTCTGCCCGCTTGACATCGATCCTGTCCGCCCACTCAAATGTGGTAGGGACAAGGGTCGCCGTGCCGTTTACCACAGACAGCATACCGCCAATGCAGGCTGCGTACCGTCTCTGTCCGTCAACGATCACCATCGCCTGCCCCATACCAAGAGGCGCTACGCAATTCATATGTCCCGCAAGGATGCCCAGATCCCCGGAGGTTGTCCGTACGATCAGTTCCTCGGCAGTGCCGTCAAACTGCAGTCCGTCGGGTGTGACGATTTTTAACGGGAAGCCGGTCATTGATTCTCACCCTTCCACTTTTCAACCACTTCATCGATAGAGCCGGTATACAGGAAATAGGACTCGGGGATCTGATCGTGCTTGCCTTCAATGATCTCCTTAAATCCACGGATGGTCTCCTTCAAAGGCACATACTTGCCCTTATAGCCTGTGAACTGCTCCGCAACCTCGAAGGGCTGGGACAGGAAACGCTGCACCTTGCGAGCGCGGTTTACCGTCAGCTTATCCTCTTCAGACAATTCATCCATGCCCATAATGGCGATAATATCCTGCAACTCCTTATACCGCTGCAAGATCCGCTGCACCGCCCGGGCGGTCTCATAATGCTCCGCACCCACAACCTCAGGGGACAAGATCCGGGAAGTAGAATCCAGAGGATCCACCGCAGGATAAATACCCAGAGAGGCGATTCCGCGGTCCAACACCGTGGTTGCATCCAGGTGGGCAAAGGTGGTTGCCGGAGCAGGGTCAGTCAGGTCGTCCGCAGGCACATAGACCGCCTGCACAGAAGTGATAGAACCGTTCTTGGTAGAAGTGATCCGCTCCTGCAGAGCGCCCATTTCCGTTGCCAGCGTAGGCTGATAACCAACCGCAGAGGGCATCCGTCCCAGCAGAGCAGAGACTTCAGAGCCCGCCTGGGTAAAGCGGTAAATGTTGTCAATGAACAGCAGCACATCCTGGTGCTTCACATCCCGGAAATACTCTGCCATCGTCAGTCCGGACAGGCCCACACGCATACGGGCTCCGGGGGGCTCATTCATCTGACCGTAGACCATCGCCGTCTTATTGATAACGCCGGATTCGCTCATTTCCCGGTACAGGTCATTACCCTCACGGGTACGCTCACCCACACCGGTAAATACGGAAATACCGCCGTGTGCTTTGGCAACGTTATTGATCAGCTCCATAATCAGAACGGTCTTACCCACACCTGCACCGCCGAACAGACCGATCTTACCACCCTTTGCGTAGGGGCAGATCAGGTCGACCACCTTGATGCCTGTTTCCAGGATCTCTGTGGCGGATTCCTGCTCATCATAGGACGGTGCGGGACGGTGGATAGGCCACCGCTCACCTGCGGACATGGGTGCACCCTCATCAATGGGCTGACCCAGCAGATTGAATACACGACCGAGACAGTCTTCTCCCACCGGCACACTGATCGCTGCACCGGTATCCACCGCCTCAACACCACGCTGAAGACCGTCGGTAGAGCTCATAGCGATACAGCGCACCACATTGTCGCCAATATGCTGCGCCACCTCTGCCACGATGGTGTTTTCCCCATTGGGAACTTCGATGGCACTGAGCAGCTCCGGCAATTGGTCATCCGGGAAGCGGATATCCAGAACAGGACCAACCACCTGGATCACTGTTCCCTTATTTTTGGCCATTGGACTCAACTCCTTTAGAAAGCAGACTGTTTACGAGCCTGCAACGATTTCTGTAATTTCCTGTGTAATTGCTGCCTGGCGGGCACGATTAAAGCGCAGGCTCAGGTCAGCGATCATATCCTCCGCATTCTGGGTGGCGGAGTCCATTGCTGTCCGACGGGCGGCCTGCTCCGAGGCACGGCTCTCGCACAGTGCGCCGTACAAAATTCCGCCAAGATATTCCGGGACGATCTTCTCAAACACCTCTACGCTATCAGGCTCGTAGAGAATATCCTGTCCGGTCTTCCCTGTCCCCTCTTCACCCTCCCGCAGCAGCGGAAGCAGGCACAGGCTTGCGGGGGATTGTGACAGCACAGATTCAAAATTGGTATACGCTACCCGGATCTCATCAAATTCACCGGAGAGGAATTTCCCGGCAAGCTGCTTTGCTACTGTAAAGCAGTCGCCTAAGCTTACCTCCTCCGCTTCCGCATAGTTGACTGTCATAACCGGAATGCCCTTTGCCTGGAAGAAGTCCACAGCCTTTTTGCCTATGGGCAGTACGGTCACATTCTTTCCCTCAATCTCGGACATAACCAGCTTCAAAATATTGCTGTTATAGCCACCTGCAAGACCTCGGTCGCCGGCGATCACGATATATGCCGTCCTCGCCACGGGGCGCTTTGTGAGGTAAGGAGAGGAAAAATCCCGGTTGGATTCCACAATATCATTGATCGCAGAATAAAGGATCTCAAAATAAGGACGGGAGGAAGCCACCTGTGCCTGTGCCCGGCGCAGCTTGGAGGCTGCCACCATCTCCATGGCTTTGGTGATCTGCTTGGTGGACTCCATACTCCGAATCCGGGTCTTGATCTCCTTTGTGGAAACGCCAGCCATATGGGTCCAACCTCCTTTACATTACAGGTGCAAATTCTTTAAGCAATTCCGAAAGCGCTGCCTTCAGTGCATTCTCCGTATCCGCATCCAGATTACCGGTGCTGCGGATCGCTTCCAGCACTGCTGCGTGGCGGTTTTCCATAAACTCCTGCAGGCGCTGCTCAAACTCCGGGATCTGCTCCACAGAGATATCCTTCAGGTAGCCGTTGATGACGGCATAGAGGATGCAGACCTGGTGTGCCACCTCTACAGGGGCATTGTTCTTCTGCTTCAGCACCGCCACGATCCGCTGACCCAAGGCAAGGCGCTGCTTGGTATCTGCATCCAGATCAGAGCCGAACTGCGCAAAGCTCTGCAGCTCGCGGTACTGAGAATACAGCAGCTTCAAAGAGCCGGAAACCTTCTTCATCGCCTTGATCTGTGCCGCGCCGCCAACACGGGAAACCGAGATGCCGGGGTTTACCGCAGGCATAATGCCCGCATTGAACAGCTCCGTCTCCAGGAAGATCTGTCCGTCGGTAATGGAGATGACGTTGGTGGGAATGTAAGCAGAAACGTCGCCTGCCTGAGTCTCAATAATGGGCAGTGCGGTCAAACTGCCGCCGCCGTTGGCTTTGGACAGATGGGCTGCCCGCTCCAAAAGGCGGGAGTGCAGATAGAACACATCACCGGGGTATGCCTCCCGTCCGGGAGGACGGCGGATCAGCAAGGAAATGGCGCGGTATGCCACTGCATGCTTGCTCAGGTCATCATAGATCACCAGCACATCCTTGCCCTGGTGCATAAAATACTCACCCATGGTACAACCGGAATAAGGCGCGATATACTGCATGGGCGCAAGCTCCGAAGCGGTCGCAGAAACCACAATGGTATAGTCCATTGCACCGCCCAGTGTCAGATTGTTCACGATCTGTGCCACGGTAGACCGCTTCTGGCCGATGGCCACATAGATGCAGATCACATCCTTGCCCTTCTGGTTCAGAATGGTATCGGTTGCGATGGTGGTCTTGCCGGTCTGGCGGTCGCCGATGATCAGCTCACGCTGACCCCGACCAATGGGGATCATTGAGTCGATGGCCTTAATGCCGGTCTGCAAGGGCGTATTGACCGGCTCGCGATCAATAATGCCGGGTGCAGGCGTCTCAATGGGGCGGTAACCCGCAGCGGTGATCGCACCCTTGCCGTCGATGGGCTCACCCAGAGCGTTCACCACGCGACCGATCAGCCCCTCTCCCACAGGGACAGAGACAACGCGACCGGTGCGTTTTACAACATCGCCCTCCTTGATGCCGCTGTCCGAACCGAGAATAACAATAGAAACCGTATCCTCCTCCAGATTCTGCGCCATACCATAGGAGCCATTGGGAAATTCCACCAACTCGCCTGCCATACACTGGTCAAGTCCCGATGCCTTGGCAATGCCATCGCCCACCAGGATCACAACGCCGGTTTCGCTGCTTTCCAGCTTTGCCTCGTAGTTCTTGATCTGGCTGCGAATGATTTTCGTTATTTCTTCAGGTTTTAATTCCATATCGTCCCTGCTTTCTTCATCAGAGTACGGTGTTTTTCAGCATAGAACGGATGGCATCCAAACGATTGCGCACCGTTCCGTCAACACGCTTGCCGTCATAGTCCAGACGCACACCCCCGAGGCAATCTGTATCGACCCGGTTGGAAAGCTCGATGGTCTTGCCCGTGATCTGCGCCAGCTTTGCTGTCAGCTTTTCTGCCTGTGCGTCGCTCAGTGCCACTGCGGTCACTGCGCAAACAGGCAAAATATGATGATCCTCATTGTACTGCTGAATATATGCCTTACAGCAATCGCTAAATTGGCGCACATACCCCTTCTCCGTGAGGATCTTCAAAAAGTTCAATAGGTACGGGTGAATCTTGCCGCGGAAGCCTTCATCCAGAATACCGCAGCGCTCCTCCTTGCTAAGATTCGGCGCTGCCAGCAGCCGCAGATAATCCGGCTCTTGACACAGCACTGCATCCAGAGCCTTCAGTTCTTCCAATATCGTCTGTGACAGCCCCTCATCCTTTGCCAGGGAATACAGCGCCTGTGCATAGACCGTTCCGATCTGGGTCATACTTCGTCACCCAATTCCTCAATAAAGCTATCCACAAGCCGCGTCTGATCATCCTCGCTTAATGCGCGGCCGACCACTTTCCCCGCGATCTCCATAGCGATGCCGGAGATCTCGTCCTTTGCATCGTTGATAGCTTTCTTCTTTTCCTGAGCAATATCCGCAGCCGCCTTGTCAAGGATCGCCGCAGCCTCCAGGTTCGCCTGACGGAGAATCTCCTCCTCCCGGCTGTGACCCCGCGCCACGGCATCCTTTACGATCCGTTCACTGGTTTCCGCGGCAGCGGACAGCTTCTGCTGATAATCGCTGCAAAGCGATTCCGCCTCGTCCTTTGCCTGCTGCGCATCCGCATACAGCCCGTCGATCTCCTGCTGCCGATCCTCAATGATCTTCAGCACCGGCTGAAACAGAAACTTTTTGGCTACCAGATATACTGTGATCGTATTCGCCAAGGTAAACAGAGCGGTCCAGGGATTTACGCCCAGCAACTCTTCAAAACCCACTTGTGTCGCCCCTCTCTTATGAATTGCAAAGAAAGGCGTTAGTTGACTGCAAACAGGATCAGGAAGGAGATCAGCAGCGCATAGATACCGGTGGTCTCGGTAATTGCACAACCCAGGATCATATTGGTACGCAGATTGCCGGCTGCCTCGGGCTGACGTGCCATACCCTCCAGTGCCTTACCTACCGCATTACCTTCACCGATTGCAGGACCGATAGCGCCGATACCCATACACAGACCTGCTCCGATCGCACAAGCTGCCTTAATAATTGCATGTTCCATAATGATTTCCTCCAAATATTTGTTTATTTTAATTTTTATTGATGTTGTACTTCTTCCGGTGGGGGACAAGCTCCGGCAATATAGACCATACTCAGCAGGCTGAACACAAACGCCTGCACAAAGCCGGAGAACAAGTCAAAATACACCGAAAGCACTGCCGGAATACCGTACTGGAAGATCGGCACACCCGACAGAATATTCAAGTTTTCCAACGCGCCCAGCAGACCCACCGCCATCATCGCGATACCTAAGATCCAAAGCATCGTCTTTTTGACTTTTCGTCCGCGGATAAAGAGCACTGCGCCGAGGATCAGCACTGCCACAGGTACGATGACCGTACCGGAGATCAAGCCGATCAGTGCCGAGGATCCAAGCCCCAAAGCCGTGTACAGGATCGATGTGATCACACCGCCGCCTGCCACATTGCCGAAATGACGGAACGCCATAGAGATGGGCTGCGCGATCTCCGACACGATGTTCATCGGAGTCATTACTACGACCGGCTCCGTAAATCCCTTCAGCCAGCCCAGGAAGCCGTTGTTCTTAATGTTGTGATACCAGATGATCACGCTGGTCATAATCGCCCAGGTCAGCGGCACGCTCAAGTCCGCTGTGGAAGATCGCAAAAATCCGGTTAGGCCGATAAACGAGCCGCAGATGCTGGACAGGAAGATCGTACCGATATAGGGCGTCCAGTGAGCATTATGCGCGCCCATGGTCTCGCAGACCATATTGTGCAGGATCATAATTCCCTTTTCGGTCAGCACCTGGAGCTTACCGGGGCGCTTTTGCAAATTGCGTCCCAAAAAGCGGGAAGCAAGGATCAGCACAACACTCACCAGAAAGACCGATACCGTCGTCTGGGTAATGTTGATGCCGCCCAGGATAGGGATCGTAAAGTAAATATAGGCGCCGGTAACATTTACATTCATTGCTTAACTGTCACCTTTCCTTCGAAAAAATTCTCCAAATGAGAGAACGGGTCGCACAAATACCAGGGGAAGTACCAGCGGGATCGGTGCGCACAGACCGCTTTTTGCACAGGCAAACAGCAGCACAAACAGCACCGCATAGCGGATCAGCATAGACATCTGCAGCAGTGCCTTGCCACCCTTCACATCCTGCGCCTCTGCCTTGTCAGCAGCAAGGCTGGTGCCCACCGCCATAAAGAAGAAGTTCGCAATTGCCAAAATACCGCCAAAAACTCCGCCAAGCAGCACCGTGCTGTCCAACATATGCAACAGGGCGTAAACGCCAAGCATCACTGCCACGCAAACAGCCACACCCAGCGCTACGATGCCGGTTTCTCGATAAACAATTTTACGGGAATCCATCGCTATCCTCCGGTATTACTGGTGATCGTTAAAGGAAACGGGAGGCGTATCCTCTTTCTTGTCTTTTGCCATACGGGACATAGCTTTCAAAGAGAAACGCAGTCCGTCCACCGCAAAAACAAACCCCAGGATCGCACCCACAATCACGACCCACACACCCAGATCAAACAGATTGCGAATCCAGGTCGCCAGCAAAATAAAACCCACAGGCGGAACTGCCACGGAAAGACCCAGCTGTGTGATCCAGACCAGCAAGCTCAGATTCTTCATCCGCAGTGCTCCTTTCCTGTACAGACAGACTATCAAAAATATCCATTTGATTATACTGCAAAATCATCGATGTTTCAAGAGGAAATCGCAAATTAACAATATATTTTCAATCTGCAGTATCTAGTATCTCCCGATCCGGCAAAAAGATTTGTAAAAAGGCTTTTCAATCGCCTTAAAATGTTGTAAACTAGTGCTATATCAATTGGGACAGGAGGCGCATTGTTTTGGCTGAGCTTGATTTGGACATTCTCCAGGGCACCATTGGCGCTGTGGTATATCAAAACTACGAAAACGGCTATAGCGTACTGCGCCTGACCTGTGAGGACGGGCAGACCGTTACAGTAGTAGGCACGATCCCCCTGCCCACTGTAGGCGAACGGCTGATGGTCACCGGCAAATGGAGCAGTCACCCCAGCTACGGACGCCAGTTTGAAGCGGAATTTCTGGAGCGCCTTATGCCTCAGACAACTGCTGAGATCACAAGCTACCTCTCCAGCCGTGTGATCAAGGGGATCGGTCCTAAGATCGCCGCACGGATCGTCAGCCACTTCGGAGAGAAAACCTTATTGATTATGGAGCGGGAGCCGGAACGACTTGCCGAGGTATCCGGAATATCCGCTGAGCGCGCCCAAACCATCGGTCTGGAATTTCGGACGCAGTTTGGGATGCGGCATCTAATGGATTATTTTACCCTGCACCATCTGCCTGCGGAGCTGGCTGTAAAGACATACAAGCTCTATGGAGAAAATGCTGCGGAGCTTCTGCAGGACGATCCGTATCTACTGATGGAGGACGGCTTGGATGCACCCTTCGGTGCAGTGGATCAATTTGCCATTGAGCTGGGATTTTCCGGAGAAGACCCCCGGCGTGTGGACGCAGGCGTTCTGTTTGAACTGCGTTATAATTTAAGTGCCGGGCACAGCTTTCTTCCGGAGGACAAGCTAATTGCCGCCACCTCTCAGCTGCTTTCCGTAGAGGGATCGACAGTTACAGAGAGCATCGGCAGATTGGTGGAGGCTGACCGACTCATCCGCAGCCATCTGGCGGGAATCCATATTGTATATCTACCTAAACTGTACCAGGCTGAGCTTTATTGCTGCCAAAAGCTTCTTCGCTTTGCCCAGGAGCAATTCCCTGCTTCCGGTCAACTGAAAAAGCAGATCCAGAAGGCTGCAGGTCGCAGCGGTCTTACATATTCTGCCCAACAGGAAACGGCGGTCCGGGAGGCTGCTACCTCCGGTCTTTTGCTGATCACCGGCGGTCCGGGCACAGGTAAAACCACCATTCTCAACGGCATTCTTTCTCTGTACGATCAGATGGGGCTGCGGTGTGTTCTGGCTGCCCCCACCGGTCGGGCCGCGAAACGCCTGGCAGAAGTGACCGGGCAGGATGCCTCTACCATCCACCGGCTTTTGGAGGCGGGGATCGATCCCCACACAGGCGATCTGTTTTTTGCCAAGGATGAAGCCAATCCCCTCAAGGCAGATGCGGTGATCGTAGACGAAATGTCTATGGTGGATGTACTTTTGTTGCACAGCCTGTTGCAGGCAATTCCCTCTCACTGCCGTTTAATTTTGGTGGGCGATCCCGATCAGCTTCCTCCTGTAGGTCCGGGCTTTCCTTTCCACGATATGCTTCGCAGTGGGGTGCTCCCATCTGTCCGCTTAACAGAAATTTTCCGCCAGGCGCAGGAGAGCCTCATCGTCACCAACGCCCACCGGGTCAATCAAGGACAGCTTCCCGAACTTCGGAATGTGAAGAACGACTTTTTCTTTCTCCCTGCCCGCAGTGAAGAAGCGGTGGGACAGACCATTGTGGGGCTGTGCGCGGAAAGGCTTCCTAAGAATATGGGGATCGCTCCCGAGCAGATCCAGGTCTTGTCCCCTACCCGCCGTGGCGCTACCGGCACTACCCACCTAAACCGTCTGTTGCAGGCGCGTCTTAATCCCCCTGCTCCCAACAAGAGAGAACGGCAATTCGGCGACTTCTCTTTCCGGGAAGGCGATCGGGTCATGCAGATCCGCAACAACTACGATATTGTTTGGAAGAAAACCGACGGCTCTGCGGTAGGATGCGGCATCTTCAACGGCGACATCGGTACGATCCGTTCCATTGATCCTGCAACGGAGCAGATGTGTATCGTATTCGATGACAAGGAAGCGGACTACGATTTTACTATGCTCAACGAACTGGAGCTGGCATATGCCATTACCGTCCACAAAAGCCAGGGCAGCGAATACCGTGCCGTCATTCTGGCAGCTTGGGGCGGATCGCCGTACCTATTAAATCGCAGTGTTCTCTACACCGCCATCACCCGTGCCAAGGAACTGCTGATCATCGCAGGACGGGAAGAGACCGTTGCGGTGATGACCCAAAACGCAAAAACCGGTCGCCGCTACACCGGACTGAAGCTTCGGCTGCAAGGGAAAGGAGACTAATCTGTGTTTCACAGACTTGTTGCAATTCTTTTTCCGCCTAAGTGTATTCTTTGCAGGCGTCTTTTGACCGACAAAGAAACCGATCTGTGCCATACCTGCAGAAAAGACACCCCGGAATTTATTCATCCAAAAAGAAATATTCCTTTTGTTGCACAATGGTCTGCAATATGGTATTATAATGATGCCGTCCGGAAAAGCATCCTGCGATATAAATTTTATAACGCAAGAAGCTACGCAACCCCCTATGGGAGGATGCTGGCGATGAAGCTCCAGGCGCAGATCGACACTGTAGACATTCTGACCTGGGTGCCCATCAGCAGACTGCGCCGTATGCGCCGGGGCTATGACCAGGTGGAGCTGCTTGCCCACGCCGTGGGCAAAGAGCTTGGCATCTCACCGGTAAGTACCTTAAAGAAGATCCGCAACACCCCGCCCCAGTCCACACTTTCCAATGCTTCCCAGAGACGGGCAAATGTTCTGGGCGCTTATCGTGCCGTCGATCCGGAATCTCTGGTTGGAAAACGGGTGCTTCTGCTGGATGATGTGATCACCACCGGTGCAACGGTATCGGAATGCGCCAGAGTGCTGCTCACTTCCGGAGCAAAGGATGTAATCTGTGCCGCAGTGGCTGCGGCTTCCCAAGATAAGAAAAATAATTGTAGGTGAATAATATGCAATTCTTTTCCTATGACCTGGGCATAGACCTGGGAACTTCCAATGTGCTGATCAATGTTGACGGCAAAGGTATCGTTGTCCGCGAGCCCTCTGTGGTGGCTGTGGACAGAAACACCGGCAGAATTCTGCAGGTGGGCTCTGCCGCCAGAAATATGCTGGGACGTACCCCCGGCAACGTGGTGGCTATGTATCCTCTGAAGGACGGCGTGATCTCCGACCACGAGATGACCGTCAAGATGCTGCAGGCACTGTTCCGTGCCGCAACGCCTACTTCCCTGTTTTCTCCCAAACCCCGTGTGGTCATCTGCGTGCCCAGCGGTGTCACAGAGGTGGAAGAGCGGACGGTGATCAATGCCGCTATTGAAGCCGGTGCTCGCCGTGTTTATCTGATCGAAGAACCTCTGGCTGCCGCGCTGGGTGCAAACCTGGACATCAGCGGTCCCAACGGACATATGGTGGTGGATATCGGCGGCGGCACATCGGATATCGCCGTGCTGACCATGAACGGCGTGGCGGTATCGTCCTCTATCAAGGTGGCAGGCATCGCCTTTGACGAGACCATTATGCGGTATGTGCGCAAGCGCCACGGCGTGGCCATCGGACAGACCACTGCCGAGGAGATCAAGATCCAGATCGGTTGTGTCTATCCCCGGCAGGAAGACTTGAGCATGGTCGTAAAGGGACGGGATGTCAAGACCGGTATGCCCCGTGAGGTGGAACTGCTGTCCTCCGAAATATTCGAGGTGCTGCGCAGACCTGCACGGCAGATCGCGGAAGAAGTGGCATCTGTGCTGGAAAACACCTCTCCCGAGCTGGTGGCTGACATCTCCGAAAACGGGATCACCCTCACCGGCGGCGGCGCACAGATCTACGGTATGGACGCGCTGCTGACAGAGCGCACCGGGATCACCTGCACTCTGGCGGATGATGCGGATTCCTGCGTCGCCTACGGCTGTGGCAAGAGCCTTGCCTGGATCAACCATATGCACGAAGGTCCTATCAATATCGCAAGAAAACGAATCCTCAGCAATCTGTAAAAATTGCCCGGAAGCGAATCCGCTTCCGGGCTTGCTTTTTGATTTTTTACAGGTGGAGCACTCTGTCCTTGATCTCCTGGGTGCGTCCCTGATTCCAGTACTGCGTACCGATATATCCGCAGGTGCGGCGGGCAACATTCATCTTGCTCTGGTCGGTATTTCCGCACTGGGGACAGACCCAAACCAGCTTGCCGTCATCCTCCCGGATCTCGATCTCGCCGTCGAAACCGCAGACCTGGCAGTAGTCGGACTTGGTGTTCAGCTCCGCATACATAATGTTATCGTAGATAAACTTCATAACCTCCAGAACAGCATCGATGTTGTTCTGCATATTGGGAACTTCCACATAGCTGATGGCACCGCCGGGGCTGAGCTGCTGGAACTCCGCCTCAAATGCCAGCTTGGTAAAGGCATCGATCTCCTCGGATACATGCACGTGGTAAGAGTTGGTGATATAGCTCTTATCCGTAATGCCGGGGATCATACCAAACCGGTTCTGCAGGCACTTGGCAAACTTATAGGTCGTAGACTCCAGGGGTGTGCCGTAAAGGGAGAAGTCAATGTTATGCTTCGCCTTCCAGCCCTTGCAAGCATCGTTCATATGCTGCATCACCGCCAGGGCAAAGGGCTTTGCCTCACTGTCGGTATGAGACCGTCCGGTCATATACTTCACGCACTCGTAAAGACCCGCATAGCCCAGAGAAATGGTGGAGTATCCGCCAAAGAGCAGCTTGTCGATAGGCTCGCCCTTGGGAAGCCGTGCCAGCGCGCCGTACTGCCACAGGATGGGTGCGGCATCGGAAAGTGTACCCTTTAAGCGCTCATGGCGGCACAGCAGTGCCTGATAGCAAAGCTCCAGGCGCTCGTCAAAGATCTTCCAGAACTTATCCTGATCCTTGCCGGAGGAAAGGGCAACATCCACCAGATTGATGGTCACAACGCCCTGGTTGAATCTGCCGTAGTACTTGGGCTTTCCGTTCTCGTCCACATAAGGGGTCAGGAAGGAGCGGCAGCCCATACAGGTATAGCAGTGACCCTCTCCGTTCTTGTCCACCTTCAGCTCCAGCATTTTCTTCTCGCTGATATAGTCCGGCACCATCCGCTTGGCGGTACACTGGGCTGCCAAACGGGTCAGATACCAATAGGGAGAATCCTCGGTGATGTTATCCGGCTCCAGAACATAAATAAGCTTGGGGAATGCGGGGGTGATCCACACGCCTTTCTCATTCTTTACGCCCTCATAGCGCTGACGGAGCATCTCCTCAATGATCAGGGCAAGATCCTTCTTCTCCTGCTCATTGCGTGCTTCGTTCAGGTACATAAACACAGTGATGAAGGGGGCTTGTCCGTTGGTCGTCATCAGTGTGACCACCTGATACTGGATGGTCTGGACGCCCCGGCGCACTTCCTCACGCAGGCGCTCCTCTACCACCTTGCTCACAGCTTCTTCCGAGGGGCTGACGCCATAGGTAGCCAGCTCCTGCTCCACATTGCGACGGATCCGCTCACGGCTGGTCTGGACAAAGGGGGCAAGATGGGTCAGGCTGATGGACTGTCCGCCATACTGGTTGGATGCCACCTGCGCAATGATCTGGGTAGCGATATTGCAAGCGGTAGAGAAAGAATGGGGCTTTTCGATCAGTGTGCCGGAGATCACAGTGCCGTTCTGGAGCATATCCTCCAAATTGACCAGATCGCAGTTATGCATATGCTGGGCATAGTAGTCAGAGTCGTGGAAATGGATAATGCCGGCATTGTGGGCATCCACGATCTCCTTTGGCAGCAAAATTCGGTTTGTAATGTCCTTGGAGACCTCACCTGCCATATAGTCCCGCTGGACTGCGTTGATGGTGGGGTTCTTGTTGGCGTTCTCCTGCTTGACCTCTTCGTTGTTGCACTCGATGAGGCTGAGAATCCGGTCATCTGTGGTGTTGGACTGACGCAGCAGACTGCGGGTGTAGCGGTATGTAATGTATGTTTTTGCTACCTCGAACGCGCCGTGTGCCATAATGGACTTTTCCACCAGGTCCTGGATCTCCTCCACCGAGGGGCTGCGTCCCATTTCTTCGCAGCTGATCTGGACACTTTCGGCAATGCGGTTGATCTGCAAAGGTGTCAGACGCACCTTTTCCTCCGAGGCTTCATTTGCCTTGGTGATCGCCACTACGATCTTGTTGATATCAAAAACGACTTCTGCGCCGTTGCGCTTAATGATCTTCATTTCTCTTTCTCCTTCCGTCGTAGCACAATTTTTCGTTGTGTAAATCCCATTATACAACATATTGTGTATTTTGCAAGAGGTAATCACAAAATAATGTGGTTAAATTATTCCAACATTTTAATTACCCTGCTTGCATATCTCAAGAATTTATACTATAATCACTACATTGAGGTGATATTATGAAGGTGTCTTTTGGTCTGCTCCCCTCGGGTGAGGAAGCGAAACTGTATACCATATCCTGTGGCGGCATAACAGCAAGGATAACCGACTACGGCGCAAGCCTTGTCAGTCTGCAAGTACCGGACAGTAAGGGTGTGACCGCCGATGTGGTCTTGGGCTACGACAACGTCAGCGGCTATGTCAGCGGCGGCGCATACTTTGGTGCTACTGTGGGCAGAAATGCCAACCGGATCTGCGATGGAAGGTTACCCCTGGCGGGGGAATCCCTCTGCCTCCCCACTAACAACAACGGCAACAGTCTCCACAGCGGACCGGACGGGTACAGCTTCCGCCTGTGGAATGTGACCGAGCATCTTACTGACCGGCTTACACTGGCACTGGAAGTAGCGGACGGCGATCAGGGTTTCCCCGGAAACACCAAAATGCAGGTGACCTATTTACTGGAGAGCACATCCCTGAAGATCCGGTATGATGGCATCTGCGACCGGGACACCGTGTTTAATTTTACCAATCACAGCTACTTCAATCTGGCAGGTCACGAGAAAACGGATCTGGCTATGCAGCAACTTTTACAGATCCCCGGGGGTGTCTTCTGCGTAGCGGATGATCGTATGATCCCCACCGGAGAGCTGCGCCAGGTGGACGGGACACCTATGGATTTCCGCACCCCCAAGGCAGTGGGGCGGGATATTGATGCAGACTACGCTCCCCTGCGGCTGGCAGGCGGCTACGATCATAATTTTGAAGTCTGCGGCGCTCCCTGTGCGGTGCTGTCTGACCCCCACTCCGGAAGAACCATGGAGGTCTACACCGACTGCCCGGGCATCCAGCTCTACTCCGGAAATTTCGTAAACGAAAACGGCAAAGAGGGCGTCTTCTACCCCACCCGCTCCGGGGTCGCACTGGAAACCCAATTCTACCCAGACGCCGTCAACCACCCGGAATGGAAACAGCCCTTCACCCCAGCAAATACCCCCTACCACTCGGAAACAGAATACCGCTTCCTATAAAAATCACAGCCGCCGACCAAATGGTCGACGGCTGTCATTATATTTTCCGCATATTGGTTCAGTCTATTGTTCCATAATATCAATGATTTGCGCAATAAACCGTTCTGCATTTTCCATATAATAATTTTTATTATCCACTACGATCTTCCCGGATGATGTTACATAAACAGTCGATGAATCTTCATCAAATGCATAAATCGAAAGCATCTTTTTTCCAATCCCAGTCATCGATCCATCCGAAAATATCGTACCAAACGTTCTTTTATAAGTATATCCCTCCATGACTGTCAAGATAGCACTTTTTTGTTCAGATGTAATATCTTTATATTCAGCAACAGTTATGTCCGCCACACCATTTTCAACAACATACTCGTTCAATATCATACTTATCTCACTATTCTCACTTGCAATATTCGAAAACGATAGCGGCTTAAAGTATCCGTTAATACAAATCAGCAATCCAATAACAATAACAATCGCAACAGAAAATATTGTCTTCTTTTTCATGCAACACACTCCTTTGCTAAATGGAAGTTCACCGAACTGCTTTCTAATTAAATTATATACTGAAGCCACACAGAAATCAACAATTTTTACACCTCACAAAACGCCGTCTCCTGTAAACCCTGTTTCTGCTTATGCACAGACGGAATTGCTGTGCATAAACTGTCCTATAAGCGAATTTGCTTATGGTTAGGGGTCTCCCTTGCCCATATACAAAACTTTTATGGGAGGTATTACCATGTCAGAGTGTTGCCAGGAAAGCGTCCGCTGCAGTCCGGAGGACCTGCGGGAGGCGCTGTCCATCCACACCAGAAAAATCACAGACAGCTGCAGAGACAAAGACTGCATCGAAGATCTGCGGGTTTACTTAACCACCAATTCCCAGGCCATCCTGGACTCCGCCGCCAACTGCCGGGTGCGCTGCGCAGAGCTGATCACCACCTATATTG
>JAZOCJ010000025.1:0-68648 GCA_045596405.1 Faecousia sp. | reverse complement strand
TCTTGATCTGGATGTCCAGCTTGGGGCCGTAGAAGGCGGCTTCGTCGATGCCGACTTCGTACTTCACGCCCAGATTGTTCAGGATGGTCTCCATGGTGCTCTGGGCCTTTTCCCACTGCTCAGGAGTGCCTTCGTACTTGGCGGTGTTGTTGGGATCCCACTGGGAGAAGCGGTAGGAGCAGTCCTCCTTCAGGCCGAGGGTCTCCAGCATCTCATTGGCCAGAGCCAGACAGCCCTTGAACTCCTCTTCCAGCTGTTCGGGGCGCAGCACCAGATGGCCCTCGGAAATGGTGAACTGGCGTACGCGGATAAGGCCGTGCATCTCGCCGGAATCCTCGTTGCGGAACAGGGTAGAGGTCTCACCCAGACGCATAGGCAGATCCCGATAGCTTCGTGCCCGGTTCAGATAGACCTGATACTGGAAGGGGCAGGTCATGGGACGCAGGGCGAAGCATTCCTTTTCCTCATCGTAAGGATCGCCCAGAATAAACATACCGTCCAGATAGTGATCCCAGTGTCCGGAGATCTTATACAGATCCCGCTTTGCCATGAGAGGGGTCTTGGTCAGCAGATAGCCGCGCTTCTGCTCCTCGTCTTCGACCCAGCGCTGCAGAGTCTGGATGACCCGTGCGCCTTTGGGGAGCAATATGGGCAGACCCTGACCGATCTCCTCCACGGTGGTGAAGAACTCCAGTTCCCGACCCAGCTTGTTGTGATCCCGCTTCAGTGCCTCTGCCTGCTGCTCCAGATACGCATCCAGCTCGTCCTTGCTGGGGAAGCCGATGCCGTAGATCCGCTGGAGCATCTTGCGGTTGCTGTCACCACGCCAATAAGCGCCGCAGGACTTGGTCAGCTTGAAGCCGTTGTGCTTGACTCTGCCGGTGTGATCCAGATGGGGACCTGCACACAGGTCAGTAAATTCGCCCTGGGTGTAGAAGGAGATTACTGCGTCCGCGGGCAGATCTTCGATCAGCTCCACCTTATATGGCTCTCCCTGTGCCTGCATATAGGCGATGGCGTCTGCCCGGGGCTTCTCGCTCCGCTCCAGACGCACACGCTCCTTGCAGATCTTCTTCATTTCCGCCTCGATCTTGGTAAGATCGTCGGGGGTGAAGGAGAAGGGCGCATCAAAGTCGTAGTACCAGCCCTCGTCAATGGCAGGTCCGATGGCCAGCTTTACTTCCGGCCACAGACGCTTGACAGCCTGTGCCATAATGTGGGAACAGGTGTGCCAGTAAGTCTTGCGGTAATCCGGATTCTCAAAGGTATACAGATTTTCTTCGCTCATATTTGGTTGCCTCCTTTTTATATTGGGGCAGGGAAATAAAATACCCACCCCTGAAAGAATCAGGGGTGGGATACAAAAGTATTCCACGGTTCCACCCTGGTTGCAGCTTGCGCTGCCACTCATTGACCCTGTAACGGGAGTGCCCGACCCGGCATTTCCGCCGGACAGCTCGGAAGTGGTATCGTACCGGGCAGGGGTGCAGAGCCATCTCACCAAACAGGCTCCTCTCTGAGGATCTTACCCGAAACGCGTGTCTTCGTCACAGCCTTTATCACCAAGACTATATCACAGAAAACCGCCCGTGTCAATGCCGGTTTCGGAGGTGACAAGCCTTCGAAACCGGGAAATACAGGTTTCCATAACAGCGAAAAGCGTGACATATTGTCTCGGTTACATAATTCGACAAGTTATGTAAACACCTGTAACACTTTCCACAACATATCGTGGAGGGGGGCGTAATAGGCGCATATATTTGGGCTTGGGGTTTACATAAAAAATTACCAAAAAATTGCTAAAAAGTTGTCGATTTCCCTTGTTTTTGGGAAAAGACTTGACTTTTTGTAAAGATTTGTTATAATAATCCCACAATCCTATGCAGGATTGTTTTTTGTTACCGATTGATACCGCCGTTTTCAAACGGCGCAAGACACTCAAATTTTGTGAAAGGAGGTCGTATGCAATGCAACTTTTTACACCCTTTATTGTGAAGAAGAAAAGCGTTTTTATGAAGCTGACAGCACTTGTGCTTTCTATCGCGGCGATCACGGCGCTGCTGTCTCAGACAGTATTTGCCCAGAATACTTATGTGATCACCGATGGCGATCAGGTCAGGGTACATACCACATATGCCACAGATCCCGCCGCAGTGCTGAATGAGGCCGGTGTGAGACTGGACAAGGGCGATATCTACACCACCCAGCCCGGTGATGGCGTTTCTGAGATCACTGTGCAGCGCAGTCAGCAGATCACTGTTTACAACTGCGGTGAGCCCATGCAGGTCACCAGCTACGGCGAAACTCTGGAGGAGCTGCTCAGCCGGGTAGGCGTGCCTGCCTATGGAAAGTATAACGTTTCCCAGCCCCTGGATACTATGACCTATGACGGTATGGAGGTGCGGGTTGACCACATCTCCCAGGTGCAGGAGACCTACACTGTAGACATTCCTTACGAGACCATCCTCTGCAATGACCCCACGCTGGCGGAGGGAACAGAGAAGGTGCTGGTAGCCGGCACTGCCGGACAGGTAAAGCGCATAGCCGATGTTCTCTATATTAACCGTGTGGAAAACAGCCGTACGGTACTGGAGGAGACAGTACTGCAGCAGCCTGTGAATCGGATCGTGGCTGTGGGTACAGGCAAGAAGACGGACAACAGCTCCCAAGCACCTGCCATTGGCGACGGCGTGATCGTTACCGCCTCCGGCGAGATCTTGACCTATGACCGCGCGGAGCAGTTCAAGGCAACGGCTTATACCAAGACCGACGCCGGCTGTGATGACATCACTGCCACCGGCACCTATGCCCGGGTGGGCGCGATTGCGGTAGATCCCAAGGTGATCCCCTACGGCACCCGGATGTTCATCGTCTCCAACGACGGCAAGTACATCTACGGCATTGCCACTGCGGAGGACTGCGGCGGCAGCATCAAGGGCAACCGGATCGATTTGTATTTCGATACCACTGCGGAGTGCTTCCAGTTCGGTGTTCGTAACTGCACCATCTACTTCCTCACTTAATATTGAAAAAATGCCTTTCTTCTGTTATCATAGCAGGAGAAAGGCATTTTTTTGAGGTGACCGTATGATCGATGTATGCAATATCCATATTATGAAACCGCTGCTGGCAGAGCACGGGTTTCATTTTTCCAAGGCGAAGGGGCAGAATTTCCTCATCGCCGGCTGGGTCCCGGAGCAGATCGCGGAGAGGGCCGGTGTGGATGAAAGCGCCGGTGTTCTGGAGATCGGTCCGGGCATCGGACCGCTGACCCAGCAGCTGGCACTTCGGGCGGGCAAGGTCTGCGCCGTGGAAGTGGATACCCGGCTTGCGCCTATCCTGCAGCAGACTGTAGGGGAGTTTTCCAATCTGGAGATCCTTTGGGAGGATGTGCTGAAGCTGGATGTTCCCGCACTGGTGCGGGAGAAGTTTGCCGGTCTGCGTCCTATGGCGTGCGCAAACCTGCCGTATTATATCACTTCGCCCATTCTGACAGCACTGCTGGAGGCGGAGTGCTTTGATTCCGTTACGGTAATGGTCCAGAAGGAAGTGGCGCAGCGCATCGCGGCAAAGCCCGGCACGGCGGATTACAGCGCCTTTACGGTGTTCTGCCAGTTCTACGCTGAGCCGGAGCTGCTGTTTGATGTGCCTGCGGGATGCTTCCTGCCACAGCCCAAGGTCACCTCGGCGGTGATCCATTTGAAGACCCGGAAGGAACTGCCCTGGCAGATCGATAACAAGGAAATTTTCTTCCGTACCGTGCGGGCAAGCTTTGCTATGCGCAGAAAGACGCTGCAAAACGGCTTGACTTCCGGCTTCCCGGAACTGGGCAAAGCAGGGGCAGGGGAGATCTTAGAAGAGTGCGGGCTGCCCGTCAGCGTACGGGGTGAGACACTGGACATTGCCCAGTTTGCCGCCATTGCCAACGCCATCGCAGCGCGCCGTAAATAATCCCCACAGGAGAGAGATATGTACGAAATTTTATTTCTGGATCTGGATGATACCATTCTGGATTTTCATAAGGCAGAGAATATTGCCATCCGCAAGACCTTTACCCAGCTTGGCATCACGCCTACGGATGCAGTGATCTCCCGGTATCGGGAGATCAACAAGCAGCATTGGGAGATGCTGGAGCGCAACGAACTGACCCGGGAGCAGGTAGTGGTACAGCGCTTTGCTGCCACTTTCCGGGAACTGGGGTCGGATGCGGATCCCGTTGCTTGCGCCCGGCTTTACGAGGAGAATTTGTCCATCGGGCATTATTTTCTGCCCGGTGCGGAGGAAGCACTGGAACGGCTGTCCAAAAAATAACGCCTGTTCCTTGCCAGCAACGGTACGGCAAAGGTCCAGGCGGGTCGGCTGAAAAGTGCCAATATCAGCCATTATTTTGAGGAAATATTCGTATCTCAGGAGATCGGGGCGAATAAGCCTGCGGTGGAGTACTTCACCCGGTGCTTCTCCCGGATCCCTAATTTTGCCCCGGAAAAGACGATGATGGTAGGCGACAGTCTGACATCGGATATTCAGGGCGGCATCAATGCAGGCATCGCGACCTGCTGGGTCAATCCCGATCACAAGCCCGCGCGGCAGGACATCCCGGCAGACTTCGAGATCGAAAGATTGGCGCAGCTGGAGGCACTGTTGGAGCGCCTATAACCGCACTTCCACAGGGGCGCGGATGGTCATTGTATCCGGCGTGACAGAACAGTCCATCGCCAGGATTTGCACTCCCGCCGCGGCAGCTTCCCGCAGGGCTTTGCCGAATGCGGGATCGGTGGCATCGTTGGGGTGCAGCCAGGATACCTCTTCCATTTGCACCACAAACAGCACATAAGCGCCGTACCCGTCCCGGGCAGCCTGCGCCAGTCCCTGCAGGTGCTTGACGCCCCGCGAAGTCGGCGCATCCGGGAACGCACAGACACCGCCATTTTCCAAGGTGACACCCTTGACCTCCAGAAAACAGGGCGTTCCATTCCGGGTAAAGGAGAAGTCAAACCGGGAATCTCCGTGGACGGTTTCCGGGCGTAAGGACTGGATATCGCCCAGTCCACCGGCAAGAAGCCACGCCTTGGCGGCGGCATTGGGGGCTTGGGAATCCATATTGATCAGCCGGTCACCTTTCTGGACGGCGATCAGATCGAATTTGGTCTTGCGTTTCGGGTCATCTGAAACCTCGCACCAAACGCTTGCACCGGGGACAAGCAGTTCCCGGCAGCGCCCGGTGTTTTTCACATGGCAGACCTGCATTTGCCCGTCGATCTCCACATGGGCGATAAACCGATTAGGCCGGGCATAAAAAATGCCTGGTACCATTTTTTGATACTGCACACCATCACATCCTTTTTTATCGCTCTACCCTACAGTATAACAGATTTTTCTCGAAAAGAAACTATATTTCGGAGGCACAGTTATGATCGCAAATTACCATACCCATACCGCCCGCTGCCTGCACGCGGTGGGCGAAGACGAGGCGTATGCCCAGCGGGCATGGGAGGGCGGTCTGCAGATCCTGGGCTTTTCCGATCATACGCCCTATCCCTTTCCCGACGGTTATTATTCCAAGATGCGGATGTACCCCCATCAGCTGCAGGAATACGCAGATTCCGTCCTGAGGCTCAGAGAGGCGTATGCCGGAAAAATGGACATTCGCCTGGGACTGGAGGCGGAGTATTATCCGGCTTTCTTCGGGGAGCTGATACAGATGCTCAAGGACAGCCCGGTGGAATATCTGCTTTTGGGACAGCACTGGTCGGGAAATGAGATTGGCGAAACCCACAATGCCCGCCCTACGGACGACGAAACGGTCCTGCGCCGGTATTGCGCACAGGTGGCGGAGGCAATGCAGACGGGGCTGTTTACCTACCTTGCTCACCCTGATATGCTGCAATTTATGGGGGACGACAAGGTGTATGAAAAACATATGCGCGCGCTTTGCCGGGAGGCGAAAGGCTGCGACATCCCCCTGGAGATCAACTTGCTGGGACTGCGGGAAAACCGGCATTATCCACGCCCCCGGTTTTGGGAACTGGCGGCGGAGGAGGGGTGCAAGGTGATCCTCGGGTGCGATGCCCATTCCCCGATCCACGCATGGGATCCGGAAACCGAGCAGCGGGCGCTGGCGTTTGTGAATGCCTGCGGTCTGGAGCTTTTGCAAACAGTACCCCTGCGCCCAATTAAATAACGCGGAAAGCAGAAAAAGGGTATTGACATTTGAAACAAGTGTGGTATAATTCAACTTGCTCCGCATGGAGGCTTAGCTCAGCTGGTTAGAGCGCATGCTTCACACGCATGAGGTCACAGGTTCGAGTCCCGTAGTCTCCACCAAAAAAGACACCACCCAAATGGGTGGTGTCTTTTTTGGTTTCGACAAGGGACTCGAACAGTTGTAAATGCGACGCGAACGAGCGTCGCCCGCTGCGGCTAGACGCAGCGGAACCGCTATTTTCGCCTTTCGGCGAAAATGTAAATCGAGTCCCGTAGTCTCAGCTACCATCTGTATTCTTATAAAACTCTTAAACTTCTTTGTATTGCTTAGCGAATGTCAAATATGGTAAAATGTTGAAAAGTTTTAAGTTGACAGGAGGGCTTTTATGGAGCTGTGGACACAGGCGCATAAGGAAACCTTGATTCCGTCACTGGTGGTAATGGTGATCGTTGCTGCCGTACTGCGGGCGTTTCTGGGCAAAAAGGATATAAAGATCCGGATGATCCCGTTCCAGATTCTGGCGTGCGTGATCGTTTTACTGGAGATCGGCAAGCAATACTTTTCCCTTGCCCGGGGGTACGATCTGTATCACCTGCCGTTTCATTTTTGCTCGCTGTTTATTTTTATGCTGCCGCTGATGGCGTTTTATCGTGGCAAGCACCTGCAGGCGGTGACGGCGATCACCTCTGCCATTTCGGCGGCAATGTTCCTGCTGATGATCATCTACCCCAATCTGATCTACGGCGCGTGGAACATCACCGATTACTTCAAGGGCTATTTCGACTTCCACACGGTGACCTTCCACAATGTGGTGATGATGGAATTTTTGCTGATCGTGGCACTGGATCTGCATACTCCTGCGCCTAAGGGTGAGATCAAAAAGTGCGTATGGTTTACGGTGGGTTTCTGCGTGGTATCTGCCACCATGGCGCACCTGCTGAAAACCAATTACGCAAACTATTACTCCTGCAACATCCCTCCGCTGGAGGAAGTCAGAGTAGGGCTGCAAGCCACCCTGGGCGTGATCCCTACCCAGATCCTCTATGTGCTCATCGTGTCGGCACTGAATATCCTGTTTGTAATGCTTGCCTATTGGGTTTACCGGCTGGCAAGATGGCTGGTGTCTAAAAAGACCGGTCACTGCTGTTGCGAGGCTACAGAAGTATAAAAAATACACCCCATTACTGGGGTGTATTTTTTGTAAGCTTAGCCTTCAAAATCGGTTTCTTCTGCAACGATAGTGCCTTCCTCAGGGGCAGCATCCTCTTCTGCGGTGCAGCCACATTCGCAGGTATCACAGTCGCTCTCGCAGGGGCAAGCGTCACAGTCGTCCTCGCATTCGCAGGTGCATTCCTCGCAATCGCAGCAGCCGCAGATGTTTCCGACTACTCTCTTAGCCCAAGCGACGATCTTGTCGCCGTAAGTAGCGACCACATAGACGATGCCGGCGATGGCGGCAAGCGCGGCCAAAACCTTCAAAATCTTACCGATAATTTTCATACAGACGCCTCCTGTCAATTTTTATTATATTATCAGTATAACCAAATGTGCGAAAAAAAGCAATATGAATTTTGTTGTTACGCGTAGCCGTACATCCCGCGAACGCTGACCTCTCCGGAGGAGACGGTGCGAATGTCCCCGTCCCGGAATTTGACGATCAGACCGCCGTCTTCGTCAATGTCCAGAGCCTTGCCGTACTGCGTCTGTCCGTTTTGCGTCCATATCACATCGTTACCTAATGTGATACAGTCAGCCCGGTATGCATCCATAATCTCAGCCTTCCGGGTCAGATCCATACACTGCAGGGCTTGGATCATTGCCGCGGCGAGACGGCTGCGGTCTAGCGGCTGATCAGTGACCATGGAGAGGGAAGCTGCCATATCCCGAAGCTCCGGCGGGAAATCCTCCGCTGCCTGACAGCAGTTGATCCCGATGCCGATAATGGCATACTGCACAAGACCGGTTTCCGGGGTGATGGACAGCTCGGTGAGGATACCGCCCAGCTTTTTCTTTCCAAATACCAGATCGTTGGTCCATTTGATGCCCGGACGAAAGCCTGCCGCATTTTCCACCGCATCGCACATAGCAACAGCGGCGGCGCAGGTCAGGTGCATCAGCTCCTGTGCCGGACAATTGGGGCGCAGGATCACGGACAGATATACACCCACTCCGCCCGGGGAGTGAAAGGTGCGTCCCAGACGCCCCCGCCCACCGGTCTGCCGGTCGGCGATCAGTACAGTGCCGTGCTTTGCACCGGCAGCTGCCAGCTGCTTTGCATGGTCGTTGGTGGAATCGATGCTGTCAAAGCAGAGGATTCGATCCCGCCAGGGGAAATTCTCGGGCAATTGTGCCAGAATGCTGTTTTTCATCAGTCAATGTCCGAGATCAGTTCTTCCGGCGGCAGATCCATAATCTCAGGATGCCGCAGGATGCTGCGGTAATGCTTGAAGAAGGCGGCATAGTAGTAGCCGTCCACGATCCGTTCGTCAAGAACGAATTTCACATCGATGTACTTTCTCTGCACCACAGTACCGTCCTCCTGCACCTCCAGCGCCCGGCGCTTGCAGCCGAATGCACCGAAAACAGGCAGGTTGCCGAAGTCATACAGGTGGTGGTAGATGGGCTTGATGCCCAGACTGCCCATAGAGGTGAAGAACAGACTGCCGTGGAAGGGGCTCAGCTCCAGCAGGAATTTGGGAAGCAGTCCAAAGTAATCCAGCAGCTTTAAGAGCCATACCACAAATTTCAGCACCACGCTGGGGATCAGGTTCAGATAACCGATCAGATTGTCGATACCGGAATCCAGCTCCTGGGTAGCTTTCACAGATTCGATGGCAGCGTTTAACTTGCGGTAAACATCCTCGGCGGTGTCCTTGCGGTTTAGGTGGACCTTGATGGAGGTGTCGGGGGAATCCACCGTCATCTCTTTCTTGACCACCATACAGTACTGAATATCCTCGCCCCGGGAGTAGACCTTCTGGCCCGAGATAAACCGGTTCAGCTGAGGATATTTGCACAGTCCCCGCACGTAGGCAGCAAGCAGTACGTGGGTCAGACCAAAGTCGGTCAGCCCTTCTCTGCGCTTCTGGCGGATGTAGCGCTCCACATGGGAGATCTCAAAGGACTCCTCGAACAGGTTGGAGCAGGTGTTGCGCTCCACCTGGAAGAAAGCGGTGATCTGTGCCATGGGTGCCAGTGTGCGGATCTTGCGTCCGTCATTACGGTCACCCCAGGTGGGGTGGTATTCGCCCACAGGCTGGATGCGGATGGCAAACACGGTCAGAATGCAGCCGCCGATCATCAGGATGTCCGGCAAAAGGATGCCGTACTCGCTGCTGAGCAGCACAGCACGCTGCAAATACAGCTGGGCAGCCAGAGGGAATGCCAGCAGCGGCAGCAAAAGCCAGGTCATTGGCACTTTTCCGCAGGTGATCTGGGTGTACAGCACACCCACAAACAGCAGCGCGATGGCGTACAGTGAGACGATCATACTGTGGAAAGCTCCAAAGTTGAAGCCTGCAAATACGAAGAAATAGTAGATGCAGATCATCCAGACAGGGAATGCAGTTTTGTAGAATAACTCCTTACCGGTGAGCAGGACGATGAGCGCGAACAGCAGGGCTGCTGCGATTGGCAGAACGATTTGGCTCCACACCGTAAATGTGTCGTAGTCGGGTCCTTTCAAACCGACAAACACAATGCGGGCCACTGCCGAGCAGACCATACAAAGCGCCATCAGCCACGTCAGCACGTTTTTGCGGCTGACATAAAATCTTGTGTTCTTTTCCATAACAACCATAGTATAACAAATTTCTACGCTTTTGGCAATGAAAAAATGAAAGCACCTCTCCGCAGAGAGGTGCTTGTTATAGGAGTTTTTCCCGGACAGCGGCGATGTGCGCCGGGGTCGTGCCGCAGCAGCCACCCAGCAGGGCAGCACCCATTTGGGCACAGTCTGCCACAATATTGGCAAATTCCTCAGGCTGCATGGGGTAGTGGGCAAGTCCGTCGGGCCCGATGACCGGCTCTCCGGCATTGGGCTTGCAGATCAGAGGAATGCGGATCTGGCGGCGGAGCTTACTGACCAAAGATGGGGTGAGAGCGTTGGCTGCCACGCAGTTAAAGCCCACCGCCGCCGCGCCCGCATCCTCCAGCCCTTTCAGCACAGGGGCTGCTTCCATTCCGGAGAAGAGAGCGCCGTCGGACTGCATAGTAAAGGTATACATGGCCGCGCCTGCGCCCTCCAGCTCTGCGGCGGTGAGGATCGCCTCTGCTTCCTGGGGATACAGCAATGTTTCGGCAGCCAGCAGATCCGCACCGCCGTCCATGAGTCCCCGGATTTGGCGGCGGTAATTTTCTACCAGCAGATCAAATTTGTCCGGATCCCAGCTGTCCGTAAATGCGGCAAGGGTGGTTAAGTTGCCTGCCACCAGTGCCTCCGGGGCAGCGGAACGGGTGAGACTGACCAGCTGGGCATTGATGGCTTCCGTTTGCTTTTCCAGCTTCACCCGCTCTAGGGCAACGGGCTGTGCCTGAAAGGTGGGCGCATACAGGATCTGACTGCCGGCTTCCGCATACGCCCGCTGGAGCTGCACCAGTGCCTCCGGGTGCATCAGCACCCATTCCTCCAGACAGCAGCCTTTCGGCATACCTGCCTTCATTAAATTAGAGCCGGTAGCGCCATCCAGAAGACGGACACCCGCGGCGATTTTTTGCTGAAATTGCTCCCGTGTCAGCATATAAACCATACCTCAGTGTTTGTTAATGTATGGATTATACCGCAATCCGGGAATGATTGCAACAGGAATTGACGGATACACCAAAATCTGGTAAACTGGTAAAAACGGAAAAAGGAGACCGGCTATGAAGAAAACTGTTTTAAGAGAATATGCCCGCCTGATCGTCCGCAGCGGCGTGAATGTACAAAAGGGTCAAGAGGTCTTGATCTTTGCGGATCTGGACCAACCTGAATTTGTGCAGATGGTGGTGGAGGAAGCCTATAAGGCAAAGGCAAAAGAAGTCACCGTCCACTGGAACTATCAGCCTCTGCAGAAGGTGCACACCCGCTACCAGTCTGTTAAGACCATGGGAACGGTGCAGGAATGGCAGAAAGCGCGCCAGCAGTATTACTGCGATGTGCTTCCTTGCCGGATCCATCTGATCTCCGAAGACCCCGACGGACTCAAGGGCGTCAATATGAAGAAGGTGGCCAAGGCACGGCAGATGTCCTATCCTATCCTGCGCCCCTACCGGGATCGGCGGGAGGGCTGGGAGCAGTGGTGCATCGCCGCAGTCCCCGGTATCGCCTGGGCGAAAAAGATCTTCCCCGGCTGCTCCAAAAATCAAGCGGTGGAGAAGCTTTGGGAAGCGATCCTGTCCACATCCCGTGTGGATAGTGATCCGGTCAAGGCTTGGGAGAAGCACAACGCAGACCTCAAAAAGCGTTGCGATTATCTGAATTCCTTGGGAATCGAAAGTTTGCACTATACCGCGGATAACGGTACCGATTTGACCGTGGGTATGATCCCCGAGGCGCAGTTCTGCGGCGGTGGAGAAGTCAGCCGCCAGAACATCTACTTTAATCCCAATATCCCCACCGAGGAGTGCTTTATTTCCCCCATGCGGGGCAAGGCAGAGGGCATCGTGTATTCCACAAAGCCCTTGTCCTATCAAGGGCAACTGATCGATAACTTCTCCATCCGGTTTGAAAACGGAAAAGCGGTGGAGGCAAAGGCAGAAGTCGGGGAGGAACTGCTCAATACCATGATCTCTATGGACGAGGGGGCGGCATACCTGGGTGAGTGCGCACTGGTCCCCGAAAAAAGCCCCATCGCCGAGAGCGGACTGCTGTTCTATAACACCCTGTTCGATGAAAATGCCGCCTGCCATCTGGCGTTGGGCGCAGGCTATGCCGATACCATTAAAGACCACCACAGCAAGACTCTGGAGGAGTGCCGCGGCTTAGGCATCAACGATTCTATGATCCACGAGGACTTTATGATCGGCTGTGATTCTATGAATATCGACGCCATTACCCGGGACGGAAAGACCGTGCCTGTTTTCCGGAATGGCAACTGGGCATTCTGATATTTGTCTTTTTCGCAAAAAAGTGAAAAAAACACTTGCATTTGCAAATGGAATGTGTTATGATATGCGGGCGATTAAAGATTGTTGGGGCGATTACGCCCTTTTACAAGAGGAAGAAAGAGGTGAACGAAATGAGAGAAGGCATCCATCCCAAGTACGAACAGACCACCATCCGTTGCGCTTGTGGCAATACTTTTACCACTGGCTCCACCAAGGGTGATATCAGAGTTGAAATCTGTTCCAAGTGCCACCCTTTCTATACCGGCAAGCAGAAGCTGGTTGACACCGGTGGACGTGTTGATCGTTTCAACAAGAGATTCAATCTGAAGTAAGACCAAAACCGCACTGCATATCGCAGTGCGGTTTTTTTGTATATTTCTGTCGAAAATGTTGCTTATACGGTACGATATGTGATATACTATAGGGTAAAGACAAGGATCTGTGGAGGCACGGAATGGAATCAACCTTTGAGACGAAACAGGAGCGGGCGGTACTGGTAGGATTGAACGCAGACTGTTTTACCCAGGCGCAGACGGCTACGGATGAGACGCTGGAGGAACTGGATGCGCTGCTGGAAACCGCCGGGGGATTTTGCACCGGCAAGATCCTGCAAAACCGGCATACCCCCGACCCCCACAGCTTTGTGGGTGAGGGCAAGGCACTGGAAGTGAAGATGCTGGTGGAGGCGACAGAATCCACCATGGTCATTTTCGATAACCAGCTGTCCCCTGGACAGATCCGAGCGCTGGAGGAGATCATGGGCGTGCCGGTGCTGGATCGAAGCGCTTTGATTTTGGATATTTTCGCCCAGCGAGCCAAGACCCGGGAGGGTCGGCTGCAGGTGGAGCTTGCCCAGTATCAGTATTTGCTGCCCCGGCTGTCCGGTATGGGCAAGAGTTTGTCCCGGCAGGGCGGCGGCATCGGTACCCGGGGTCCCGGCGAGACCAAGCTGGAATCCGACCGGCGGCATATCCGGGAGCGGATCAGCCGCCTGCAGACAGAGTTGGAGCAGGTGCGGCAGGTGCGTGCGGTGCAGCGGGAGCGGCGGATCAAAAACTCCGTTCCGGTGGTGGCTATCGTTGGCTATACCAATGCGGGCAAATCCACACTGCTCAATCAGCTGACCGGAGCGGGAATTCCCGCCAATAACCGGCTGTTTGATACCCTGGATACCACATCCCGGCAGCTGCGGGTGTCTGACAATCTGGATGTGGTACTTTCCGATACGGTAGGCTTTATTTCCAAGCTTCCCCACCATCTGGTGGATGCGTTCCGGGCGACCTTGGAGGAACTGGAATATGCAGATCTTTTGCTGCATGTGATCGATGCGTCTGATCCCAACCGGGAAACCCATATCCAGGTGGTGGACAGTCTCATCAGCAAGCTGGCGCGTCCGGGCACACCGGTGCTGCAGTGCTATAATAAAGCAGACTTGGTCAGCGCCGAGGAGATCCCCATCGGGGAAGATGTGGTAAAGATGTCCGCTTCCCGGGGAGAGGGTATGGATGACCTGCTTAAGGCCATCGAAACGGCGCTGGGTCACAGCCGCCACCATGTGATGGTGACACTGCCTTATTCTATGGGCGGTATGGTGGAGACGCTCCACTCCGGCGCACAGGTACTGTCCGTGGACTATACCGGCGACGGGATTGTGGTGGAGGCGATCTTAGATCCCATCCTGTACGGACGGCTGAAGGAGTATATTACAAAGGAGTGCTGAAAGCGTGGAAGAATATCTTGTACCCACCGGATTCGGAGAAGATTCCTTTGTGGAGAAAAAATCACGCTTTATCGGTAGGATCTGGTGTGTGGAGACAGAGGAAGAGGCTCTGGCACGGATCGCAGAAATGAAAAAGCAGCACTACGATGCCACCCATAATTGCTGGGCATATATTATCCGGGACGGCGCGGTGCGGTTTTCCGATGACGGAGAGCCCGGCGGTACGGCGGGAATGCCTATGGTGCAGGTGCTGCAGAGAGAACAGCTTTATAATGTAGTGTGCGTGGTGACCCGGTATTTTGGTGGCATCCTGCTGGGTGCTGGCGGTTTGGTCCGGGCGTATACCAAAGGTGCAAAAATTGCCGTGGACGCGGCAGGTAAGTCTATGAAACGGGTCTGGTCGGTGCTGTATGTGCCGTGCCCGTACTCCCTCTATGAACGGGTCAAGCTGGAGGTGGCCGCCTTTGGGGGCATCCTCCGGGACACCCAGTTCGGCGCGGAAGTAGAGCTGGAGATTTTGATGGCAGAGGGAAATGCCCAAGGCTTTCTGGATCGGCTGACAGACCTGTCAGCCGGCACAGTGGAAGGTATGGAGACGGGGAAGGAGTACAGAGCCTTTCCTATTTCGCAGGAGGAAGGATTATGACGGCACGGGAACGGTTGGAGCAGAAGGAGCATCAGACCCTTGCCCCCAATGCGGCTTTTTCAGACGAGAGCAAGGGCAGACTGCGCCCGGAAGAGCCGGGGCAGGAGGATGTGCGTACCTGCTATCAGAGAGATACGGACAAGATCGTACATAGCAAGGCATTCCGCCGGCTGATGCATAAGACCCAGGTGTTCCTGCAGCCGGAGGGCGACCATTACCGCACCCGTATGACCCACACCCTGGAGGTGGCTCGGATCTCCCGTACCATTGCCCGGGCGCTGGAACTGAACGAGGATTTGGCAGAGGCAGCGGCCATGGGTCACGATCTGGGACATACCCCCTTTGGGCACGCCGGTGAAGCGGCGCTGTCGGAGTGCCTGGGCAAGCCTTTCCGCCACAACGAGCAAAGTCTGCGGGTGGTGGACATTCTGGAAAACAACGGCGCAGGTCTGAACCTGAGCTACGAAGTGCGGATGGGCATTTTGGGACATACCGGAGAATTTATACCGGAGACCATGGAGGGGCAGATCGTCCGCCGTTCTGACCAGATCGCCTATGTCAACCACGACATTGACGATGCCATCCGGGCGGGGATCCTGTGCAACACGGATATTCCTGATTCTATTGCCGCGGTGCTGGGGCATAGCCACAGCCAGCGGATCAATACCCTGGTGTGCGATATGATCCGCACATCCCGGGAAGCCGGGGCGGTGACCCTGTCGGAGAAGGTGGATAACGCTCTGCGTGACCTGCGAGCCTTTATGTTTGAAAAGGTCTACTATAACCCGGTGGCAAAGGGCGAGGAGAGCAAGGCGAAGGATATGCTCCGCCGGCTTTATGAGTATTACTACGCGCATCCGGAGATGCTCCCCGCCGACTTCCAGCCCCAGATGTCTTTCGATGGGATGGAGCGCACGGTGTGCGATTACATCGCCGGTATGACTGATAAGTATGCGGTGGATAAATATACCGAATTGTTTATCCCTATGGGCTGGCATATTCGGGGATAATATGCTATCATAAAACGAATGAACCAATGCACCAGAGGAGGTGACCCCTATGGCATTCCCCCCGTCATTTATCGATGAACTTGTTGCCCGCAATCCTATTGAGGATGTGGTGGGTCAGTATGTGCATTTGAAGCGCTCCGGCGGCAATCTGTTTGGACTGTGTCCGTTCCACGGGGAGAAGACTGCCTCCTTCTCGGTAGCGCCGGATAAGGGGATCTATTACTGCTTCGGCTGTCACAAGGGCGGCGGCGCAGTGAACTTTATGATGGAGATCGAAGGGCTCAGCTACCCGGATGCTGTCCGTGCCTTGGCAAAACGCGCCGGTATGGAAGTGCCGGAGGATGAGCAGTATCAGAGCCGTTACCGGCATCAGGAACGGCTGTGGGCACTGATGAAAGAGGCAGCCCGGTTTTTCCATACCCAGCTGTACGCCCCGGTGGGGGCGCAGTGTCTTGCCTATGTCCAGAGCCGGGGACTGAGCAAGTCCATTGTGACCCGGTTTGGCATCGGATTTGCTCCGGATTCCTGGAACGCACTGGTGGATGCTATGCGCAAAAAAGGCTATACCGACCAGGAACTGCGGGATGCAGATCTGGTGGGCGAGAAAAACGGTCGTATCTATGACCGCTTCCGTAACCGACTGATGTTCCCCATTTTCGATGTGCGGGGCAATGTGATCGGCTTTGGCGGACGGGTGCTGGATGACTCCAAGCCAAAGTACCTCAACTCCAATGAGACACTGATCTTTAACAAACGGAAAAACCTGTTTGGTATGAACTTTGCCAAAAAAACAAAAGAGCCCAATATCATTCTGGTGGAGGGCAATATCGATGTGGTGGCACTGCACCAGTACGGTTTTGACAATGCGGTGGCATCTCTGGGCACATCTTTGACCGAGGAGCAGGTCAACCTGCTCAGCCGTTATACGGAGCAGGTGGTGCTGACCTACGACGGTGACGAAGCAGGACAGCGGGCGGCACAGCGTGCCATCCCTATGCTGGAAAAAGCGGGACTGCAGGTGAAAGTATTGCGGATGCAGGATGCCAAAGACCCGGATGAGTTCCTGCATAAATTCGGCGCAGACCGTTTCCGTATTTTGCTGGAGGAATCGTCCAACCGGGTGGAGTATCAGCTCAGCGCCATCCGCAGAAAGTATGACCTGCAGGAGGATGACCAGAAGGTCCGCTATGTGCAGGAAGCTGCGGAGCTGATCTGTTCGCTTGACAGCTCGGTCAAGCGGGAGGTCTACGGAAACCGTGTAGCGGAATCTGCCGGCATCAGTATGGATGCAATGAAGCTGGAAGTGGAGAAAGCCTATAAGCGCAGACTGGGTCGGGAGAGGAAAAAGCAGGAAAAGATCGACTTAGCACCTGCCCGTGCGCTGCAGCCTAAGGCGCGGTCTATCCGCTATGATAATATGAAATCTGCCATGGCAGAGGAAAGCGTCATCGCACTGGGACTGCGGGAGCCTGCGCTGCTGGACAAGACCTCGGGTCTTACCGGGGAGGCGTTCTCCGTACCGCTGTTAGGGCGGGTGTATACGCAGATGCTCCAGCGGCACAGACAGGGGTTGGATGTATCCCTGAGCGTGCTGACAGATCTGGAAAATGAGGAGATGTCCCACATCGCCGGCATCTGCCAGCGGCAGGAAGGTCCTGTGAATGAGGCGGCGTTTCTGGACTGCGTGCAGATCATCCGGAAGGCGCGGCAGGTATCGGCTGTAGCCAGCGATGAAGACCTGCTGGCATTCCGGGATAAGTTGAAGGAGAGCAAGGGAACGAAGGTATGAGTTCTGCACTTTTGGAAAGGGAAGATACGCCTGTTTCCGCAGGGGAGGACGATGTCCGTCAGTATCTGTATGAGATCCGGCAGTATCCCCTTTTGACACCGGAGCAGGAGAAGACTTTGGCTATGGGTTGCGCCCGGGGAGATGCGGAGGCGATCCGCGCCATGGTCAATTCCAACCTGCGGTTGGTGGTGTCCATTGCCCGGGAGTATGCGGGGCGGGGCGTGCCGCTGATGGATCTGATCCAGGAGGGCAGTATCGGACTGCTGGCGGCGGCAAAGAAATTTGACTACACACTGGAATACCGTTTCTCTACATACGCCACCAAATGGATTCGCCGGGGCGTGACCCAGTGCATTCTGAATCACGCGGGTCTCATCCGTGTGCCAACCCACACGGCGGAAAAGCTGCGTAAGATCCTGGCGGCGAGGGCGGCACTGCTGCAGCAGACCGGGGAAGAGCCGGATGTGGAGGAGATCTCCCGGTGCAGCGGCGTGCCTGGGGACAAGATCCGGAAGCTTTTGCAGCTGCTTCCCGAGGTCTGCTCACTGGATGCGCCGGTGGGGGACGGGGAGACAGACCAGCTGCAGCTGCTTTTAGAGGATGTCCACGCCCCCCAGCCCCAGGAGGAGCTGGTGCGGCAGGCGCTGAAAAGCACAATGGATTCCCTGCTGGGGATGCTCTCGGAACGGCAGCAGACGGTGCTGCGGCTGCGGTTTGGCATGGAGGACGGTATTGACCATTCTTTATCTGAGATCGGCGCAATGCTGGGCATCTCCAAGGAACGCGCCCGGCAGATCGAGCATCAGGCGATGCAGAAGCTGCAGACCCTGGGCGCAGGTCTGGGATTGGAGGATTTTCTGGAATGAACGATCTGGAATTTACATTTGAACAAACCCCGTGGGAGCTGGCAGTTGCCCGGCTGCAGTCCGGGGATACCCTGTCCGCGGTGCGGTTTCTGACCCTGTTGGAGGGTGAAGAGGAAACGGTAGTGGAGGAAGCTGCGCAGTATCTGGAGGACAAGCATATTGCTTTGGACATTTCCAATCTGCCGGTGGAGCCCGGCGCGGGAGATACGGCACTGCGCCTGCGACTGGAGCAGCAGCTTGTGGAAAGCGGAAAGCTGCCCGCAGGCTTGGAAGAAAATGACCCCTTGCGGTTGTACCTGGAGGAGATCGCCGGGATCCCTGTTGCGGGAGACCCAGGACTTTTGGCGCAGCGCTACCTGGATGGTGAGGAAAGTGTACTGCCCCGGCTGGTGGACTTAATGATCAGCCGTGTGATCGCACTGGCAAAGCAGACCGTAGGCAGAGGCGTGCTGCTTCTGGATCTTATTCAGGAGGGAAGTCTGGGACTGTGGCAGGGGATCCTGCAATACACCGGCGGCGATTTGGATGCTCACTGCGACTGGTGGATCCGGCAGTACCTTGCTAAGGCGGTGACCCTGCAGGCTCGGGCCGGCGGCGTAGGCGAAAAGCTGCGGCAGTCTGTGGAGCAGTACCGGGATACGGATAAGACCCTCTTGACCGAATTGGGAAGAAACCCCACGGTGGAGGAGATTGCCCAGGCGATGCAGATCGTACCGGAGGAGGCGGCAGTTTTGGAGAAAATGCTGACCACTGCCCGGATCGTGCAGCAGGCAAAAGCAGAGCAAGCACCTCGGGAACAATCCCAGGAGGACGAGCTGGCTGTGGAGGACACTGCTTATTTCCAGACCCGTCAGCGGATCGGGGAGCTGCTTTCGGCACTGGATGAGCAGGATGCCGCAATTTTGCGGCTGCGGTTTGGCTTGGAGGGCGGCTTGCCTTTAGACCCTCAGCAGACTGGAAAACGGCTGGGGTTGACGGCGGAAGAGGTTTTGACCAGAGAAGCAGCAGCGCTGGCAAAATTGCGCCAATAAAAACGCGGGTAACCGCAGAAAGAGGAAAACAGTATGGGAAATACATACAGCATTGCCATTGACGGACCTGCCGGCGCAGGAAAAAGCACCATCGCAAGGGCATTGGCAAAGGAATTGGGTTATTATTATGTAGATACCGGCGCGATCTACCGCACCGTGGCATATTTTATGGATCTTTTGGGCGTCAGTCCTAAGGACATTGACGGTGTGGAGCGATACATCGATGAGCTGACCATCGAGATCGAATATGACGAAGAGGGCAAGCAGCATATGCTGATGAACGGTATGGATGTCACCGGTGATATCCGCACCCAGGACATCTCCCAGAAAGCATCCTTGGTCTCTGCTCACGCAGTGGTGCGCTCTGTGCTGCAGGATATGCAGCGGGATGGGGCGCGCAAGCACAATGTGATCATGGACGGCAGAGACATCGGCACGGTGGTCCTGCCCGACGCCACAGTGAAGATCTTCCTCACCGCAACGCCGGAGGTGCGTGCCAAGCGCCGGACCGATGAGATGCTTGCCAAGGGCCAGAAGGCGGAATACGCCCAGGTGCTCAAGGACATTCAGCAGCGGGACTACCAGGATTCCCACCGGGCAGTCGCACCTCTGAAGCAGGCAAAGGATGCGTACCTGCTGGATACCTCTGAACTGGATATTGAGGGTGTTATCGCAGCGATGAAAAGAATCGTAGGGGAGAAGATCCCTCTATGAGCATTTACGTAGCGGAAAGCGCAGGCTTTTGCTTCGGTGTCAACCGGGCGGTGGAACTGGTGGAGCAGGCGGCAGCGGCAGGGAAGCAGGTGCTGACCTTAGGACCGATCATCCACAACCGGCATGCGGTGGACAGGTTTGCCCAAATGGGTGTCCGGGTGATCCAGAAACCGGAGGAGGCGCAGCCGGGGGATATGGTGATCATCCGTTCCCACGGTGTTACCAAGGCGGTGTATGAAGCGTTGCAGCAGCGGGGCGTGGAGATCGTCGATGCCACCTGTCCGTTTGTAAAGCGGATCCATGGGATCGTCAGCAACGCGGAAACCGAGGGCAGACTGCCTGTGATCATCGGCACGCCGTCCCACCCAGAGGTGGAGGGCATCGCCGGATGGTGCGGAGACTGTCGCATCTTTGAGACACCGGAACAGCTGCAAAATTGGGCGGAAACGGTGGCAGATCGGCCGGATTTGCCAATTTGTATGGTGTGCCAGACCACATCCACAGAATCTTTGTGGAAATTTTGCGTGGAAATCGCAAAAAAACAGTTTACTAACTTGAAAATTTTTGATACAATATGTAAAGCTACAGAATCACGGCAGAGTGAAGCGGCGCAATTAAGCGCAGCGTGTCAGGCAATGGTGGTTGTGGGAGATACCCACAGCTCCAACACAGGTCGCCTTGCGATGATCTGTCGGGAACACTGCGACCGGGTCGTATTGGTGGATAATGCTGCCGAACTGGACCCCGGGTTTTTCCGCGGTGTCACAGATGTTGGAGTCACTGCCGGTGCGTCAACCCCGGCGTGGATTATAAAGGAGGTCAATAAGACTATGAGTGAAATTGTAAATGCTGAGGCTGTACAGGAGGAAAGCTTTGCTGAGCTTCTTGAGCAGTCCATCAAGACTTTAAATACAGGAGACAAGGTTACTGGCATTGTTACCGGCATCGGCACAACTGAAGTCCAGATCGATCTGGGCACCAAGCACGCCGGCTACATCCCCTATGATGAAGTCAGCGCAGATCCCTCTGTGAAGCCCGAGGATATCCTGAAGGTCGGCGACGAGATCGAGGTCTTCGTTGTTCGCGTCAACGATCAGGAAGGCACCTGCCAGCTGTCCAAGAAGAAGCTGGACGGCATGAAGGTGTGGGACGAGATGTCCACCTGGTGCGAAGAGAAGACCACTGTGGACGGCACTGTCACCGAAGAGAACAAGGGCGGTCTGGTTGCCAACGTGAAGGGCATCCGCGTCTTCATTCCCGCTTCCCAGTGCGGTGTTGCCAAGGGTGGCGATATGGCTGGTATGGTAGGCAAGGCTGTGCAGCTGAAGATCACTGAGGTCAACCGCGCACGCCGCCGCGTGATCGGCTCTATCCGCGCTGTCAGCTCCGAGGCCCGCAAGGCGGCTCAGGAGAAGATCTGGAGCGAGATCCAGGAGGGTGCAAAGTTCCGCGGTGTGGTCAAGTCTCTGACTTCCTACGGCGCATTTGTGGACATCGGCGGTGTGGACGGTATGGTCCACGTTTCCGAGCTGAGCTGGAATCGCATTAAGAATCCGGCAGAGGTGGTGAAGGTCGGCGACGAGATCGATGTATTCGTCATCTCCTTCGATGCTGAGAAGCGCAAGATCTCTCTGGGCTACAAGACCGCTGAGATGAATCCCTGGAATCAGTTTATGACCGGCTACAATGTGGGCGATGTTGTGGATGCCAAGATCGTCAAGCTGATGACCTTCGGTGCATTTGCTGAGATCATCCCCGGTGTGGATGGTCTGATCCACATTTCCCAGATCGCAAACCGCCGCATCGGCAAGCCCGAGGACGTGCTGAGTGAGGGTCAGGAAGTTCAGGTCAAGATCACCGATGTGGATGCTGAGAACAAGCGTATCTCCCTGTCCATCCGTGCATTGCTCGAGAATGAGGATGATGCAGAGGCAGAAGAGGTCGAGGCAGAGGCAGTCGCTGAGGCTGAGTAAAATACTACATACCGGGGTCGATACTGCGACCCCGGTATTTGCATAAGGAGGATACTATGGTTAAGCATATTGTAATTTACACATTAAAAGAGGGCGTGAACAAGCCCGAGGCAGTGGAGCTGATCCGGTCTGTATTGGAGCCCCTGGTGGGTGTGATCCCGGGGCTGACGCATATGGAGATCCGCGGTACATATCAGGGCGGTATGGACTATGCCCTGTATTCCGAGTTTGAAAGCCGGGAGGCACTGGCACAGTACGCCTCTCACCCCGCACATCTGGCTGCCAAGGAGCATTTCTGGCAGTGGCTTGACACCCGCGTTTGCGCGGATTATGATTTCTGAGGTGATGGTATGAAAGCAGTTGTTACCGTAGTGGGCAAGGACCGGGTGGGGATCATCGCCAATGTGTGTGCCCATCTGGCATCCTACAATGTAAATGTGCTGGACATCAGCCAGACCGTTATGCAGGGGTATTTTACTATGATGATGGTGGTGGATGTGTCGGAAAGCGCTCTGGCTGTGGCAGAGCTTGCCAGAGAGCTGGAGGAGAAGGGTAAAGAGATGTCCCTGTCCATCCGTCTCCAGCGGGAAGATATTTTTGAAGCCATGCATCGGGTGTGAGGTTGCCAATGCTGAATGTAAATGATATTTTATATACCCAGGAAATGATCGACAAGCGGCACTTAGATATCCGCACCATCACCATGCGCATTTCCTTACTTGACTGCACCGACCCGGATATTACGGTCTGCGCCCGGAAGATCTACGACAAGATCACCCGGCAGGCGGAAAACCTGGTGAAGGTGGGGCAGGACATCGAGTGGGAGTTCGGAATTCCTATTGTCAATAAGCGCATCTCCGTGACCCCTATTTCCATCATCGGCAACAGCTGCCGCGCGGACTCTTATGTGCCCCTTGCCATGGCGATGGATGCGGCCGCCAAAGAATGCGGCGTGAACTTTATCGGCGGCTTTTCTGCCTTGGTGCAGAAGGGCTGTACCAAAGGCGATTGGATCCTGATGGATTCCATCCCCGAGGCCATGGCGGTTACGGAGCGGGTCTGCTCCAGTGTCAATGTGGGCTCTACCAGAGCCGGTATCAATATGGATGCGGTGGCAAAGATGGGTCAGATCATCAAGGAGACCGCAGAGCGCACCGCAGACCGGGACGGCTTGGGCTGTGCCAAGCTGGTGGTCTTTGCCAATGCTGTGGAGGATAACCCCTTTATGGCAGGCGCGTTCCACGGTGTGGGCGAGCCGGAATGCGTTCTGAATGTAGGCGTATCCGGTCCGGGCGTGGTACATCACGCACTCCAGTCGGTCAAGGGCGCATCCTTTGATGAGGTGGCGGAGACCATCAAGAAGACTGCCTTCCAGATCACCCGTATGGGACAGATCGTAGGCGTGGAGGCATCCCGCCGTCTGGGCGTGCCCTTTGGCATTGTGGATCTGAGCCTGGCACCTACCCCTGCGGTGGGCGACAGCGTGGCACGGATTTTGGAGGAAATGGGTCTGGAGGTCTGTGGCACCCACGGTACGACTGCCGCCCTTGCACTGCTGAACGACGCTGTCAAAAAAGGCGGTGTCATGGCAAGCTCCCATGTGGGCGGTCTGTCCGGTGCGTTTATCCCGGTGTCCGAGGACGAGGGGATGATCGCCGCGGCAGAAGCCGGCACGCTGGCGCTGGATAAGCTGGAGGCGATGACCTGCGTGTGCTCTGTGGGTCTGGATATGATCGCCGTTCCCGGGGATACCACGGCAGCTACCATCTCTGCCATTATTGCGGACGAGGCGGCCATTGGTATGGTAAATTCCAAAACCACCGCAGTCCGGATCATCCCCGCACCCGGTAAGCAGGTAGGCGACCGGGTGGAAATGGGCGGACTTCTGGGCAGCGCTCCGGTGATGCCTGTGCACCCGGAGTCCAGTGCAGACTTTATCGCCCGAGGCGGCAGAATCCCCGCACCGCTCCAGAGCCTGAAGAATTAAATAGAATTCCCGGTGAAGCGGTGCTTCACCGGGAATTTTCATTACAGACAGATTGTGTTGGAGATCCGCTGCGCGCCCATTTGCGCCAGAGCGGCTACGGCGGCGCTTCCGTCATCATAGCAGAATACAGGACTCCACCGGTGCAGCAGATTGTTGGCAGTGCCGTCCCAAGTGCCGCCTCTGCGGAGGGTACATTGGGCGACAAAGGTCTTTTGCCCAAGACAGTGGATGATCCGATTTCGGCGCAATGCCCGGTTGGCGGAAAAATCCAGATCAAAGCCGTCCTCGGAGATAAACAAAATATTTCTTCGCAAGGGGGCTTTTGTTAATTTATCTGCCACGATGCTGATCACCTGACCGCCGTGTTCCAGACAGCTTTCCTGTGCGATCCGGTCAGCACCCTGCGCGTTTCCGGAGATCAGCACATAGCCCCGGAAAGCCGCCTGCTTGCCGAGCTCCCGGGCAAAATCTGCGTTTTCCGGTCGCAGATCCCGGCTTCCTACCAGGGCGATCCCCGGCAGCTGTAACAGTGTGGGGTCTCCCTTGCACCAGAGGACGCAGGGTCTGTCATCGCCAAGCCTGGGTTTCAGCTGTGCGGGATAGCCGCCGCTGACCCGGGTGATGGGACAGCAGTCCTGCTGCGCGCCCTTTTGTATATACCGGGCAAGCTGCTCTTCGTGAGATAGCAGTGTGGTGATCCGCTCTGCGGTGGGACGGTCATACCCAATGTCCATCAGATCCTCCGGCAGCAGTTCCCTCTGCTGCTCCGGGCGGGGCATACTGCGCATACGCTCCGTTAATTTCCGCACCTGGGCGGCGGTGAGAGGCTTTCGTTCCGGGTCGCCCAAGAAATTCGTCAGCAGGAGAAACCCCTGCTCCCGGGGCGTCAACGGAAGCGCTTCTTAATGGGAGCAGGCGCCTTGACCTCTTCTTCGGCAAGGCTGCCGTCCGCGCCCAGAAGCATGGGCTTGATGGTATAGTTGGAGAACCTGGCGATCTCGTCCAGCTTGGCCTTCTCCGGGAAATTGCCGATGATGGACCAGGCAACGCCCTTTTTCTTGGCGCGTCCTGTTCTGCCGATGCGGTGGACGTAGTATTCGTTTTCTTCAGGGATGTCAAAATTGATCACGCAGTCCACATCGTCTACGTCGATACCCCGGGAGGCAACATCTGTGGCGATCAAAATGGCAAGCTCGCCGTCCCGATACCGCTGCATAGTCTTTTCCCGCTGGCTCTGACGAATGTCACCGTGGATGCAGTCACAGTCCGCACCGGCGCGTTGGAAATCGTCGCTGAGCCGCTGGCACATATGCTTGGTGTTGCAGAAGATCATCACCCGGTCGTAGCCCTGAGTGCGGATCAGCCGCAGTGTGGTCTCTGCCTTTTCCAGAGGGGTCACGGTGAGACTGTACTGCTCAATGTCGGGGCGGTCTTCCTGCTTGGACTCTACAGTGATCTCCACCTCGTTGCGCTGATACATCCAGGTAACCGTCATAACCTCCTGAGAAATGGTAGCGGAGAACAGACCCAGATTCTTGCGGTTTTTTACCTTCTCGATGATCCGGGTCACATCCTTGAAAAAGCCCATATCCAGCATCCGGTCAGCTTCATCCAGCACCACGGTCTGGATCTTATCCAGGCGGATATTTTTCCGGTTATAGTGGTCCATCAGCCGTCCCGGGGTAGCCACCACGATCTGGGGCTTTTTCTCCAGCTGCTTTGCCTGCCCCACAATGCCTGCACCGCCGTACAGCACAGCCACCCGAATCCCCTGATAGTAGGTAAGTAAGCCCCGCAGCTCGTCCCCGATCTGGATGGCAAGCTCCCGGGTGGGCGCAAGGATCAAGCCTTGCACATCCGGGCACGCGGGATCTACGTGCTCGATCATAGGGATGCCGAAGGCAAAGGTTTTGCCTGTGCCGGTAGGCGCTTTGGCGATCACATCCTTCCATTGCAGAAACTCCGGGATCGCCTGCTGTTGGATGGTGGTGGGGTAACCGTAGCCTTTTTTCTCCAGCGCCTTCAGCATAGCTTCCGACAGACCCAGATCCTGAAAGGTAATGTTGTTATCGGTCATAGTTTTCTTCGTCCTTTGATAAGTTTGTTTCTGTTATTCTAACAGTTTTTTGGGAAATATGCAACACTCCCAAGGGGTTTGCGTAAAATTAAAAAATCCTTTGTAGCCGATAGTGGACAAACGGAAGAAAATATGCTATATTTTATAGTGATATTTTGTGTGCATTATTGGCGCGTATAAGACAGGAGGCAGACAAAAATGGGCAAGCTAATCGTAATTGAGGGAACGGACGGCTCCGGCAAGTCCACACAGTTCCGCCTTTTATCCGAGCATTTGCAAAAGGAAGCGGTGGAATTTAAGCACATTGTATTTCCCCGTTACAGTGAGGAGAGCTCCGCGCTGATCCGTATGTATCTTGGCGGCGAGTTCGGCAAGAAGCCTACGGATGTGAATGCCTATGCCGCTTCGTCGTTTTACGCTGTGGATCGCTATGCGTCCTTTAAGAAGGACTGGGGACAGTGGTATGAAGATGGCGGTTTGGTGCTGTCTGACCGGTACACTACCTCCAACGCTGTTCACCAGGCGTCCAAGGAGCAGGGACAGGCGCAGAAGGATTTCCTGGAGTGGCTGTACGATTTTGAATATGATAAATTAGGACTGCCCAGACCGGATCTGGTGATCTATCTGGATGTGCCTACGGATTACACCGAGCGGCTTCTGCGCCACCGGGAGCAGGATACCAACACCCAGGCGGACATTCACGAGCAGGATATGCAGTATTTGGCTACCTGCCGCAAAACCGGCAGAACAGCCGCGGACTATTACGGCTGGACAGTGATCGAATGTGTCCGGGACGGCGCGATGCGCAGCATTGAGGACATCCACGCCGAGATCTGTGCGGCGGTGCACAAGTGTCTGGAGGAAATCTAATGGTATATATGTTGTTGGGCACAGGCTTTGAGGAAACAGAAGCGATTGCGCCTCTGGATCTGCTGCGCCGTGCCGGCGTTTCGGTGCTGACGGTAGGCGTTACCGGGAAAACGGTATACGGCGGTCACGGCATCGGCATCGAGGCAGATATTACTCTGCCGGAGATGGATCTGACGGATATGGAAATGATCGTTCTTCCCGGCGGTCTGGGCGGCGTCGCCTCCGTCCGGGCAAGTGCAGAGGCGATGGAAGCGCTGCGCTTTGCGTGGGAGAACGGAAAGTATGTTGCGGCGATCTGCGCAGGACCTACGGTGCTGGCAGATCTGCACATCACGGATGGGAAAAATACTACCTGCTACCCCGGCTGTGAAAGCGGTATGGGGTCGGCGAATACAGTTCCCAATGCGGCGTGTGTCCGGGATGGCAAGCTGGTCACCGGCACATCTGCCGGATGTGCCGTGCCGTTCGGACTGGCACTTGTGGCGGCGCTGAAGGGAGAAGAAACGGCTAAGACCGTAGCGGAGCAGATCGTGATCCGCTGACAGGAGGAAAACCTATGGATAACGAGCGAAAGAATCCTGAACTGCCGGAAAATGAGGATTGGCTGGACGAGATCCTGGGCACGAAGGATATCCCCCGGGAGCTTGGGGCGGATGAGCTGGCAGTAGCTGCTGCCGGACTGACCCATCCGGACGATCTGGAACTGGAGAGGATCGTCAGAGAGACCCTCGCCCAGGATTGGGATATGGTAGACGAGCCCGAGCCGGAGCCTGCGGAAAAAGAGACTGTGGACAATACCCAGCTGTTTGACCCTCAGGAGCTGGAGGCAATGTTTGCAGAGCAGGAAGCGGCGGAGGCACAAGTGCCTGCTGTCGAGGAAGCGCCGGAGGAAGAGGAGCAGCCTGCCCCGAAAAAGCTCAAGAAAAAGAATACCTACGGCCTCTTGGGCATTCCCCATATCCTTGCCACCTGCATCTGGCTGATCATTATTGTGATGATCGGCGTGTCAATGGGTCGAATGATCTGGGTTTGCGCGGCGGATCTGCTTGCCTTTGGAAAAGAGCCCAAAAGCGCAACGGTGTATATTGAAGCGGATGATGATCTGGCTGACATTTCCAAAAAGCTGGAAGATGCCGGCCTGATCCGCCACGCCGGACTGTTTGAGCTGTTTGCCGATCTGACGGGCAAGGGCGACAACATCGGCACAGGTGAATTTAATTTCAGCGCGGACCGGATCTATGATTACAACGCCTTGATCAAGGCAATCACCAATTACGGTCCTGTCCGGGAAGAAGTGGAAATTATGTTCCCGGAAGGCTACAGCTGTGCCCAGATCTTTGAACTGCTGGAGCAGAAAGGGGTCTGCACGGTTGCCGAACTGGAGGAGTATGCCGCAAGCGGCGAACTGAAGGATTATTGGTTCTTAGAGGGCGTCAAGCGCGGGCATAAGTACAGCCTGGAGGGCTATCTGGCGCCGGATACCTACCGGTTCTACACCAACGATAAGCCCAGAAATGTCTTGGAGAAATTCCTCAACGAATTTGATGACCGGTTTGATGATCACCTGCGTCAGAAATTTATTGAGCTGAATCAGTACCTGTCCGCACAGATGCGGAAAAACGGGTACGGCAGTGCGTATATTGCCGAGCACCAGATGACGGTGCAGGATGTTGTGATCATGGCATCCATCATTGAAAAGGAAAGTGCCAACAATGTGGAGAGCTACAAGATCGCCTCGGTATTCTATAACCGGCTGACCAATGCGGGCAATTATCCGTTCCTTGGCAGTGATGCTACCATTCTGTACGCGGAGAATTATTACAACAAGGGAGAGATCCTTACCTCTGAGGATCGAAAGAATAACCCCTTCAACACCTATACCCAGCCCGGTCTGCCCCCCAGCCCCATTGCAAATCCGGGTCTCAACAGCCTGGGTGCGGCGCTGGACCCGGAGGAGTCGGAATACTATTACTTTGTCTTCGATAAGAAGGCCGGCGTGCACCTGTTCTCCAAGACATTGGCAGAGCACGAAAGAAAGATCAAGGAATTGGGACTACAATGAGCAAACTGGAATTATTAAGCCCGGCGGGGGATATGGAGCGGCTGAAAATGTCCGTTCTGTACGGTGCGGATGCGGTATACCTTGCGGGCACAGCCTTTGGTATGCGCTCCTTTGCGGGGAATTTCACCCCGGAGCAGCTGCCCCAGGCGGTGGCGTTTGCCCATGACCACGGCGTTAAGGTACACGTGACGGTCAATACCATGCCCCGCAACGATGAGGTCGTATCCCTGCCTGCGTATCTGGAGCAGCTTCAGGATGCCGGGGTGGATGCGCTGATCCTTGCGGATCTGGGCGCGTTCACACTGGCAGGGAAGTATGCACCCCGGTGTGCCCGGCATATCTCCACCCAGCAGTCCATCGTCAATTACGAATGCGCCAAAGCCTGGTACGAATTGGGCGCTCAGCGGGTGGTGCTTGCCAGAGAGCTGAGTCTGGAGGAGATCCGTACCATTCGGGAAAAGACCCCACGGGAACTGGAGATCGAGACCTTCGGACACGGCGCTATGTGTGTCAGCTATTCCGGTCGCTGTCTGCTGAGCAACTATATGACCGGTCGGGACTCCAACCGGGGCGCTTGCGCCCAGCCCTGCCGCTACAGTTATGCACTGGTGGAGGAGAAACGCCCTGGGGAGTATTTCCCTGTTTTTGAGGATGAAAAGGGGACATACATTCTCAACTCCCGGGATATGTGTATGATTGACCACTTGCAGCAGTTGCAGGATGCGGGCGTGGACTGCATCAAGATCGAAGGCAGAGCCAAATCCGCCTATTATGCCGCCATCGTCACCGGCGCTTACCGCCACGCCATTGATGCGATCGCTGAGGGCAGGGAAGTCGACCCTGTCTGGCGGGATGAGGTGGAGCACGTCTCTCACCGGATCTATTCCACGGGCTTCTACTTTGGCGAGCCGGGGCAGTACACGGAGAACTCCCGGTACATCCGGCAGTGGCAGGTCTGTGCTATCGTGGAGCAGTGTGATGAAAACGGCTTGGCGCTGTGCAGCCTGCGCAATAAATTTGCCCAGGGGGATTCCCTGGAGGCAGTGGGTCCGGATCTGCGTCCCTTCGCCTTTACGGTTTCTTCTATGACAGACTTGGACGGAGCGGCTCTTTGTGAGCCCAGAACGCCCCAGATGCAGTTTTATCTGCAGCTGCCCCAGAGCGTCCCTGCATTTACGATCCTGCGAAAAAGCGTTGACCTTTCCGCGAAATAAAGATTACATATGGAGGTTTCCTTATGAGCAGAGCTGATGAACTCTACCGCGCCACCTGTCTGGATATTCTGGAAAACGGATTCTATGATACCGACCTGCAGGTGCGTCCCCATTGGGCGGACGGCACACCTGCCCATACTGTCAAGAAGTTCGGTGTGATCAACCGCTATGATCTGCGGGAGGAATTCCCGATTATGACCCTGCGGCGCACCTATTGGAAGAGCGCGCTGGATGAGCTGCTGTGGATCTGGCAGAAGAAGTCCAACCGGATCGAAGATCTGGGCAGCCACGTCTGGGACGAGTGGGCAGGCGAGGACGGCACCATCGGCAAGGCCTATGGCTACCAGCTGGGTGTCAAGCACCAATACAAGGAAGGTATGTTCGACCAGGTGGATCGGGTGCTGTATGACCTGAAGCACAACCCTGCATCCCGCCGGATCTTAACCAGCATTTATAATTTTGAAGATCTCCACGAAATGAATCTGTACCCCTGCGCCTACTCTATGACCTTCAATGTGTCCGGCAATACTTTGAACGCCATTTTGAATCAGCGCAGTCAGGATATGCTCACAGCCAACAACTGGAATGTGTGCCAGTATGCAATGCTTTTGATGATGGTGGCACAGGTGTCCGGTCTGGAAGCCGGTGAGTTGGTACACGTGATCGCGGACTGCCACATCTATGATCGGCATATCCCTGCGGTGAAGGCTATGCTGGAGCGGGAGGGATACCCCGCACCGAAGGTCACCATCGACAAGAGCGTTACCGATTTCTATGCATTCACCAAGGACAGCTTTAAGGTCGAAGGGTATCAGTACCATCCCTTTGATTTTGAGATTCCTATGGCGATCTGAGGTTTGTTATGGAACTGATCGTTGCGGTGTATGATGACTGGGGCATCGGTAAGGACGGCACCCAGCCGGTGGCACTGTCGGCAGACCGAAAATTCTTCCGGGAGATTACCCGGGGGGCGACGGTGATCGTGGGTCGGCGGACGGTGGAGGATTTCCCCGGCAAAAAGCCCCTGCCCGGCAGACGGAACATCGTGCTGACCCGGTCTGATGTGGACTTGCCTGGCTTCTGCCGGTGCGGCAGTCCCGAAGAGGCGGTGGCTATGACCCGGGAGGATGACCGGGTGATGGTGATCGGCGGCGGCAGTATCTACCGCCAGATGCTTCCCCTATGCGATAAAGCATATGTTACAAAGGTGCATTGTAAGGTGGATTCGGATACCTTCTTCCCTGATCTGGACGCAGACCCTGCCTGGACAAAGCAGGCTGTGCTTGATAGCGGCGAGGAAGACGGGATCGCCTACGAAATGTATTTATATGCAAGAAATACATAAAAGCAGAGGGAAAAGCCCTCTGCTTTTTGCATATTGTTACATTTTTACAAAAGGGGTTGACAGATGCCCATCCCGGTGTTACTATATGGAAAACTGAATCGCTCAGATAGAGGCGCGGGTTTCATCAGTAACCTTATGCAAGGCCAGGCAGCCGCATAGGACGAAAGGGGAAACCGCCGAAGTGGGAAAAATGCCTGAGTTTTTTCTGCTGGGTCGTCAGAGAACATCTGCCGGACTGTCACAACTTTGTGAAGCGCTATCGCAGCAGTGTTGCAGTGCAGTTATTGCATTTGTATTTACTGTCGGATCGCTTGACGAAGCGATTCGATTTTTTACTACCCAAATCGGGAAAAAAAGAAAGGTGAAAGAAAATGAAGAAGTTACTCGCACTGGTAGTTGCCGCTATGATGCTGCTGTCCCTGACAGCCTGCGGCGGACAAAATGAAAGCTCTGTGGATATGGCAAATGCCAAGTCCATCGCTGATCTGGAAGGCGCTAAGATCGCCGCTCAGGCCGGTACTTTCCACGCTGATGCTATGGAGCAGATCAAGAATGTTAAGGGCTCTACTCTGCCCGAGTTCGCTGACCTGCTGACCGCCCTGAAGTCCGGCACCATCGACGGCTATGTGGCTGAAGAGCCCACCGCTATCGAGGTCTGCCTGGGTGACAGCACACTGGATTACATCCACCTGGTAAACAACGACACCGGCTTCACCGCCACCGATGCGGATGTGGGCATTGCAGTTGGCTTGAAGACCGGCAGCGCCCTGCGTGAGCAGATCAACCAGATCCTGGCTGAGATCTCCGCTGACACCCGTTCCCAGCTGATGAACCAGATGGTGCGTATGTCCGCCGGTGAGGATGTGGGCGAGCTGGTGCTCAAGAGCGAAGCTCCCGCAACCACCAACGGAACACTGAAGGTCGGTATGGAATGTGCTTACGCACCCTTCAACTGGACCGATATGGAAAAGGCTACCCCCGGCGCGGTTGCTATCAGCAGCCAGGGCAGTGAGGGCCTGTACGCCAACGGTTACGACGTGCAGATCGCCCAGTACATTGCCAACAAGCTGGGTATGAAGCTGGAGATCTATGCCATCACTTGGGACGGTCTGCTGCCTGCGCTGCAGTCCGGCACTGTGGATGCTATCATCGCCGGTATGAGCCCCACCGCAGAGCGTGAGCAGGAGATCGACTTTACCAATGTCTACTACTCCTCCAATCTGGTCATTATTTATAAGAAGAAGTAATTGAAATGATCGAATTTTTTAACGACGTTGTCAATATCCTGACAGAACACTATCCCTTCCTGCTCAGGGGCGTGGGCTATACCATGCTCATTGCAATGGTGGGCACGGTCGCCGGCCTGCTGATCGGTTTGGCGACCGGTGTCCTGCGCACCTGCCCGCTGTCGAAGAACGGACTTGTCCGTTTCCTGCAGCGCGTTTGCAACGGCTTGATCACGGTATATGTGGAAGTTTTCCGTGGCACACCTATGATGGTGCAGGCGATGGTGATCTACTGGGGCTACGCCTTTGCTACCGGCGGCTCTCAGCTTCCGCTGATCCCCTCGGGCATTCTGATCGTATCCATTAATACCGGTGCTTATATGGCGGAGATCGTCCGGGGCGGTATTATCTCTGTGGATAAGGGTCAGTTTGAGGGCGCTGCGGCGGTAGGTATGACCCATTGGCAGTCTATGCTCTATGTCATCCTGCCCCAGGTGCTTCGGAACATCCTGCCTTCCGTTGCCAACGAGTTTGTGATCAACATCAAGGATACCTCTGTGCTGAATGTGATCGGCGTGACGGAGCTTTACTACTTTGCCGGCATCATCAAGCGGCAGAGCTTCCAGACCTTCCAGACCTACCTTGTAGTCTGCGTGATCTACTTTGTGCTGACCTTCAGTGTCACCCGGATCCTGCGGTTCATTGAGAAGCGGATGGAGGGCGCAGACAGCTTTGTGATCTGCGGCTCTCAGTCCGACCCCAATGCGGAGATCCGTGTCAAGAAGCAGGAGGTGCGCCATGATTGATAATACCGTATTCGAAATCAACGGGCTGTGTAAAAGCTTCGGCAAGGTAGATGTTCTCAAGGGTGTGGATATGCAGGTGCGCGCCGGCGAGGTGGTGGCGATCATTGGCTCCTCTGGCTCCGGTAAGAGTACATTCCTGCGGTGTATCAACCTGCTGGAGACACCCACCGGCGGCGAGATCCGTTTCCACGGCAAGAACGTTATGGCAGAGCTGGACTCTCTGTACCAGTACCGGGCTTCGGTGGGTATGGTGTTCCAGCAGTTCAACCTCTATAACAATCTGACGGTGCTGCAGAACTGCACCCTGCCCCAGATCAAGGTGCTGGGCAAGGGGAAGGAAGAGGCAAGGCAGAACGCAATGTACTACCTGGAGAAGGTGGGTATGGCGCCCTATATCAATGCCAAGCCCCGGCAGATTTCCGGCGGTCAGAAGCAGCGGGTTGCTATCGCCAGAGCCTTGGCGATGAATCCGGAGGTGCTTCTGTTTGACGAGCCTACCTCTGCACTGGATCCGGAAATGGTGGGCGAGGTGCTGACCGTTATGCAGGACCTTGCCAACGAGGGAATGACGATGATGGTTGTTACCCACGAGATGGCATTTGCCCGGGATGTGAGCACCAGAGTGGTGTATATGAACAACGGCGTGATCTGCGAGGAGGGTACTCCCCAGGAGATCTTCGGCGACCCGAAAAAGCAGGAAACCAAGGACTTCCTTGCCCGTTTCCGCAATAACTAAAGACAAAGAGCAACCCCCTCGGTGAAATTCACCGAGGGGGTTTGCATAGCACAGCAGCACTGGGAATAGTTCTAGTGCGGCAGACAACACACAGAACCGTCCCCTGTGCCATACTGGATAGATCGCCACCTCTAGATATTCCCCGCAATGATATTTCTTCTGTCTGTATCTTCTCTGCATATGTATTTCCTTTCCCAGATGGTCGTTGTGTTAATACTTTATACAAGCCAGCCATACGGGAAGATCACCTATCCCGTCGGCAAGAGTTACATCATTAACATAGACGCCAAAAGTACCTGTTTTCGGCAAGTATAGCTATCAAAATTTTATCAGTGATATTTCAACTGCAAAATAGCTTGATTTCTGTCGCTTTTAAGAGTATAATTTCATCAAATAAATAAGAATAAATGGAGTTTATACATATGAAAATCAGCAAAATTTCATTGATTATTGTTGGCATAGTTTACATCATTGGTCAGTTTGTTGCTTTTATCGGAATGTCTAGAATGTATGTCGGACTATATCCCAGCAGCGATAACCTAATGAAACCCATTTATTGTGAAGAATCTGGGCTTAATGCAGAGAAACTTCTTTTTGCCGTTACTGCAGGCGTCGATAGATTTGATTCTAGTTTTGAGGACCTTACATTCCCAAAAGATGAGTACAGAGTACCAACCGCAGAGCAGTATGCTTCCGCAATGATACGAGAATCATTAGGTTGTAGCCGAGATGGTAGTTTTGGTCTCGTAGTTTACGATATAGTTCTTGCGATTTCATACTCCTTATTAGGCATCGCTGGTGCAATCCTCCTCTTTTTCGGAACAAGGCCCTCTAAAAAATAATCGGTCTAAAATAAAATTAAAACAGCCGCCTCCATCACGGAGGCGGCTTCCGCTATGGAGCTTACGAAACTCGCACTAACTCCACAGACTCTGTGCAGCGAAACTTCGGGTTTCCCGCACAGAATAGTTCGTAGGCAGCATCAACGATTTCAACATCTTCGTAGTCGCTATTAGCATAGAAAACGGGCGTTTCATAATAGCAATCCAACGCCTTGCGGTCATCGTCGGTAACGGGCCGCCCCATGATTAACTGGCCACGAACTATTAGTTTACATGCTTTCATTTTGGTCACCTCCTTTCTGGTTTGTGCCATAATAACATATATCTTTTTGAATTCTCTACCCCCGAGGTCCATAACAAGCATAATAAATTTTGCAGGTATATTTCTATCCCAACACAACACCAAATTTAACAACGAAACAGCCGCCTCCGTGATGTGAACTGCCCCAGTTTGTGCGGACAGTACAAAAACACTCCTATGTAGGAAATATTTAATTCAAGCGGAGTGGCGCAGCGTCAGCGGCGCCACTCCCGTTTTTGTTTGGATGCGCTCGTGGTTGTAAAAGTAGATATAATCGTCAATCATATGCTGTGCTTTAGAAAGTGTTCTCGGTTTGTGCCGGTAAATGCACTCTGTTTTTAGGATAGAGAAGAAATTTTCTGCCATAGCATTGTCATACGGATTTCCTTTCCTTGACATTGACGGCGTTATCCCGTAAGATTGAGTTAGCTTGAAGTATGCTTGTGATGTGTATTGAAAGCCTTGGTCGCTGTGTAGCACAGGGGACGGTTCTGTGTGTTGGTGCTGGGGCAGGGGAAGATCTCCTGCCCCGTGTTATATAAAAAGACCCCCCGGTGAAATTTCACCGAGGGGGTTTGCTGCGATTTTGAATTATCTCTGGATTCTGCCGGAGCCGTCGCCGCCTGCTAGCTTTTCCACTTCAGCGACGGTGACCATATTGTAGTCACCTTCGATGGAGTGCTTCAGAGCGGAAGCCGCCACAGCGAATTCCACAGCAGCCTGGGTATCCTTGCCGTTCATCAGGGCATAGATCAGACCGCCGCCGAAGGAGTCGCCGCCGCCAACGCGGTCGATGATGTGCAGCTCGTACTTCTTGGAGAAGCAGTACCCGTCTTTAGCAACGTTATAGAGCATTGCGCTCCAGCCGTTGTCGAAGGCGGAGTGGCTCTCGCGCAGGGTGATCGCCACCATCTCAAAGCCGAACTTGTCAGCCAGCTGCTTGGCAACAGACTTGTAGCCCTCGTGGTTCAGAGAACCGGCGTAGATGTCGGTAGCCTCTGCCTCAATGCCGAAGACGTCCTTGGCATCCTCCTCGTTGGAGATGCAAACATCCACATACTGGCACAGCTCGGTCATTGCTTCCCGGGCTTCTGCTCGGGTCCACAGCTTGCCGCGGTAGTTTAAGTCGCAGGAGATCTTGATGCCGCGAGCCTTGGCAGCCTTACAGGCTTCCTTGCAGATCTCGACCACATTGGGTCCCAGTGCCGGAGTGATGCCGGTGAAGTGGAACCACTCAGCGCCCTCAAAGATGGCGTTCCAGTCGAAGTCGGCAGTGCTTGCCTGCTGGATGGCGGAATGTGCACGGTCATAGATGCACACAGAGCCGCGCTGGGAAGCACCCTTCTCATTGAAGTAGATGCCTACCCGGTCGCCACCGCGGACGATCTTGGTGGTGTCCACACCATAGCGGCGCAGAGAGTTGACAGCAGCCTGACCGATGGCGTGGGTGGGCAGCTTGGTCACATATGCCACATCCATACCGTAGTTTGCCAGGGAAACCGCCACATTAGCCTCGCCGCCACCAAAGGTGAATTCCACATGGTCGCACTGGACGAAGCGCTCGTAGTTATAGGGCTGCAGGCGGAGCATCAGCTCACCGAATGTAATTACCTTTGCCATACTATTTTTCGTCTCCTTGATTTGATTACACGCCGGAGTATGCGTTGACACCGCCGTCGATGGGCAGCACAACACCGGTGATGAAGCCGGCTGCCTGGTTGTTCAGCAGGAACAGCACAGCGCCGCTGAGCTCTTCGGGCTCGCCAAACCGACCCATGGGAGTAGCAGCAAGGATCTTGCCAGTACGGGCAGTGGGAGTGCCGTCAGCATTCCACAGCAGAGCCTTGTTCTGAGCGGTGGAGAAGTAGCCGGGAGCGATGGCGTTGACGCGGATGCCGATGTGAGCAAAGTGCACAGCCATCCACTCGGTGAAGTTGGAGATGGCAGCCTTAGCAGCGGAGTAAGCAACGGTCTTGGTCAGGGGCTTGAAGGCGCTCATAGAGGAGATGTTCAGAATGTTGCAGCCTTCGCGACCGATCATCTGCTTTGCAAATGCCTGAGAGGGCAGCAGAGTTCCCAGGAAGTTCAGGTTGAATACAAAGCTGACACCGGAGGGATCCAGCTTGAAGAAGTTCTTCAGGTCGGGGTTCTCCAGATCCTTGAGCTCGTGGTACTCGTTGTCGGTGGTAGCCCGGGGGTTGTTGCCGCCTGCGCCGTTGAGCAGGATGTCGCAGGGACCGAAGTCAGCCTTGACCTGCTCGGCAACGGCTTCGCAGTTCTCGGATTCCAGAACATTGCACTTGTAAGCCTTGGCGATGCCGCCTTCTGCGACGATCTCGTCAGCAAACTTCTGCGCGGCGACCTCGTTCAGGTCCAGCAGAGCGACCTTAGCGCCGGCACGGGCCAGGACCTTGGCAAACTCGCTGCACAGCACACCGCCGGCACCGGTAACAACGGCAACCTTGCCGGACAGATCGGTGTTCAAAACATTCTTGTTCATTGGTAGTTCCTCCTGAAATTTCATATTATATGGGTCTTGCGACACCAAAAGATACTTGTTTACTTGCCTGCCTGCTTATCCAGCAGATCCCAGGCGCCCAGCATATACATAATACCCAGTGCGCGGTCGTACAGACCGTAGCCGGGGCGGACATTGCCGGGACCCTCGTCCCACAGGTGACGGCCGTGGTCGGGACGGATGTAGCCTTCAAAGCCGCACTCGTGATAGGCCTTCAGGATCTCCAGAATGCCGGTATCGCCGTCGCAGTCCCGGTGGCTGGCTTCGGAGAAGTCGCCGTTGGGGAAGTGCTTAACATTGCGGATGTGGGCAAAGGCGATCCGGTCACAGTGCTTACGGACGATGTCAGCCACATTGTTATTGGGGTCGGCATTCAGAGAGCCGGAGCACAGGGTCAGACAGTTGTAGGGATTGTCCACCATCTTCAGGAAGCGGTCAATGTTCTCTTCATTGATCAGCAGACGGGGCACGCCGAAGATATCCCAGGGGGGATCGTCCATATGGATGGCCATCTTCACGTCGCACTCCTCGCAGGTGGGCATAATGGCTTCCAGGAAGTACTTCAGGTTTGCCCACAGCTTCTCGTGGTCAACGCCTTCGTAAGCCTTGAACAGCTCGTCCAGCTTTGCCATACGCTCGGGCTCCCAGCCGGGGAAGGACATATTGTACTTCTCGGTAAAGTCGAGGATATACTTTGCCATAGCATTGTAGTCATCCTGGATCATACCCTTTTCGTAGAACAGGGCGGTAGAGCCGTCGCCTACAGGGTGGAACAGGTTGGAGCGGGTCCAGTCGAAGATGGGCATAAAGTTGTAGCAGATGACCTTAACGCCGAATTTGCTCAGATTGCGGATACACTGCTTATAGTTTTCGATGTACATATCCCGGGTGGGAAGTCCGATCTTGATGTCGTCGTGGACATTAACAGATTCCACAACGTCCATATTGAAGCCGTATTCGTCCAGCTGACGCTTGACTTCTGCGATCTCGCTCTCCTCCCAGATTTCGCCGGGCATCTTGTGATGCAGTGCCCAGACGATGCTGGTGACGCCGGGGATCTGCTTGATGTCGGACAGCTTGATCTTATCGTTGCCTTCGCCGTACCAACGGAAACCCATTTGCATTGGCATACGTATACCTCCGTGATTTAGAATGATGTTGAAACTGGGGATTTCTGCATCCAGTATATCACATATATAAATGCAATATAAATTGCGTTATTTGCTTGAAATATTGTTAAAGTTGCTGTATACTATTTTAGAGGTGATTTTTATGCGGGAAAGATCCCAAAGATTCGATCCGCGGCAGACCATGCAGCGGGATACCTTCGAGGTTTTCCATTATCGGGAGCCCCGTCCCAACGCGGTGGAAGTGCATCATCACGACTTCTACGAGGTCTATTATTTGTTGGGCGGCGAGGTGGAATACTGGGTCGACGGGCGTATTATCCGCATGATCCCCGGAGACCTGCTGCTGATCAATCCTCTGGAGCTGCACCGCCCGATCCTGGACCAGGCAAGCCCGGTGTATGAGCGGATCGTGCTGTGGATCGACAGGGAATATCTGGAAAGCCTGTTCTCCGGTCAGATCCGGCTGAGCAGCTGCTTTGATACCAGTCTGCCCACCCATACCCACCTGATCCGCCCGGCGGCATCGGAACGAACGGCGCTCACCGCCCGGATGAGCGAGCTTGTCCGGGAGTTTTACAGCCGGGATTTTGGCAGTGACCTGTGCGCCTACGGTCTTTTTCTGCAGTTTATGGTGCAGCTGAACCGGATGGCACTGCATACAGACGGTCAGCAAGAGGAAACAGAGGAGCAGCTGTCTCCGCTGGTACAGGAGGCGCTCAATTACATCAGTGGACATATTCAGGAAGAACTGTCTCTGGAGGATATTGCGGGGCAGTTTTATGTCAGTAAGTATCATTTGTCCCACGCGTTCAGCCGGGAGGTAGGCGTCAGCGTCTACCGGTATATTATGATGCGGCGGCTGCTGATGGCACGCCAATTGCTTGCCGCCGGGGAATCTGCCGGGCAGGTTTGCCGCAGCTGCGGCTTCTCCGACTATACCAGCTTTTACCGGGCATTCAAATCCGAGTATGGAATCAGCCCCCGGGCGTTCGCCGTCAGCGAATCCTGAGAATGAACAAAGGCAGCCGCGTTGCGGCTGCCTTTTGAATCATAGGGGGAGCAGGGGACGGGTGAGGATGGAGGTGGCGATGTGGGTCATTTCCTCCGGTGTTTGCCGGAAGTTCTGGTGATGCCATTGAATGACCATAGACATGAGACCGCAGATGGCAAAGGATACAGCGATGCCTTGATAACCGGCATCCCAGCCCAGCATATACCGGGGCATCATTCGCTCCCGCAGAGCAAAGTTGGTGGCGCGCTCCACCAGAATGCCGCTAAGGGCGCTGCGCTCCAGAGCGGTGAGAAGATCTTTGCGCTCATACCAAAAGGTAAAATAGCGTCCCAGTTCATTCACTGCGGAGCCGGGTGCTCCATGCTGCTCGCTGAATTGAAAGTCCATCATTGTATGATCCAGCAACGCGAACAGCGCTCCGTCTTTACTGGAGAAATACCGGTAAAATGCTTTCCGGGGGATTTGCAAGAAATCGCATAGGTCACTGACGGTAATGTCTTCGTAGCGGTGCTTCAGCATCAGCTGCAAAAGACCGTTCTCCAGTGCCCGCTGCCGCTGAAAAGACTGCTCAGACTGACAGATCTTATACATAAATTTCCTCTCCCAGCAGTATTTGGTATTATTATAGCACATATCCAAAGATTATCAATAGACTTTGTTGAAAATATCCAAAAAATGCGGTCTATAAATTTCCTGATAGTGTCACAAAAGGGACAATCTGTGGCTATACAAATCACTCGGGTTTCGGTATAATGTACACAGGAAAAGACGGGCGTGATCCGTCTGATTTAAGGAGGAAAAAATAATGGCAAAAAAGGCACCTACTTTGGATGCCAACGGCTACCGTAAGTTTGGCATTCGCGACTCTGTTGCATATGCAGCCGGGGACCTGGGCTGTAATATGAGCTTTGCCCTGAAGGGCACGATGGCTCTGTTCTGGACACAGGTTATGGGCATGGGTCTTTGGTATTCTTTGCTTCTCATCATCGTGCAGGTATGGGATGCGATCAATGATCCGCTGATCGGCTCTATGATCGATGCGGACAAACACAAGTACAAGAGAAACAAGTTCCTGCAGTACATTTGGGTCGGCTCTATTGGTTTGATCATTGGCGGCGCATGCTGCTTCCTGCCGTTCCCTCAGGCACCTGTCTGGGCAAAATTTATTATTTTCATTGCCGGTTATGTGATTTGGGATGCGTTCTACACCATCGCCAATGTACCTTATGGCTCCCTGCTGTCTTTGATCTCCAAAGAGCCTGCTGACCGTGCTTCTCTGTCTGCATGGCGTTCCATCGGTTCTATGATCGGCAATATGCTACCTATGGTCATCCTGCCCTTTATCATCTACAATCCCGATGAGTCCCTGAATGGCCCCATGGTCTTCGTAGCAGCATTGGTTATGGGTGGTCTGGGCTTCATCTGCTTCCAGTTTATGATCAGAAACACGGAGATCCGTGTGGATACCGATGTGACCCTCAACGAAGAGCAGCCCAAGTTCAATGTCTTTGAGGCGATGAAGAACTTTGTCAAGAACCGTCCCGCTGTGGGCGCTACTCTGGCAGCTATGGGTATGTTCATCGGTATGCAGGGCGCAGCCACCGCAGTTTCCGTGGTGTTCCAGATTTATTTCAAGAACACAGAGATCTCCGGTATTGTGCAGCTATTTGCAATGATCCCCATTGTGGCATTTACACCCTTGGCCCGTAAGATGGTGGTCAAGTACGGCAAGAAGGAACTTTCTGTTGTAGGCGCTATCGCATCCATCATCGGTGGTCTGGGACTGTTCATCATTACTCCCAATAACACGGGTCTGGATCTGATCATCTATATCCTTTGCCAGCTGGTTTATAGCTTGGGTCTGGGTATCTACTCCACCGTCTCCTGGGCTATGATGGGCGATGCCATCGACTACAACGAGTGGAAGACCGGCAAGCGCGAGGAGGGCATTGTTTACTCTCTGCACTCCTTCTTCCGCAAGCTGGCACAGGGCGTTGGCCCCGCTGTCGCTTTGGTCATTATGAACGGTCTGGGCTATGTCAATAACACCGTGGATGAGTTTGGCAATGCCTCTATCGATGTAACACTGCTATCTTGGGATGTGGCTGTTAATCTGCGCGTGCTGGTTGCGGCACTGTTCCTGGCATCTGCTGTACTGCAGTTTATTGGTCTGGCGCTGGTCTACAATCTGGATAAGAAGACTCTTGCCAAGATGAACGAGGAGCTGGAAGCCCGTCGTGCGGCTGAGTGATCTGACTTAGAAAAACCATTACACCCTGCCGGAAACGGCGGGGTGTAACAGAATAATTTACATTGTCTTTATATTTTTTCAGTAAGAATATGCTAATATAGCTTTATCATTAACAATGGAGGGACCATTTGTGAGAAACATTGTCAATATCAATCGGAAGTGGGCATTCACCAAGCGCTTTGATGCCATCCCCAACGAAGTTCCCAAGGATTGGGACTTTGTGAACCTGCCCCATTCCTGGAACGCCATCGACGGACAGGACGGCGACAGCGATTACTACCGCGGCACTTGCTGCTATGTGCAGAAGCTGGTCAAGTCTGACCTGCCTGAGGCAGACCGTTACTATCTGGAACTGCAGGGCGCTAACTCCTCTGCCAAGGTCTATGTAGACGGCAAGGAGCTGGCAGAGCACCACGGCGGCTATTCCACCTGGCGTGTGGATCTGACGGATGCGCTGCAGGCAGAGAGCCTGATCGCCATCACCGTGGACAACGCACCCAACCAGCAGGTCTATCCCCAGGTTGCCGACTTTACTTTCTACGGTGGTCTGTACCGGGATGTGAATGTGATCTGCGTGTCCGAGACCCACTTCGATCTGGACTACTACGGCGGCCCCGGCATTATGATCACGCCTGAGATCAATGGCGCGGATGCTACCGTTAAGGTGGATACCTTTGTTACCAACGGAAAGCTGGGACAGAGCATCCGCTACACCGTCTATGATGCAGAAGAGAACGTGGTGGCAAGCACCGAGATCGCAGACACCCACGCAGAGCTGACCATCCCCAATGTACATCTGTGGAACGGCCGGAAAGATCCTTACCTGTATTGCTGTGAGGCAGAGCTGCTGGAGGACGGAAAGGTCATCGATAATGTCTGCAGCCGGTTTGGCTGCCGCACCTTCGCCATTGATCCCGATAAGGGTTTCATTCTCAACGGCGAGGCATATCCCCTGCGGGGCGTCTCTCGTCATCAGGACCGTTGGGGCTTTGGTAACGCGCTGACCCACGAACACCACATCGAAGATATCGATCTGATCTGCGAAGTCGGCTGCACCACCATCCGTCTGGCGCACTATCAGCACGACCAGTTCTTCTACGACCTGTGTGACGAGCGCGGTCTGGACATCTGGGCAGAGATCCCCTACATTTCACAGCATATGCCCACCGGTCGTGAGAACACCATCAGCCAGATGAAGGAGCTGATCGTCCAGAACTACAACCACCCCTCCATCGTGGTATGGGGTCTGTCCAATGAGATCTCCATGAAGGGCGACAAGGATCCCGACCTGCTGGAAAATCACAATATTCTGAACGATCTGTGCCACGAGATGGACAAGACCCGTCTGACCACCATCGCGGTGGTTTCTCCCTGTCCCATCGACAGCCCCTACATCCAGATTCCCGGTGTAGTCTCCTATAACCACTACTTCGGCTGGTACGGCGGCGATACCTCTATGAACGGTCCTTGGTTCGATAAGTTCCACAAGACCCATCCCAATACTCCCATCGGTATTTCCGAGTATGGCTGTGAGGCACTGGACTGGCATACCTCCGATCCCAAGCAGGGCGATTACACCGAGGAGTACCAGGCATACTACCACGAAGAGCTGATTAAGCAGATCGCGGAGCGTCCCTACCTGGGGGCGACCCACGTGTGGAATATGTTTGACTTCGGTGCCGACACCCGGAACGAGGGCGGTGAGAACGGCCAAAACCACAAGGGCCTGATGACCTTCGACCGGAAGTACAAGAAGGATTCCTTCTATGCCTACAAGGCATGGCTGAATCCGGAGCCCATGGTACATATCTGCGGCAAGCGGTATGTGGACCGTGTGGAGGATGTCACCAAGGTCACCGTCTACTCCAACTGCGAGAGCGTAGAGCTGTTTGCCAACGGCACATCTCTGGGCGTGCAGAAGAATACCGGTATGCCTTTCTTCTACTTCAATGTTCCCAATGTAGGTGAAACCACACTGGTGGCAGTCGCCGGCGGACTGAAGGACGAGAGCAAGCTGCGCAAGGTCGAGGTGTTCAACGAGGCATACCGCCTGCGTGAGAAGACTGCGATCCTGAACTGGTTTGACATTACCGAGGTGGAAGGTCACTTGTCTCTGAATGACAAGATGAGCGACATTATGGCGACTCTGCAGGGCAAGATCCTGTTGGGCGGTCTGTTTATGAAGATGATGCCCAAGAACAAGAACGGCAATGTGGAGGCCATGGGCTTCGAGCTGAACGACTCTATGATGGCAATGATGGGTGGCTTCACCATTCTGCGTCTGCTGGGTATGGCCGGCGGCATGCTGGGTCTGGACCTGAAAAAGGAAGAGCTGCTGGAGCTGAATGCCAAGCTGAACAAGATCAAGAGACCCAAGAACAAGTAAAGAATAAAGGGCGCGCCGTCAGGCGCGCCCTTTTACTATTCCTTGTTGAATGATGTCGGGTCAAAGGTGATCACGGCATAGTAGCGTTTTCCGGTCTGCACCAAAAGCGATTGTTCAAGGTGCTCCCGAATTTCCTGCTTCTGGGAGCAGAGGGCGTCGGGAAGCGCAATGTCAAAAATCAGGTTGGTATGTCCGTTGCCGGATACCATCCGGAAATCGTGCATCGACAGCTGAGGGTCAAACTGGCACAGACAGGTCTGCACCAGCTCCCGGGTGTGGGACAGTTCCGTATCGCCGGTGACGATGGGATCGTAGTGGATCACTAAGTGTACATTGTGTTTTGCCAGACATTCCCGTTCCAGATCATCGATAATATCGTGGCAGAGCATAGGGTCTTCTGTCTGATCCATTTCTACATGCAGGCTGGCAAACCGCTGTCCCGGACCGTAATCGTGGACCATAAGATCGTGGTAACCCAGCACCTTTGGGTGGGCGCTGACTGTTTCTGCGATCCGGTGACGCAGCTCCGGGTCTGCGGCCTCTCCCAGCAGGGGACTGATGGTTTCTTTGGCCAGCATCGCTCCACTGTAAAGGATGAAGATAGCAACGCCCAGACCGATGTAGCCGTCCACTTGCAGGGAGGTTACCGTCTCCACCACCGCCGCTGCCAGAACTGCACTGGTGGCGATCACATCGTTGCGGCTGTCCGCGGCGGATGCCTGCAATGTGGTGGAACAGATCAGTTTCCCCAGCTTCCGGTTGAACAGACACAGCCACAGCTTGATCGCGATAGAGCCTAACAGAACGATAAGCAGGGGGATGGAGAAGCTGACGGGGGTGGGGGCAAAGATCTTCTGGACAGAGCCTTTTGCCAGCTCCACACCGATTACAATAATGATGGCCGCTACTGCAAGACCCGATAGGTATTCAAACCTGGCGTGACCGTAGGGGTGATCCGCATCTGCAGGCTTTTCCGCCAGCTTAAAGCCCAGCAGTGTGACAATGGCGCTGGAGGCATCCGATAAATTGTTCATCGCGTCTGCGGTGATGGAAACCGAACAGGATACAATACCGATGATCAGCTTTCCGACAAATAGGAGCAGATTGCAGATCAATCCGATGATCCCGGACAGCCGACCGATTTTGGCACGCCCGGATGCTGAGGAAATAGCGGATGGGTCTTTCACCACCAAATGAAGCAGAAAATCCGTCATAATGACAACTCCTTAACGCTTAAAAGTCGACAGGACACAAACCAAGCTCCTCCGGCTGAAACCGGGGGCAAACATTTTCTGACGAGGTGATCACAGAGGCTGCCAGCCGCGTTCCGATCCCCACGGCTTCTCCCAGGGACTTTCCGTAGGTCAGACCGCTGACTACGCCGGCGCAGAAGGCATCTCCTGCGCCGGTAGTATCCTTTACCTGTACTGTCCGGGCGGGACAGATACCTTTGTCGCCTGTGGAGTCTGCGTAGACCGAGCCATCACCGCCCATAGTGACCACCATTGCCGGGATCTTCGCCTGCAACACCCGCTGGCTGAGAATATCCTGCATTTGTTCCGGGGTCTTGTCACTGTAATCATCCACGAACAGCAGCCCCGCCTCCTGCTGATTGCAGATAAAGCAGTCAAACTGCTGCAAAAAGTCCCGGCGCTGGGCGGCGATGCTCATATTGGATACCAGAGCATAGAGCTTTTTGTCATACTTTTGTGCCAGTGCAATGGCTTTTTTGACAACATCCTTGTGCAGGTCTACCTGCAGCACCACAGAGTCTGCATTGGAGAAGATCTCGTCGCCCTTTTCCCCAAGAAGATCAGCCAGGGGGAGGGAGTTGGGGCGCTTGGAGATCGAGCCCGCCACATCACCGTTGCTGTCGAAGACAGCGAGCCAAGTCCCCATCCCATCGGGAATGGTCAGGACATAGTCAGTATTGACCTTGTGCCGCCGCAGCTTCTCCAGAACATCTGCGCCCATAGGCGTGTCATCCACAATGCCCACATAGGTGGGGCGCAGTTCCAGATTAGCGATGTCTTCTGCCACATTTCGGGCAACACCGCCGTGGATATAGACCACCCGCCCTACATTCCGTCCGTCGGGGATGTAGGCGTCGTCGGGAAACCCTTTAATATCCACAAAGGCCGTGCCGATCACAACAATACTCATTTTATGCCTCCAGCTGCTTTTTTGGATAGTATAGCACATTTTTTCCAATTGGGAAACAGAAAAAATACCGCAGGACGGGTTTTCCTGTCCTGCGGTATTGCATTTTAATACTCTCCCAGCCAGCGTCCGCTGGCAACGCAAACTGCCTGTCCGGCAGCTAAGCTTGCGGGGACGTCCAGAATCCGCTGATTCCGGCTGCCCCGGAAGCTGATCTCCAGACTGCGCTCTTGCTGCAGGTAAGGACCGTCGATCAGAATATCGATGGTCTCCAGCAGCTGGCGCTGCGCTTTTGTGCCGCGGAGCAGCTGTTCAAAGGTGTAGCCGGAATAGGAGGCAACCTCGTAGCCCCGTTCCTTCAGAAGCTTGCCCAATTTCGCAAAGCCTTCTGCCTGTGCGAAGGGCTCACCGCCGGAGAAGGTCACGCCCCGACACAGGGGATTGGAGGTTACGATCTGCAGTACCGCCTCTTCAGAAATTGGTGTACCACAGCCGAACTCCCAGGTCTCGGGATTGTGACAGCCCTCGCAGTGGTGGGGACAGCCCTGGCTGAACACGGTGGTTCGGATGCCGGGACCGTCTACAATGCTGTCACTGACGATGCCGGAAAGCTCAAGCATTTTTGCTCAGGGTATGCTTTACCCGGTCGCGCTCTTCTGCGCGCTTGGCATCGTTCCACTTGTCCATGGTGCCCACCAGATAGCCGGTGATGCGGCGGATGCGCTCAAAGCCGACACCCTGACCCATTTTCTCGTTATTGTTTTGCATAAGTATTCCTCCTTATCTGATTCCCTGGAATGCAGGCATTTCAGGGTAAATTCGTTTCAGTTCTTCAATGCGCTCAAAGGGGATCTGCTCGCCCTCCCGGCGACCGCAGCGGGGACATACATCGCCGATGATGCCCACATAGCCACAGACGGGATCGCGATCCACAGGATGGTTGATAGAGCCGTAGCCGATGCCGCAGTCGTGCATACAGCGGACGATGGCTTCAAATGCCTCCACATTTCTGGCGGTGTCGCCGTCCAGCTCTACATAGCTGATGTGACCGGCGTTGCACAGTGCGTGGTAGGGGGCTTCCAGACGGATCTTGTCATAGGCGGAAATGCTGTGCCATACGGGGATGTGGAAGGAGTTGGTGTAGTACTCCCGGTCGGTGATGCCCTTGATCTTGCCGTAGCGCTTCTGGTCCATACGGATGAAACGACCGGACAGACCCTCTGCAGGTGTGCCAAGCAGGGTGATGTTCATCTTCATCGCCTGAGACTTCTTATCACAGTAGTCGCGCATAAAGCCGATGATCTCCAGACCCTTCTGCTGCATCTGCTCGTTCTGACCGTGATGCTCACCGTAGAGGGCGGTCAGTGTTTCTGCCAGACCAATGAAGCCAATGGACAGTGTGCCGTGCTTCAGCACCTCCCGCAGGTCATCCTGTACCGTCAGCTTGTCGGAATCCAGCCAGATACCTTGACCCATCAGGAAGGGGTAGTTGTAGATGTGCTTGTTGCACTGGATCTCAAACCGGTCCAGAAGCTGCTGTGCCACCAACTCCAGCATAGCCTCCAGCTTTTCGTAGAAGACCTTCTCGTCGCCGTTGCTTTCGATGGCGATTCTGGGCAGGTTGATGGAGGTGAAGGACAGGTTGCCTCTGGAATAGGCGATCTGCTTGGTGGGATCATACACGTTGCCCATCACGCGGGTACGGCAGCCCATGGTCGCCACCTCAGTCTCCGGACGACCCGGCACATAGTACTGCAGGTTGAAGGGGGAGTCCAGGAAGGTGTAGTTGGGGAACAGCCGTTTGGCGCTGACCTTGCAGCTCAGACGGAACAGGTCATAGTTGGGGTCGGATTCGTTGTAGGTGACGCCTTCCTTGACCTTGTAGATGTGAATGGGGAAGATACAGGTCTCGCCGTGACCCATACCGGCATCCAGGGCAAGCAGGATGTTGCGAATGACCATACGACCCTCGGGGGAGGTGTCGGTACCGTAGTTGATGGAGGAGAAGGGGGTCTGCGCACCGGCGCGGGAGTGCATAGTGTTCAGGTTGTGGACGAAGCCCTCCATCGCCTGCTTGGTATCCCGGTCGGTCTTCTTGTAGGCACGTTTTCTGGCTCTTTCCACCAGCGTTTTGCCCTGCTCGTCGGTGAGCGCATACCGCTCACGAAGGGCCTGGATGACAGCGGGATCAAAGGCTGCACTGTTTTCCAGCTTTGCGGTCTCACCGCATACCTGCTCAGCAGCCTCGATAGCGGCAGCGACGGTATCCATTAGGTCTTCCAGATCCAGCATATCCTCCAGAATATCCGTCACCCGGCGCACATAGGCCTTTCGGTAGGTCTTGGCAACGCCTTCTGCCATACCGTAATCAAAGTTGGGGATGGACTGTCCGCCGTGCTGATCGTTCTGGTTGGACTGGATGGCGATGGCGGCCAGTGCGGCATAGCTCTGGATGCTCATAGGCTCCCGGAGATAGCCGTGACCGGTGGAGAAACCGCCCTTAAACAGCTTCTGGATGTCGATCTGGCAGCAGGTGGTGGTTAAAGAGTAGAAATCAAAATCGTGGATATGGATATCGCCCTCCCGGTACGCCTTGGCGTGCTCCGGACGCAGCAGATACATCTCGTTGTAAGCCTTCGCACCAGCGGCACCGATCTGGAGCATACTGCCCATAGCGGTGTTGCCGTCGATGTTGGCGTTGTCCCGCTTCATATCACTGATGCGGGCATCGATGTTGGTGATCTCGTCGATGGTCTTCATCAGCGAGGTGTTTGCCTCACGGGCGCGGGTGCGGTTTGCCCGGTACAGGATGTATGCTTTGGCGGCGGCGCTGAAGCCGTGGTTCATCAGCTGCCGCTCAACGGTATCCTGAATGGCTTCGATGTTGGGGGATTCGGTGGTGAAACGACCTTCCAGATCCCTCTGGACATCGTTGGCGACTCTTGCGGCATCTGCGGCATTTCCCTCGCCGGATGCCTCCAATGCCTTTAGGATGGCACTGGCAATTTTACTCTGTTCGTACAGGACCACGCGACCGTCCCGCTTAATGATACTCTGGATCATAGTTCTCTCCTGACTTTCTTTCTATATTGGAAACACAAGGGGCTTTATATACGGCAAGCACAAGATATTGTGTTTGCTGCTATGTTTCTACACAATATATTGCCATACTTTCGACACAATGTCAAGGGGAAATCTCGACAAAAATATAATTTTTATCCTTGGACCGGACCGACACGGAAACACCAATGGAAAGGTGGCAGAAAAACATCGGTCATACCTTATAAAATCCCCTGTGAAATCCTTAGGAAATATATAGAAAATTGCCATTGACTTTAGCGTGCTAAAGTGGTAAACTGTAGGAAATGCGAAATTGGGAGGAGCTTGGTATGAATAAACTCCGTTCAGAATCTGTAGACAGACTGTTTCAGTCCATATTGCAGTTGGAGACCCTTGAGGAATGCTATGCCTATTTTGAGGATCTGTGCACAGTGAAAGAGATCCAGGATATGTCCCAGCGATTGGATACCGCTCTTTTGCTGGCGGAGGGCTACAGCTACCAGAAGATCACCGAAACGGTGGATGTGAGCACCGCCACTATTGGCAGAGTCAGCAAATGCCTGAATTACGGCAGCGGCGGCTACCGCAGCACCATCGCAAAGTTAAAGGCAGCGGAGGAGACAAAATGAATATGCAGCAGTTACCCTTAGGATTCTGTGAGCGTGCGATCTTTGCGCTGCGCTCTTTGTATAACCGCCACGGCTATACCCAATACAAGATGAGCAAGTTTGAGGAATATGACCTCTACGCCCGGAACAAGGATTTTCTGATCTCCGATAGTGTGATCACCTTTACGGATGTGGGCGGCAAGCTGATGGCGCTAAAGCCTGATGTGACCCTGTCTATCGTGAAGAACACCAAGGATGTACCGGGTGCGGTGCAGAAGCTGTATTATAATGAGAATGTGTACCGGGTAGCCAAGGGGTCTTATTCTTTTAAGGAGATTATGCAGGTAGGTCTGGAGTGCCTTGGTGATATTGATGATTACTGCGTCTGTGAAGTGCTGCAGCTGGCGGCGGAAAGCCTGCGCAGTGTGTCGGAAGACAGCATCCTGGACATTTCTCATCTGGGTCTGCTGTCCGATCTGACCGATGCCATCGGTATTCCGGCAGGCAGTAAGGCAGATGTGCTGCGGTGCATCGGCGAAAAGAATCAGCACGAGCTGACCGCCCTGTGCAGCAGTTTGGGCGTGAGCGACGAATATATCGGGGTGCTGTGCCGGCTGGTATCTATGACCGGCGCACCGGGTAAAGTCCTTCCTGAGATCCAAAAGCTTTTGTCCGGGATCACGGACAGCAGCGCTTTGGATCAGCTGATCCGCATTACCAAGGTGCTGGAGGGCACTGAGATTGGACAAATGCTCCGGATCGATTTTTCTGTGGTGGATGACATCCACTACTATAACGGCATCGTATTCAAGGGCTTTATCGCAGGGATTCCGGAAAGCGTGCTTTCCGGTGGACAGTACGATAAGCTTATGCGAAAGCTCCAACGCAAGGCAGGTGCTATCGGCTTTGCGGTCTATACGGACCTTCTGGAGCGACTGGAGCAGACAAGTCAGCAGTATGATGTGGATGCGGTACTTCTGTATGAGGCAGGGGAATCCCTGACTGCAATTTGGGAGCAGGTGCGCCTCTGGACACAAAAGGGCAGCAGTATTCTGGCGCAGCCCCAGAAGCCGGAGAACATCCGGTATCGGCAGCTTTTGAGACTGAAAGACGGCGAGGTGGAGATCGTTGAAGACAATGCTTAATGTGGCGCTGCCCAAGGGCAGGCTGGGCGAGAAAGTATATGCGATGTTTGAAAAAGCAGGCTTCCAGTGCCCCTCTATTTATGAAAACAGCCGCAAGCTGATTTTTGAGAATCCGGAAAAGGGCGTCCGTTACTTCTGGGTCAAGCCCTCGGATGTGGCGATCTATGTAGAGCGGGGCGCGGCAGACATCGGCGTTGCGGGAAAGGATATTCTTCTGGAATATACCCCCGACCTCTACGAATTGCTGGACTTGAATATCGGCAAGTGCCGGATGGCAGTGGCGGCGAAAAAGGACTTCCGGGATGACACCCGGCGCACCTTGCGGGTGGCAACTAAATTTGCCAATATTGCGGCGCAGCACTATCGTTCCCAAGGGCGGGACATCGACATCATCCATCTCAACGGCTCTATCGAACTGGCACCGATCCTGAATCTTTCTGATGTGATCGTGGACATTGTGGAGACCGGTACGACGCTGAAAGAAAATGATCTGACCGTGGTGGAGACTATCGTCCCCATCAGCGCCAGACTGATCGCCAACAAGGCAAGCTATAAATTCAAAGGTGAGATGGTAGACCGTCTGGTGCGCGCGATCTCTGCGCAAATGGAGGAGACCCAATGATCAAAATACTCAAATACGGCGAAGTCGCCAATGAAGATATTTTCGCCCGGGTAGAGCCCGGCATTAATGTGGAAGACATTGTGGCGGATATTATCCGGGATGTGAGAGAAAACGGCGACAAAGCCCTGCTTGCCTATACGGAAAAGTTTGACAAGGCGGTGCTTAATTCTCTGCAGGTCACGGAGCAGGAGATCGCAGAGGCGGTGGATGCGGTAGAGCCGGAATTTTTGGAAGTATTGGAAAAGGCAGCTGCCAATATCCGTGCCTACCACGCCCGCCAGAAGCGGGAAGGCTTTGAGATCCGGGAAGATAACGGTGTTGTGCTGGGGCAGAAGATCATCCCCGTGGATAGGGCAGGCCTATATGTTCCCGGCGGTACGGCATCCTACCCGTCGACAGTGCTGATGGACTCCATCCCCGCCAAGATCGCAGGTTGCCGGGAAGTGGTTATGGTCACGCCCCCCAACCGGGAGGGCAAGATCGCCCCGGTGATCCTGGCGGCGGCAAAGGTGGCCGGCGTGGATAAGATCTTCAAGGTCGGCGGCGCACAAGCCATTGCGGCACTGGCGTACGGCACAGAATCCGTCCCCCAGGTGGATAAGATCGTGGGACCCGGCAATGCTTTTGTGGCAGAAGCCAAAAAGCAGGTGTTCGGCAGAGTCTCTATTGATATGATCGCAGGTCCCAGTGAGATCCTCATCGTTGCGGACGGCGCAACAGATCCCCGGTTTGCCGCGGCAGACCTGCTCTCTCAGGCAGAGCACGACAAGCTGGCAAGCGCGGTTTTGGTCACGGATTCCGAATCTCTTGCCTATGCTGTGCAGGCGGAGCTGGAAAAGCAGATTCCTCTTCTGGAGCGCGCCGAGATCGCCAGAGCCTCCATCGACAATAACGGTAAGATCATCATTGCCAAGGATCTGGCACAAGCTATTGAAATTTCCAACGCCATCGCTCCGGAGCATCTGGAACTGTGTGTGGAAGATCCCTTCGCGTATTTGGACAGCATTCGCCACGCAGGCTCTGTGTTTATGGGCAGAAACTGTCCGGAAGCCCTGGGCGATTATCTGGCAGGTCCGAACCATACCCTGCCCACCAGCGGCACAGCCCGGTTCTCCAGCCCCTTGGGCGTGGATGACTTTATTAAGAAAACACAGTACACTTACTATACGCGGGATGCACTGAAAGCGGTAGCCCAGGATGTGGCATATTTTGCCAGAGCCGAGGGCTTGACTGCCCACGCAAAAAGCGCAGTGATCCGCACGGAGGATGAGGAAAAGTGAGTCGTTTCTTTAGCGCCCGCTATCAGGGGCTGACCCCCTATACTCCCGGTGAACAGCCCCGGGATATGCAGTACATCAAACTCAATACCAACGAGTCTCCCTTTCCACCGTCTCCTAAGGCGGTGCAGGCGGCATCCCAGGCGGCGCAGGACTTGCAGCTGTATTCCGACCCCACCTGTAAGGCACTGACGGAAAAGGCGGCGGAGGTCTTTGGAATCTCCCCGGAGGAGATCCTGTTCACCAATGGCTCGGATGATATTCTGAACTTTGCCTTTATGGCTTTCTGCGATGCGGATCATCCGGCAGTGTTCCCGGATATCACCTACGGCTTCTATCCGGTGTTTGCCCAGCTGAACGGCATTCCCTATACCCAGATCCCGCTGAAAGAGGACTTCTCCATTGATGTGGAGCAGTATCTGGGACGCAACCAGACCATTTTCATTGCCAACCCCAATGCGCCTACCGGCACGGTGCTGACATTGGCCCAGATCGAAGCCGTTGTCAAGAGCAACCCGGACAGTGTGGTGGTCATTGACGAAGCTTATGTGGACTTTGGGGCAGAGAGCGCTGTGCCACTGATCCACAAGTACGATAACCTGCTGGTGATCCAGACCTTCTCCAAATCCCGTTCTATGGCGGGCGGGCGGCTGGGCTTCGGCATTGGCTGTAAGGCATTGATCCAGGATCTGAACACACTGAAATATTCCACCAATCCCTATAATATTAACCGGATGACTATGGCGGCGGGTATTGGCGCGCTGGAGGATGTGGAGTACTTCCGCTCCAACTGCCAAACCATTATAGACAATCGGGATTGGACCACAAATGCCCTGCGGCAAATTGGATTTGAGGTCGTGGATTCCAAAGCCAACTTTGTATTTGCCAAGCACCCGGCAATCGACGGCGAAGACCTGTACCGGCATCTGAAGCGCAAAGGCGTTCTGGTACGCCACTTCGGCAGCCTCAGACTGAAAGACTATAACCGCATTACCATCGGCAGCCTGACCCAGATGCAGGCGCTGATCACTACGCTGAAAGAGATATTGGAGGAGATCCTATGAGAACAGCGCAGATCAACCGCAAGACCGCAGAGACCGACATTCAGCTTTCCTTGAATCTGGACGGCACGGGCAAAAGTGCCGTTGACACCGGCTGCGGATTCTTAGATCATATGCTCACCCTGTTTTCTAAGCACGGTCGGTTTGACCTGAATCTCACCTGCAAAGGAGATACCTATGTGGATGACCACCACACCGTGGAGGACGTGGGCATCTCTCTGGGACAGGCATTCAAGGAAGCCCTGGGGGATAAGAAGGGTATCTGCCGCTATGGCGACAAGATCCTACCCATGGACGAAGCCCTTATTCTGTCTGCGGTAGATTTGTCCGGACGGGGGTATCTTGGCTATAATCTGGAGATTCCTACGGAAAAGGTAGGCAGCTTTGACACAGAGCTTGTGGAGGAGTTCTGGCTGGGCTTTATCCGCAATGCAGAGTGCACTCTGCACATCTGCCAGCTTGCCGGCGGCAACTCCCACCACATCATTGAGGGTGCATTCAAATCCGTGGGTCGCAGCCTGCGGCAGGCGGTAGCCATCGACCCTGCCTGCGCTGATGAGATCCCGTCCACAAAGGGAGTTTTGTAATGATCGCGATCGTTGACTACGGTGTAGGAAATCTATTTTCATTGCAGTCCTCTCTGGAGGCCATCGGCGCGGAAACAGTAGTCACTGCCGACCCCGAGGTGATTCGGGGCGCGGATAAGATCCTGCTGCCCGGTGTGGGTGCTTTTGAGGATGCCGCCCGGAAGCTGCGTGCTTCCGGTTTGGATCAGGTCATTATCGAGCAGGCGCGCTCCGGCAAGCCCTTACTGGGCATTTGCCTTGGTATGCAGATGCTGTTCGAGAAGAGCTATGAGTACGGAGAGCATCCGGGTCTGGGGCTGATCCCCGGTGCGGTAGTGCCTATGGCAGGGGTGATCCCGACGGGGCTGAAGATCCCCCACATCGGCTGGAACGCCTTGCGCTTTCAAAAGGACAGCCCGCTGTTTCGCTATATTCAGGACGGGGACTGCGTCTACTTTGTCCATTCCTACTATGCCGCCCAGTGTGATCCGTATGTGATCGCCACGGCAGAATATGGCGCGGAGCTGACCGCTGCGGTGGCAAAGGACAATGTGTACGGCTGCCAGTTCCACCCGGAAAAGAGCGGCAGTGTGGGACTTGCCATTTTAAGGGCTTTTGCAGAATTATAAGGAGGAAACGCTATGCGTATATATCCCGCCATTGATTTGTTTGAGGGGAAAGCGGTGCGTTTGTATAAGGGCGACTATGCCCAGATGACAGTGTATAACGAAGATCCCACGGCAGTAGCCTTGGATTTCCAGCGCCAGGGTGCGAAAAGCATCCATCTGGTAGATCTGGAGGGTGCGAAAAGCGGTGAGACCCCTAATTTCGAAACCGTGTGCGCCATTAAAAAATCCACTGGTCTGTTCTGCGAGATCGGCGGCGGCATCCGCAATATGGATGTGATCCACCGATACCTCGCTGCGGGGATCGACCGGGTGATTTTGGGAACAGCCGCAGTTACTGAGCCGGGCTTCGTAGAGAATGCGGTAAAACAATACGGCGAAAAAATTGCCGTTGGTATCGATATCCGGGACGGCTTCGTGGCGATCAAGGGCTGGACGGAGAAATCTCAGGAAAAGGCAATGGACTTTGCGGAAAAAATGCAGTCCATAGGCGTTCGCACGATGATCTGCACCGACATCTCCCGGGACGGCGCTATGCAGGGAACGAACCATAGCCTGTATCAAGAGCTTTCCCAGCGACTCAATATGCAGATCATCGCCTCCGGCGGCGTATCCTCCTTGGAGGATGTGAAGCGACTGGCGGCAATGGACATTCACGGCGCGATCATCGGCAAAGCCTATTACACCGGGGCGATCAATCTTCGGGAAGCAATCGAGGTGGCGGGATGATAACCAAACGCATTATACCCTGCCTGGATGTGAAAAACGGCAGGGTGGTCAAGGGTGTTAATTTCGAAGGACTGCAGGATGTGTCGTCCCCGGTAACCCTTGCAGAGTATTACAGTGCCAACGGCGCGGACGAACTGGTGTTCTATGATATTACCGCGTCTTCTGACGGGCGAAAGCTGTTTACGGACATTTTGCGGGAGACTGCCAAGCGGGTGTTTATCCCTTTGACCGTAGGCGGCGGCATCAATACTGTGGAGGATTTTGACCGGGTGCTTAAATGCGGTGCCGATAAGGTCAGCGTCAACTCCGGCGCGATCCGCAACCCGTCTCTTGTGTACGAAGCGGCAAAGCGGTACGGCGACCAGTGTGTGGTGCTGTCGGCGGATGTGAAGCGGGTGGACGGCGTGTTCCGGGTCTTTGCCAAGGGCGGCAGAGAGAATACCGGAATGGAGGCCATCGAGTGGATCCGCCGCTGTGCCGACAACGGCGCAGGGGAGATCGTGGTCAATTCCATCGACACCGACGGCGTCAAGCAGGGTTTTGACCTGGAGATGCTGGAAGCGGTGAGCAATGCGGTCTCCGTGCCGGTCATCGCCTCCGGCGGTGCGGGTAAGATCGACGATTTTATAACATTGTTCCGGACACTTCCCAAGGTCGATGCCGGTCTGGCGGCTTCTATCTTCCATTTTGGAGAAGTCAGCATCCGGGATCTGAAGCGGGCAATGGCACAGAGCAGTATTTCCACCAGAGAGGAGAAAACAAAATGATTAATATTGAGGAACTGAAATTTGACGAAAAGGGTCTGATCCCTGCCATTATTGTAGACAGCATTACCAAGCGGGTGCTGACCCTTGCCTATATGAACAAGGAGAGTTTGCAAATCTCTATGGAAAAGGAGCTGACCTGCTTCTGGAGCCGTTCCCGGGAGGAGCTGTGGCTGAAAGGGGAGACCAGTGGCAATTACCAGCACATCGTCTCTATTACTGCCGATTGCGATAAGGATGCGCTGATCGTGGTGGTAGAGCCTGACGGTCCTGCCTGCCATCTGGGAACAGAGTCTTGCTTTGAAAATCCTGTCTTCCAGAGCGAGAATAGAAATGAATTCTCCTATGCCGGTCTTATGAAGCTCATCGAGGGCAGAAAGGCAGAGAAGAAAGAGGGTTCTTATACCACATACCTTTTTGAAAAGGGTCTGGATAAGATCCTGAAGAAGGTGGGCGAGGAATCCACAGAAGTGATCATTGCCGCCCATGCCCACGATAAGGCAGAGACGGTCTATGAGATCGCAGACCTTGCTTATCACGTTATGGTGCTGATGATTGAGGCTGGCATCAGTCTGGAGGACATCCATAAGGAGCTTGCCTCCCGGCACGTGATCGACCACAAGGTGAAGCAGGAGAAGATGACCAAATGACAGATCTTCACACCCACACCACCTTCAGCGACGGCAAGAACACGCCGGAGGAGATGGTGCAGGCGGCCATCGAAAAAGGAATGGGTTGTATCGGCTTTTCCGACCACTGCTATACCTCCTTTGACGAGAGCTACTGTTTGCCTAAGCACCGGCTGAAGGAATACCGGGATACGATCTATGCCCTGAAGGAAAAATACCGGGATCGAATCGAGGTTTTGTGCGGTATCGAGCAGGATCTGTATTCCGATACCCCCACGGATGACTATGAGTATGTCATCGGGTCACTCCATTATCTGAAAGTGGGGGACGAGTATATCGTTCTGGATTACAGACCGCATATTCTGCTGGATGCTGTGGAGAAACACTTCGCAGGAGATATTTACGCTCTGGCAGAGGTATATTACAGCACACTGGCAGACCTTGCTGAGAATATCAATATCAGTATTGTCGGGCATATCGATCTGATCACCAAGTTCAACGAGGGTGGGAAGCTGTTTGACGAGTCCCACCCCCGGTATGTGGCGGCGTGGAAACAGGCGGTGGACAGACTGCTGAAAAAGGGCATCCCCTTTGAGATCAACACCGGCGCCATCTCCAGAGGTTGGCGCACCACCCCGTATCCGTCGGCGGAAATGATGGACTACATTCGCTCCCGCGGCGGAAAGCTGATCTTGTCCAGCGACAGCCACAGCGCACAGACCCTGTGCAACCAATTTGCGGCATATGCGGATAAAATAACAGAGGGCATCTGAAGATGCCCTCTGTTATTATTTTTTTACGGGTGAATGCTCAGCAATATACCCGTCCAAAATCTGCGCCGCCAGAAATACCATTCGGGTACAGGGACGCATTTGGTAAAAGCTTTCTGTTCTGGGGGTGGGGACAGGGTCGGAGGGAGGGTTATTCAATAGCTCCCTGCAGATGATGCTGCCCGTCTGTTCCCGGAACTGGGCGGCAAGGTCCTGCACCAGCGCGTAGTGCTCTTTTTTGGCATTGTCCGCCTCCGGGGAATCATAGCCGTACAGCCAGCCGGCAACCAGAGCCATCCCGCTGACTGCCCCGCAGACCTCCCGCAACCGCCCGATACCGCCACCGAAGGAGGAGGCGGTTTTTGCCGCAAAGGACGGGGTCAGCCCTGTCACATCGCAAAAAGCCACCGCAACCGCCTGGGCGCAGTTATATCCACTTTCAAACAGCTCCGCTGCATATATTCCGTGATCCATATTATTACCTCCTGTGAAAGCAATACCGCTGCGTTTGCAGCGGTATTGTAGATGTTAGATAGCGATGCCAGCCTTGTCCAGAATGGCAGGCACGTTCTTTTCTGCGCCGATGGCCATAATATGTACGCCGTCGCAGAGCTTCTCGTCCTTGATCTTGGCGATCATCTCGGCAGCCATTTCAATACCCAGCTGTGCAGGCAGACCCTTGACACCCTTTGCCTTGCCCTCCTCGGCGGCGGCAGCAAGCCGGTCGATCATATCCTGAGGCACATCGATGCCGGGGACATTCTCGTTCATATACTTTGCCATGCCCGCAGACTTCAGGGGGATGATACCCGCCATAATGTGGGTCTTGATCTCCATGGAATCCACCATATCCAGGAAACGCTTAAAGGTGTCCAGGTCAAAGATGCCCTGGGTCTGGACATACATCGCGCCGTTTTCCACCTTTTGGCGCAGCTTGTTCAGCTGCAGGAAGATAGGCTCATACACGGGGGTGACAGAAGCGCCCTTGTAGAATTTGGGTGCGCCGCCGGCGATCTCGTTGCCGCCGCAGTCACAGCCGGTCTGCTCCATCTTAGTTAGCATCTTCAGAATGCCCACAGAGTCCAGATCGTAAACAGGCTTGCTTTCCTTGCAGTCGCCGACTACCGGATGGTCACCGGTAAGCGCCAGCATCGTATCGATGCCAAAGCTGGCGGCAGACAGAATGTCGCCCATAATTGCCATACGGTTACGGTCACGACCGGTGATCTGCAGGATGGGGTCGATGCCCGCCTGCTTCAGCTTAATGCACAGGCCCAGTCCGGAAGCCTTCAGGCTGGCAGACTGCATATCGGTAACATTGACTGCATGCACCTTACCGGCCAGAAGCTCGGCAGCTTCCATCTGCTCGGTAAAGTCATAACCCTTAGGGGGCGCCATTTCGGCAGTTACGCCGAACTTGCCATTTTCCAGTGCGTCTCTCAAATTGCTCATTATTTCTTCCCCCTCAGGCTGATGGTTCTGGGATAGGCAACATTTGCATAGCCCTTGTCTTCTCTGGTCTCGGTCAGCTTCATAAGCTGTCCGGTAGCTTCCAGACGGTTGTAGATCTTGATCCAGGCGCAGTCGTTCTCAGGATTGACTTCGCACTTGCCGTTCTTCAGACCGCCGCAGGGACCGTTGACCAGGCTCTTGGCGCACTGGCTGATGGGGCAGATGGCACCGGTCCGACCCAGGACACACTCGCCGCACAGGTGGCAGGCTTCTTCCCACACACCGAAGCGGACAGCTTCGCCCAGATACATAGTGTTGTTGGAGGGGTAGACGGGGATGGTAGCTGCATTCTTGGCAACACACTGCACGCCGTCACCGCAGGACATACAGATCACGCAGTCCGGGGCAGCAGCCACCAGGGGCTTCATTTTGCTCTTAACGCCCAGATTCATACAGCAGTAATCCGCAACAGTGGTAGCGACCACCTTCTTGCCGGCATTTTCCAGCACGGCCGTCAGCTCTGCGATCTGGGGCTCACCGCCGGTCTGGCAAGCGGTGGCGCAGCTGCCACAGCCGATAATGGCTACGGTCTTGGCGTCGCCTACCATTGCCATCACTTCTTCGATGGGTTTCTTTTGTGTAATGATCATATTGCATTCTCCTCTGCAGTCGGTAAAGCATATGTAGTGGGAAATCCCACTGTGTTTCGCTCCTTATCATACCGCATCCGTGGAAAAAAATCAACCGGATTCCGGGATGATTTGAAAAAATATGTTATAAAAATAGTAAATAATGAGATAAAATGTTATAAACTCGGAGCGGTGATCCGATAATAACGCATTGCACACCCGCAATCGCTGTGATATAATGGAAAATAATATGTATTAAAGGAACACAGTATGAAGTATATCGAAAAACATCCCATTGTGATGATCGTGGTAGGCGTGATTGGCATCGCCTTATCTTCGATTTTTGTAAAGTTCTCCGATGCCCCATCCACAGTGACAGCCACTTGGCGGCTGTTGTGGACGGTGTTATTGATGACACCGGTGGTCTTCGGGAAAAAGGCGGTACGGCAGGAACTACTGCACGCCGGGAAAAAATGTGTGCTATTAAGTTGCCTCAGCGGTTTGTTTCTGGCACTGCATTTTGCCACCTGGTTTGAATCCTTGCAGCATACCTCCGTTGCCAGCTCCACCTCCATCGTCTGCACAGAGGTGATCTGGGTGGCATTGGGCTTCTGCCTGTTTATGAAAGGGAAGATCTCCGGAAAGGCAGTGGCGACCATCGGAGTGACCCTTGCGGGCAGCCTGATGATCGCCTGGTCCGATTCTATGACAGGCGGCGCGCATTTGTACGGCGACATACTGGCGCTGATTGCCGCAGTGGTGGTGGCGGTATATACGCTGTTGGGCAGGGAAGTGCGCAAGTATGCTTCTACCACGGTCTATACTTATCTTGTGTATACCTCCTGCGCCTGTGTGCTGCTGATCTTTTGCGCGGCACAGGGCTACGGACTGCAGGACAGCAGCCTCAGCGCTGTGATCGTGGGATTTTTGCTGGCGGTGTTCTCCACCATTATGGGACACAGTGTTTTCAGTTGGTGTCTAAAGTTCTTTTCTCCGTCCTTTGTCTCGGCATCCAAGCTGTGCGAGCCGGTGGTGGCGGCGATTTTTGCGGGATTTCTCTTCCGGGAGATCCCGTCATTGCTCCAAATTCTTGGTGGCGTTGTGATCATAGCCGGTGTGTATTATTACTCCCGCCTGGAGCGCGGAAAAAGCTGAGGCGGTAAGAGCAAAAAGAAATGACCCTTGACTGTAATCCGTTACCTACAGTCAAGGGTCATTTCTGTTCACTCTTAGTATCTAACATCCTTGATTAACCTCTCTTTCTACAGATTTGACGATTCCCTCTGATTGTCGAAATCCACTCCGTTACACGACCATCATTCAACATCCGTTTTTCATTCTCTTTAGCGAGAAGCGCTTGTGTGTCGGAACATTTCCCTTGGTTGGAAGGAGATCGTCATTGACGCGCGAAAAGTGTTCAGTTTTCCGCTTTCCCGTTTGGTACCCAGTTTATTACTTAAAACAAGACTCTAGTTTGCACTTTATTTGGATTTTCGTATATTGCTGCGGGATCGCTTTCTTCTGTTCACTTAGCGCTTTTGAAGTTTACCTGTACATTGGTATCACCTCTTTGTGTCTATAATATAGCACAATAAATACGGTTTTGCAATATGTAAAACTGTATAAAATGCATAAATGATACTTGTGCAAAACACAGATTTCCACGGCAGGAAAACAAAAACCCTTGACACCGCAGGGGTTTATTTGATATACTAACCCTGTTGGGCGGCAAGATCCGGGAGGTTTCCCGGATCTTTTTTGCGGAAAAACACATAACAGCCCTTGCGGAATACCCGGCAGGGTGGTATACTACTTGCAGATGGAAAAAGGAGGTAATTCTATGAAAATGTACGCAAATTTACATACCCACTCCACCCATTCCGACGGCGGCTATACCCCTGCGCAGATCGCAAGGGTCGCAAAGGAGGAGGGCTACGGTGCCATTGCCGTTACCGACCACGATACCGCCACAGGCTTTCCGGAGCTGAAGGCAGAGTGCGACAAGATCGGTATGGAGACCATCTTCGGCGCGGAATTTACCGCTCCGTCCAAGATGTTAGAGGAACTGAAGATGACCTTCCATATTGTAGGCTTCCACTTTGATCCGGAGTACCCTGCGATGAAGGAGTATCTGGCGATCCGCGGTGAGTCCCAGACCCATCAGACAAAGGTTTTGTTTGAGCGTGGACTGAAGCTGGGGCTGATCAAGGATATCGAGTGGGATGAAGTGCTGGAATACAACAAGGGCGTTGCCTGGCTCTGCAATAATCATCTGTTCCGGGTTATGATTGATAAGGGTCTGATGACCGCGGCGGAACAGGGCTGGTATTTCCGTGAACTATTCGGCAAGCACAAGAAGGAAGTCCCTGTGCTGCATCCGTTCAAGCAGGAGCACGAGATCATTCAGCTGATCCGTGACGCAGGCGGCATTGCCCTGCTGGCACATCCCCGGGATCAGCTGCAGTTTGTAGAGCCGTTGATGGAAATGGGCATTGAGGGTCTGGAGGTCTGGAACTATTACCTGCCCCAGAGACAGGAGGCCCAGGCGATCCGGATGGCCTACGATAAAGGACTTTACATTTCCGGCGGCTCGGACCACTGCGGCCGTTGTGACGGGTATTACGGTGAGAATCCGTTCCTGTCCGGCGCGTATATTCCCGAGCTGAGCGCCGGCACCTACAAGCTGTTCTTCGAAGAGATCCGGGACAGAAAACTTTACCGATAAAAAACACCGCAGACGGGATTACCCGTCTGCGGTTTTACTGTTTCTATCAGTCGTAATAGGGAATGGAGGGCAACTCCAGCTTGGAGCGGATGGTCTTGGTGAACAGGAACACATCGAAGTCGTTGTGGATGTCATACTCCACCTGGGACAGATAAACTTCCAGCTCGTTATACACTTTCCGCGCCTCTTCCAGCCGATCGGATGCGCCCAGATAGAAGATCTTGGCAAGGTAGGAGCAGATGTGGTAGTGATATTTCATATTGACCCAGGACTTTCTGTGGCATACATTGTCCAGAGCCATATTCTTTTCGATCACCGGCAGGAACGCGTCCAGAACAGCGGGGATATTGGCGATACTTTCCGCAACGGCGGGGTTGTTGCGCCAGGTCTTGGGCTTACCGGCTGCGGTTTCCAGGCCTTCCTCTTCCACGCCGTTTTTGCCGCCCACGCGAATGTTGGAGGGACAGAACAGCTTGGACAGGGTCTCTAAGTACTCACGGCACTTAAGTCCGTCCTTGCCAAAGGCACCCAAGAAGTAGTCGTCCGTGTAGGCATCAAAGTCCAGGTTCTTGTCAAACAGAGTCTCGCCCATCATTACCATCGGCAGGGAGGTGGGCAGATACATTCTGTGGGTCTGGTCGCTCATACAGCCCTGGAAGTCCACATCGTTCAGAGACTTCATATCCCGATGGGTTTCTCTGGAGACCTGCATATAGCCGGGATCGCAGTACTGATCGGTATAGAAACGGTACTCGAAGATCACGCTGGGGATATTGTCACTCAGCGCCTTCCAGTCCTTGTGCCACTTCAGCCGGAGCAGGTTATCCGGGGGCGTGAACTGATTTCTCACATAGGGCGGGATCTCGCCGGTGTATTCGCCCTTGACGTAGCCTGTCTCATAGTGCAGACCGATAGCAGCCAGCAGAATGAACCGGTTGGGATTCTTCAGCTTCAGCAGCTCCGGAGGACGGACAGTGTCAATGTAGAGGATGAATACCAGACGGGTCTTGGAACCGATCTTCTCCAAAGCCTCGTCGATCTCATTCAGCAGCATCACATAGTGATCAGAAGGCGTCATCTTCACGCACTCAGGGCACTCGCACTGGTTGTTGGTGGAGTCCGCCAGCCAGACATGGAGGAAATCCACGTGGGGCTTGTCCTGCAGATATTCCACACAGAAGTCCACCAATAGCTTTCTGGCAGCCGGATTGGAGTAGCAGAAGTGGGTGTAGAAAGTGCCCTTGTTGATATCCCGCTTGCCGCCCAGCATAGCTAAGTATTGCTTGTCTTCTTCCTTCAGTGCCGCTTTCTCGGCGGCTGCAGTGGTGTGCGGGATGCCCAGCTTTTCAAACATCCAGCCGTGACCAATGGTGTGCAGCTGCACGCCGGTGCGCTTGATGTCCATCTCCATCCGATCCACAAGCTCCTGGAGCATTGCGTAATCGGTTACATTACCTTTCTGGCGCAGGATGCGGTTGCCCACGTGACCGTACCACTTGTGCATATAGGAATAGGGAACAAGACCTTCGATCATATACATATTCATACCGACCTTGGGCAGCCAGTACACGGTGTCCCGGATATGCTCGTAGCTCACCGCGCCCTCGGTGCATTCGCCACGGAAGGGGTGGTCGGCTTTCTTCCGGTATTGGAAGGTGTGACCCAACAGATCGCAGTAGGGAATATACTCGCCGCCTTCGCCGGGACGGATGAAACGGCAGCCGGCAGAGGTGCAGTATTTGTAGACCGCGATCAGAATGGAGCGGTCGTTACTGCCGGCGATGTAGCCGCAGCCATTGACCACATTAATATCTACAATATCCTCAATGAACGGATCGGAAAGATCCGCAGTGTTAAGAGAAAGCTCCTCCAACAGTCCCAGCACGATGGTATTCTCGCAGGGCAGGGTGGGGTAGGTATCGGCGTAAACCACCTCAGGCATGATCTGGCAGCGGGTGATGTGCCGGATATACTTGGCAAGCTCCTGGGCAGCATATTCCGCGGTCTCTGTTTTACGGCAGGTGAGAATGTTCATAATGATACGCCTCCAGTTGATTTTTATACGAGTTCATTTTATCCGTTGGGCATAGGAAAGTCAAGCGATTTCAAGGGAATAGTTCCTTTTGACAAATATTTTGCGGAGAATCGTATTTCCGGTAAAAAAAGCTTGCTTGTAGGGCATAGGATGTACTATAATATGAAATAAGAAAGGAATGGTGATCACCTTGAAAGAGCATAATTCCCATGCATACATACAATCACTGGCAGCCGGCTTGAAGCCCGCTCTGCGCTGGGACGGAAATACACCCATCCCCGAATGGCAAAAGGCGGCAAGAGAAAAGTTGCAGGAGCTTTTGGGTCTGCCGCTGACCACCTGCGCGGATGAAATGACGATCCTTGCCGAGAAGCAGTGCGACGGGTATACCCGTCGGGACTTTGAATTCCAGAGCGAGCCGGGCTATTTTGTATCCGCAAGCATCCTTGTCCCGGATGGCATAAATAAGCCCATCCCCGCCGCGATCTGCATTCAGGGTCACAGCCGGGGAATGCATATCTCCCTGGGCGAAGTCAAGTACCCGGAGGACGCCCAGTCTATTGCCGGCGGCAGAGATTTTGCTGTGCGGGCTGTGAAGGAGGGACTGTGTGCAGTCACCCTGGAGCAGCGGTATATGGGCAGCGCCGGTCACGTGGAGGGCGGTGCACCTGCCTGCCGTAAGAATAACGAGGCTATGGCGACCTTGCTGCTGGGCAGAACCGCCATCGGCGAGCGGGTCTGGGATATCAGCCGCCTCATTGATGTGATGACCACCCATTTTGCGGATGTGATCGATGCTCAGCGCATTCTCTGTATGGGCAACTCCGGCGGCGGTACAGCCACCTTCTACGCCGCCTGTATGGATCAGCGCATCCATATGGCAGTGCCGTCCTGCTCTGTGTGTACCTATGAAGATTCCATCATTGCTATGGATCACTGCCCTTGTAACTTTATCCCCGGTATTCGTAAGTACTTTGAAATGGGCGATCTGGGCGGCTTGATCGCGCCCCGGAAGCTGATCGTGGTCTGCGGTATCCGGGATTCCATCTTCCCGCTGGACGGCGTGCATAAGGCGTATGAAGATATTCGCCGCTTCTACACTGCTGTTGGTAAGGAAGATATTATCACCCTGGTGGAAGGCGACGGCGGACACCAGTTCTACCCCGACGATGCCTGGCCGGTCATGCACCAGTTTCTTGAGAAAGAATAATGGAGGAACGATTTATGAAACAACCTATCAATCCCACCTGTATTGACAGCCTGTGCGCATCTCTTGCTTATGCCATGGGACTTGAGGCTCCTGCCTGCGCAGCAGAAGCTGACCCCCGGTTGAACGCTTTTGTGGACAATGCCTTTGGCGGTGAGAAGTGTGATCGTATCTTTATGTATAACCCCGATGCTATCGGCGAGTGGGTGTACCGGAAGTATCCCCACCTGTTCAAGGAGCTGGAGTTCCGGGAATACACCGAGTTTCCCTACCATACGGTGATGCCCTCTGTGACGCCTGTTTGCTTCGGTACGATCTACACCGGCGCACAGCCCGATGTCCACGGTATCAAGCAGTATGAAAAGCCTGTGATCAGCATTGACACCATCTTTGATGTCCTGATCCGCGCAGGCAAGAAGCCGGTGATTATCGGCGACGCCCAGAGCAGCCTTTGCAATATCTACCTGAACCGGGATATGGATTACTACCCCTGCGAGAAGGTGGAGGATGTGAACGCCAAGGCGGCGGAGATCATTCTGAAGGATGAGCACGACTTCGTGGTGGTCTATAACAAGAATTACGATTCCATTATGCATAAGTACGGTCCGGACAGTCTGGAAGCACTGACAGAGATGCGTTGCAATGTGGAGACCCTGGCAATGTTCGATTCTATGATCGCGGAGCATTGGAAGCACCACCGGACACTGCTGGGCTTTGCTATGGACCACGGCGCCCACGAGATCGACGGCGGCTGCGGCTCCCACGGTCTGGATATGCCGGAAGATCTGAACATCGTGCATCTGTACAAAACCCGCGGCTAATACATACCAACCCGCCCCTACAAAAATTGTAGGGGCGGATATCATCCGCCCGCAAAGGATGTGGTCGCGGGCGCCAGGTTGCCGCCCCTACGAGAAACCTTAAGATTTGTTTGTAGGGGCGGATATTATCCGCCCGTCTGAATACGAAAATGCAGGAGGCGTATCTGATGGAATTGCCAAAACGCAAACCCATCCGGATTGATAATTATGATTACGCCACCCCAGGCGCATATTTCATAACCGTCTGTACCGCAAACAGAGAGAAACTCTTTTGGGAAAATGTAGGGGCGGATACTATCCGCCCGCAAAATATCCCATTATCTCCTGCAGGTAAGATTGTGGAACAGGCGATCCGGCAAATCCCTGCCTATTACGAAAATATTTCTGTTGATAAATATTGCATTATGCCCGATCACATTCATTTGATCCTATCTATCCAATCGGACGATAACGGGCGGATAATATCCGCCCCTACGGTGTCAACGGTGATTGGCTCTATGAAACGTTGGGTTTCTCGGCAGATAGGCAGACCAATTTGGCAGAAATCATTTTATGACCATGGGATCCGCAACCAGCAGGATTACGACGAAACCTGGGAATATATTGAAAACAATCCATTGAAATATCAATTAAAGTGCAGTGGTGAATTGTAAGAAATCCATAACATCTATTGTAGGGGCGGATAATATCCGCCCGTAAACCGTAATGATTCGAGGGACGACATATCGGGCGGCAGGTTGCCTCCTGTTGCGGTACCCGACAAAATCTTCGGGCTTACGCTTTTCCTCGATTTTGTCGACCGCTGCCACTCGCTCAGGTCGCTCCTTCCGCCTCCGGCGCCGCTCCCATCGCTCCCCCTACGAGAAACCTTAAAGTTTGTTTGTAGGGGCGGTTATCAACCGCCCGTAGAATTTCTCTTTTATATATATAAAATAATGCCGGGCGGAAAATTGCGCCC